>NZ_QOAZ01000004.1 GCF_003574675.1 Azohydromonas sediminis
AGCCGCGCCAGCTCGCGCCCGCTGCCCACGCCTTCGAGCGTGGCGTACAGCCACAGCGCAAACAGGATGCGCGGGTCGATCGCCGCGCGTCCGGCATTGCTGCCGCGCGCCTTGATCGCATCGGTCAGCCGGCTCAGGTCCTGCCGCTCGACGTAGCCCCATACCAGCCGCGCTCGGTGATCCTCGCCCAGCAGCGACTCCAGGTCCGATGCTCGCAGTTCGATCTGCTTGCGGTTGGGCTGCAGCAGCCGCGGCGGCTGCGCGCGCAGCGCAACGGCTCGCGCTTGCACGGCGGCCTGCACCGCTTGCTCATCGACGCGCACCAAGTCCTCGAACAAAACCCCGGCCACGCTGTCTTGGTGCTTCGGATCGCTCATGCCCAACAGCAAGCCAGAGACATGCCAGCACGAGGGCAGCGGACGAAAAACTCTCACGCTCTCAGGCGTCGCGCACGTCGGCCACCGGCTGCGCGCCGAAGTCGGCGCGGTCGAGGTAGGCCAGCACTTTCGCGGCGGCGGCGGCGGGGCTGTCGAGCTGGCCGCGCGCGTGCAGCTGCGCGAAGCGCTCGCGCTCTGTGAACACGGCCGCGTCGGCGCTGCGCAGCTGCACCTGCATGTCGGTGTCGATCACGCCGGGGGCCAGCGACACGACGCGCGCGCCGTTCGGCTTGAGCGCCTCGTCGAGCGCGAGCGCGCGGCTGAAGTGGTCGAGCCCGGCCTTGACGGCGCAGTACGGCGCGCTGCCGGCCATCGCGAAGCGGCCGAGCCCCGACGAGATGTTGAGCAGCTTGCGCGCGCCCGGCCACGCGGCGGTCGCGCGCACGAAGGCCTGCGCGAGCAGCACCGGCGCCTCGAGCCCCACGCGCATTGCCGCCGACAACGCCTCGGCCGTCGTCGCGCCGATCGGCCCCGGCGGCGTCAGCAGCGCCGCGTTGTTGACGAGCGCGGCGCTGGCGAAGCACACGCCGTCGAGCGCGCCGAGCCAGGCTTCGAGGCGCTGCGCGACGGCCAGCGGCTGCGCGAGGTCGGCCGCCCACTGCTCGAGCACGGCGCCGGCCGGTGCGGCCAGCGTCGCGTCGGGGTGGCGCGAGATCGTCAGCACGTGGTGGCCTTCGCGCAGCCGCTGCGCGGCCATCGCGCGGCCCAGGCCGCGCGAGGCGCCGGTGATCACGGTCAGGTGCATGTTCATGGGTGCAGCATAGCGGCCGCGGCGCGCGAGGGCACGCCACCGCGGCGCGGGACAATGACATGATGAAGGAATGGTGGACCCGCCCGTGGCTCGTCGCGCTGGCCGCCGGCGGTGCGATCCTGGCCGCCGCGCTGCTGCCGCCGCTGTGGCAGGCCTGGCGCGCGCCCGCGGCGCCGGTGGCCGACGCGCACGGTCTGCCGTGGCAGGTCGAGGTGCTGCCGGGCGGCGCGACGCGCGTGTTCGGGCTCACGCTCGGCGCGAGCCCGCTCGCCGCCGCGAGCCGGCGCGACGACGACCTTCAGGTCGCGCTCGTCGCGCGCGGCGACGAGCCCGGCGTGCTCGAGGCCTACGTCGAGCGTTTCCAGGCCGGCTTCGTCGAAGGCCGCCTCGTGATCGCCGCGGCCGCCGACGAGGCGCAGCGCCGCGCGTGGCGCGCGCGCTCGACGCAGCGCGACGCGGGCGGCGAGGGCACGTGGCGGCACCGCCTCGCCCCCACCGATCTGGCCGCGGCGCGGCAGGCGCTGATCACCGGGCTGACCTTCATTCCCGCCGCGCAGCTCGACGCGGCCACCGTCGCGCAGCGCTTCGGCGAGCCGGCCGAGCGTGTGCGCACCGGCACGCGGCTCGAGCACTGGCTGTACCCCGAGCTCGGCCTCGCGGTGACGATCGACGCCGATGGGCGCGAGGTGCTGCAGTACGTCGCGCCGGCCGAGTTCGACGCGCGGCTGCGCGCGCCGCTGCGCGCCGCGGCCGACTGACGTTCAGGTCCGCACGACGATCGGGAACGTCGCGCGCACGCCGTCGGCCGCCGGGCGGAACGGCACCGTGATCAGCGCGCGCTCGTCGTCGCGCAAGCGACGCCACAGAAAGTCGCGCTCGTTGCCGGGGTCGCCCTCGACGTAGAGCTGCGTCGTCAGCAGCTCGCGCGCGCCGAGCCGGACCTTGACGTGGATGTGCGGCGTGCGCCCGCTGTAGGGCACCGGGCGCAGCGTGCGGAAGCGCCAGCGCGCGTCGGCGTCGACCGGGGTGCGCCCGAAGCCCTGGAACGCCGGGTCGTGGCGGCGCGGGTCGCCCGGGTGGTTGTAGACGCCGTCGACGTCGCACTGCCAGATCTCGACGACCGCGCCGCGCACCGCACGGCCGTCGAGGTCGACGACGCTGCCCTCCACCGTGGCCGGTGTGCCGCGCGTCGTCACGAGCGTGCCGTGGCGCAGCAGGTCGGCGTCGTGGTCGTCGGGAATGTCGAGCGGGTAGAACGGGCCTTCGGTCTGCGACGGTGTCGGCCGCAGCGGACGCGACTGCGCGAGCGCGCTGCGCCAGACGGCCGGCGCGCCGATCAGCGCGGCGCCGGCGGCCAGGTGCAGCACGCGGCGGCGGGGGAACGTGGCGGGCATGGGGCGCTCCGTGAACGTCGACAGCCCATTGTGAGCCGCGCACCCGCGCCCGGTTCCGCACGGGGTCAGAACGGCGGCGGCGACTCGAACGCGACCGCGCCGCCACCGGCCGGGTGCACGAACGCCAGGCGCGTGGCGTGCAGCAGCAGCCGCGGCGCCGCGTCGGCGACGGCGGGTGGCGCATACAGTGCGTCGCCGACGATCGGGTGGCCGAGCGCCATCAGGTGCACGCGCAGCTGGTGCGAGCGGCCGGTCACGGGTTCGAGCGCGAGCCGCGTCGTGCCGGCGCCGCGCGCGAGCACGCGCCAGCGCGTCAGCGACGGCTTGCCGCGTTCGCGGTCGACGACCTGGCGCGGCCGGTTCGGCCAGTCGGCGGCCAGCGGCAGGTCGATCTCGCCGGCCTCGCCGGTGACCGCGCCGGCGACGACGGCCACGTAGGCCTTGCCGACCTCGCGCGCCGCGAACGCGCGCGACAGCGCGCGCTGCGCCGCCGCCCCGCGCGCGAACACGACGAGGCCCGACGTGGCCTGGTCGAGCCGGTGCACGACGAGCGCGTCGGCGAAGCGCTCGCGCACGCGCGCCCACAGGCAGTCGGCCTTGTGCTCGCCGCGGCCGGGCACCGCGAGCATCCCGGCGGGCTTGTCGGCGACGACGAGCGCGTCGTCGGCGTGGACGATCACCGTCAGCCCGTCTGTGCGAGCAGTCGCGCACGCTCGCGCAGCTTGTCGATCGCGCGGTCGAGCACGCGGCGCTCGTCGGCGTCGAGTGCGTCGAGCAGGAAGGCCTCGCGCGCGCGCGCCAGCGGCGCGATGCGGCGAAACAGCGCGCGTCCGGCCGGCGTCAGCCGCAGCACGCGCGCGCGCCGGTCACTGGCGACCTGCTCGCGCTCGATGAGCCCATGGGCCTCGAGCCGGGTCACGGCGCGGCTGACCTGCATCTTGTCGAGCGTCGTGTGCGCGATCACGTCGCCCGTCTTCATCGGGCCGCCGGCCAGCGCCGCCAGCACGCGCCACTCGTCGCGCGTGAGGTCGAAGCGCTCGCCGTAGACGTCGGCGATCGCGCGGCTGACGGCCTCGGCCAGCACCGCGAGCCGGTAGGGGAAGAACTGCTGCAGGTCCATGCGCCGATGGTAACGAAAGTGACGGAAAGGCCCGCGCTGACGTGCATTTGATCCAGCGCAAACTTTGTTCATACGCATGCGCGCCCCGGTATGACGGTGCCCCCGACCCGATCGTCACAAGCGTTACGATTGCGCGCCGACTGAGGAGACCCCGATGCTGATCCGCAAGATCCACCACGTCGCGTACCGCTGCCGCGACGCCAAGCAGACCGTCGACTGGTACCGCGAGCACCTGGGCATGGAGCTGATCCTCGCGATCGCCGAGGACCGCGTGCCGTCGACGAAGGCGCCCGACCCGTACATGCACCTGTTCCTCGACGCCGGCGCCGGCAACGTGCTCGCGTTCTTCGAGCTGCCGAACTCGCCGCCGATGGGCCGCGACCCGAACACGCCCGACTGGGTGCAGCACATCGCGTTCGAGGTCGACAGCGTCGAGACGCTCGAGAAGACGAAAGCCAGGCTCGAGGCCGCCGGCATCGACGTGGTGGGCATCACCGACCACGTGATCTTCAAGTCGATCTACTTCTTCGACCCCAACGGCCACCGGCTCGAACTCGCCGCGCCCACCGGCACGCCCGAGATGTACCGGCGCCTCGACGAGGTCAAGCACGCGATGATCGACGAGTGGAGCCGCACGAAGCGCGCGCCGCGCCACGCCGCGTGGCTGCACGAGGGCGAGTTCGCCGATGTCGCTGCCGACTGACACGGAGGGCGCGATGCTCAAGACCTACACCTGGCCCAGGTTCGCGTACCGGCAAAGCGACGAGCAGAAGATCGGGCGGCCGCAGCGCCACCCGGTGGTCGTCGTCGGCGCGGGGCCGATCGGGCTGACGGCCGCGCTCGACTGCGCGCAGCGCGGGCTCGACGTGGTCGTGCTCGACGACAACGACACCGTCAGCGTCGGCTCGCGCGCCGTGTGCTACGCCAAGCGCCCGCTCGAGATCTGGGACCGCATCGGCCGCATGGGCGCGGGCGGGAGCGGCGCACCGACGCTCGGCGAGCGCTTCGTCGAGCGCGGCGTGAGCTGGAAGCTCGGGCGCGTGTACTTCCGCGACGAACTCGTCTACACGTTCGACCTGCTGCCCGAGGCGCATCACAAGATGCCCGCGATGATCAACCTGCAGCAATACCACCTCGAGGAGATGCTGGTCGCCGCATGCGACGCGCACCCGCGCATCGACCTGCGCTGGAAGCACCGCGTGCTGAGCCTCGCGCAGCACCCCGACCACGTCGTGCTGCAGGTCGAGACGCCCGACGGCATCTTCCGCACCGAGGCGCAGTGGGTCGTCGCGTGCGACGGCGCGAACAGCGAGCTGCGGCGCATGGTCGGCGCCGGCTTCAGCGGCCAGTTCTTCCAGGACCGCTTCCTGATCGCCGACATCGTGATGAAGCGCGACATGCCCGCCGAGCGGCGCTTCTGGTTCGACCCGCCGTTCCACCGCGGCCAGAGCGTGCTGCTGCACAAGCAGCCCGACGACGTCTGGCGTGTCGACTTCCAGCTCGGCTGGGACGCCGACCCCGAGGTCGAGAAGCAGCCCGAGCGCGTGCGCCAGCGCGTGCGCGCGGCACTCGGCGACGACGTCGAGTTCGAGCTCGAGTGGGTCTCGGTCTACCAGTTCGCGTGCCGGCGCATCGACCGCTTCCGCCACGGCCGCGTGCTGTTCGCCGGCGACGCGGCGCACCAGGTCTCGCCGTTCGGCGCGCGTGGCGCCAACACCGGCGTGCAGGACGTCGACAACCTCGCGTGGAAGCTGGCCTACGTGCTCCAGGGCCTCGCGCCCGAGTCGCTGCTCGACAGCTACCACGACGAGCGCGCGTACGCCGCCGACGACAACCTGCGCGCCTCCACACGCTCGACCGACTTCATCACGCCGAAGAGCCGCGGCAGCCGCCTGTACCGCGACGCCGTGCTCGGGCTGGCCAAGACCGAGCCGTTCGCGCGTCCGCTCGTCAACAGCGGGCGGCTGTCGACGCCGACGCCGTACCTGCACTCGCCGCTGAACACGCCCGACGAGAGCCACTTCGGCGGCACGCTGTGCCCGGGCAGCGTGTGCGCCGACGCGCCGGTGCAAGCTGGTGGGCGCCGCGGGTGGCTGCTCGAGCACCTCGGCGAGGGCTTCACGCTGCTGGCGTTCGGCCGCCGCCCGGCCACCGACGCGGTGCGCTGCGGCGGCGTCGAGGCGCGCGTGCTGCACGTCGGCAGCGACGTGCTCGACGTCGACGGCGTGCTCGCCGAGCGCTACGACGGCCGCCCCGGCACCGTGGTGCTGATCCGCCCCGACCAGCACGTGGCCGCGCGCTGGCGCGGCTTCGACACCACCGACATCGAGGCCGCGCTCGCGCGCGCGCTCGGCCACGCCGCCTGAACCCACCCACCCTCGGAGACGACGATGTCCCTGATCCGCGAGCCCCACGTTGCCGACCCCGACGGCTTCTACGAGGAACTGATCGCCAGCCAGCGCGACCTCGACGACGAGCAGTGCGCGCTGATGAACGCGCGCCTCGTGCTCGTGCTGGCCAACCACGTCGGCGACCGCGACGTGCTGCGCGAGGCGCTGCGCGTGGCGCGGCCGGTGCCATGAGGAGCCCCGTGGGGCCAAGTCGTTTTCGGGCGGCGCGGCGCGCCTTCTGAGGTGCACCCTCTAACCGCGGGCCGGCACGCGGCCCGCGGATCGGCTACATTACGGGCACAGACATACCAAGACCGTTTCCACAAGGTCTTTTCAGCTTTACCGCCCCGGGGCGCTGCCCCCGACGGCCGGCCTGGTTTGAATCTCCCGCCTGGCGTTTCTTGAGTGTTTCTGTCCCCGCCCGGGGCGTGCTCGCGTGTTCGCGTCGCGCACAGCGGTGGGGTTTCGTCATCCACTTTCACTCGAGGAAAACTCCATGAGCACCACGCAAACCGGCATCGTCAAATGGTTCGACGACGGCAAGGGCTACGGCTTCATCACGCCCGACGGCGGCGGCAAGGACCTGTTCGCCCACTTCAGCGAGATCCGCGCCGACGGCTTCAAGAGCCTGCAGGACAACCAGCGCGTCGAGTTCGAAGTCAAGCAGGGCCAGAAGGGCCTGCAGGCCGCGAACATCCGCCCGCTGTAAGTGGGCGTGGCGCGCCGCCGTGGCGACACGGCGGCCGCCGCACCAAGACAAACGCCCCTGCGTGCAGGGGCGTTTTCTTTTGGCCCGGCCGCCTCGCGGCGGCCAGACCCCCGGCGCGCGTCAGGCCTTGCGGCGGCGTCGCAGCGCCAGGCCGGCGAAGGCCGCGGCCAGCAGGCCGAGCAGGCCGCCGTCGAACTTCGCGTTCGGGTTCGTCGTGCAGCCGCCGCCGCCGCCGCCATCCGCGTCGTCCGTCGGGGCGGGCAGTTCGAACGCGCCGATGTCGGGCGGGCTGTCGCGCCGCTCACCGCGCTGGTCCACCGTGATGTCGGCCTCGTCTTCGCCGGCGCCGAGCGCCGGGCTGTCGGCAGCCAGCGCGTGCGTCTGCGTGGGGCCGCCGTTGTCGGCCAGCGGGCCGAGCTTCGGGTCGACTTTGTTCAGGTCGCCGGCCACCGTGAAGATGTCAGCGCAGCTGGTGTCGCTGCTCAGGTTGTGCCCGCGGGACTCGATGCTCACGTTACCGCCAGTCCCGCCGCAGTTCTTCGACGCCAGCGAGGCGACGTAGTCGGGGGTCAGCTCCGACTCGCCGTCCCAACCGACCTTGTTGTCGGCCAGCAGCACGTTCTTGACGGTGACGCTGGCCGATCTAGAGGGGAACGTGTTGATGCCGGAGCCGCCCGCACCTCCTGACGATACTTCACCGCCTGACACATTGTTGGCGATCGTCACGAAGCGCAGTTCGGCGACGCCGTTGGTGTACAGGCCCGCACCGACGTCGCTGCCGGTGTTGCCGCTGATCGTGCTGTTGACGATGCGCATCGTGACACCGGCGCGGCCGCTGATCGCGCCACCGCCGACGGCGTGGTTGTCCGAGAACGTGACCCCCGCGATGTTCACCACGTTGCTGCCGGTGCCGAAGAAGCCACCGCCGCCCTCCGCCGTGTTGCCCTTGATCGTCGAGGCCGCGATCGTCGTGTTGCCCTCGTTGTAGATGCCGCCGCCGTTCGTCGTCGAGGTGTTGTTGCTCACGACGACGTTGGTCGCCGTCATCGCTGCCGCGGTGTAGATGCCGCCACCGTCGCCCTGCGCGCTGTTCGAGTCGACGACGACGTCGGTCAGCGTCAGGCTGAACGTGGCGCCGCCCTCGTCGGGTTCGGTCGGACGCTTGCTGCCACCACGGCCTTCCGAGTTCTCACGGCCTTCGACGCTCGGGTCGAACAGCACGACGTTGGCGGCGGCGCCGACGGCGATCGCGCCCCCGGCGCGGCGCAGGTAATAGCTGGTGCCCTCCGTGGCACCAGGGGCAATTAACGTCTCGAGCGTCTGACCGTTCGTCAGCTTGACGCCCTGGATCTGCACGTCGATCGTTCCCGTCTCGGCGAAGACGTGGAAGATGCGGTCGCGGGTCTGCCCTTCTTCGGTCGACCATTGAATCGTCGTGGTCGCCGAGCCGGCACCGACGATCTTCACGCTCTTCGTGATGTCGAGGTCGCCCCTGGAGGCGTCAGCGGTGATGGTGGCGACCCAGGGCACGGTGCCCCCGCTGGACTCGTACGTCTCGTCGACGCCACCGGTCGTCAGCGTGTAGGTGCCCGCCGGCAGGTTGATCGTGTCGTTGACGCCAAAATTGTCGGCCACCGAGTTGGCGCAGTCGGCCGTCGCGGCACCCGCGTTGATGGCCATCACGGCTTCGCGCAGCGAACACTTGTCGTCGTTCGGGACGCCATCGGCGGCCGTCGGGTCGGCGGTGAGCGTGGCCGACCACGTGGGCATCGCGCACAGGGCTGCCGCGGCGGCAAGGGCCAGTGCGGTGGGCTTCAGGCGAAGGGGAAGGTGCATTCGGGTCTCCCGTGGAAGTCCTCAGTCGTCATCGGGTCGGCTCGTCGCGCGGCCCACTGCGCAGTCCGTCGATTCGGTACAGCGTGGGGTAAATCTACCGGCGCGGTGTCGTCGTCGGGCTTGACGGAACTCAACGAAGTCCCGGACCTTCCCGCGGTGGTGCCCGCGTTTCGTCGCATTTGCGTCGTTTGCGTCACCCCTCAACCGCGGGGGGCGGATGCGAGCCGCGCGAGCCGATGAAAAACGGGGGCCGCAGCCCCCGTTCGATCATCGCCGTGCGCCGCCCTGCGGCGCGGCGGCTCAGTGCCGCTGCTGGATGCCGGCGATGGCCCAGTTCGCGCCCTCGGCCTTGACGAGGTGCCAGACCTCGTCGAATGGCTGCGCGTCGGCGCCCTGCTCTTCGCGGATCAGGCCGTGGAAGCGCACGCTGACGACTTGGCGCTCGGCCTCCTGCGCGACGTCGAGCACCTCGGCGTCGACGCGCACGACGTCGGTGTGGTTCGGCGCGGCGCCGCGCTCCTGCAGGTCCAGCCGCACCGACGCGAACAGTTCGGGCGTCGTGAACTGGCGCAGGTCGTTCAGGTCGGCGGCGTCGTGGGCGGCCTGCATGCGGATGAAGATCATCTTCGCGATGCGCTCGAAGCCCTCGCGGTCGAAGTCGGCCGGCACCGACGTGGCCGATGCGTGCGCTCCGGCCACGGGCATCACCGGGTCGGCGGCGGCGCCGGGCTGCACCGGCGCGGGGTTCCACGCCGGCGTCGGCGCGGGCTGCAGGCTGCTGCGCGCCATCGCGCCCTGTGCAGCGCCGGCCGGGCCGGCAGCGGCCGTGGCGAGCTGCGGCGAGCCGCCGGCGAAGCGGCGCATCAGCAGCCGCACGACGACGAGGGCCGCCACCGCCAGCAGCGCGATCATCAGAAAGTTCGCCAGTTCCTCGCCGAAGCCCAGGTAGCTCGCCAGCGCGGCGATGCCCAGACCGGCGGCCAGGCCGGCGACCGGCGCCATCCAGCCCGGTCGGCTCGCGGCGGCCGCGCCCGCGGCACCGGTGGCGCGGGCAGCGGCCGGCGCGGTGGCGGTCGGCGCCGCAGTGGGCGTGTCGGGCGTGGCGTTGCGCTGCGCGGGCATGTCGCGCTGCATGCCGCTGGACTTCCCGCCGCCGAAGCGCTTGGCTTCGGCCTCGATCGGGGTGAACACGGCGGCCAGGCCGGCCACGGTGGCGGCGATCAGCCAGTTCTTCATCGTCGTCGTTTCCTCGGTGTGTCGTGGTCGGGTCGGCGAACCCCGGCGGGCCGGGGACAGCGGCGCGGATGGTGGCCGTGCCGCGTCGGATGCGCGGCAGCGCGCGGAAGTTCCCGCCGCCGCCGTGCGGACTCGGCGCTCGGGCATCATCCGCCCCCGGTTCGTTAGGCGGGGTGCCCGGCGTGGTCGATCTCGTGTGGTGGGTGCTGGCGGTGGCGCTGATCGGTGTCGGCGTCGCCGGCACCGTGCTGCCGGCGCTGCCGGGCACGGCCTTCGTGCTCGCCGGCATCGTGCTCGGCGCGTGGATCGACGGCTTCACGCGCGTCGGCGCGGTCACGGTGGCCGCGTGTGCGGTGCTGGCGGCGCTGGCCTTCGTGCTCGACTACGTCGCCGGGCTGCTCGGCGCGAAGAAAGTGGGCGCGAGCCCGCAGGCGGTGGCCGGCGCGGCGCTGGGCACCGTCGCCGGGCTGTTCATGGGGCTGGTCGGCGTGCTGTTCATGCCGCTGGTGGGCGCGGCGCTCGGCGAGTACCTGGCCGGGCGCGACCACCGCCGCGCGGCGCACGTCGGTGCGGCGACGTGGCTGGGCATCATGGCCGGGCTGGTGGCGAAGGTGGTGATCGCGTTCGCGATGATCGGCCTGTTCGTCGTCGCGCTGGTGTTCTGATGAAGGTGCTGCGGCACTTCGCGATGGTGGCCGCGCTCGCCGTCGCCGGCGCCGTGCGCGCGCAGACCGGCGCCGCGCCGTCCCCGCTGCCGGAGCCCGCGCCGCAGCGCATCGAGATCACCGGCGCGCGCGCCGGCGACGAGCAGGAGCGCCGCGAGTCGACGGCAGCGAAGATCGTTGTCGGCCGCGACGAGATCGAGCGCTACGGCGACGCGACGGTGGGCGACCTGCTCAAGCGCCTGCCTGGCGTGACCGCCGGCAGCGGCGGCAGCCCGCGCATGCGCGGGCTCGGCAGCGGCTACACGCAGATCCTGCTCGACGGCGAGCGGCTGCCGCGCGGCTTCTCGCTCGACGCGCTGAGCCCCGAGCAGATCGAGCGCATCGAGGTCTACCGCGCACCGACCGCCGAGACCGGCGCGCGCGCGATCGCCGGCACCGTCAACATCGTCACGCGCGAGGGCTTGCGGCGCCGGCTCAACGAAGTGAAGGCGAGCGTCGGCACCGTGGGCGCCGGCGCGCAGCCCGAGCTGAACTTCGCGCGCAACGACAGCGCGGGCGACCTGACCTACAACCTGTTCGGCGCGCTGTTCCGCAGCCAGGGCGCCGGGCGCAGCGTGACGACGACCACCGTCGAGGCGCTCGACGACGGCGAACTGCTGCGGCTGGATCGCGAGACCTCGACGACCCACAGCGAGCGCCAGGGGCTGCGGCTGGGGGCCCGGGCGCAGTGGCGGCTCGGCGACGGCGCCTCGCTCGTGCTCGCGCCGTTCCTGATCCGCTCCGCGAGCGACAGCGCGTCGCGCTCTACGCTGGTGCGCGACGTCGGCGCCGAGCCGGCGCCGTACGCGACGAGCGCGAGCGACGGCGAGGGCACGTTCGCGCTGACGCGGCTGAACACGCAGGTCCGCCACCGGCTCGGCGACGGCACGCGCCTGGAGTGGAACCTCAACGGCTGGCACACGCGCTCGACCGCCGAGGGCCGGCGCGTCGAGTTCGACGCCGACGGCGTGCCGCTGCGCACGCGCGACGACGCGAGCGACGCGATGCAGCGCACGCTGACGGCGTCGGTGAAGGCGCAGCGCCTGCTCGACAACGGCCACCAGCTCGTGGCCGGCGCCGAGGCCGAGGCGCAGCAGCGGCGCGAGTGGCGCACGCTGCGGCTCGACGGCGTGCCGCTGGCGGCCGACGTCAGCGGCGGGCTCGACGCGCGGCTGTCGCGCAGCGCCGTCTACGTGCAGGACGAGTGGCAGGCCACGCCGCAGTGGGCCTTCAACGCCGGGCTGCGCTGGGAGGCGATCACGGTGCGCGGCGCCGCGGCCGGCGACGAGCCGGCGCCGCGACAGCGCAGCGTCGTGCTGACGCCGCTGCTGCACGCGGTGTGGAAGCCCGACCCGAAGGCGCGCGACCAGGTGCGCGTGAGCGTCACGCGCAGCTACCGCACGCCGTCGCTCGCACAGCTCGTCGCGCTGCCCGCGATCGACAGCACGTTCCCGCCGCCCGGCACCAACGACCCGACGCGCCCCGACCGCGTCGGCAACCCGGCGCTGCGCCCCGAGCTGGCCACCGGCGTCGACGTCGCGTTCGAGCGCTTCCCCGCCGGCGGCGGCGTGCTAAGCGCGGGCGTGTTCCACCGCCGCATCGCCGACCTGATCCGCACGCGCACGACGCTGGAGACGGTGCCGTGGGCCGACGCGCCGCGCTGGGTCAGCCGCCCGGCCAACGTCGGCGACGCGACGACGCAGGGCCTCGAACTCGAGGCCAAGGGCCGCTGGCGCGACCTCGTCGCGGCCTGGGGTGGCGACGCCGATGCCGCGCCGCGCGTGGACCTGCGCGCCAACGCGAGCGTGTACCGCTCGCGCGTCGACGGCGTGCCCGGCCCCGACAACCGGCTCGACGAGCAGCCGGGCGTCACGGCCAACGTCGGCGCCGACTGGCGCGTGGCCGGGTGGCCGCTGACACTGGGCGGCAACCTGAACTGGACGCCGGGCTACCGCACGCGGCTGTCGGCCACCGAGTGGGTCGAGGTCGACACGCGGCGCGTGTTCGACGCCTACGCGCTGTGGACCGTGAGCCCGGCGCTGGCGTGGCGGCTGTCGGTGGGCAATGCGTGGCCGCGTGACACGGAGTCGCTGCGCGCCGTCGCCGACGACGACGTGCGGCAGACGGCCACCACCGTCACGCGCGGCGTCGTCAGCTGGCTGCTGCGGCTGGAGATGAAGCTGTAGCGTTGCCGGTGCTCAGCCCGAACTCGCGCGCGAGCAGCGCATACGAGTGCCGGCGCACCGCCGGGTCGTGCGCCCAGGTGTTGACGAAGAGTTCGTCGAGCTGCAGCTCGGCCGCGAGCGCGCGCAGCGCGTCGGCGACGCGGTCGGCGCGGCCGACGAAGGCCTTGCGGCGCATCGGCTCGAGCTGCGCGAGCTCGTCGGCCGTGAAGCCGCGGCGCGCGACCTCGTCGGGCGGTGCGATCGGCTGCAGCACGCCGCGCGCGCGGTCGAGCCGCCAGCGCTCGCGCGACAGCGCGTGGTGGCGGGCTTCGTCGTCGCTGTCGGCGGCCAGCGCCCACACGCAGATCGTGGCCTGCGGCCTGGGGTGGCGCTCGCTCGGCCGGTACAGCGTGCGGTACAGGTGCAGCGCCTCCTCGACGCCGCGCCCGTCCATGAAGAAGTAGGCGAACGCGTACGGCAGCCCGAAGTGCGCGGCGAGCTGCGCGCCGTAGTCGGAACTGCCGAGCACCCAGACCTCGGGCGCGCGCTCGACGCCGCTGCCCTCGGGCGGGCGCGGGTGCGCGACGATGCCCTGGTGGCGCTCGCCGGCGGACCAGCGCAGCAGGTCGTGCACCTGCTGCGGGAACGCGTCGGCGGCGTGGTGCGCGTTGGGGTTGAGCGCCAGCGCGGTGCGCATGTCGCCGCCCGGTGCGCGGCCGACGCCGAGGTCGATGCGCCCGGGCGCGAGCGCGTCGAGCACGCGGAACTGCTCGGCGACCTTGAACGCGCTGTAGTGCGGCAGCATCACGCCGGCGCTGCCGATGCGGATGCGCCGCGTGCGCGCCGCCACCGCGGCCATCACGATCTCGGGCGCGGTGCCGACGATGGTGGGCAGCGCGTGGTGCTCGCTCACCCAGAAGCGGCGGTAGCCGAGCGCCTCGGCGTGGACGGCGAGTTCGACGGTGTCGCGCAGCGCGTCGTCCTCGCCGCGCCCGGCGCAGGCCACCGACTGGTCGAGGATCGCGAGGTGCATGGCCGCGGATCCTGCCATGGCGGCGGGCCCGAAACGGCAAAGGGGTGGCTCGCGCCACCCCTCGAGGTCACGGACCGGTGCGGCCGCTCACATCGGCGGCAGGATCACGGTGTCGATCACGTGGATCACACCGTTGTCGGCCGTGATGTCGGTCTTGACGACGTTGGCGTCGTTGACCTTCACGCCGCCCGTGGTCGAGACGTTGATCGCCGCGCCCTGCACCGTCTTGACGGCGCCGGCCTTGACGTCGGCAGCCATCACCTTGCCCGGCACGACGTGGTAGGTCAGCACGGCGGTGAGCTTGGCCTTGTCGGCCAGCAGCGCGTCGAGCTGCGCCTTCGGGATCTTCGCGAACGCCTCGTCGGTCGGCGCGAAGACGGTGAACGGGCCGGGGCCTTTGAGCGTGTCGACCAGGCCGGCGGCCTGCAGCGCGGTGGCCAGCGTCTTGAACGAGCCGGCGGCCACGGCGGTGTCGACGATGTCCTTGGCGTGCGCCGACAGCGCGGCCAGCGACACGGCAGCGACGAGGGCGGTGCGGGCGATGAGCTTCTTCATGGGGACTCCTGGGTGAAGAGGTCGGTTGACGCGGAGGGGGAAGACAGACGCCCGGTGCGTCGGGCCGGGCGTGCTGGGGCCGTCAGTTCGGTGCAGGGATCAGGACCTGCGTGATGACGTGGATCACGCCGTTGCTGGCGCGCACGTCGGTGGCGGCGATCGTGGCGTCGGGGCTGTCGACGTCGTCGTCGATCAGCGTCAGCGGCAGCGTGTTGCTCGGCACGGTCAAGTTGCTGCCGCTCAGCAGCGTGGGCACGCTGGCCGGCTTCGGGGGTCCGAGCACGTCGGCCGCGCGGAAGGCGCCGGAGGCCACGTGGTAGCGCAGGATGTTCCCGAGGTCGGGCGAGCCCAGCAGGTCGTTGGCGCTGATGCCGAGGCGAGCCAGCAGCGCAGTAAAGGCGTCGTTCGTCGGCGCAAACACGGTGAATGGACCGGCGCTCTGCAGGCCGGAGACGGGACTGTCCAGACCGGCCGTCGTCACGGCGGCCACCAGCGTCGAGAAGGCCGGATTCAGCTTGGCCATCTGCACGACGTTCAGCACACCAGGCGGCACCAGCACCTTGTCGATCACGTGGATCACGCCGTTGCCGGCGTCGACGTCCGGCGTCGTGACGTTGGCCGCCACGAGGACCTCGTCGGTGACCGTCACGCCGCCGGTCGTGCCGATGGCCAGCGTCGCCGGGGTGCCCTCGAACTCGTACAGCGTCGGCTCGTTGCCGGCGGTCAGCTGCGCGGCGGTCTTGCGCGCCGGCAGCACGTGATAGGTCAGGATCTTGGCGAGCGTCGGGCCGTCGAGGGCCGCGACCATCGCCGTGGCGTCGGCGAAGCCGAGCTTCGTCGCGAGCGCGTCGAAGGCCGCGTCGGTCGGCGCGAAGACGGTCAGGTTGGCGCTGGTGTCGCTCAGTTCGTCGACCAGCCCCGCCTTGTCGGCGGCCGCGACCAGCGCGGAGAAGCCGCTGGCCGTGGCGACCGACGCAATGGTCGTTGGCGTTGCGGGAGGATCGTCGTCGTCGCCGCCGCCACACGCGGCCAGGAACGCGACGGAGGAAGTGGCAATCAGGTACTTCAGCCAGCGGTACATCGGTGACTCCTTGATCGAGCTCAACTGCTCGGACGCGGAAGTTACCGGATAGTTCAATATTTGTACTTAACAGTCACATAGTGACCACATGGTACGTGCGGAATTGCACGTACCCGGCCGCCGGGCTTCGGACGCGCTACAGCACGACTGCCGACACGCACGCGAAGTAGATGACCAGGCTCAGCACGTCCTGCACGATGGTCGCCAGCGGCCCGCTGCCGTAGGCCGGGTCGGTGCCCAGCCGCGCGAGCGCCCACGGCAGCATCAGCCCGAGCACGGTGGCCAGCGCGCTCGCGCCGGCCAGCGCCAGCCCCACCGCCGCGGCCAGCCGCGCGTCGCCGAACGCGAGCCACACCAGCGGCCACGCCGCGAGCGCGAGCACCAGGCCGATCAGCAGCCCGGTGCGCAGCTCGCCGCCGAGCAGCCGCGCGACGCCGATGCGGCTGAGCGACAGCCCGCGCACGGCCACCGCCTCGCTCTGCGTGCCGATCGCGTCGGCCAGGTAGACCAGCGCCGGCACGAAGAACGCGATCGCGGGCACCGCGGCCAGCGCGGCCTCGAAGCGGCTGACGACGAAGGTCGCGACGATGCTGCCGCCGAAGCCGACCAGCAGCCACGGCAGCCGGTGGCGCGCGCGGCGCAGCGGCGGCTCCTCGAGTGCCTCGACAGCGCGTTCGGTCTCGCGCGAGATGCCGGCCAGCCGGTGCAGGTCCTCGACGTGCTCGCGGCGCAGGATGTCCATCAGCGCGGTTGCACCGGCCACGCCGAGCAGGTGGCCGGCCGCATCGACGACCGGCACGGCCGAAAGGCCGTGCTCGATCGCCAGCGACACCATCTGCTCGCGGTCGGCATCGGCGCGCACGACCGGCAGGTCGAGCCGCGCGAGCGTGCGCACGCGTGCGTCGTCGGCGCTGGCGAACAGCCGTGCCGTCTCGACGCTGCCGACGAGCCGCCCGACGTCGTCGACGATGCAGACGATTTCGCCGGGCGGCAGCGCCGCCTCGCGCGCTCGCGCGCGCACGGCGCCGACCGACTCGTCGACCGTGGCGACGAGCCACGGCGGCTCGATGTGGGCGGCGGCGACGTCGAGGTGCGCGCCGGTGGACTCGATCGACGCCATCGGGCGTGCTCCAGGCAGTGGGGTCGCGCCGATTCTGCGTGCGCGGCGACGGCAGACGGTGGCACAGCGGCGGGGTCGGCTGTCACGGAACCGTCATCCTGTCTCCCTACCTTGAGGGGTCAGATGGGAGAGGAGCGGATCGACATCGTCGAGGTCGGGCGCGGCCGGGGCTGGGTGCGCGTGCGCGTGCGAGGACTGCTGCGCAACGACGCGCTCGCGGCGCGGCTGCATCCGCCGCGCGAGGCCCGCTGGACGGTGAGCGCGGCCACCGGCACGGTGCGCCTCGAGACGGCCGACGCCGCACTGCAGGCGCAGTGGCTCGCACTGATCGCGCGCGCGCTGCGCGCCGGCGTCGCGGCGCGGGCGCCCGCGCCGATGCCCGCGCTCGCGGCGGTGGGCGCCGCCCCGCCAGCGCGCGACGGGGCGCCGCCGCGGCGCGCTGCCCGGGCCGCGGCGGCGTCCGCGGTCCAGGCGGAGGCGCCAGAGGGCGTGCTGACGCTCGCGCGAACGGCGCGCCGTGCGTCGGCGCCGCCGCCGGCGGCGGGCGTGGCCGACGGCGAGCCGCCGTGGCACGCGATGCCGCTGCCGGCGGTGCTCGCGCTGTGCGGCGAGCCGCACCGCCCGCTCGATCCGGCGCGCGGACTCTCACCCGCGCAGGCCGCGCAGCGCCTCGCGCGCGACGGGCGCAACGAGATCCGCGACGTCACCGGCCGCAGCGCCGGCGAGATCCTGCTCGACCAGTTCACGTCGGTGCCCGTCGGTCTGCTCGGCGTCTCTGCCGGGCTCGCGCTGTCGACGCGCGCGTTCGCCGACGCGGCGGCGATCGGGGCCGTGCTGGCGGCCAACGCCGGCCTCGGCTTCGCGACCGAGAAGCGCGCCGAGGAGACGGTGTCGAGCCTGCGCAAGCTCGCGCCGCGGCAGGCCACCGTGCTGCGCGACGGCCAGCCGGTGTCGGTCGACTCGCGCGACGTCGTCGTCGGCGACGTGCTCGTGCTGCAGCCGGGCGAGCCGGTGGCCGCCGACGCGCGCGTCGTCGAGGCGCACCGGCTGGCCACCAACGAAGCCGCGCTGACCGGCGAGAGCCTGCCGGTCAAGAAGCAGGCCGGCGACGCGCTGCCGGCCGACACGCCGCTGGGCGAGCGCAGCAACATGGTGTTCCTCGGCAGCGTCGTCTCGGGCGGCGTCGGGCGCGCCGTCGTCGTCGCCACTGCCGAGCGTGCCGCACTCGGGCGCATCCGCGAGCTCGCGCAGAAGGCCGAGGCCCCGCGCACGCGGCTGCAGGTCGAGCTCGACCGGCTCGGCCGCCGGCTCGCGATCGGTGCGGCGCTGCTGTGCGTCGGCGTGTTCGCGGTCGGCGCGCTGCGCGGGCGCGCGCTGATGCCGCTGCTGCGCACCGCGGTGTCGCTCGGGGTCGCGGCGATCCCCGAGGGGCTGCCGACGGTGGCCACCAGCCTGCTCGCCGCGGGCATCCGCTCGCTGCGCGACCGCCAGATCTATGCGCGCCGGCTCGACGCGATCGAGAACCTCGGCGCGATCGACACCGTGTGCTTCGACAAGACCGGCACGCTGACCGAGAACCGCATGCGCGTCGCGTCGCTGACGGTGGGCACCGAACTCGTCGCGCTCGACGAGGCGTCCTCGCCGCCGGCGCTGCCCGACGCGTGGCTGCGCGTCGCGGCGCTGTGCAACACCGTCGAGCACGCCGACGGCGGTGACAGTGCGAACAGCGGCACACCGCGCTGGCAGGGCTCGGCGACCGAAGTCGCGATCGTCGAGTACGCGCAGGCGCGCGGCGCCGACATCGACGCGCTGCGCCGCCGCCACCCGCTGCTCGGCGTGCGCCAGCGCAGCGAGCACCACCCGTACATGGTCACGCTGCACGACAGCGCGCACGGCCTGCTGGTCGCGGTCAAGGGCCGCCCTGACGAGGTGCTCGCGCGCTGCGAGAGCTGGTTCGACGGCCGTGCGGTGCAGCCGCTCGCCGACGACGTGCGGCTCGCGCTGTTCGGCCTCAACGAGCGCATGGCCGCGCGCGGCGAGCGCGTGCTCGCGCTCGCGGTGCGCGAGCAGGCGAGCACGCGCTACGGCGAGACCGGCGGCCTCACGTGGTTCGGCCTCGTCGGCCTCGCGGACCGGCTGCGCCCGGGGCTGCCGCAGATGATGGCGCGGCTGCGCGCCGCCGGCATCCGCCCGCTGATGATCACCGGCGACCAGCTCGGCACCGCGCGTGCAGTGGCCGAGCGCGTCGGGCTCGCCGACGGCGAGCGCATCGTCGACGCCGGCCAGCTGCCCGAGCAGGCCGAGCGCCTGCACGATGCCGTCGAGCGCGCGAGCGGCTTCGCGCGCACCAGCCCGGCGATGAAGCTCGAGATCGTGCGCGCGCTGCAGCAGCGCGGCCACGTCGTCGCGATGACGGGCGATGGCATCAACGACGGCCCGGCGCTGAAGACGGCCGACGTCGGCGTCGCGATGGGTGTCACCGGCACCGACTTCGCGCACGCGATGAGCGACCTCGTGCTGCGCGACGACCACCCGGCGGCGATGCTGACCGCTGTCGAGGAAGGGCGCACCGCGTTCCTGAACATCCAGAAGTCGGTGCGCTACCTGGTGGCGACCAACCTCAGCGAGCTCGCCGCCACCGCGGTCGCGGTGGCCGCCGGCGCGCCCGAGCCGTTCGAGCCGCTCGCGCTGCTGTGGACCAACATCGCCACCGACATCTGGCCCGCGATCGCGCTCGGCCTCGAGCCGCCCGAGCCCGGCGTGCTCGAGCGGCCGCCGGTGTCGCTGCGTGAGGGGCTGCTCGACCGCCGCGAGTGGGGCGCGGTGGCCACCGACGCCGGCGTGATGACGCTCGCGTCGCTGGCGAGCTTCGGCGTCGGGCTGGCACGCTACGGCGCGAGCCCGCAGGCGCGCACGATGGCCTTCATGACGCTGACCGCGTCGCAGCTGCTCTATGCGCTGGCCGCGCGCTCGCAGCGCCCGCTGCTGGGCGGGGGCCTGGCGCGCAACCGCATGCTCGAACATGCGGTGGGCTGGTCGCTGCTCGCGCAGGCCGGCACCGTGCTGTGGCCGGCGGCGCGCCGGCTGCTGCGCACCGCGCCGATCGGCGTGGCCGATGCGCTCGTCGTTGCCGCCACCGCGGCGCTGCCGCTGCTGGTGCGCGAGGCGCTGAAGATGCGCGCCGCGCGCGGTGCGGGGGCTGCGCCGTGAGCGTCGACGTGCTGCACGAGACCGCGACGCGGCTGCGCGCCGCGTGGCCGGCGCACGCCGACGCGGCGACGCTGCGCTCACGCCTCGAGACGCTGCCCGGCGTGCAGTCGGTGCGCGTCAACGCGACGCTGCGCTGCGTCGTCGTGCACCACGACGGCTTGCCCGGCACGCGCGCCGCCGTGCTCGAGCGGCTCGCGTCGGTCGGCGAGGCGCCGCCATCGACGGGCCGCCGCGCGCACGCGACGCCGGCAGCGTCGAGCGTCGCGTGGACGCCGGCGCTGCTGTCGCTCGCGCTGCCGCTGCTGAGCGGCCGCTGGCGCGCCGGCGGCGCGCTCGCGGTGATCGCCGCGCGCTCGCTCGCGCAGCGCGAGCAGCTCGTGCGCGATCCGGCCGCAGTGCTGCTCGACGCCGCGTCGCAGACCGCGGCCGCGCTGTCGGGCCACCCGCTGGTGGTCACCGCGTCGGTGGCGGCGCGCACGCTGTCGGAGGCGCTGTCGGCGCGCCTCGTCGCGCAGGCCGACGACCTGCTGCGCCACCTGCTGCCCGTCGAGGCGGCCCGCTACGCGGCGCGCCGCGTCGGCGAGCGCGCCTGGCAGCCGCTGCCACCCGACGCGCTGCGCGCCGGCGACCGCGTGCGGCTGGCCGCCGGCGACGTCGTGCCCGTCGACGGCCGCGTCGTGCGCGGGCGCGCGACGCTCGTCGCGACGCTGCACCACGGCAGCGGCGCGCCGCGCGCCGTCGCGGCCGGCGAGCCGCTGGCCGCCGGCGAGCAGCTGCACGACGGTGCGCTCGAACTCGTCGCCGAGGCCGATGCGGCCGGCTCGCGCCTCGAGCGGCTGCGCGCGCACCTGCGCCACGCGGCGGGGGCCCGCGACCCGGCCGGGCGGCTCGCGCCCGAGATCGAGCGGCTCGTGTCGCTGCCGCTGACCGGCGCCGCGCTCGTGATGGGGCTGACCGGCGACGCCAGCCGCGCCGCCGCGATGCTGCAGGCCGACCCGCAGCAGGGGCTGGACCTCGCGCTGCCGCTGGCGCGCGAAGCGGCGCTGTACACGCTCGCGCGCCAGGGGCTGCTTGCCGGCGGGCTCGAGGTGCTCGAGCGCCTCGCGGTCGCGCCGACGCTGGTGCTGCAGGACAGCGGCGTGCTCGCGCGCGGGCGCTGGCGCGTCGCCGCGGTGCGCACGGCGCGCGGCGTCGACGCCGCGACCGTGCACGGCTGGCTCGCGCGGCTGGCCGCGGCCGGCGACGCCGACACCGATGCCGACGATGGCGTGCGCACCGAGGCACCGAGCGTCGCCGACGCCGTCGTGCGCCGCTGGTGGCGCCACGGCGCGCTGCTGCCCGACGTCGGTGGGCGCGAGCTGCACCTGGCGTCGCCGGCGCGGCTGCGCGAGGTCTGGCGGCTCGAGCTGCCGCCGCTGCCGGCCGCCGTCGACGGCCTGCAGCGCACGTTCGCGTTCGTGCAGCGCGGGCGTGTCGTGGCGCGCGTGACGCTGGCCAGCGACTGGCGCGACGGCGCCGCCGCGCACCTGGCCGCGCTGCGTGCGCTGGGCTTCGAGCGCATCGCGCTGCTGCCCGAGGCCGACGACGTGCCTGCGGCGCCGCTTCACGGCGACGCCGCCGGCGTCGAGTGGATCGACCCGCGGCGCGCGCCGCGCGACGAGTGGTTCGCCGACGCGGTACGCGACGGCCGCCCGCTCGTGCTCGCGCACACCGTCTGGCGCGACCTCGTGCCGCCGGGCAGCGTGAGCCTGTGCCCGGTCGACGCCGATGCCGGCGCGCACGGCGTGCTGCTCGGCGACCCGCTGGTCAGCCTGGTCGCGGCGCGCCGGCTCGCGCAGGCGGTGCACCGCCGGCTGCGCCGCCAGCAGGGCGCAGCGGTGGCCGCCAACGCCGCGCTGATGACGGCCGCCGCGCTGCGCTGGCTGCCGCCCGAGGCCACCGCGCTGCTGCACCACGGCTTCGTGTTCGCGCTGCTGTTCGACAGCCTGCGCATCGAGGCGCTCGATGCCTCGGGCACGCGTTCCGCCGCCGCGCCCGCCCCGCCGTCGCACGACGCCACCGATGCCCCGGCGCGGTCCGACGACCGCGCCGTTCCCGCCGTTTCCTGATCCACGACCTCGAGGAACCCCCCCATGAAGATCGAACACCTCGGCGCCGCATTGATCGGTGCCGCCGTCGGCACCGTGCTCGGCTTCGTCGCCGGCGCCGCCTACGCCCGCGACCCGCAGGCGGTGCGCCGCACGACGCAGCGCGTCGTGCGCGGCGCCGCGCAAGGGCTCGAACAGGCGACGCTGATCGCGGCGCAGGCGCGCGAGCACATCGCCGACCTGTGGGCCGAAGCGCGCGAGGAAGCGCGCGCCGAGGTCGATGCGCGCGACTTCGCGCGTGCCGCCGCGGCGGCCGCTGCCGCAGCGCCGAGCGCTGCCACCCCTGCGGCGGCCGCTGCCGCCGCGCCGCGGGGCCGCGCGTCGGCGGCGGCCGCGCCCGTCAAGACGCCTGCCAAACGCGCGGCCAAGACGGCGCCGCGCGCGGCCAAGACGGCCGCGGTGCGCAGCCCGCGCGGCAAGGCCGGCGCCGCCCCGGCGGCCGAGCCGACCGGCGGCGCGCCGGCGGCATGACCCGTCGTGCGACCCACGTCCCCGGAGGCCGACCATGGAATCGATCGCCCAGCGCATCCACGCCCTCGCGCCGATCGGCGTGCCCGTCGAACTGCCCGCTGCCGGCACCTGGCTCGAGAACCCCTTCGTCTACGACGCCGCGGCGCGCGAGATCAAGGCGCTCACGCGCGACGGCTGCACCGAGATCGTCAGCGAGCGCCACGCGCACACGAGCGACGGCGAGCCGATCGTCGTGCACCTGGTGTTCAAGCGGCTGTGCTGAGCGGTGCGGCTCAGGCGCGCAGCGCGCCGAGCCGCCGCAGCAGCGTCTTCTCGAGCTCGAGCACGACGAGCAGCGCGACGCCGACGGCGACGATCGCGGCGCCGGTCGCCAGCGCGAGCGCTTCGGTGCGAAACAGCGTCTGCATGAACGGCGCGTAGGTGAACGCGAGCTGCAGCACGAACACGCCGGCCACCGCGGCGAGCACGCGCGGCGTGCCTTTGACGCCTTGCCACGTGAACGACGGCGCCTTCAGGTAGCGCACGCTGAACAGGTAGAACACCTCCATGCACACGAGGGTGTTGACGGCCACCGTGCGTGCGGCCTCGACGCTGGCGCCCTGCGCGAGCGCCCACTCGTGCATGCCGAAGATGCCGCCGAGGAACAGCGCGGAGACGAACACGATGCGCCACACGAGAAAGCGCGACAGCAGCGGCTCGTCGGGTGCGCGCGGCGGGCGGCGCATCACGTCGGGCTCGGTCGGCTCGAACGCGAGCACCATCGCCAGCGCGACCGAGCTGACCATGTTGACCCACAGGATCTGCGCCGGCAGGATCGGCAGCGCGACGCCTGCGAGCACCGCGACCAGCAGTGCCATCGACTCGCCGCCGTTGATCGGCAGCAGGAACGTGACCGTCTTCTTCAGGTTGTCGTAGACGGTGCGCCCTTCCTCGACGGCGTGCGCGATCGACGCGAAGTTGTCGTCGGCGAGCACGACGGCACCGGCCTGCTTGGCCGCCTCGGTGCCCTTCATGCCCATCGCGACGCCGACGTCGGCCTGCTTGAGCGCCGGCGCGTCGTTGACGCCGTCGCCGGTCATCGCGACGATCTCGCCGTTGGCCTTCAGCGCGCGCACCAGGCGCAGCTTGTGCTCGGGGCTCGCGCGCGCGAACACGCGCGTCGTGCGCACGACCTCGCGCATCGTCGCGTCGTCCATCGCCTCGAGCTCGGGGCCGGTGACGGCCTGCAGGCCCTCGCCCATGCCGAGCTGCGCGGCGATCGCGCTGGCCGTCACGCCGTGGTCGCCGGTGATCATCACGACGCGGATGCCGGCCGCGGTGCACTGCGCGACCGCCTCGATGGCTTCCTCGCGCGGCGGGTCGATGATGCCCACCAGCCCGAGCAGCGTCAGGCCCTGCGCGACGTCGGGGTGGTCGAGGTCCTCCTTGCCGGCGGGGAAGGGGCGGCGCGCGAGCGCGAGCACGCGCCGGCCAGCGCGCGCCTGCGCCTCGATCTCGGCGTGCCAGCGCGCGGCGTCGAGCGGTTGCTCGCGGCCCTGCGCGTCGAGCTCGGTCGCGCACATCGCGAGCACGCGCTCGGGCGCGCCCTTGACGAGCGCGACCGTGCCGCCGTCGGCGGCGTGCAGCGTGGCCATGAAGCGGTGCTCGGACTCGAACGGGATCACGTCGGGCCGCTCGCGCTCGACCTTCAGTTCCGCCGGGTTCAGCCCCGCCTTCATCGCCAGCGTCAGCAGCGCGCCCTCGGTCGGGTCGCCGGCCAGCGTCCAGCGGCCGTCGGCCTCGTGCAGGCTGGCGTCGTTGCACAGCGCGGCGACCTCGACGAGCGCGGCCAGCGCGGGCGCACGCTCGGCGAGCGCAGCCGGCTCGAGCACCGCGCCGTCGAGCTTGAGCGCGCCTTCGGGCGCGTAGCCGGCCCCCTCGACGTCGACGGTCTGGCCGGCGCACACGACCTGCTGCACCGTCATCTCGTTGCGCGTGAGCGTGCCGGTCTTGTCGGAGCAGATCACGGTCACCGAACCGAGCGTCTCGACGGCGGGCAGGCGGCGGATCACCGCGTGGCGCTGCGCCATGCGCTGCACGCCGATCGCCAGCGTGATCGTCATGATCGCCGGCAGTCCCTCGGGGATCGCCGCCACCGCGAGGCCGACCGCGGCCATGAACACTTCGACTGCGGGCATGCCGCGCACGAGCAGCCCGAACGCGAACAGCGCCGCCGCGGCGGCGAGGATCACGAAGGTCAGCGTGCGGCCGAAGCCGGCCATCTTGGCCAGCAGCGGTGTCGTGCCCTGCTCGACCGACTCGAGCATCTTGCCGATGCGCCCGATCTCGGTCGCGTTGCCGGTGGCGACGACGACGGCACGCGCCTGCCCCTGCGTGACCAGCGTGCCGGCGTAGCCCATGCACAGGCGGTCGCCGATCGCGGCGTCCTCGGCCACCGGGTCGACGCGCTTGTCCACCGGCACCGATTCGCCGGTCAGCGCCGCCTCGTCGACGCGCAGATTGCGCGCCTGCAGCAGCCGCACGTCGGCGGGCAGGCTGTCGCCCGAGGCGAGCAGCACGACGTCGCCGGGCACGAGCTCGGCGGCGTCGACGTCGTGCTGGTGGCCGTCGCGCAGCACGACGGCGTGCGGCGACAAGAGGTGCCGGATCGCCTGCAGCGCGCGCTCGGCCTTGCCTTCCTGCACGAAGCCGATCACGGCGTTGAGCACGACCACCGCCAGGATCACGCCGGTGTCGACCCAGTGCCCCATCAGCGCCGTGACGACGGCGGCGGCCATCAGCACATACAGCAGCAGGTTATCGAACTGGCGCAGCAGCCGCACGAGCACGCCCGGCGGCTCGACCTCGGCCAGGCGGTTCGGGCCGTAGCGCTCGAGCCGCTCCTTCGCCTCGGCAACGCTCAGGCCGTGAAGCCGCGACTGCAGTGCGCGCAGCGTGTCGTCGGCGCTGCGGGCGTGCCACGGCAGCGGCGAGGCGCCGTCGAGGGCGGGCGGAGGATCGGCCATGGTGGGGGGATCGGACCGGGGGCTGCGATGCGGGTCGGCGCTGGCGTTGGCGGCGTCGCGGGACACGTCGATCGGGCAGGGTAACCTATCCGGATGACGCGCCTGCCAGCCGCCGAGCGTTCGCTACACGGGTGCAGCACTTCAGCCATCACCCGCCCGGCCGAAGCATGAACGGCCTCGCGCTCGCGTGGGCGGTCTTCGTCTTGCTCGCGCTGGTGATCGGCGTCGCCGGCTACACGCTGACCCGCGAGGCCGACGCGATCGCCGACGCGCTCGCTCTGTCGCGCACGTGGATCGGTGTCACGCTGGTGGCCAGCGTGACCTCGCTGCCCGAGCTGGCCAGCGGCATTTCGGCGGTGACGGCGGCCCAGGCGCCGGACATCGCGGTGGGCAACGCGCTCGGCGCGTGTGCGGTCAACCTCGCGTTCCTCGCCGTCGTCGACCTGCTCGTGCGCGGCAACCCGCTGTACCGGCAGGCGAGCCAGGGCCACATCCTCGGCGCGGCGTTCGGCGTGCTGATGTTCGGCGTCGTCACGGTCGCCATCCTGCTCGGCGACGCGCAGCGCCGCGCGGGCGACGCGACGGGCGGGCTCGACGCCGTGCTGCCGGGCTTCGGCGTGGCCACGCCGGTGCTGCTCGCACTGTACGTCGTGGCGATGCGCACGGTCTTTCTGCACGAGCGCGACGGCGCCTCGTCGCCACCGGCCGGGTCCGACGGCGGTGCGGGCGCGCGGCTGCGCGTGCACGCGGTGCGTTTCGCGGTCGCGGCGCTCGTCGTGCTGGTGGCCGGGTCGCGGCTGCCGTTCGCTGCCGGTGACGTCGCGCAGGCGATGGGCTGGAGCGGCAGTCTCGTCGGCACCGTGTTCGTCGCCCTCGTGACGACGTTGCCCGAGATGGCGGTCACCGTGGCGGCGATCCGCCTGGGCGCGCTCGACCTCGCGATCGGCAACCTGCTGGGCAGCAACCTGTTCAACGTCGCCGTGCTCGCCATCGACGACATCTTCTACCCCGGCGCGTCGCTGCTGGCCGAGGTCTCGATCGCGCACGCGACGACGGCCACCGTCGCCGCGGCGATGACGGGGCTGACCATCGTCGGCCTGTACTACCGGCCGCAGCGGCGGCTGCTGCGCGCGGTCGGCTGGGTCAGCCTCGGCCTGCTGGCGCTGTTCGCATTCAACGTCGCCTCCGTCGCCCGCCACGGCGGCTGAGGGCCCCGGCGGCGCTCAGATCAGCTGCCGCCGCACGCGCGCCGAGACCCACTCGCTGACGACGACGGTGGCCAGGATGGCGATCAGCAGCATCGTCACCTTCGGCCACGCCAGCACGGCCAGCGCCGCCTCGAGCTTGACGCCGATGCCGCCGGCGCCCACCAGGCCGAGTACGGTCGACTCGCGGATGTTGATGTCCCAGCGGAACACCGTGATGCCGGCCAGCGTCGGCGCGACCTGCGGCACGATGCCGTAGGCCATGACCTGCGCCGGCGCCGCGCCGGTGGCCTCGACCGCCTCGACCTGGCGGGCGTCGATCTCCTCGATCGCCTCGTACAGCAGCTTGCCGACGAAGCCGATCGAACGCAGCGCGATCGCGACGATGCCGGCCAACGGCCCCGGGCCGACGATCGCCACCAGCAGCAGCGCCCAGATCAGCGAGTTGATCGAGCGCGACGCGACGATCACCAGCAGCGCCAGCGGCCGCACGACGGCCACGCTCGGCGTCGTGTTGCGCGCGGCGAGGAAGGCCACCGGCGTGGCGATCACGACGCCGAGCAGCGTGCCCAGCGTGGCGATGTTGACTGTCTCCCACAGCGGCGCCAGCAGCTCGCGCGTGAAGGCCCAGTCGGGCGGCACCATGCGCGAGCCGATGTCGGCCGCCTGCTTCGGCGCGTCGGTGACGAAGGCCCAGATCGTGTCGGCCGTCATGACCTGGAAGCACCACGAGACGAACGCCAGCGCGAACACCCAGCCGGCAAAGATCGCCAGCTCGGCGCGCGGCGCGCGCTTGCGCCAGACGGCGTGCGCCGCGGTCGACGCGCTCATTGGATGCGCCGGCGCAGCAGGCCGGAGGTGTACTCGGCCACCATCACGATGGCGATGATGACGAGGATCACCGCGGCGGCCGACCCGTACTCGTAGCGGTCCATCGCCGTGTTCAGCGTGTCGCCGACGCCGCCGGCACCGACGATGCCGATCACCGCCGACTCGCGGAAGTTGATGTCGAGCCGGTACATCGACAGCCCGACGAGGCGCGGCGTGACCTGCGACAGCACGCCGTAGTCCAGGCGCTGCCAGAACGTGGCGCCGGTGGCGCGCAGCGCGTCGAGCTGGTCGGGGTCGATCTCCTCGATGTCCTCGGCGAGCAGCTTGGCCATGAAGCCGATCGTCGCAAAGGTCAGCGTCAGGAACCCGGCGAAGGGCCCGAAGCCGAACATCGCCACCAGCAGGATCGCGACGATGATCTCGTTGAGCGTGCGCGCGACCGCGACGAAGGCGCGGCACGCGAGGTAGATCCAGCGCGGCGCGAGGTTCGTCGCCGCGCCGACCGCCACCGGGATCGAGAGCAGGACGCCGACCGCGGTCGAGGTCACCGTCATCGTCAGGCTCTCGGCGAAGCCGCGCTGGATGTCGGGCCAGCGCGACGTGAAGTCGGGCTGCGCGAAGGCGGCGACGAAGGCCGCGCCGCGCTCGAGCCCCTGCACGACGCGCGTCCAGTTGACCTCGAGCGATCCGACGCCGACGACGAGGTAGGCCAGCGCCCCGAGGATCAAGGCCCAGCGCCAGCGGGCGTCGGCGATGAAGGGCGGGCGGCGCCAGGCGCGCGCCGCCGCGGTGGCCGGTGCCGTCATGCCGCCTCGGCCTCGAGCTCGGCGTCGAGCGCCGCGCCGCGCGTGCGGCGCTGCGCGTGCAGGCGCTGCGTGATCGCGCTCCAGTCCTCGTCGCCGTAGATGCGCGTGAGCACGGCCTGGTCGACCTGCGCCGCTGGCCCGTCGTAGACGACCTCGCCGGCACGCAGCCCGACGATGCGTGGCAGGAACTCGGTGGCGAGCACGACGTCGTGGATGTTGACGATCGCCGCCAGCCCGCGCTCGCGGCACAGGTCGAGGATCAGCCGCATGATCTGGCGCGAGGTCTTCGGGTCCAGGCTCGCGGTCGGCTCGTCGACGAGCAGCAGCTTCGGGTCCTGCATCAGCGCGCGCGCGATGCCCACGCGCTGGCGCTGCCCGCCCGACAGCGCGTCGGCGCGCTTGTTCTCCATGCCGGCCAGCCCCACGCGTTCGAGCAGCTCGAACGCCCGTGCGACGTCGGCGGCGGGAAAGCGCCGGAACCAGCTCGCCCAGAACCCGGTGTAGCCGAGCCGGCCCGACAGCAGGTTCTCCATCACCGTCAGCCGCTCGACGAGCGCGTACTCCTGGAAGATCATGCCGATGCGCCGGCGCGCGGCGCGCAGCTTCGCGCCACGCAGCGACGCGAGGTCGACGCCGTCGAGGCGGATCACGCCGCCGCTGGGCTCGACCAGGCGGTTGACGCAGCGGATCAGCGTCGATTTGCCGGCACCCGACGGGCCGATCAGCCCGAGCACCTCGCCGGCGCCGACGGCGAGCGACACGCCCTTGAGCGCCAGGTCGCCGGTCGGGTAGCGCTTGGTCAGCCCTTCGATCGCGAGCACGCTGCGGGCCTCACTTGCAGGCGTAGCTCACGCCCATCGCCTTGTCGATGTCGCGCACGACCTGCCAGTACTGCTTGTAGGTGATCGGCATGAACTTTTCCTGCGGCGGCTCGGACTTGTTGAACTCCTTGGCCAGTTCCGAGCCCTCCCAGTCGAACGAGAAGAACGCTTCCTTGACCTTGGCCGCGAGCTCGGGCTTGAGGTTGTAGACGTGGCCGTAGCCCGTGGTCGGGAAGGTCTGCGACTTGTAGATCACCCTGGTCTGCTCGGGCTTGACCGCGCCGCGCGCTTCCATCCGCACCTTCACCGAGTTGGCGATCGCACCGGCCGGGTAGTCCTTGTTCGCGACACCGAGGATGGTGTTGTCGTGCTTGCCGCTGAACACCGGCGTGTAGTCCTTGCCGGCTTCCATCTTGTACTGGTCGCGCAACAGTGCGGCCGGCGCCTTGTAGCCCGAGTTGGAGGTCTCGGCGCTGAACGCGAGTTTCTTGCCGCGGATGTCCTCGATCTTCTCGATGCCGCTGCCCGGGTACGTGATGATCTCCATCTCGTAGCCGAAGCGCCCGTCCTTGCTCGCCATCATCGCGAACGGGACGAAGCCGGCGCAGGCGACGGCCAGAGGGTTCGAGCCGGTGTTGAACCCGGCCACGTGCAGGCGGCCGGCGCGCATCGCCTCGATCTGCGCCGCGTTGCTCTGCACCGGGAAGAACTGCACCCGCTTGCCGGTGACCTTGGCCAGGTGCTGCACGAAGCCGTCCCACACCTTGGCGTAGACGGCCGGGTCCTCGACCGGCGTGTACGAGAACACGAGCACCGGCGGGTCGACGAACTCGGCCGGGTTGGTTGGCGGGTCGGCGACGAGGTCGCCGTCGGCGTCCTTGTAGCGGGGGTCCATCGCGAAGGCGAGCGCCGGCAGCAGGGCCGCGAAGGCGACGGTGACGAAGAGACGACGTTTCATCGAGGGCTCCATCGGATCGAGACAAAGCTGGCAGTGTTCTCGGCGCCTCATGACAGTTTCATGAACCCCTCGCCGGGCCGGGCTTTATCGCCGGCGTCGCCGAACGAGCTTGCGTGCCTCCTCGACCCACAGCACCAGGCTCGCGGCGGCGACCATCGGCACCAGGTCGGCCGGGGGGATCGGCACGGTGTGGAACAGCGCGTTCATCGGCGCCGTGTAGACGACGGCCCACTGCAGCGCCACGCTCAGCAGCAGCCCGCCGGCGAGCCAGCGGTTGCGCAGCAGCGCACCACCGAGCGAGGTCTGCGTGGCCGACTGGCAGTTGACGACGTTGAACCACTGACACATCGCGAGCACGGTGAAGGTCTCGGTGCGCACGACGTCGACGGGCGCGCCGGTCGCGAGCCGCCACGCGAACCAGCCGAAGGTCGCCGCCACGGCGGCGCTGGCCATCAGCACGATGCGCGCGAGCATCTCGCGGTCGACGAGGCGGTCGTCGCGCGGCACCGGCGGGCGCTGCATCTCGCGCCCGTGCAGCGGCTCCATCACGAGGTTCACCGTCAGCGTCGCCTCGGTGACGATGTTGATCCACAGGATCTGCACCGCCTGCAGCGGCAGCGGCAGCCCGGCGAACAGCGCCAGCAGCAGCACGACGACTTCGTCGACCGAGGTCGCGAACAGGTACAGGATGACCTTCTTCAGGTTCGCGTAGACGAGGCGGCCCTGTTCGACGGCGCCGACGATGGTCGCAAAGTTGTCGTCGGTGACGACGACCTTGGCCGCACTCTTCGCAACCTCGGTGCCGGTGATGCCCATCGCGACGCCGACGTCGGCGCGCGCGAGCGCCGGCGCGTCGTTGACGCCGTCGCCGGTCATCGCGACGACGTCGCCGCGCGCCTGCAGCGCCTCGACGATGCGCAGCTTCTGCGCCGGCACCACGCGCGCGAACACGGCCACGCGGTCGAGCGCCGCGGCGAGCTCGGCATCGCCCATGCGCTCGAGCTCGACGCCGTCGAGCGCGACGTCGCCGTCGCGCGCGATGTCCAGCTCGCGCGCGATCGCCAGGCCGGTGAGCTTGTGGTCGCCGGTGATCATCACCGGCCGGATGCCGGCGCTGCGGCACGCGGCCACCGCGGCGCGGGCTTCCTCGCGCGGCGGGTCGATCTCGCCGACCAGCCCGAGCAGGTGCGCGCGCCCGGCCAGCGCGCCGAAGCCGCCGTCGGCGTCGAGCGCGTCGTCGTCGACGCGCGCCACCGCGAGCACGCGCAGCGCGCGCGCGGCCATCGCCTCGGCGGCCGCGCGCGCCGCGTCGCGCTGTGCGGCGTCGGCGACGAGGCGCAGCACGGCTTCAGGGCTGCCCTTGACGAACACGGTGCGCGGCGCGCCGGGCAGCCGGTGGCGCGTGGCCATCAGCTGCGCCGCCGGGTCGAACGGCAGCTCGGCCTCGCGCGCAGCGCTGGTGCGCAGCGCGTCGAGGTCGATGCCGGCCTTGGCCGCGGCGACGAGCAGCGCGCCCTCAGTCGGGTCGCCGATCACGCTCCAGCCGGCGCGGCCCTCGCCCGGCGGTACGAGCCGTGCGTCGTTGTTCAGCGCGACGGCGCGCAGCAGCGCAGCGAGCGCCGGGTCGCGCGCATCGCACGCGCGGCCGTCGGCCGCGGTGAACGCGCCTTCGGGCCGGTAGCCGCTGCCGCTGACGGCGATGTCGCGCCCGTCGGGCAGCCACAGCGCGGTGACCGTCATCTCGTTGCGCGTCAGCGTGCCGGTCTTGTCGGCGCAGATCACCGTCGTCGAGCCCAGCGTCTCGACGGCGGCGAGCCGGCGGATGATCGCGCCGCGTGCGGCCATGCGCTGCATGCCCACCGCCAGCGCGATCGTCATCGCCACCGGCAGCCCCTCGGGCACCACCGACACCATCTGGCTGATCGCCACCATCAGCAGCTCGGCCAGCGGCACGCCGCGCACGACGCCCAGCGCGACGACGACGACGAACAGCACCAGCGCCGCGGCGACGAGCGTGCGCCCGAAGCGCTCGATGCGTCGCTCCAGCGGCGTCGGCGGCTCGACGGCGCGCTGTGTCAGCTCGGCGATGCGGCCGACCTCGGTCGCGCTGCCGGTGGCCACGACGACGGCAAGCGCGCGCCCGGCGGTGACGTGCGTGCCGGCGTAGACCATGTCGCAGCGGTCGGCCAGCGCGGTGGCCGCCGGCAGCGCGTCGGCGAGCTTGGCCACCGGTGCCGACTCGCCGGTCAGCGCGGCTTCGGCCACCTGCAGCTGCTGGGCATCGAGCAGCCGCGCGTCGGCGCCGACGGCATCGCCGGCGGCCAGCAGCAGCACGTCGCCGGGCACCAGCTCGCGCGCCGGCAGCACGCGCTCGGCGCCGCCGCGACGCACGCGCGCCTGCAGCTCGGCCAGCCGCCGCAGCGCGGCCATCGAGTGTTCGGCGCGGCCTTCCTGCAGTGCGCCGATCAGCGCGTTGGCGATGACGACGACGAGGATCACGCCGGCGTCGCCGAGGTGGCCGAGCACCGTGGCCAGCGCGGCCGCGACGAACAGCAGGTAGATCAGCGGGCTCTTGAACTGGCGCGCGAACAGCGCGAGCGCCGAGCGCCGCGGCGGCTCGGGCAGCGCGTTCGGCCCGTGCGCCTGCAGCCGGCGCGCGGCCTCGTCGTCGGCGAGCCCACGCTCGGGGTCGGTGCCCAGGCGCGCGGCCACGTCGGCCGCGTCGAGCGCGTGCCAGGGCGAGCCGGGCGTCGGCGTCGGTGTCGCAGGCGGGGGCGTCATCGGGCCGTGGGGCCGTCAGCGACTAACATGGGCCGACGCAGCCTTGCAGGAGACGACGATGAGCGACATCCGCCGCATTCTGGTCCATGTCAATGACAGCCCCCGCTCGCGCGAGGTGCTGCTGCTGGCCGCGCGGCTGGCCGCCGAGCACGGTGCCGAGTTGTCGGCGCTGTATGCCGTCGAGCCGCCGCCGCCGGGGGCCTACCTGACGCCCGAGGCGTCGACGATCGCGGCGCAGATGACGCTCGAGGCCGAGCAGGCGCGCCGCGACGCCGCCACCGCGCTCGTCGAGGCCGCTGCGCGCGACGCCGGCGTCGCGCTGCCGCTGTCGATCGCGCGCGGCGACCCGCTCGTGGCGTTGCTGCACGAGGCGCACACCGCCGACCTCGTCGTGCTCGGCCAGCACGACCCGAAGACCCCCGACGGCTGCGGTGCAGCGATGCACGGGCGGCTGATGATGGGCGCGGGCTGCCCGCTGCTGTTCGTGCCCTACGTCGAATGGGGCACGGGGCTGGCCGGCGGGCACGCGAGCTGCGGCCAGCGCGTGCTCGTCGCGTGGTCCGACAAGCGCGAGAGTGCGCAGGCGCTGCGCGACGCGCTGCCGCTGCTCAAGCGTGCGCAGCGCGTCGAGGTGGTGAGCTTCACGCACGCCGCGGCCGGCGACGAGATGGGGCCGCCCGAGTCGCTCGACGCCGTCGTCGCGCACCTGAAGCGCCACGGCGTCGAGGCCAGCGGCCACGTCTTCGTCACGCGCGAGCCGACGGTGGCCGAGCGCATGCGCCGCCCGTGGACGCCCGACGCGCCGGTGGCCGAGGCGCTGCTGTCGCACGCGGCCGATGTCGACGCCGACCTGATCGTGATGGGCGGCTACGGCCACAGCCGGGCGTGGGAACTGCTGCTCGGCGGCGTCACGCGCACGCTGTTGCAGTCGATGACGGTGCCGGTGCTGATGTCGCACTGACGGCGCGGCAACGGCGTCCCCGCGGCTGTCGTTTCGCCTTGGCGCCGCGGGGTCGCCAAGACCTTGCGGGGCGGCCGGCGTCGCGTGGCTGCTATGCTGCGGCGCAGCAATCATCGGTTTCGCGGTCCGGCGCGCGGTGCTGGCGGCGGGGCGACTCGGCCATGGGCAGCACCGCCAAGACGATCGATCTCGCACTGCAGGGTGGCGGCGCGCACGGCGCGCTGACCTGGGGTGTGCTCGACCGATTGCTCGAGGAGCCCGACCTGCACATCGACGGCGTCAGCGGCACCAGCGCCGGCGCGATGAATGCCGTCGTGCTCGCCGACGGCCTCGAGGCGGGCGGGCCCGAGGCGGCGCGCGCCGCGCTCGCGCGCTTCTGGAAGGCGGTCAGCGATGCTGCGCTCGCGAGCCCGATCCAGCGCAGCCTGTGGGACCGCCTCAGCGGCCACTGGAGCCTCGCGAACTCGCCCGGCTACGTCCTGATGGACCACCTGACGCGCGTGTTCTCGCCGTACGAGCTCAACCCGCTGAACCTGAACCCGCTGCGTGACCTCGTCGCCGCCACTGTCGACTTCGATCGCGTCAACCGCTGCACCGCGGTGCAGCTGTTCGTCACCGCGACCAACGTGCGCACCGGCCGGCCACGCATCTTCCGCCGCGGCGAGATCACCGTCGACGCCGTGATGGCGTCGGCGTGCCTGCCGCTGATGTTCCGGGCCGTCGAGATCGGCGGCGAGGCGTACTGGGACGGCGGCTTCACCGGCAACCCGGCGCTGTTCCCGCTCGTCGACGAGTGCGCCGCGCGCGACCTCGTGCTGGTGCAGATCAACCCCTTCTACCGGCCCGAGCTGCCGCGCAGCGCGCGCCAGATCATCGACCGCCTCAACGAGATCACGTTCAATGCCGCGCTGCTGAAGGAATTGCGCGCGATCGAGCTGCTGCGCGACCGCATCGAGGCCGAGGGCATCGAGGACGAGCGCTGGCGCGACATGCGGCTGCACCGCATCCACGGCGACGAGGATCTCGTCGCGCTCGAGCCGTCGAGCAAGCTCAACGCCGAGTGGGCGTACCTGTGCCACCTGCGTGACCTCGGCCGCGCACGCACCGACCACTGGCTGCGCCCGCCACAAGGCCGACCTTGGCGTGCGCTCGACCTTCGACCTCGGCTGGCTGCTCGAGGACAGCGTCAAGCCCGCCGGCGCGATCGCGACGCGCCGCTGCGGCAAGGAGGGCGGCGCGTGATCGGCCTGGCCGGCGTGCTGCTCGCGCTCGGCGCGCTGATCTGGCTCGCGTACCGCGGCGTCAGCGTGCTGCTGCTCGGTCCGCTGATGGCGCTGGTGGCGGTCGCGTTCGCCGCCGACACGCCGCTGATGGCCAGCTACACGCAGGTCTTCATGCCCGCGGCCGGTGCCTTCGTCGTGCAGTTCTTCCCGCTGTTCCTGCTCGGCGCGGTGTTCGGCAAGCTGATGGACGACAGCGGCGCCGCCGAGGCGATCGCGCAGGGCATCGTGCGCCGCCTCGGCGGGCAGCGCGCGATCCTCGCCGTCGTGCTCGCGTGCGCGGTGCTCACCTACGGCGGCGTGTCGCTGTTCGTCGTCGCGTTCGCGGTCTACCCGATCGCGGTCGCGCTGTTCCGCCAGGCCGACATCCCCAAGCGGCTGATCCCGGCGACGATCGCGCTCGGCGCCTTCACGTTCACGATGACGGCGCTGCCCGGCACGCCGGCGATCCAGAACGCGATCCCGATGCCGTTCTTCGGCACGACGCCGTTCGCGGCGCCCGGGCTCGGCCTCGTCGCCGCCGCGGTGATGTTCGGCCTCGGCCAGGCCTGGCTCGCGCGCCAGGCCGCGCGCGCGAAGGCCGCCGGCGAGGGCTACGGCGCGCACGACGACCGCCCGCCCGCGTTCGACAGGGACCAGCGCGAGCGCAGCGCCGGCGCCGGCTTCGACGCCGCGCTGATCGCGCCCGAGGCGCCGCCGCGCGGGCTGCCGCCGTTCGCGCTCGCGCTGGCGCCGATCGTCGTCGTGATCGTGCTGAACTACCTGTTCAGCGCGCACGTCATCCCGGCGCTCGACACCTCGTTCCTCGCCGAACCGCACTTCGGCGCGACGACGATCGACAGCGTGCGCGGCGTGTGGGCGATCATCGGCTCGCTGACGGTGGCCGGCGGGCTGCTCGTCGCGCTGTGCTGGCGCCGCTTCGCCGACCTCAAGCGCACGCTCGACGACGGCGCCAACGCGTCGGTGATGCCGATCTTCAACACCGCGAGTCTCGTCGGCTTCGGCGCCGTGATCGCGGCGCTGCCGGCGTTCGAGCTGCTCGTGGGCTTCGTCGAGGGCCTGGGCGGCGGCAACCCGCTCGTGTCGCTCGCGCTGTCGGTCAACCTGCTCGCCGGCATCACCGGCTCGGCCTCGGGCGGCATGAGCATCGCGCTGCAGGCGCTCGGCGCGCAGTACGCGCAGTACGTCGAGGCGGCGCAGGCCGCCGGCATCGCGCCCGAGGTGCTGCACCGCGTGACGACGGTGGCCACCGGCGGCCTCGACAGCCTGCCGCACAACGGCGCCGTCGTGACGCTGCTGGGCATCTGCGGGCTCACGCACCGCCAGGCGTACAAGGACATCTTCATGGTCGCGGTCGCGTTCCCGATCGCGGCGCTCGTCCTCGTCGTGACGCTGGCGACACTGTTCGGCGCGTTCTAGCGTCGTCTGCGCCTGCGCGGCGCGCTGCCGCTACGATGCGGCGCAGGACACCGGGCCATGAAGCGCATCGTGATCTGCGGCGCCGCCGGGCGCGACTTTCACGTCTTCCACACCGTCTACCGCGACGACCCGGGCTCGCACGTCGTCGCGTTCACTGCGACGCAGATCCCGGGCATCGACGCGCGCCGCTACCCGGCCGCGCTCGCCGGCGCGCGCTACCCCGACGGCATCGCGATCGTGCCCGAGACCGAGCTCGACGCGCTGGTGCGCCGCGAGGCGGTCGACGTCGTCGTCTTCGCCTACAGCGACGTCGAGCATGCCCACGTGATGCACCTCGCGTCGCGCGCACTGGCCGCCGGGGCCGACTTCGTGCTGGCCGGTCCGCGCGCGACGATGCTGCATGCGACGAAGCCGGTCGTCGCGGTGTCGGCGGTGCGCACCGGCTGCGGCAAGTCGCAGACGGCACGCCACCTCGCCGCGGCGCTGAAGGCCAGCGGCCGGCGCGTGGCCGTCGTGCGCCACCCGATGCCGTACGGCCACCTGGTGCGCCAGCGCGTGCAGGCCTTCCACGCGCTGGCCGACCTCGACGCCGCGCAGTGCACGCTCGAGGAGCGCGAGGAGTATGAGCCGCACCTGCAGGCCGGCCACGCGGTGTATGCCGGCGTCGACTACGCGCGCGTGCTCGAAGCGGCCGAGCGCGACGTCGACGTGATCGTCTGGGACGGCGGCAACAACGACTTCCCGTTCTTCGCGCCGACGGTGCACGTCGTCGTCTGCGACGCGCTGCGCCCCGACCAGCTCGCGACGCACCACCCCGGCGAGGCCGTGCTGCGCATGGCCGACGTCGTCGTCGTCAACAAGGTCGATGCGGCGCCGCCGGCCAATGTTGAGCGGCTCGAGCGCGCGCTCGCGCAGCTCGTGCCCGGCGTGCCGGTGGTGCGCGCCGCGTCGCCGGTGCGCGTCGACGACGCGCGCGCGCTCACCGGCCGGCGCGTGCTCGTCGTCGAAGACGGGCCGACGATCACGCACGGCGGCATGCCGCACGGCGCCGGGCTCGCGGCGCTGCGTGCGATCGACGGCGCGCAGATCGTCGACCCGCGCGCGAGTGCGGCGCCTTCGATCGCCGCCGCGTATGCGCAGTACCCGCACATCGGGCCGGTGCTGCCGGCGCTCGGCTACGGCGCGGCGCAGCTCGACGACCTGCGTGCGACCGTCAACGCGAGCGCGGCCGACGTCGTGCTCGCCGCCACGCCGATCGACCTCGCACGGCTCGGCGGTTTCGCGAAGCCCATCGTGCGCGCGCGCTACGCATACGCCGACGCCGGCACGCCGACGCTGGCCGAGCTCGTGCGCCAGCGGCTCGACGCCTGTGGCTGAGCCGCTGCTCGTCGTCGCGCTCGGCGGCAATGCGCTGAGCCCACCGGGCGGCGCGCAGACCTACGCCATCGAGCGCGCGTCGATCGCCGCAGCTGCGCGTGGCCTCGCCGCGCTCGCAGCGCAGCGCTGGCGGCTGCTCGTCGTGCACGGCAACGGGCCGCAGGTCGGCCGGTTGCTGCGCCACGACGCCGACACCGCCGACCTCGACATCGCCGTCGCGCAGACGCAAGGCGAACTCGGCTACCTGCTCGCCGACGCGATCGGCCGCGCGACCGGCCAGCCGGCGGTGGCCGTCGTCACGCGCGTCACGGTCGACGCCGCCGACCCCGCGTTCGCGCAGCCGACGAAGCCGATCGGCCCGGTGCTCGCGACGCCGCCCGCTCGCGTGCCCGCAGTCGCGGTGGGCGGCGGCTGGCGGCGCGTCGTCGCGTCGCCGCAGCCGCTGGCCGTCGTCGAGCACGACGCGGTCGCGACGCTGCTCGCGCGCCACCACGTCGTCGCCGGTGGCGGCGGGGGTGTCGCGCTCGGGGCTGCCGGGCCGCTGGCCGCCGTGATCGACAAGGACCGCGTCGCGGCGCGGCTCGCGATCGCGCTTGACGCGCAGGGGCTCGTCTTCGCGACCGACGTCGCCGGTGTCGAAGACGATCACGGCACGCCGCACGCGCGCGTGTGGCCGCGGCTGACGGTGGCCGAGGCGCACGCGCTGCTGGCCCGCGGCACGCTCGGCGCTGGCTCGATGGGCCCGAAGGTCGAGAGTGCAGCCGACTACGCCGAAGCCACCGGCCGCGCGGCGCGCATCGTGCACTGCGACGCGATCGCGCAGGCGCTCGACCCCGAGGCGCCCGGCACCGCCGTCGTGCCGTGACGCGCGCTCAGGCCGACAGGTAGCCGATCAGGCCTTTCATCGTGAACAGCTTCGAGGTGTCGGCCTCGGGGATCTTGCGGCCGGTCTTCTGCGCCAGCGCGATCACGAAGTTCAGGAAGTCCATCGAGTCGAGGTCGAGCGCCTCGCGCAGGTCTTCGGTGTCGCCGACCGTCGACAGGTCGGCCTCGGGCGCGATGCCGGCCAGCGCCTCGGCGGCCAGCGCGCGGATCTCGGATTCGGTCATCGTCGGGCTCCGGATTACAGCGTCTCGGGGGACTGCAGCGCACGGTCGATCGCGGCGAGCAGCAGGCCACCCACGTGGCCGTCGCTCGCGCGGTGGTCGGCGGCCAGCGTCGTCGTCACCAGCGGCCGTGGCATGACCTGCCCGTCGACGACCCACGGCCGCACGACGATGCGGCCGAAGCCGACGATCGCGACCTGCGGCGGGTAGATCACGCCGAGCACGCTCTCGGCGCCGCGGTCGCCGAGGCTCGTGATCGTGATCGTCGGGTCCGTCAGCTCGCCGCTGCGCAGGCCGCCGGTGCGCGCGCGCTGCACGAGGTCGCGCAGCGCGGCCATCAGCTCGGGCAGCGTCTTCTTGTCGGCGTCGTGGATCGCCGGCGCCACCAGCCCGCCGCCGCGCAGCGCGATCGCCCAGCCGAGGTGGATGCCGGCGCCGGGCTCGAACGCATCGTGCTTCCAGAAGCCGTTGAGCTGCGGCACCTCGACGAGCGCCTTCGCGGTCGCCTTGAGCAGCAGCGTCGCGGGCAGCAGGCGCTCTGCCGGGTCGCGCTCGGCGTTGTAGGCGTCGAGCCAGGCCTGCGCGGCGGCGAAGTCGATCGTCGTCGCGAGGTAGTAGTGCGGGATCTCGCGCTTGGACTTGCCCATGGCGGCGGCGATGGCCTGGCGCATCAGCGCGGGGTCGAAGCCGCCCTTCGAGGGGCGCGGCGGTGCCGTCGGTGCCAGAGCCGGGGCGGGGCGCGCGCGCGGCTGCGCGGCGGCGAGCTCGACGTCGGCCAGCGTCACGGCGCCGTCGACGCCGGTGCCGTGCAACGCATCGGCGTCGATGCCGAGCTCGGCCGCGCGCCGGCGCGCTGCGGGGCTGACCTTCCCGCGCGTGGCCGCCGGCGCGGCCGGCGGGGCTGCGATGGGCGCTGGCGCTGCGGGCACCTCGCGCGGGGGTGCAGCGGCGGGGGCGCGCACGGCAGCGGCTGCAGGCGCCGCCTCTGGCGCCGCAGGCGGCGCGGGTGATGCGACCGGGGGCGGGGCCATAGGCGGCGCGGCGGCCGGTGCGACGGCCGGTGCGACAGCAGATGCTTCGCCCGCCGTGCGCACGTGCGCGAGCACCGCACCCACCGGCAGGTCGACGCCCAGCGGCGCGAGGTCGTCGATCACGCCGTCGAGGAAGCACTCGACGTCGATCGCGCCCTTGTGCGTCTCGACGACGGCGATCACGTCGCCGGGCTTGACGCGGTCGCCCGGCTTGACGAGCCACTCGACGACCTTGCCGGTCTCCATGTCGGCGCCGAGCGCGGGCATCGTGAAGTCGGCCATGTTCAGCTCCTGCGCGGCACGACGGCGCGCACCGCGGCGACGACGCGCTCGACGCTCGGCAGCGCGGCGTCTTCCAGGTGCGCCGCGTAAGGCACCGGCACTTCGCGGCTGCACACGCGCTTGACCGGCGCGTCGAGTTCGTAGAGCGCATCCTCGGCCAGCCGCGCGGCGATCTCGGCCGAGATCGAGCCGCTCTTCCAGCCCTCGTCGACGATCACGACGCGCCGCGTGCGCTGCACCGACGCGACGACGGTGGGCATGTCCAGCGGGCGCAGCATGCGCAGGTCGATCACTTCGGTGTCGATGCCGTCTTTCGCCAGCGCGCCGGCGGCGGCCAGGCACTTCGGCAGGCTGTTGCCGTAGGTCACGAGCGTGACGTCGCGCCCCGGCCGGCGCACCTTGGCGTGCTCGAGGTCGACGGCGGTGATGGCGGGGTCGAGCTCGCCCTCGGCGTTGTAGAGCACGATGTGCTCGAAGATCAGCACCGGGTTCGGGTCGGCGAGCGCGGCGGCGAGCATGAAGCGCGCGTCTTCCACCGTGCCCGGCACCGCGACCTTGAGCCCCGGGATGTGCGCGTACCAGCCCTCGAGGCTGTGCGAGTGCTGCGCCGCAAGCTGCCGCCCGCCGCCGGTGGCCATGCGGATCACGAGCGGCACCGCGAACTGGCCGCCCGTCATGTGCGGCAGCGTCGCCGCGTTGTTCATGATCTGGTCTAGCGCGAGCAGGCTGAAGTTGCAGGTCATGATCTCGAGCAGCGGCCGCAGCCCCGCGATCGCGGCGCCGATCGCCAGCCCCGTGAAGCCGTTTTCGGCCAGCGGCGTGTCGACGATGCGCTCGGGGCCGAACTCCTCGAGCAGGCCCTTGGTGACTGCGTAGCAGCCGCCGTACTTGCCGACGTCTTCGCCCATCACGAAGGTGCGCGGGTCGGCCTTCAGCGCGTCGCGGATCGCCTGCTTGCACGCTTCGCGGTACGTCATGCGCAGCGGGGCGGTCATGCCTGCTCCTCCTGCACGACCCTATCCATCAGCACGAAGCGCTCGAGCTCGTCGACCGGCTCGAGCGTGCCGGCCTCGGCGAACGCGACGGCGGCGTCGATCTCGGCCGCGACGTCGGCCTCGATCGCCTGCGCCTCGGCGTCGCTCAGCTGGTGGTTGGCGACCATCCACGCGCGCAGCCGCTCGATCGGGTCGAGGTGCTTCCAGCCCTCGATCTCGTCGCGCGTGCGGTAGGCCTGCGTGTCGAACATCGAGTGCGCGCGGAAGCGGTACGTGCGCACCTCGAGAAAGTACGGGCCCTGACCGTCGCGGACCTGCGCCACCGCGCGCCGCGCCGCGGCCTCGACCTTCACCGGGTCCATGCCGTCGACCTGTTCGGCGGGCATCCGGTACGCCTTCGCCTTGCGCCAGATGTCGGTCTCGACCTCGCTGTCTTCGAGCGGCACGCCCATCGCGTAGAGGTTGTTCTCGCAGACGAACAGCACCGGCAGCCGCCACAGCTCGGCGAGGTTCATCGTCTCGTGGAACACGCCTTCGCCGACCGCGCCTTCGCCGAAGAAGCAGGCGGTGACGGCACCGCGGCCGAGCCGCTGGTCGGCCATCGCGATGCCGGCCGCGAGCGGCAGCCCGCCGCCGACGATCGCGTTGCCGCCGTAGAAGCGGTGCGCGCGGCTGAACAGGTGCATCGAGCCGCCGCGGCCGCGGCAGCAGCCCTCGGCCTTGCCGAGCATCTCGGCCATCAGCGCGGGCATCGGCACGCCCCACGCGAGCGCCTGGCCGTGCTCGCGGTACGTGGCCACCACGGCGTCGCGCGCGGGGTCCATCGCGGCGGCGACGCCGACCGCCACCGCCTCCTCGCCGTCGTACAGGTGCAGGAAGCCGCGGATCTTCTGCGCCTGATAGAGCTCGACGCACTTGGCCTCGAAGCGGCGGATGCGCAGCATCTGCCGCCACAGGTGGTGCAGGTGCGCGCGGTCGAGGTGGATCTTGTCGGTCATTGGAACCCCCCGGTCACCGGGTCCGGTGCCCGGCCCCCCGAGGGGTCGGCCAGCTTGGGGCGGCCCGGCGCCCGGCCCGCTCGCGTTCGCCGCAACACGGCCTTGCTCATCGCTTCTCGTCGCTCTCGAGCGTCGACAAATCCCCCTCGGGCAGCCCGAGCTCGCGCGCCTTCAAGAGGCGCCGCATGATCTTGCCGCTGCGCGTCTTCGGCAGGTTGCTGCGGAACTCGATCGCCTTCGGCGCCACCGCGGCGCCGAGGCGCTTGCGCGCGTGGCCGAGCAGTTCGCGGTTCAGCGCCTCGCTCGGCTCGAACCCGGGCTTCAAGGCCACGTAGGCCTTCACGACTTCGCCCACCGTCGGGTCGGGGATGCCGATCACGCCGGCCTCGGCGACGGCCGGGTGCTCCATCAGCGCGCTCTCGACCTCGAACGGGCCGATCAGGTGGCCGGCCGACTTGATCACGTCGTCGGCGCGGCCGACGAACCAGTAGTAGCCGTCGGCGTCGCGCTTCGCGAGGTCGCCGGTGAAGTACCAGCCGTCGGCGAAGCACTTGCGGTAGCGCTCCTCCTCGTGCAGGTAGCCGCGCATCATCGACGGCCACGGCGTCTTCAGCACCAGCTCGCCTTCGGTGTCGGGCGCGTCGATCAGCTCGACGCGACCCTCGGACGTGCGCCGCGCGATCGCGGCCGTGATGCCCGGCAGCGGCTTGCCCATCGACCCGGGCTTGATGTCCATCGCCGCGTAGTTCGACACCATGATGCCGCCGGTCTCGGTCTGCCACCAGTTGTCGTGGAAGGTCTTGCCGAACGCGTCGAGGCCCCACCACACGGCCTCGGGGTTCAGCGGCTCGCCGACGCTGGCCATGAAGCGCAGCGCCGACAGGTCGTAGCCGCGCAGCGAGTCGGCGCCCAGCCGCATCATCATGCGGATCGCGGTCGGTGCCGTGTACCACACCGTCACGCGCTCGTCCTGCAGCACCGAGTACCAGGTCGGCGCGTCGAACTCGGCCTCCACGACGACGTTGGTCACGCCGCTGACCAGCGGCGCGACGATGCCGTAGCTCGTGCCGGTGACCCAGCCGGGGTCGGCGGTGCACCAGAACACGTCGTCGTCGTGCAGGTCGAGCGCGTAGCGTGCCGTCATCGCGTGCATCACGACGGCCTCGTGCACGTGGATCGCGCCCTTCGGGCGGCCCGTGGTGCCGCTCGTGAAGTGCAGCAGCGACATCGTCTCGGGGTCGGTCGCGCCGATCGTGAAGTCGAGCGACGCGGGGTCGACGACGTCGGCCCAGCGCACGGTGCCCGCTTCGTCGACCGCGTCGCCGACGAGGATCACGTGCTTGAGCCCCGGCAGCCGCTCGCGCAGGCCCTTGACCTTGCGCTGGTACAGCTCGGGCGTCGTCACCAGCACGCGCGCGTCGCCCATCTCGCAGCGCGTGGCGATCGGCTCGGGACCGAAGGCCGAGAACAGTGGGCTCACGACACAGCGCGCCTTCAGCGCGCCGAGCACCGCGAGGTACAGCTCGGGCAGCCGCCCCATCAGCACGAACACGCGCTCGCCGGGCTGCACGCCGAGCGCGCCGAGCGCGTTGGCGAAGCGGCTGGTGCCTGCGGCGAGGTCGGCGTAGCTGAACTCGCGCCGCGCGCCACTCTTGCCCAGCCAGCGGATCGCCGTCTTGCCGCCGCGGTTGTGCGCGACGTGGCGGTCGACCGCCTCGTGCGCGATGTTGAGCCCGCCGGCGGGCAGGCCGTCGAGCAGCGCGCGCGCGTCGTCCCAGCGGAACGCCGCGCACGTCGCGGCGTGGTCGAGCAGGTGGGGCACGGGCGCGAGCGCGCCCGGCGTCTTGACGATACGGGGCGGACGGGCGGTGCCCGCCGCGGCCTCGGCGGCAGTCATCACGGTCTCCTCGCTGTGTGGGCGCATCGCACGCGGCAGTGCACCCTCGCGGACGTCATCATCCCGGCCCCTGCGCAAGCGGGTTTGAGCCTGGTCAAGGGATGCGTCGATGCCGCGCCGTCGCCGGCAGCGGGCGCGCGACGCGGGAATGCCCGCGTTGACCGTGCCGATGACCGTTGAAACACTGCCGTGGCCGTTGCGTCGCAACGGCGCACCGACGAACACCGAAGAGGACGCAGCGATGATCGACGCCGCGACGCGGGGCTACCAGCGCATCGCCACCGAAGAGGCCTGGGCGCCCACCGAGATCCTGCAGCGCTACGTCAGGCTGCTCGACGAGGGCACGCACCACGACCCCGGCTTCCAGAGCCTGTGGGGCTTCTTCGGCAAGAGCACCACGCAGCGCGCGCGCGACCTGTACGAGCGCCTGCAGGACCTCGACGCGCGGCGCATCGCCGACATGGACGCCGCCGGCATCGACCGCGCGATCCTGTCGCTCACGTGCCCCGGCGTGCAGCTGTTCGACGCCGCCACCGCCACCGACCTCGCCGCGGCGTCGAACGACCAGTTGGCCGACGCGATCCGCAGGCACCCGACGCGCTTCGCCGGGCTGGCCGCGATCGCGCCGCACGCACCCGAGGCGGCCGCCAAGGAGATCGAGCGCGGCGTGAACCGCCTGGGCCTGAAGGGCGTCATCGTCAACTCGCACACGCAGGGCACCTACCTCGACGACGAGAAGTTCTACCCGATCTTCGAGGCCTGCCAGGCGCTCGACGTGCCGCTGTACCTGCACCCGAACACGCCGTCGCCGCAGATGGCGCAACCGTTCATCCCGCGCTGCCTCGACGCCGCGATCTACGGCTTCGCGGTCGAGACCGGGCTGCACGCGCTGCGCCTGATCGTGGCCGGCGTGTTCGACCGCTTTCCGCGCCTGAAGCTCGTGCTCGGCCACTGCGGCGAGGGGTTGCCGTACTGGCTGTACCGCATCGACTTCATGCACGCCGGCATCGTCGCCAACGACCGCAGCCCCGGCGCGCGGCCGCTGAAGACGAAGCCCAGCGACTACCTGCGCGAGAACGTCTGGTACACCACCAGCGGCATGCCGTGGGAGCCGGCCATCACCTTCGTGCAGCACGTCATCGGGCAGGACCGGCTGATGTACGCGATGGACTATCCGTACCAGTACGTGCCCGAGGAAGTCGCGATGTGCGACCGCCTGCCGCTTTCGCCGCACGTCAAGCGCATGTTCTTCCAGGAGAACGCCGAGCGGCTGTTCAAGCTGTGACGCGCGCCCAACCCTGCGACAGCGACGGCCGCCACGACACGAGGAGACGACGATGACCCAAGTGACGAACCCCTCGCGCCGCCGCGCCACCGCCGCGGCGCTGGCGCTGCTGGCCACCGGGCTGGCGCCCGCGGTGCGCGCGCAGGAGCGCTGGCCGAGCCGGCCGATCCGCCTGGTGGTGCCGTTCCCGCCCGGGGGCAGCAGCGACGTGGCCGCGCGCCTGCTCGCGCCGCGGCTCGGCGAGCGGCTGGGCCAGCAGGTGGTCGTCGAGAACCGCCCCGGCGCCGGCGGCACGCTCGCGCTGGGCCAGGTGGCCAAGGCCGCGCCCGACGGCTACACCCTCGTGCTGGCTGCGGCCGGCGGCCTGACGATCAGCCCCAGCCTGAACCCCAACCTGGGCTACGACCCGCTCGCCGACCTGGCGCCGATCACCGGCTTCGCGCGCATCCCGTTCGTGCTGGTGGCCCACGCCGACCTGCCGGTGAGCCGTGCCGACGAGCTGATCGCGCTCGCGCGCCGCCAGCCCGGCCGGCTGACGTTCGCCAGCGGCGGCAACGGCACCGCGATGCACCTGGGCGGCGAGCTGATGAAGTCGATGAGCGAGACCTTCATCGTCCACATCCCGTATCGCGGCAGCGCGCCGGCGATCACCGCCGTGATGGCCGGCGAGACGCAGCTCGCCGTCTCCGACATCACCAGCGTGCTCGGCAAGACCGAGGGCGGGCGCATGAAGGTCATCGGCGTGATGAGCAAGGACCGCACCGATCTCGCCCCCGGCGTGCCGACGCTCGACGAGACGGGCCTCAAGGGCTTCGACGTCAGCGGCTGGTTCGCGATCATGGCGCCGGCGCGCACGCCGCAGCCCATCATCGCGCGCCTGAACGCCGAGATCACGTCGCTGATCCGCACCGACGAGTTCCGCGAGCGCTTCAGGGCGCTGGGCATGGAGCCGATCCCGACCACGCCCGAGGAACTGACGCAGATGATGCGCGCCGAACTCGCGCGCTGGGCGGCGGTGATCAAGCGGGCGGGGGTGAAGGCGGAGTGACGGCACGCACGGCCGGCGGCTCGTCGCCATCTGATCCAGCGTGACGTTGCACGTCACGCCCATGCTGCGGTCGGGCGTGGGGGCGGGATCGGGCGGGATCGCGGCAGTGCGCCACGGTCCGGATATGGGCGCGATGCTGCGCGACCGACCGCCGGCTCAGCTCGGGCTCTTGTCAGCAGAAAGCGCCACGGCGTGCCCGGGAAACGCCTTCAGAAGCTTGGCATCCATCGTCACCAGCGGCACGCCCAGCGTCATGGCCAGCGCCACGAACTCGCAGTCGTACGCGGAGCAGTCGCTGTCTCGCACGAGTTCCAGCACCAGGCGTGAGTCGACCTCGTGCTCGGCGCCAGCGAGCAGGCTCTCGGCCTCACGTTGCAGCTCGAGCGCGACCTCGAACGTGAGGGTCTTGCGCCGCACGTAGCCCGCGAGGATGTTGCGGAACTCGCTGCGCCACAGCAAAGGCGCAGCCCAGTCGGCGTCCTGCTGCAGCAGCGCTTCCGCCTTCTCGGTGTGCTCGCCCGGCAGGTACAAGTACGCCACGACATTGCTGTCGACGACGATCACGCTCGCCCCTCGCGCTTGTGGGCGTCGATCTCGTTGGCGTGGAACGTCGCCTTCGGCAGCCCGGCACGCAGCGCCCGAGCCCGTGCCAGACGCTCGCTGACTGCCATGCGCTCAGGCAGCAATACGGATTCCAGGCACACGATCGCCTCGCTGTTGAGGCTGCGGCGGTGAGCCTGTGCCGACGCCTTCAGTCGCTCGTACACCTCGTCTGGAATGTTCTTCAGGGTCAATGTGGTCGGCATGGTGGCGCACCTCAAAGCGGTTCCATTTTGGTTCGGTTTTGGTTGCAACGCAAACGTGCGCCGGGTAGGCCGGTGTCGTCGCCATCGGGCGGAGCGACCTTGCGCGTCGTGGCGGGTGTGACGATCCGGCTCGCGGCCGGGACTGCCGTCGGGGCGTCCGTTGGCCAAGTGAGTTGCGCCGTCTCCGACGCTGGCCGATCGACGTGCCGTGATGCCGTCACGGCCCGCGCACCGCGCTCAGCGCGGATGCCCCACAGCCACGATCGCGAGCACCGACTCGCCATCCCCCAGCGGCACCGCGCGCCGCAGCGCGGCCTCGTCGAACGCGCCGACCACCGTGCCGCCCAGCCCGAGCGCGACGGCCTGCAGCAGCAGGTTCTGCGCCGCGGCGCCGGCTTCGATCGCCACGTAGCGTTCGGCGCGCGTCCCGTAGCGCGCCGCGGGGCGCTGCGGCTGCGCGGCGATCACGACGAGCGCCGGTGCAACGGCGAGCCAGCGCTGGCTGCGCGCGGCGGTGGCGATCTCGGCGCGAAGGTCGCCGCCGGCGACCGCGGCGAGGCGGTGCGCCGGCGGCTCGTAGCGGTGCACGCCCGCCGGCAGGCCGTCGACGCGGCCGGCGACGAGGTACAGCACGAGCGGGTACGTGGCGCCGGCCGACGGCGCGGTACGCCGCTGCCGCGCGGTGTCGCTGACGCCCTGCGCGGCCCACAGCAGCTGGCCGGCGTCGGCGAGCGCGAGCGGGCGCGGCGCGAAGCTGCGCAGCGAGCGCCGCTGTGCCAGCGTGCGCTCGACGGCGACGGTACCGTCGGTGCGCGGTGCCGGCAGCGGCGTCACTGCGCCGGGTGCCGCGGGCTGCGCGTTGGCAGCGGGCGCCATGGCCAGCGCTGCGGCCAGCGCCGCGGTCACCGCGAGCGCGCGGGCGCGCCAGCGCGCGCGGCGTCGTTCAGGCGCCGCGGATCGACTCGCGGCCCTTCGCATCCTTGGCGCGCCCGAGCGTGGTGTCGAGCAGGCGCGCGAGCTTGTCGGCCGCGCCGTGCACGGCCTCGGCCACCTTGGCGGCGTCGTGCTGCACGGCCACCGGCTGGCGGCCGGCGAGGCGCGCCTCGAGCTTGCAGCGCTTGTCCTGCCCGTCGGTGCGCGCGGCGTTGACGTCGCTCAGGTGCACCTCGATGCGCGTGACGTGGTCGCGAAAGCGCGCGAGGCGGTCCTTCAGTTCGGACTCGACCCAGGTCGCCAGCGACGCCTCGCCGTGCACGTGGTTGTCGGTGTTGAGCTGGATTTGCATGGGGGGTCCTCGTCGTCCATCAAAGTTGGATGCGACCCGTCGCCGGCGCCGGGGTTCAATCCGCACCGCAGCGCTGCCCTGCGCCCGCGGAAACCTCGCGCGGCGCGGAAGGTCATACCGGGTGCCATTGTGGCTGCGATGCAGGAGGATCCCGATGAACGTCCGCTACGTCAGGCCGGCGGTGCTGCTGCTGCTCGTCGCCGCGCTGCTGACCGTGATCGTGCAGAACCGTGCGCCGGTGCAGACGCACTTCCTGCTGGTCACGGTCGAGATGCCGCACATCCTGCTGCTGACGCTGACGGCGCTCGGCGGCTTCATCGCCGGGATGCTGGTGTCGGCGCTGCGGCGCCGGCGCGTGTGGCCGCGCCCGCACGCCGACGCGGCCGCGCGCGACGCCTGACGCGCCGCGCCGTGGCGTGCCGCCGCGTCAAGCCAGCGCGCTGGCGACGGCGACGATGACGGCGATGCACACGAGGTTGAGCACCAGCCCGCAGCGCATCATCGCATCGGCCGGCACGGCGCCGGTGCCATAGACGATCGCGTTCGGCGGCGTGGCCACCGGCAGCATGAACGCGCACGACGCGCCGACCGCGATCGCGGCGGCCAGCAGCGCCGGCGGCAGGCCCAGCGCGGCCGCGACGCCGAGGAAGATCGGCACCAGCAGCGCCGCGCTCGCGGTGTTGCTGACCAGCTCGGTCAGGAACACGACGAACGCGACGACACCTGCCAGCAGCAGCCACGTTGGGGCGCCGTGCAGCAGCGCGACGAGCCCGTCGGCGAGGAAGCGGCTCGCGCCGCTGCTGCCCATCACGTGGCTCAGCGCCAGCCCGCCGCCGAACAGCAGCAGCACACCCCACTCGGTGCGCCGCTCGATATCGGGCCAGGTCAGCACACCGCCGGCCACCAGCGCGACGACGGCGGCGATCGCGACGACGCTGTCGACGTCGCCGCCGATGCCGAGCGCGCGCCCGAGCGGCGCGCCGGCGACCCAGCCGGTGGCGGTCAGCGCGAAGATCGCCACCGCGGCGCGCCGCTCGCGCGTCCACGCGAGCGGCTCGGCGGCAGGGGCGTCGAAGCGCCCGCCGAGCTGCGGGCGCAGCAGCAGCCACAGCACGCCGATCATCAGCGGCCACAGCAGCGCGACCATCGGCAGCCCGATGCGCAGCCAGCCGGCGAAGTCGATGCCCGCCTGCGCGGCGGCGATCGCGTTCGGCGGGCTGCCCACCAGCGTGCCGATGCCGCCGATGCTCGCGCTGTAGGCCAGACCCAGCAGCACGAAGGCCTTCTCGCGCGCGCCGACGCGCTCGTCGCCTTGCAGCAGGCCGAGCGCGAGCGGCAGCATCATCGCCGCGGTCGCGGTGTTGCTGCTCCACATCGACAGCGCTGCGGTGAGCGCGAACAGCAGCAGCACGGCGTGTGCGCGCCGCCCGCGGGCCAGCCGCAGCATGCCGGCGGCCAGCGCGCGGTCGAGCGCGTGGCGCTGCAGCGCGGCGGCGAGCGCGAAGCCGCCGAGGAACAGGAAGATGATCGGGTTCGCGAACGACGCGAGCGCGTCGCGCACGCTCAGCAGCCCGGCGAGCACCGCGAGCAGCGGCACCAGCAGCGCGGTGGCGCTCAGGTGCAGCGCCTGCGTCATCCACAGGCCGCCGATCAGCACGAACAGCGCCAGGCCGGCGCGCGTCGCGTCGGGGGCCGTCGTCAGCGCGTGGACGAGGGCGGCGAGCGCGACGCAGGCCAGTGCGCGCAGCGTCGCACTCATGCGGCGCGGGCGGTCGACACCAGCACGTCGGCGCTGCCCTCGGCGAGCACGTGCTTGGTCACGCTGCCCAGCAGCAGGTCCTCGGCCGCCGACTGGCCGTGCTTGCCGAGCACGACGAGGTCGGCGTCGAGCTCCTGCTCCTGCTCGACGATGCGCTGCGATGCGTCGCCTTCGACGACGACGGCGTCGTAGTCGCCGGGCTTCAGCCCCGCCGACTGCGCCGCGGCGTGCAGCTTCTGCGTCGCGGCGGCGCGCGACTGCTGGCGATAGCGCTCGATCGTCGCCGCGTCGACGCCGGCGAAGTGCAGCTTCTCCTCAAACGGCACCTGGAACGCGGTCAGCAGCACCAGCCGCGCGTGCGGCGCGACGCGCCGCGCCAGTGGCAGCGAACCCGCCGACCACGGCGAGAAGTCGAGCGCGACGAGCACGCGCCGGTACGGCTCGTGCGGCGTGTGACGCACGACGAGCAGCGGGCGCGTCGTGCGGCGCAGCAGCCGCTCGGCCGTCGTGCCGAGCACGAGCCTGCGCAAGAAGCCGGCACCGCGTGCGCCGAGCACGAGCAGGTCGGCGTCGAGGGCGTCGGCCTGGCGGCCGATCTCGTCGAGCACGGCGCCGGTGGCCAGGTGCACCTGCACCGCAACGCGCCGTGCGGCGCCGAGTTCGTCGGCGAGGCGTTGCAGCTGCTCGCGTGCCTGCGCGAGCAGCTGCTGCGGCGCCTGCGGCTGTGCGCCGAGCCACTGGCGCAGCTCCTCGAGCGGTTGCGCGGGCAGCGTGTGCATCAGCGTCAGCGCGGCACCGGTCTCGTGCGCCAGCCGCGCGGCGCGGTCGGCGGCGTGGCGTGCCGGCGCCGAGAAGTCGGTCGCGGCGAGGATGGCCTTCATCGTGCTCATGCCGGTTGCTCCTGCGGACGGATCTCCGCGGCCAGGGTCTGCGCGGCGCGGTCGGCCGCGTCTTCGAACGGATTGAGCACGCGGTCGATGCCGGCGCGCGCCAGCGCGAGCGCGTGCGCGTGGTCGCGCACCGCGCCGGCGATGTGGCCGCGGTAGCCGGCCGTCTTCAGCGCGTGCAGTAGCGCGCGGTTGCTCTCCCACTGCGGGAACGTCGTGACGACCCAGCGCGCCTGCGCGAGCGGCAGCGACTCGAGGAAGTCGGGGTCCTCGCCGTCGCCGAAGCGCACCGGCAGGTGGCGGCGGCGCAGCTCGCGCACGGCCTCGGGGTCGAAGTCGACGCCGATCGCCTCGACGCCGGCGTCGCGCAGCTGCGCGAGCAGCCGGCTGCCGTAGCGCCCGAGGCCGAACACGATGGCTTCCACCGGCCGCTCGGGCCGCGGCTGGCGCTCCACCGCGAGCTCGCGGAACGGCCGCCGGCGCTCGAAGAGCCCCAGCCAAGGCGCGAGCTTCTCGTACAGCGGCTGCGAGTACAGGATCATGTAGGTCGACACCGTGATCGTCACGAGACCGACCAGCGTCGTCAGCCCGAGCGCCTCGACGCCGACGTGGCCGAGCGTGATGCCCATCGCGACGAACACGATCGAGAACTCGCTGATCTGCGCCACTGTCAGCCCGGCGAGGAAGCCGGTGCGCTTGCGGTAGCCCATGTAGCCCATGATCGCCATCACGATCAGCGGGTTGCCGATCAGCACGAACAGCGACAGCACGACGGCCGGCCCCACCTCGGCGCCGAGCGTCGAGAGCTCGAGCTTGGCGCCGAGGTCGATGAAGAAGAACAGCAGCAGGAAGTCGCGCACGCCCGTCAGGCGCGCGTTCATCGCCTCGCGGTACGGCGTCGAGGCGAGCGAGAACCCGGCGAGGAAGGCACCCGCCTCCTTGCTGAAGCCGGCCCACTCGCCGAGCGCGGCCAGCGCGACGCCCCACGCGACGGCGAACACGAGCAGCAGCTCCTGCGAGCGCGCCATCGCCGAGACGACGACGGGCAGCACGTGGCGCATCAGCCCGAACATCAGCGCCGCCGCGGCGGCCAGGCGCCAGCCGAGCGACAGCAGCACGTCGAGCCACGCAGCCGGGTCGCCCTCGGTGCCGCCGGCACCACCGGCACCACGCAGGGTGCTCATCGTCATCATCGCGATCACGACGGCCAGGTCCTGCACGATCAGGAAGCCCACCGCGATGCGCCCGTGCAGGCTGTCGAGCTCGCGCTTGTCGCTCAGCAGCTTGACGATGATGATCGTGCTCGAGAACGTCAGCGCGACCGCGACGTACAGTGCCTCCATCACGCCCTTGCCGAGCGCGAGGATCAGCAGGAAGCCGAACGCGATCGTGAAGCCGAGCTGACCGAGCCCGGTGGCCAGCGCGACCGGACCGATGTGGCGGATGTGGTGCAGGTCGAGCTTGAGGCCGACGACGAATAGCAGCACCGCCACACCGATCTGCGCCAGCAGGTCGATCTGGTCGTGCGCGCCGACCAGCCCGAGCACCGACGGCCCCGCGACGATGCCGACCACGATGTAGGCGATCAGCACCGGCTGCTTCAGGCGCACGAACACCGCACCGGCGAGCGCGCAGATCAGCAGCAGCAGGGCGAACTCGCCGAACGGTCCCTCCATGAACCGCATGGTATCGGCGGCCCGCCAGGCCGCCGCCCAAGCCCCGTCACTTCGCTGCGGGATCGCCGGGGTGGTGCAGCATCTCCATCAGCGTCAGCCCGGTGAGCTGCTTGACGCCGTGCGCGAGGTAGTAGACGACGCCCAGCGTCATCGCCATCGACGGCAGCGCGATCATCGGATAGCTCATCAGCGTGAGGCGCCCGAGCTCCTCGTTGAACGCCTCGGTGCCGGCGGGGCTGGTGACGATCCAGCGCGCGAGCAGGTAGTTCATCGCCGCCGAGAAGAAGAAGGTGCCGGCCAGCAGCAGCGTGCCGTTGCGCAGCCGCGCCTCGAACGCGTCGACGTTGCCCCGCGCGGCGAGGTGCGCGTCGACCTTGTCAACGTCGAGCACCTGGGGGTTGTAGACCAGCATGCGGATCAGCGGCCAGCGCGTGCGCGCCGAGATCAGCACCGCCAGCCCGATCAGCCCCGGCACCGCGGCCTCCTTGACGGCGAGCCACTGCGGGTCGAGCTTGAGCAGCCCGATGCCGCCGGTCAGCAGCGTGCTGATCACGCCGAGCACCGCGATGAAGCTCAGCTTGTGCAGGCGCACGAGCCCGTACAGTCCCCAGCCGAACGGGAACGCCAGCGCGACGAGCAGCGCCGTCGTCGTGCCGAGGTGCTGGTCGCCGCTGAACTTCATCAGGATCACGGCGGGCACGACGATCGCGACGACGACCTCGAGCAGCGGGTTGCCGTTGTCGCGCCGGCGCGGCATGCCGGGCGATGCGGGCGTCGAAGCGGGGGTGGGGGGCGGCGGCGAGGTCATGGCCGCGAGCTTAGCGCGCCGGGCGCGACGCCCGCCCGGCGCCGGTGGCCACAATGCCGCGGTTCTTCCGCCCCGATGCGCGACTTCGCCGACCTCTACGCCGAACTCGACGCGAGCACGTCCACGGCCGACAAGCTCGCGGCGCTGCAGCGCCATTTCGAGCGCGCCGCGCCCGCCGACGCGGCGTGGGCGGCGTACTTCCTCGCCGGCGGCAAGCCGCGGCAGACGGTGCCCACCGCGCTGCTGCGCGCCACCGCGGTGCGCGAGGCCGGCATTGCCGACTGGCTGTTCGAGGAGTGCTACCAGGCGGTGGGCGACCTCGCCGAGACGATCGCGCTCGTGCTGCCGCCACCGGTGGCCGCGAGTTCGCTCGGGCTCGCGCAGTGGGTCGAGCAGCGGCTGCTGCCGCTGCGCGGCCAGCCCGCCGAGGTGCAGGCCGAGGCGCTCGCACGGTGGTGGCGCGAGCTCGACACGCGTCAGCGCTTCCTGCTCGTCAAGCTGATCGGCGGCGGATTGCGGGTCGGCGTCAGCAGGCTGCTGGTGCAGCGCGCGCTGGCGGCGGTGGCCGGCATCGACGCCAAGCTCGTCGCGCAACGCATGATGGGCTACACCGACGCGCGCGCCACGCCGACCGCCGCGCGCTACCTCGCGCTGATCGCGCGCGGCGACGCGGCGCCCACCGAGCCCGGGCAGCCGTACCCGTTCTTCCTCGCGCATGCGCTCGACCCCGCCGTGGCCGGCGACGTCGCCGCGCTGGCCGACGCGCTCGGGCCGCGCGGCGACTGGCTCGCCGAGTGGAAGTACGACGGCATCCGCGCGCAGCTCGTGCGTCGCGCCGGCGGCGTGTGGATCTGGTCGCGTGGCGAGGAGCTGGTGACCGAGCGCTTCCCCGAGGTCGTCGCGCTGGCGAGTGCGCTGCCCGACGGCACCGTGCTCGACGGCGAGATCGTCGCGTGGCGCGACGGCGCGCCGGCGCCTTTCGCGCTGCTGCAACAGCGCATCGGGCGCAAGACGCTGACGAAGACCGTGCTCGCGCAGGCGCCGGTGCACTTCGTCGCCTACGACCTGCTCGAGTCCGACGGCATCGACCGCCGCGGCGAGCCGCAGCACGCGCGCCGCGCGCGGCTCGAGGCGACCTGCGCCGCGGCCGGCGTGAGCGTCTCGCCGCTGCTCGACGCCGACGGCTGGCCGGCGCTGGCCGCGCTGCGGGCGCGCTCGCGCGAGCACGGCGTCGAGGGGCTGATGCTCAAGCGCCGCGACAGCGGCTACGGCAGCGGGCGCACGAAGGCCGAGGGGCTGTGGTGGAAGTGGAAGGTCGGGCCGATGACGGCCGACGCAGTGCTCGTCTACGCGCAGCGCGGCCATGGGCGGCGCGCCGGCGTCTACACCGACTACACGTTCGCGGTGTGGAGTCGTGCGCCGCGCGACGCCGCCGAGGCGCAGGCGGTGGTCGACGCGATCGCGCAGCGCCGGACGCCGGCCGACGGCGCGCTGCAGCTGGTGCCGTGCGCGAAGGCGTATTCGGGCCTGAGCGACGCCGAGTTCGCCGAGGTCGACCGCGTGATCCGTGCGACGACGATCGACAAGTTCGGCCCGGTGCGCAGCGTCGTGCCGAGCCTCGTGTTCGAGCTCGGCTTCGAGGGCATCCAGCGCAGCCCCCGCCACAGGAGCGGCATCGCGCTGAGGTTCCCGCGCATGTTGCGCATCCGCCGCGACAAGCCGCTGCACGAGGCCGACACGCTGCAGTCGCTCGAGGCGCTACTGGCGGGCGGCTTCGCGTCGCGTTGACGGTCGTCAAAGCCGCACGCCGCGCGTCGATCATCATCGGCACAGCCCACGACGGGCGGCGACAAGGAGGCAGCGATGAAGACGGTTCTCTCGACGGCGGCGATCGGCGCCGTGCTGGCCGGGTGGGTGGCGGGCGCGTCGGCACAGCAGGCGCAGCCCTACGTGCACGACCTGGGCAAGCTCGAGTACGAGTCGAGCTGCGCCAGCTGCCACGGCCTGTCGGGCAAGGGCGACGGCTCGCTGCGCAACTACCTGACGAAGCCGCCGAGCGACCTGACGACGCTGGCCAAGCGCAACGGCGGCGCGTTCCCGACGCAGCTGGTGTGGGAGATGATCGACGGGCGCTCGTCGACCGACGTGTTCTGGCACGGCTCGCGCGAGATGCCGGTGTGGGGGCTGCGCTACCGCGTCGATGCGATGAAGGATCCGGCCACGATGGGACAGCCCGAGTGGTACGTGCGCGGGCGCATCGTCGCGCTGCTCGACTACCTCGCGCGCATCCAGCAGAAGTAGCGCTGCCGGCGTCGCAACCAGGGGCCTCGCCGCGGACGGGCAGCGTGACCATGCTGCCGCGCCACGTTCGCGTACGATCGTCGCGCACGTTGACGAGGAGTCCCCCATGCTGGCCATCATCGGCGGCACCGGCCTGTACGACCTGCCGGGCATGACGATCGACGAGAACCTCGACGCGCCGACGCCGTTCGGCGAGCCGTCGGGGGTCGTGCAGCGCGGGCGGCTGCACGGCGTGCCGCTGCTGTTCCTCGCGCGCCACGGCAAGGGCCACCGGCTGCTGCCGCACGAGGTCAACTACCGCGCGAACGTGTTCGCGCTCAAGCGCGCCGGCGCGACGCAGATCCTCGGCTTCTCGGCGGTGGGCAGCCTCGCGCAGCACATCGAGCCGGGGCACTTCGCGATGCCCGAGCAGTACTTCGACTGGACGCGCGGCACGCGCGAGCGCAGCTTCTTCGGCGGCGGCGTCGCCGCGCACGTGTCGACCGCGCACCCGGTCAGCGCGCGGCTCGTCGACGCGGTGTCGGCCGCCGCGCAGCGGCTGGGCCTGCCGCTGCACCGCGGCGTGACCTACGCCTGCGTCGAGGGCCCGCGCCTGGGCACGAAGGCCGAGAGCCTGTTCCTGCGCCAGGCCGGCTGCCACCTCGTCGGCATGACCAACGTGCCCGAGGTGTTCCTCGCGCGCGAGGCGCAGATGGGCTACGCGACGGTGGGTATCGTGACCGACTACGACTGCTGGCTCGACGACCCGAACCAGCACGCGTCGGTGGCGGCGATCATGGAGCGCTACGGTCGCGCGCTCGACGCCGCCAAGCGCCTGCTCGACGCGTTCGTCACCGCCGGCATCCCCGAGCCCGAGCCCGAGATCCGCACCGCGCTGGCGTCGTCGCTGCTGACGCCCGACCACGCGCTCACCGACGCGCAGCGCGCGTGGCTCGACGTGCTGCGGCGCTGACGCTGGCCGCGTTCAGTCGGCGCGCTGCGGTGCCGCGGCCGCGCCGGCCAGCAGCACGACCAGCGCGCCGTGACCGCCGTCGGCCGCGCGCGCCTGCACGAAGGCCAGCACGGCGTCCTTCTGCACCAGCCACGCGCGCACCTTGCCCTTGAGCACCGGCGCCTTGCCGGGTGAGCCGTGACCCTTGCCGTGCACGACGCGCACGCAGCGCAGCCCGCGCTGTGTCGCGTCGCGCAGGAAGGCGGCGAGCGCCTCGCGCGCCTCGTCGCGGCGCAGGCCGTGCAGGTCGATCTGCGCCTGGATCGCCCAGCGCCCGCGGCGCAGCTTGGCGAGCACGTCGGGCGCGATGTGCGGGCGGCGAAAGCTCAGCTCGCCGTCGGTGTCGAGCAGGCGTTCGACGTCGACCTCGTCGGACCACGCCTCGCGCAGCGCGGCCTGCTCGTCGCGTTCGCGCTGGCGCGGCAGCGGCGCCGGCCGCGGGCGGTCGATCTGTGCCAGACCGCGGTCGCGCAGCGGTTGCACCGGGCCGACGCTGCGCGCGAACAGCGAGCGCTCGCGCTCGGCCTGCGCCGCCGCCTCGCGCTCGCGCGCCGCACGCAGGTGCGCCTCGCGCCGCTGCTCGGCGAGCGCGGTCTTCAGCGCGGCGAGGTCGTGCAGGCGGCGTGCGGTCATGGCCCCGGGATTGTCCCCGGCCGCGGCAGGCCGTGCCGGCGCGGCTAGATCAGGCCGCGCTCGGCGAACGAGACGACGTCGGCGGCGCCGACGACCAAGTGGTCGAGCACGCGCACGTCGACCAGCGCGAGCGCGCCCTTGAGCGACTGCGTCAGGAACTCGTCGGCGCGCGACGGCTCGGCCACACCCGACGGGTGGTTGTGCGCGAGCACGACGGCACCGGCATTGAGCGCGAGCGCGCGCTTGACGACTTCGCGCGGGTAGACGCTGGTGTGTGACAGCGTGCCGCGGAACAGTTCCTCCATCGCCAGCAGCCGGTGCTGGTGGTCGAGGAACAGCACCGCGAACACCTCGTGCGGCAGGTGCGCCAGCTGCAGCCGCAGGTAGTCCTTGACGCGCTGCGGCGCGTCGAACACCGGGCGCTGCGCGAGCTCGGCCACCAGCGCGCGGCGCGCCAGCTCGAGCACGGCCGACAGCTCGGCGCGCTTGGCCGGCCCCAGGCCCTTGACGCGTGCGAGCTCGCGGCGGTCGGCGCGCAGCAGCCCGCCGACGCCGCCGAAGGTGGCGAGCAGCTGCTGTGCGAGCTGCAGCACGCCGGTGCCGGCGGTGCCGGTGCGCAGCAGCAGCGCGAGCAGCTCGGCATCGGCCAGCGCCGGTGCGCCGCGCGCGAGCAGCTTCTCGCGCGGGCGGGCGTCGGCGGGCAAGTCCTTGATCGACAAGGGGTGCGCTCCAGGCGGGCGGTGGGGTGGCTCCTAGAATCCACTGTATGCAGCCCGCCGCCGCGACCGCCCACACCATTCAGAGGGACTCGTTCCTGACGCTGCACTACCGGCTGCGCGGGCCCGACGGTGCCGACTTCGTCAGCACCTTCGGCGGCGCGCCGGCCACGCTGTCGCTGGGCCGCGGGCAGCTCGCGCCGGCGATGGAGCAGCGCCTGCTCGGCCTGCCCGAAGGCGCGCGCGCCGCGTTCGACCTCGCCCCGGGCGAGGCCTTCGGCGAGCGCAACCCGGCGCTGCTGCAGCGCGTCAAGCTCGCGCTGCTGCACGAGCTCGGCGACCCGGACGCGACCTACGCCGTCGGCGACGTCGTGCAGTTCCCCACGCCCGACGGCAGCGGCAGCTATGCCGGCGTCGTGCGCGAGGTCGGCCCGGCCGACGAGGGCTGGCTGCTGTTCGACTTCAACCACCCGCTCGCCGGCCAGCCGGTGCGGTTCGAGGTGCACGTGATCGGGGTGCTGTGATGGGCCCGTCCCGCGTCGAGGAAGTGCTGCTCGCCGAGCCGCGCGGCTTCTGCGCCGGCGTCGACCGCGCGATCGAGATCGTCGAGCGCGCGCTGGCGAAGTACGGCGCGCCGATCTACGTGCGCCATGAGATCGTGCACAACACCTACGTCGTCAACGACCTCAAGGCCAAGGGGGCGATCTTCGTCGAGGACCTGGGCGACGTGCCGCCGGGCGCGACGCTGGTGTTCTCGGCGCACGGCGTCAGCAAGGCCGTGCGTGCCGAGGCCGCCGCGCGCGGCTTCAACGTGTTCGACGCGACCTGCCCGCTGGTGACCAAGGTGCACGTCGAGCTCGCGAAGCTGGCCAAGGAGGGCTACGAATTCGTGATGATCGGCCACAAGGGGCACCCCGAGGTCGAGGGCACGATGGGCCAGCTCGCCGACGGCATCTACCTCGTCGAGGACGTCGACGACGTCGCGCGCGTGCAGCCCCGCGGCGACAAGCTCGCCGTGGTGACGCAGACGACGCTGTCGGTCGACGATGCGGCCGACATCCTCGCCGCCGTCAAGCGGCGCTTCCCGCACGTGCGCGAGCCCAAGCAGCAGGACATCTGCTACGCGACGCAGAACCGGCAGGACGCGGTCAAGCTGCTCGCGCCGCAGGTCGACGTCGTGGTCGTCGTCGGCAGCCCCACGAGCAGCAACAGCAACCGGCTGCGCGAGGTCGCCGAGCGCCGCGGCACGCCGGCGTACATGGTCGACTCGGCCGACGACTTGCAGGCCGCGTGGTTCGCCGGGCGTCCCCGCGTCGGCTTGACGGCTGGCGCGTCGGCGCCCGAGATCCTGGTGCAGCAGGTCATCGCGCGGCTGCGCGAGTTCGGTGCGGTCAGCGTGCGCACGATGGACGGCGTGCGCGAGACGGTGCGCTTCCCGCTGCCGATGGGGCTGGGCGACAAGAGCATGGCGCAGGTGCCGTCGACCCCGTCGTCGTCGTCCTGAGGCCACACGCGTGCCCGGCGGCGACGGCGCCTGCGGGCGCCGTCGCCGTTCATGGAAAATTCCTCGCCCACGAAGGACCGCCATGCTCGACATCAACCTGCTGCGCCGCGACCTGCCGTCCGTCGTCGCCCGCCTCGAGACGCGCAAGCGCCCGCAACCGTTCCTCGACGTCGAGCGCTTCACCGCGCTCGAGGCCGAGCGCAAGCGCCTGCAGACGCGCACCGAGGACCTGCAGGCCAGGCGCAATGCGCTGTCCAAGCAGATCGGCCAGCGCAAGGCCAAGGGCGAGGACACTGCGGCGCTGATGGCCGAGGTCGGCGGGCTCGGCGACGAGCTGAAGGCCTGCGCCGAGCGGCTCGATGCGCTGCAGGGCGAACTGCACGCGCTGCTGATGCAGCTGCCGAACCTGCCGCAACCCGGCGTGCCGGTGGGTGCCGACGAGACCGGTAACGTCGAGGTGCGGCGCTGGGGCACGCCGCGTGCGTTCGACTTCCCGGTGCGCGACCACGTCGACGTCGGTGCCCCGCTGGGGCTGGACTTCGACACCGCGGCCAGGCTCAGCGGTGCGCGCTTTTCGCTGCTGCGCGGGCCGGTGGCGCGGCTGCACCGCGCGCTCGCGCAGTTCATGCTCGACGTGCAGACCGCCGAGCACGGCTACACCGAGTGCTACACGCCGTACATCGTCAACCGCGAGGTGCTCGAGGGCACGGGGCAGCTGCCGAAGTTCCGCGACGACATGTTCAGGGTGCTGCGAGGCGGCAGCGACGACCAGCCCGAGCAGTACCTGATCAGCACCAGCGAGATCAGCCTGACCAACACGGTGCGCGAGCAGATCCTCGACGCCGCGCAGTTGCCGATCAGGCTCACCGCGCACAGCCCGTGCTTCCGCAGCGAAGCCGGCAGCGCCGGGCGCGACACGCGCGGGATGATCCGTCAGCACCAGTTCGACAAGGTCGAGATGGTGCAGATCACGAAGCCCGAGGACAGCGACGCCGCGCTCGAGCAGATGGTCGGCCACGCCGAGGCGATCCTCCAAAAGCTCGGGCTGCCGTACCGCGTCGTGCTGCTGTGCACCGGAGACATGGGCTTCGCGAGCGCGAAGACCTACGACCTCGAGGTGTGGCTGCCGGCGCAGCACACGTACCGCGAGATCAGCTCGTGCAGCAACTGCGAGGCGTTCCAGGCGCGCCGCATGCAGGCGCGCTTCCGCAACGCGCAGGGCAAGCCCGAGCTCGTGCACACGCTCAACGGCTCCGGGCTGGCGGTGGGCCGCGCGCTCGTCGCAGTGCTTGAGAACTACCAGCAGGCCGACGGCAGCGTCGTCGTGCCCGAGGCGCTGCGCCCCTACATGGGCGGGCTCGACGTGCTGCGCCCGCGAGCGGCGTGACGGCCGACGTCGCGGCACTGGCCGACGCCGTGCTGGCCGCGCGCGAGAGCGCGCGCCCGATGCCGCTGCCGAGTGCGCGCCAGCCGGGCCTGACGCTGCACGATGCCTATGCCGTGGCCGAGGCACTGCGGCGGCACCGCATCGCGCGCGGCGAGCGCGTGGTCGGCTGGAAGATCGGCTTCACGAACCGCACGATCTGGGACCGCTACGGCGTGCACGCGCCGATCTGGGGCCCGGTGTGGGACACGACGCTGACGCTGCTCGACGGCACCGCGGCGACGCTGCCGCTCGCCGGTCTCGTGCAGCCGCGGCTCGAGCCCGAGATCGTGTTTGGCTTTGCGCGCAGCCCCGAGCCGGGGATGGACGAGGCGGCGCTCGTCGGCTGCCTCGAGTGGGTCGCGCACGGCGTCGAGGTCGTGCACACGCATTGCGAAGGCTGGCGCTTCACCGCCGCCGACACCGTGGCCGACGGCGCGCTGCACGGGCGGCTTCTCGTCGGCCCGCGCGTGCCGGCGGCGGCGTGGCCGCGGCTGGCCGCGGACCTAGCCGCGACGACGATGACACTGGCCTGCGACGGCCGCGTCGTCGACCGCGGCGTCGGCGCGAACGTGCTGGGCGGCCCGCTCGCGGCGCTTGCGCTGTGGCTGGCCGCGATGGTGCGCGACACCCCCGACTGGCGCGTCGAGCCCGGCCACGTCGTGACCACCGGCACGCTGACCGACGCGTGGCCGCTCGCGCCCGGCCAGCGCTGGACGACCCAGCCCGGCGACGCGCGGCTGCCCGGCCTCGACCTCGCGATCGCGCCGTAGCGCTCGGCTAGAATCCGCGGCTTTCCCGCCGACCCCGGGATGCCGAATGCAGGAAAGGTGGCAGAGTGGTCGAATGCGCCGGACTCGAAATCCGGTATACGGGTCTCCCGTATCGAGGGTTCGAATCCCTCCCTTTCCGCCAGTCCCGTCGCAGCCACGAAGCCCGCACCCGCGGGCTTTGTCGCTTCTGGGGCGGGGGGCCCCGGCGGCACAATGCGCTGATGCGGTCTGTCGGTTTGTGGACCATTTTCGGCGCTGCCGTGCTGGTGATGGGCGGCTGCGCCTCGAGCCCGCCCGTCACGCTCGGCGGCGACGACCCGGCGCACTACGGCCACTGGCGCTGCGATGCGATGCACGACGAGGTCGACCGCGTGCAGCAGCGCGCCGTCGACCTCGCGCTGGCCGCCGACCTGCGCGCTGGCTACGGCGTCGTCGCGCTCGGCCAGGGCATCGAGGTCTTCTGGCCGGCGCTGCGCGCGATGCGTCCCGACGGCCCCGACGCCGTGGAACTCGCGCGGCTCGAGCGCCGGCACGCGGCACTGCACGAGGCGCTCGCGCAGCGCGGCTGCGGCCCGCTGCGGCATGCGACCGCGGCCCAGCTCGCGCCGATGCTGCCGCTCGCGCCGGGCGAGCGGCTCGTCTACGAGGAGCGCACCGCGGCGCGCCGCACGGCCGGCGAGCTGGCGCTGACGCTGGAGGTCGTGCGCCGCGGCCAGCTCGAGTTCAGTGCCTCCCTCGACGGCCGTGCGCTGCCGGGCGCGTGGGTGCAGGACCTGGCCGGCAACCTGCGCGGCACGCCGGCGCCCGCGCGCGGCGACGCAGCGCCGTGGGCGTACTGGACGCAGTTGCTCGAGCGATCGCCGCGGCTCGGCGACGTCGTCGCAGGCGAACTGCGCCACAGTGGCGGCGGCCGCGCGCGCGTGCGCGGCCAGGTCATCGCGCAGGGCGTGCACACCGGGTTCGGGCGGCCGTTCGACTTTGCGGCGATCGAGCTGTTCGGCGACGTGCTCGGCGCGCCGGCGGGCACGCGCGTCGACGGCGTCCTCGTCGTCGATCGCCGCAGCGGCGTGCTGCTGCGGCTCGAACTGCGCAGCACCGACCCCGGTTTCGACCTGCGGCGCACGCTGCTGCGCATCGAGGGCGGCGGCTGAGCCGCGCGCCGCGTTTACGCATCTTTACCGGCGCCATATCGCGCCGACACGGGCGCGGCGCAACCTGACCGCCTGTCACCATCCCTTGCAGGAGCGTCACCGATGACCCCGATTCCCCGCATCTCCTCGTTCGACCGCGCGACCGTCTCGCGCCGCACCCGCTGGGCGCTGGCCGCCGTGCCGCTCGTGGCCGCGCTGCTTGCCGCCGCCGTGCTGCCGGCGCAGGCGCACGGCGGCATGGGCCCGCACGGCCGTCACGACAGCGCTGCGATCGGCGCCGGCCCGATGGGGCTGCCGCTGGCCGGCCGCGGGCTCGAGCGCATGCTCGACCGCGTCGACGCGAGCGCCGAGCAGCGCGCGCAGATCCGCGCCATCGTCGACGCCGCGCGCAAGGATCTCGAGCCGCTGCGCGAGCAGCAGCGCGCGCTGCGTGAGCAGGCGCTGGCGCTGTTCGCGCAGCCCAACGTCGACGCCAACGCCATCGAGGCGCAGCGCCAGCAGATGCTGCGCCAGCACGACGAGGTCACGCGCCGCACGACGCAGGCGATGATCGACGTCGCGCGCGTGCTGACGCCGCAGCAGCGCGCGACGCTGGCCGAGCACGCGCGGCAGCGCCGCGAGATGATGCAGCGCCACTGGCAGGAGCGTCAGCGCCTCGACGCGCCGCGCGGCTCGTGACGCTGCACCCGCAGCGGCGCGGGTATGCTGCGCCGCTGCCCTGCCTGCTGCTGCTGCGATGAGCGCCGCGCGACTGCTGCTGATCGACGACGACGCCCGGCTGGCGGCGATGGTCGGCGACTACCTGCGCGCGGCCGGCTACGCCGTCGACACCGCCGGCACGCTGGCCGCCGGGCGCGAACGCCTGCGCCACGGCGGCTACGACGCGCTCGTGCTCGACCTGATGCTGCCCGACGGCGACGGGCTCGACCTCACGCGCGAGCTGCGCGCCGATCCTGCGACGCGCCGGCTGCCGCTGCTGATGCTGACTGCGCGCGGCGAGCCGATGGACCGCATCGTCGGCCTCGAGATCGGTGCCGACGACTACCTGCCCAAGCCGTTCGAGCCGCGCGAGCTGCTCGCACGCGTCAAGGCGCTGCTGCGGCGCGCGAGCCCCGAACCCGCAGCCGAGGTGCTGCGCTTCGGCCGGCTCGAGATCGAACTCGACCAGCGTCGCGCGCGCCTCGACGGGCGCGACTGCGACCTGACCGCGCACCAGTTCGACCTGCTCGTCGTGCTCGCGCGCAGCGCCGGGCGCGTGCTCACGCGCGACCAGATCATGGACGCGCTCAAGGGCCACCCGGCCGACGCGTTCGACCGCTCGATCGACGTGCACGTCTCGCGCATCCGCGCCGCGATCGAGGACGACCCCAAGCGCCCGCGGCGCGTGCTGACGGTGCGCGGCAGCGGGTATCTCTTCGCGCGCCGGCAGGACGAGTGAGAGCGCGCGCGTGAAGTCGCTGTACCTGCGCGTGTGGCTCACCGTCGTCGCGGTGCTGGCGCTGTTCGCGCTCGGCTCGGGCTGGATGTTCCAGCGACAGATCGAGCGCGAGCGCGTGCGCTTCGAGTCGATCGCCTCGGAGCGCGCCGCGGCCTGGGGTGACCTCATCCAGCGCTCGCTGCCCGGCGCCGACGCGCCGGCGGCCGAGCAGGCGCGGGCGCTGCTCGAGTGGGCCGAGCGGCTGCGCCTGCCGCTCGCGCTCGACGACGCGCAGGGGCGGCGCATCGCCACCTCGCCGCTGTTCGCCGAGCGTGAGGCCGATCATGAGGCCGATCGCCCGCCGCCGCGTCGCATCGCGGTGCGCCTCGACGACGGACGCACGCTGTGGCTGCTGCGCCGTGCGCGGGCGCCGCGGCCCGAGTGGGCCGAGCGCGGCGGCCCGCCCGACGGCGCGCCGCCGCCGCGCAGCGCGCGCGCGCCGTGGTTCGCGCCGCCGCCGTGGGCGCAGGGCACCGGCGTGCTGCTCGTGCTCGCGCTGCTGTTCGTCGCGGTGGCCGCCGGCGCCTACCCCGTCGTGCGCCGCCTCACGCGCCGGCTCGAGGCGCTCAAGCACGGCGTCGAGCAGTTCGGCGCCGGCGCGCTCGGGCAGCGCGTCGACGACTCGGGGCGCGACGAAGTCGCCGCGGTGGCGGCCAGTTTCAACCGCGCGGCCGAGCGCATCGAGGCGCTGGTGCGCGCGAACCAGTCGCTGCTGGCCAACGCGAGCCACGAGCTGCGCTCGCCGCTGGCGCGGCTGAAGATGGCACTGGCGATGCTCGACGGCGCCGACGGCGAGCGCCGCGAGCACCTGAAGCGCGAGATCGACACCGACATCGCCGAGCTCGACGCGCTCGTCGAGGAGGTGCTGCTGGCCAGTCGCCTCGACGCGCGCTCGCTCGACGTCGCGCGCGAGCCGGTGGAGCTGCGTGCGCTCGCGCTCGAGGAGGCCGCACGCACCGGCGCCGACGTCGACGACGCCGCACCGGCGTGCACCGTGCGCGGCGACGAGCGGCTGCTGCGCCGTGCGTTGCGCAACCTGCTCGAGAACGCGCGCCGCTACGGCGGCGACGACGCGACGGTGACCTGGCGCGTGCGCGGCGACACCGTCGAGGTCGCCGTCAGCGACCGCGGCCCCGGCGTGCCCGAGGCGTATCGCGAGCGCATCTTCGAGCCGTTCTTCCGCCTGCCGGGCCACGCCGAGCGCGAAGGCGGCGTCGGGCTCGGGCTGAGCCTCGTGCGGCAGATCGCGCAGGCGCACGGCGGCAGCGTGCGCTGCGAGCCACGCGCGGGAGGCGGCAGCACCTTCGTGCTGAGCCTGCCCGCCGGCACCTGAACGGTTGCGGCCGCGTTCAGCGCACCGCGCGCTGCCGTCGCAGCACGACCGCCAGCAGCGCGCCGAGCGCCAGCGCCGCCAGCGCGAGCCCGAGCGTCGCCGACGCCCAGTAGCCGCTCGCGCCGCGCAGCGCGGCCGGCGCGAGCTGCGGCCACGCGAACACGAGCGCCCAGCCGCCGCCGAGGCCGACGCCCCAGATCGCCGTCACGTAGAACGCCAGCGGCAGCGCCGCGATGCGCCACGCGCGCAGCACGAACGCCGCGACGACCTGCGCCGCGTCGGCGACGTGGAACAGCGCGGCCCACGCGAGCAGCGGCAGCGCCGCCGCGGCGACGGCGGCGTCGCTGGTGTAGATGCCGACGATGCCCTCGCGCGCGGCGAACACCGCGCTGCCGAGCAGTGCCGCGAGCGCAACGCCGATCTGCAGCCCGTGCCAGCCGAGGCGGCGCGCGTCGGCGAGGTCGCCGGCGCCGATGCGCTGCGCGACCAGCGTGCTGCTCGCGTTGGCGATCGCCAGCGGCATCATGAACAGCAGCGCCATCAGGTTGGCTGCGATCTGATGCCCGGCCACCGGCGTCGTGCCCAGCCGCGAGATGAACAGCGCCATGAACGCGAAGCCGGTGACCTCGACCAGCGTCGCGAGCCCGATCGGCACGCCCAGGCGCAGCAGCGCACCGATCGCCACGCGGCTGGGCGGGTGCAGCCCGCGGCCCCACAGCGCGAACGGGGCGTACGTGCGGTCGCGCCGCAGCACGACGAACGCGACGGCCACCTGCACCCACATCGCGATCGCGGTCGCGAGGCCGCAGCCGACGACGCCGAGCGCCGGCAGCGGCCCGGCGCCGAAGACGAGCGCCGCCGACAGCGGCACCTTCAGCGCCAAGCCGCCGAGCTGCAGCGCCATCACCGCCTTCGGACGCGAGATCGCGATGTGGAAGGCGCGGTACGCGGCGAACAGCAGCGCCGCCGGCAGCGCGGCAGCCAGCGCGAGCGTGTAGCCGTGCACGCGCGTGGCGACCTCGGGCGGCGCCTGCGCGAGCGCGAGGAACGGCTGCGGGAACGCGAGCGCCGCGCCGCCGAGCACCGACGCGGCGAGCGCGACCCACACCGCCTGGTGCAGCTGCTCGCCGGCCTCGGCCAGCCGCCGTGCACCGTACAGCTGTCCGGTGATCGGCCCGATGCCGAGCACGACGCCCATCAGCCCGATGAACACCGTGATGTACGCCGCCGCGCCGACCGCGAGCGCCGCGAGCTCGACCGGTGCGCCCTGCGCCGCCGCGAAGCGCGCGACGAGCACGGTGTCGACGGTCGAGAACGCGAGCACCGCGAGCTGACCGACAAACACCGGCCACGCGAGCGGCAGCAGGCGCCGTGCGCTGGCGGCCAGCCCGCGGCCGCCGGCGGCGACGGCCGTCAACGCCGGCTCCGGCGCGCCTGCTCGGCCACGGCCGCGTCGAGGGCGGCGGCGTCGGGATGGTCGGCGCCGTCGGCCACGCGCGCGCGCTCGGCGTAGCGGTTGAAGCGCCACGCGCTGGCCTCGAGCGTGATGCGCCGCCACACGGCGCGCTTCTCGGCCGGCGTGTAGACGGTCCAGTGCTGCACCTCGTCGAAGGTGCGCCCGCAGCCCTTGCAGACGTCGTCGCCCTGGCTGGTCGAGCAGATCGCGATGCACGGCGCGTCGGGCGTCGTCGCGTACCACGCGAGCCACGCGGCCTTGGCCGCCGCGGGCATCGTGTCCTCGTCACACTCGCTCTCGCGGTAGTACACCATCAGCGCGTAGACCTCGGCCAGCGCGCGCACCTCGGCGCACGCGGTGATGCCGTCGACGCTCGGCGAGCGCTCGCGCCACCAGTTGATGGCGCGCTCGATGTCGGTGATGTGGATGCCGGCCATGGGGCGCTGCTCGCGAGGGGGCGCAAGGATAGCGCCGGTGCCCTCCGCGGTGCCGGACGAGGGTGGCGGCCAGGCCGCGGCTCAGGCCAGTGCAGGCGCCTGCAGCGCGCGCGCGAGCGCCGGCGCCTGCGCGCCGAACGCGTAGACGTCCATGCCCAGCGCACCGTAGGTCACGCTGGCGTGCAGCCGCTGCGGCGCGTGCTCGCGCCCGCCGGCGCCGGCGGCGCCGAACCACGGCAGCAGGTGCTCGTCGCTCGGGTGCATCAGTGCGGCGTGCGGCGCCTGGCGTCGGTAGTCGAACAGCGCGTCCCAGTCGCGCGCGGCGCTGCGCTGCGCGAACCAATCGCGAAACGCCGCGCTCTCGGCGCGCTCGGGCTGGTCGACCGGCCCGCGGCCGGTGAAGCTCACCACTAGGCGCAGGTTGTGCGTGATGCTGCCAGTGCCGAGCACGAGCACGCCCTCGGCGGCCAGCGGCGCCAGCGCCTGCCCGAGCGCGAACTGCGCGGCAGGCGGGTCGCTCGGCACCCACGCCAGCGGCAGCACCGGGACGTCGGCGTCGGGGTAGACGAAGCGCAGCGGCACCCAGATGCCGTGGTCCAGGCCACCGTCGTCGACCGCGTGGGCCCGGATGCCCGCGCCGTCCAGCAGCGCCTGCACGCGCGGCGCGAGCGCCGGTGCGCCGGGGGCGTCGTAGCGCAGCCGGTACAGCGCGTCGGGGAAGCCGCCGAAGTCGTGCACCGTGGGGTGCCGCGCGGCGGCCAGCAGCACTGGCTCGCGCGTCAGCGAGTGCGCCGACAGCGCGAGGACCGCGCGCGGGTGGCCGAACGTGGCGTCGATGGCCTGCCCGAGCCGCTGCCAGAACGCGCCGGCCGCGCCGGGGTCGAGCGCCGTCATCGGCGAGCCGTGCGAGACGAACAGCGGGGGCAGGGGCTGGTCCATGGCGCCATTGAAGCACCGGCGGCGCCGGCGCGGGTTGGATGGCTTCGCACGCCGCGTTCAGCGCCGGTGCACGCGCGCGACGACGCGACGACAATGCGCGCCCCGATCGCTGCAGCGAAGCCCGCGCCCGATGATCACCGACCCCTGGTTCTACGCCGTCGCCGTGCCGGCGGTGCTGCTGATGGGGCTGGGCAAAAGCGGATTCCTCGGCGGTTTCGGCGCGCTGGCCACGCCGCTGATGGCGCTCGCGGTGCCGGTGCCGCAGGCGGCGGCGATCATGCTGCCGCTGCTGCTCGTGATGGACGCCACCGGGCTGCAGCAGCTGTGGCGCGAGCGCGACCGCGCGCTGATCGCGCACCTGCTGCCCGCGGGGCTGCTGGGCACCGTCGTCGGCACCGTCGTCTTCGGGCTGCTGCCGGCCAAGACGGTGGCGGCCATCGTCGGCGCGCTGACGCTGCTGTTCCTCGTGCAGCGGCTCGTCTTCCCGCCGCGCGCCGACCGCCCGCGGCCGCCGCGCTGGGTCGGCTGGCTGGCGGCGATGGCGTCGGGGTTCACGAGCTTCGTCGCCCACGCCGGCAGCCCGCCGATCTCGGCCTACGTGCTGCCGCTGCGGCTGAACCCGGTCGTGTTCAGCGCGACGATGGCGGTGTTCTTCGCCGCGATCAACCTGTCGAAGTGGATCCCGTACGCGTGGCTGGGCCTGATCGACCTGCGCAACATGACGACGTCGCTCGTGCTGCTGCCGCTGGCGCCGGTGGGCGTGTGGCTCGGCGTGTGGGCGCTGCGCCGGATCGACTCGACGTGGTTCTACCGCATCGCTTACGCCGGCATGGCGCTGACGGGCCTCAAGCTGCTGTGGGACGGGTGGAAATGAGCCTCCCCCTACGCGCTTCGCGCGCCCCCTTTCGGGGAGGGGGCACCGTCAGCGGACCGGCGAAGCCGGATCCGCGGCGGTCGCTGGAAGCGGCGTGATTCGCCGGTCGGTGGTGCCGGTTCGAAACGTAGGTCATTGAGGCGCCGGCGCATGGGTTTGCCCGCTGCGGGGCCGGCCCTGGCGGCCGTTACGATCGCGGGCATGACGGGCGGGGAGGACAGCGCATGCCGGTGATCGTCGTCGCCAACCCCAAGGGCGGGGTCGGCAAGAGCACGCTGGCGACCCACATCGCCGGCGCGCTGGCGCGCCAGGGCCACGCCGTGATGCTCGGCGACGTCGACCGCCAGCAGTCGGCTCGCGGCTGGCTCGCATTGCGCCCGCCCCAGCTGCCGCCGATCCGCGGCTGGGACACCAGCGGCGGCGACGCGCTGCGCCCGCCCAAGGGCACGACGCACGCGGTGCTCGACACACCGGCCGGCCTGCACGGCAAGCGGCTCGACGAGGTGATGAAGGTCGCCGACAAGGTCGTGATCCCGTTGCAGCCGAGCCTGTTCGACATCAACGCCACCCACGCCTTCGTCGCCGCACTGCGCGCGCACAAGCGCGCCGAGCGCATCGCGTTCGGCGTCGTCGGCATGCGCGTGCGCGAGGGCACGCTGAGCAACGAGCAGCTGCACCGCTACCTCGAGACGCTCGGGTTGCCGGTCCTGGGCTTCCTGCGCGACACGCAGAACTACGTGCAGCTGGCCGCACGCGGGCTGACGCTGTGGGACGTCGCGCCCAGCCGCGTCGAGCGCGACCTGGCACAGTGGCAACCCCTGCTGGAGTGGATCGGGCGATGAGGCACTACCTGCACCTGGCCGACCTGCGCACGCGCGTCGGCGACGAGATCGGCCTGAGCGACTGGGTGACCGTCGACCAGGCGCGCATCGACCTGTTCGCCGACGCCACCGGCGACTACCACTGGATCCACACCGACCCCCAGCGCGCCGCCGCCGGTCCGTTCGGCACGACGGTGGCGCACGGCTTTCTGACGCTGTCGCTGATCGCCGAGCTGGCGGCGACGGCGTTCGCGGTCGGCGACGAGCGCATCGTCGTCAACTACGGCCTCAACCGCGTGCGCTTCCCGGCGCCGGTGCCGGCGGGCAGCCGGCTGCGCGGGCGCTTCCGGCTGCTCGCCTTCGAGCCGATCGACGGCGGCGCGCAAGTGACGACCGAGGTCACCGTCGAGCGCGACGGTCACGACAAGCCGGTGTGTGTGGCCGAGTCGGTCACGCGCCGTTACACCTGATCGTCGCTGGCGGCGTCCCCGCGGCGCGGCCACCCGTCCCCCCGTCGGGGGTGTGGCGGGCACTGGCGCTGGGCTACGATCCGCCACCGTCCTGCGCGGGACACCGGGGAGCGCCGCCGATGAAAGTGCTGCTGGTCGACGACCATCCGCTGATCCTGACGGCGCTGCAGACCGTCATGCGCGGCCTCGGCGACGACGTCACCGTCGTCAGCGCCGCCAGCGCGGCCGAGGCGCGCCGCGAGCTCGCCGACGCGAAGGACTTCGACCTCGTGCTGCTCGACCTCGCGCTCGGCGACGCCGATGGCTTCGACGTGCTCGCTGAGATGCGGCAGAGGCACCCGGCGCTGCCGGTCGTCGTGATCTCCGCGTCGGACCGCGCGAGCGACGTGATCCGCGCGATCGACCTCGGCGCGATGGGCTTCGTGCCCAAGCGCGCCTCGAACGAGACGCTGTTCGACGCACTGCGGCTCGTGATGTCGGGCGGCATCTATGTGCCGCCGATCCACCTCGGCACCGAGCCGCCGCCGCCGAAGGGCGGCGACACGGTGCCCGACGTGATGCGCGTGGCCACGCCGCTGGACGTGCCGATTGGCAGCCACGCCGCCGCCGGCTACCAGACGATGCGCTCGCTCGACCAGATCGGCCTGACGCCGCGCCAGACCGAGGTGCTGGCCAAGCTGCTGCAGGGCAAGCCGAACAAGATCATCGCGCGCGAGCTGAACCTGTCGGTCGAAACGGTCAAGGACCACGTCGCCGCGGTGCTGCGCGCGCTGGGCGTGAGCTCGCGCACGCAGGCCGTCATCGCGGTCGGCCAGATGACGCGCGACGGCGGCCTCGGCGTCTGGCGCGGGCGCTGACACCTGCCGCTGCGCGCCGCGATGAGCGCCGTCGTCTCGACCGAGGTGCCCGCGTCGCCGACCGGCGCCCCGGCGCCGGCGGCGTCGCCGACGTCGGCGAGCGCGATCGCCGCCGAGGCCGTGCGCGCACACCTGCGCCAGTCGCCGGTGGCGCTGTTCGGCAACCTGGTGGGCATGGTGCTCGTCGGGCTGATCTTCGCGCCGGTGGCCGAGCGCTGGCGGCTCGCCGTCTGGTTCGTGCCGGTCGTCGTGCTGTGGCTGCTGCGTCTGGCGCACTGGCTGTTGTACGGCCGCCGCGCTGATATGTCCGACGAGACGATCGTCGCGCAGCGCACGCCGCTGGCGTGGCTGTCGGTCGCGCAGGGCGCGATGTGGGGCGTCGCGTCGTGGGTGTTCTGGGGCGAGGGCGGCGTGTTCCAGAAGACGGCGCTGATCCTGATGGTCGTCACCTACACGTTCGGCGCGGTGCAGGTGGTGGGCACGCAGCGGCGCCTGTTCCTCGTCTTCGTCGGCGTCGTCTTCGTGCCGGGGATCGTGCGTGTCGCGCTCGACACCGCGACGCCGAACCACCTTGAGCTCGCCGGACTGATGCTGCTGCTGTTCGCCGCGACGCTGCTGATGGCGCGCACCTACCGCGGTGCGCTGGCCGACGCGATCGCGCTGCGCCGCCACAGCGAGCAGCTCGCCGCGCAGCTGCAGGTCGAAAAAGCGCAGGCCGAGGCGGCGCGCCGCGAGGCCGAGGCCGCGAGTCGCGCGAAGACGCAGTTCTTCGCCGCCGCCAGTCACGACCTGCGCCAGCCGCTGCACGCCATGGGCTTGTTCGCCGAGGCGCTGCGCCAGCGCGCGCACGACCCCGAGGTGGCCAAGCTCGTCAACAGCATCAACGAGAGCGTCGACGCGCTCGAGGGCCTGTTCGGCGAGCTGCTCGACATCACGCGCATCGACACCGGCGGCGTCGACGTCAACCCGCAGCCGGTGCGCCTGCGCGAGCTGTTCGCGCGGCTGCGGCTGCACTTCGAGCCGGCGGCGTTCGAGAAGGGGCTGGCGCTGCACTTCCGCGGCGAACAGCACGTCGCGCACGCCGACCCGGTGCTGCTCGAGCGCGTGCTGCGCAACCTGGTCAGCAACGCGATCCGCTACACCGAAGACGGCGGCGTGCTGGTCAGCGCGCGCCGGCGCGGCGGCAAGCTGCTGCTGCAGGTGTGGGACAGCGGCATCGGCATCGCGCCGGCCAGCCTGCCTCGCATCTTCGACGAGTTCTACCAGGTCAACAGCCACCGCCCGCTCGAGCCGCACCACCGCAAGGGGCTCGGTCTCGGGCTGGCGATCGTCAAGCGGCTCGCGGCGCTGATGGACACGCCGCTGTCGGTGCGCTCGCGCCCGGGCCATGGCACCGTGTTCACGCTCGAAGTGCCCGAAGGGCGCGCGCCGCGCGCGCTCGACGCGCAGATGCCCAAGGCCACGACGCCGATCGGGCTCACGCTCGACGGGCGGCTGTTCGTCGTCGTCGAGGACGAGGCGGCGGTGCGCGACGGGCTCGTGGTACTGCTGCAGGCCTGGGGCGCGCGTGTCGTCGCGTTCGACACCGTCGACGCAGTGCGTGCGTGGTGCGCGGGCCCCGCTGCCGAGCGCCCCGACGTGCTGCTCGTCGACTACCGCCTGCCTGGCGGCACGACGGGTCTGGAGGCGCTCGCGCTGCTGCGTGCGCGCTTCGCCGGCGCCCCGTTGCCGGCGATCGTGATCACCGGCAGCAGCCTCGGCGGCCACGAGGACGAGGCCGCAACGCATGACTTCCACCTGCTGATCAAGCCGGTGCTGCCGAACAAGCTGCGCGCGATGATCGCGTTCAAGCTCGGCGTGCGCAGCGGCGCGGCGGGCTGACCGGCGCGCCGGCGGCCCACGCAGCCGAATCGCATCCGGTCCGGCGGCCGCCGCCGATCCGGCTGCGCCAGGGCACAGGCGACGTTCCGGCGTGAAGGTGGCCGAAGGCCGTGGGGGGTGTGATCCTCTTGTCAGGCCGGCTGATACGCCAGCCGCACGTAGATCGGCGCGAAGGCCTCGGCCTGCGTGACGTCGATCAGCCGCTCGCGCGCGAGCTCGAGCAGCGCGATGAAGGTCACCACCACCACCGGCACGCCGCGCGTCGTGTCGAACAACTCGTCAAACTCGACGAAGCGGCGCCCCTGCAGCTTCTTCAGCACCAGGCTCATGTGCTCGCGCACCGACAGCTGCTCGCGCGTGATCTTGTGGTGCTGGTTCAGCTTCGCACGCCGCAGCACGTCGAGCCATGCGGCGCGCAGCTCGTCGGGCGAGACGTCGGGCAGCCGCGCCTGCAGGCTCTGCTCGATCACGACCTGCGCGCGCAGGAAGTCGCGCCCGAGCACCGGCAGCTGCTCGAGCCGTGCGGCGGCGAGCTTGATCTGCTCGTACTCGAGCAGGCGGCGCACGAGTTCGGCGCGCGGATCCTCGGGCTCGCTGCCGTCGTCGCGCTTCTTCGGCGGCAGCAGCATGCGGCTCTTGATCTCGATGAGCATCGCCGCCATCAGCAGGTACTCGCTGGCGAGCTCGAGGTTGCGGCTGCGGATCTGCTCGACGTAGGCGAGGTACTGGCGCGTGACGTCGGCCAGCGGGATGTCGAGGATGTTGAAGTTCTGTCGCCGGATCAGGTACAGCAGCAGGTCCAGCGGGCCCTCGAACGCCTCGAGGAAGACCTCGAGCGCGTCGGGCGGGATGTACAGGTCCTGCGGCAGCGTGAACAGCGGCTCGCCGTACAGGCGCGCGACGGCCACGCCGTCGACGACGTCGGGCACGACGTCGGCCTCCGGTGCCGCCACCGGATCGGCCACGGTGGCGGCCGCCGGCACCGTCATTTCGCCTTCGTCTGGTACACGTACGGCTGCTGCGGCACGCGGGCCTCGCGCCACTCCTGCAGCGCCTCGCGGTCGAGCGCGCGGTCCCACAGCAGCGCGCGTCCGGCGCGCTGCTCGGCCTCGAGGCTGGGCTTGCGGGCCTTCAGCTCCTCGATGAACTGCGTGACGTCGGACTTGTACGGCTTGCGGAAGAAGGGCATCGTGCGGGCAGAATTGACAACGGGCCAGGATTCTATCGAGGGGGTGGCATGCGAGAGCTGACGTCGGCGTGGGCCGCGCTCGCCGGCGCCGCGGTCGGGCTGTCGGCGCTGGCCGGCTGCGACGCGTCGCCGATCGCGCGGCTGCAGGTCGGCGTGTCGACCGAGGCCGACATGCGCCGTGCACTCGGCGAGCCCGCCGCCGTCTACGACGCGCCCGAAGGTGCGCGCGAGTTCGAGTACCCGCGCCAGCCCGAAGGCCACGAGAACTGGTTCGTCACCGTCGGCGCCGACGGACTCGTGCGCGAGATCCGCCAGGCGCTCGCACCGGCCACGTTCGCGCGCGTCGTGCCAGGGCTCGACAAGGCCGAGGTGCGCCGCCTGCTCGGCCGCCCGGCGCGCACGACGTTCTACGACCTCAAGCGCGAGGAAGTCTGGGACTGGCGCCACGGCGACGCGGCGACGCCGCTGTTCTTCAGCGTGACCTTCGACGCCGACGGGCGCGTGGTCGCCAGCGGCAGCGGCCCCGACCCGCGGCGCGAGCACGTCGGGCTGTAGCGCAGCGATGGTCGAGGTCGAACTCAAGTTGCAGGTGCCGCCCGCGCAGCGCGACGCGGTGCGTCGCGCGGTGGCCACCGCGAGCGCGCGCACCACACGGCTGCAGGCCCGCTACTTCGACACGCCCGACCGGCGGCTCGCCGCTGCCGGCATCGCGCTGCGGCTGCGGCGCGAGGACAGTCACTGGGTGCAGACGCTGAAGGCGCGTGGCGACGGCGTGATGGCGCGCCCCGAGCACAACGCCGTGCTGCCGCGCACGCGCGGCGAGCCGGTGCTCGACGTCGCGCGCCACGATGGCACGCCGGCTGGCGACGCGCTGCGTGCCACCGGCGTCGATGCAACCGCGCTGCAGCCGCTGTTCGCGACCGACGTGCGGCGCACGCACCGGCGCGTGCGCCACGGCGGTGCCGTGGTCGAACTGGCGTACGACGACGGCGTGCTGGTGGCCGGCGAGCGGCGCGAGCCGGTGGCCGAGCTCGAGCTGGAGCTGGTCAGCGGTGCGCCGGCGGCGCTGTTCGCGCTGGCTGCGCGCTGGATCGAGCGCCACGGCCTGTGGCTCGACGTGCGCACGAAGGCCGAGTGCGGCGACCTGCTCGCGCGCGACGAGCGCGCGTCGCCCGCGGTGCACGCGACGGCACCGGCGCTGCGCACCGGCGCCACGCCGGCCGAGGCGCTGCGCGCGATGGTGCGCTCTTGCCTCGATCAGATCCTGCCGAATGCCAGCGTCGTCGCCGCCGGCCGCCACGACGCCGAGCACGTGCACCAGCTGCGCGTCGGTCTGCGCCGGCTGCGCACCGCGCTGCGCGAGTTCGGCGACGCGGCGGCCGAGGTCGATCCCGCGTGGGAGCCGGCGCTCGCGGCGGTGTTCGCGCGATTGGGCGCGGCGCGCGACCGCGACGCGCTCGCCGCGACGCTGCTGCCGGCACTGGCCGCCGCCGGCGCGCCGGTCGTCGCGCTGGCGCCGGTGGCCGACGCCGAAGACCCGGGCCAGGCGCTGCGCGAGCCGGCGTGGAACCTGCTGCTGCTCGCACTGATCGGCTTCGCGCACGGCGACGAGCCGGCGGCGGCGCCGGGCGCCGAACCGAGCTGGGCGCTGCCGCCGGCCGACGATGCCGACGCGCTGCGGCGCTGGATGCGCCAGCGGCTCAAGCGCGCACACCGGCGCGCGGTGGCCGACGCCGCGGCGTTCGCGACACTGCCCGAGGACGCCCAGCATCGCGTGCGCAAGCGCGTCAAGCGGCTGCGCTACGCCGTCGAGTTCGTCGCCGCGCTGTACTCGGCCAAGGCGGTCGCGCGTTACCTGAAGCGGCTGCGCCCGGCGCAGGAGGCGCTGGGCGAGTACAACGACGTGCTCGTCGCCGAGGCGGCGTTTCGCGAACTCGTCGCCAGCGACCCGCGCGCGTGGTTCGCGCTCGGCTGGCTCGCGGCGCGGCGCGCGCAGTGCCTCGCGAAGTGCACGCGCGCGCTGCAGCGGCTGGCCGACGCCGAGCCGTTCTGGCGCGGCCGCCATTAGGCAGAGCGCCCAGGCGCGCGCGCGCGCTGCAGCGCCTCGGCCAGCGTCGGCGCGACCGCACCCTCGTCGAGCAGCGCGTCGAAGCCCGAGCGGTGCATCAGCGAGCGCGGCTGCTCGTTGACGGCGGCCAGCCGCAGCGCGACGCCGCGCTTGCGCAGCGCGTGCAGCAGCTGCGTCAGCGCGTCGAGTCCGGTGGTGTCGAGCTGCACCAGCCGCTGGCACTCGAGCACGAGCACGCGTGTGCCCGCCGGCAGCGCCTCGACGATCGCCTCGACCTTGCCCACGGCGCCGAAGAACAGCGAGCCGTACAGCCCCATCACGTGCACGCCCGGCGGCGCGGCCTCGCCGGCGGCGCGGCGCAGCGCCTCGTCGTCGAGCGGCTCGGCGCGGAACAGCTGGCTCATGCGCCAGATGAAGAACACGCACGACAGGATCAGCCCGACCTCGACGGCGACGGTGAGGTCGAAGATCACGGTCAGCAGGAACGTGCCCACCAGCGTCGTGCGGTACGTCAGCGCAAAGCGCTTGAGCCGCGCGAACTCGTGCCACTCGCCCATGTTCCATGCGACGAACAGCAGGATCCCGGCCAGCGCCGCCAGCGGCACGTGCACCGCCAGCGGCGCGGCCACGAGCACGACCGCCAGCAGCGTGGCCGCGTGGACGAGGCCCGCCACCGGCGTGCGCGCGCCCGAGCGCACGTTGGTCGACGTGCGCGCGATCGTGCCGGTGGCCGGCATGCCGCCGAACAGCGGCGTCACGATGTTGGCCACGCCCTGCGCCATCAGCTCCTGGTTGGGGTCGTGGCGCGGGATGTCGGCCATGTTGTCGGCCACGCGCGCGCACAGCAGCGACTCGATCGCGCCGAGCAGCGCGATCGTCACCGTCGGGATCACGAGCTGCTTCGCGCTGGTCCAGCTGAACGACGGCAGCTCGAACGACGGCAGCGCCTGCGGGATGCCGCCGAAGCGCGAGCCGATCGTCTCGACGTCGAGGCCGAACGTGGCGACGACGGCGGTCGCGCCGGCCAGCGCGATCACGGTGCCGGGCACCTGCGCCGCGTGCCGGCGCAGCCTGTCCAGGCGCGTCGCCGGTGCGGCGGGCATCGCGTACGACTTCGGCCACACGACGACGAGCGCCAGGCACGCGAGCCCGATCGCCAGCGCCGTCGGATTGAGCGTGTGCACGTGCATCGCGAGCACCGCGATCTGCGAGAAGAAGTCGGCCGGCAGCTTGTCGATGCGCAGGCCGAGCAGGTCCTTGACCTGCGACAGCGCGATCAGCACCGCGATGCCGTTGGTGAAGCCGATCACGATGCTGATCGGGATGTAGCGCACCAGCGCCCCCAGACGCAGGAAGCCGAGCGCGAACAGCAGCACGCCGGCGAGCATCGTCGAGATCAGCAGGTTGGCCAGACCGTAGCGCTCGACGATGCCGTAGACGATGACGATGAACGCGCCGGCCGGCCCGCCGATCTGCACGTTCGAGCCGCCGAGCGCCGAGATCAGGAAGCCGGCGATGATCGCCGTGAAGATGCCCTGCTCGGGCTTGAGGCCCGACGCGATGGCGAACGCCATCGCCAGCGGCAGCGCGACGATGCCGACGGTGACGCCGGCGCCGGCGTCAGCGGCGAATTGCGCGCGCGTGTAGCCACGCAGCGCGTCGACGAGACGGGGGCGGAACGGGTGGACGGGAAACGGCAGCATGGAACCTCCGGGAATGAACGCGGCGGGCAGGGCCGGGCCCGCCCGGAGGTCCGCAGTGGTGGCATTGCGCGATGAAGCGCCAGCGGCGCGACAGCGTGCGCGGCGCACGTGCGCACGCCGCGTGCCGCGCGCGCGCCGGCGCCATCAGCGCACCCGCATGCCCGGCTGCGCGCCGGCGTGGGGTTCGAGGATGAACAGGCCGGGCTGCGTCTTGCCGTCGGCGTGGCTTGCGGCCAGCACCATGCCTTCGCTGACGCCGAACTTCATCTTGCGCGGCGCGAGGTTGGCCACCAGCACGGTGAGCTTTCCGACCAGATCCTCGGGCCGGTAGGCGCTCGAGATGCCGCTGAAGACGTTGCGCGTGCGCCCCTCCCCGGCGTCGAGCGTCAGGCGCAGCAGCTTGTCGCTGCCCTCGACGCGCTCGGCGGCGACGATCCTGGCGATGCGCAGGTCGACCTTGGCGAAGTCGTCGATGCCGATCTCCGGCGCCACCGCCTCGCCGCCGGGCAGCACCGCCGGCGGCGCTGGCGGCTCGAACAGCGCGTCGAGCCGCTTCGGGTCGACGCGCTGCATCAGGTGCTGGTAGGCGCCGATGCGGTGTGCGCCGAGGGCGCGCTGCGCGTCGGCGAATGCGAGCGGCGGCACGTGCAGGAAGGCCTCGACCTTGGCGGCGAGTGCCGGCAGCACCGGCTTGAGGTAGATCGTGAGGATGCGGAAGGCCTCGATGCACACCGTGCACACGTCGTGCAGCACGGCGTCGGCGCCGGGCTGCTTCGCGAGCTCCCACGGCTTGTGCTGGTCGACGAACTCGTTGACGCGGTCGGCCAGCGCCATCACCTCGCGCAGCGCCTTGCCGTACTCGCGCTCCTCGTACAGCTGCTCGATCGCGTCGCGGTGCACGCGCAGCCCGTCGAGCAGCACGCGGCCCTCGACGCCGGTGTCGGCCGACAGCACGCCGCCGAAGCGCTTGGCGATGAAGCCCGCGGCGCGGCTGGCGATGTTGACGTACTTGCCGACGAGGTCGGCGTTGACGCGCGCGACGAAGTCGTCGGGATTGAAGTCGACGTCCTCGACGCGGCCGTTGAGCTTGGCGGCGATGTAGTAGCGCAGCCACTCGGGATCCATGCCGAGCTCGAGGTACTTCAGCGGGCTGATGCCCGTGCCGCGGCTCTTGCTCATCTTCTCGCCGCTGACGGTGATGAAGCCGTGCACGAAGACGTGGGTCGGCGTCTTGCGGCCGCTGAAGTGCAGCATCGCCGGCCAGAACAGCGTGTGGAAGTACGTGATGTCCTTGCCGATGAAGTGGATCTGCTCGACCTGCGGGTCGGCCATGTAGGCGTCGAAGTCCCAGCCGTTCTTGTCGAACCAGTTCTTCAGCGACGCGAGGTAGCCCACCGGCGCGTCGAGCCAGACGTAGAAGTACTTGCCCGGCGCGTCGGGGATCTCGATGCCGAAGTACGGCGCATCGCGGCTGATGTCCCAGTCGGCGAGCGTGACGCGGCCGTGCTCGTCGGGCGCGAACCATTCGCGGATCTTGTTCAGCACCTCGGGCTGAAGCCGCCCGGGCGTGGCCGCCCACTCCTGCAGGAACTCGATGCAGCGCGGCGAGCTGAGCTGGAAGAAGTGGTGCTCGCTCGTGCGCAGCACCGGCGTCGCGCCCGACAGCGCCGAATAGGGATTCTTCAGCTCGGTGGGGCCGTAGACGGCGCCGCAGACCTCGCAGGCGTCGCCGTACTGGTCCTTCGCGCCGCACTTCGGGCACTCGCCCTTGATGTAGCGGTCGGGCAGGAACATGCCCTTGACGGGGTCGAAGAACTGCTCGACCGGCCGGATCGCGATCAGTCCCTCGCGGCGCAGCGCGCGGTAGATGTCCTGCGCGAGCTGGTGGTTCTCGGGGCCGTCGGTCGAGTGCCAGTTGTCGAACGCGATGTGGAAGCCGTCGAGGTAGGCCTTGCGCCCGGCGGCGATCTCGGCGACGAACTGCTGCGGCGTCTTGCCCGCCTTCTCGGCGGCGATCATGATCGGCGCGCCGTGCGCGTCGTCGGCGCAGACGAAGTGGACCTCGTGCCCGCGCATGCGCTGGAAGCGCACCCAGATGTCGGCCTGGATGTACTCCATGATGTGGCCGATGTGGAAGGCGCCGTTGGCGTACGGCAGCGCGGTGGTGACGAACAGTCGGCGGGGCATGGGCGCTCGCGGCGGCAGCGGAGCGTGACATTCTAGGAGCCGCCGCCCCGCTACCCGGGTAAGTACCGAGCCGGCGCGTGCCGCCGGGCCTGCCCCTGCGGACAAAGTGACGTCCGTGCACCGGTAGACTGCGTGCCCTCCCGGATCGCCTGCCACCGCCATGACCGCACCGACCGAACCGTCCCTGCTCGAGGCCCTGAAGAGCGTCGTCGACCCGAACACCGGGCGCGACTTCGTCTCGACGCGCCAGCTGAAGAACCTGCGGGTCGAGGGCGGCGACGTGTCGTTCGACGTCGAGCTCGGCTACCCGGCCAAGAGCCAGATCCCGGCGCTGCGCCGCGCGCTGATCGCCGCCGCGCGCGAGGTGCCCGGCGTGGCCAACGTCAGCGTCAACCTGACGACGAAGATCGTCGCGCACGCGGTGCAGCGCGGCGTGCAGCTGCTGCCGAAGGTCAAGAACGTCGTCGCCGTCGCGTCGGGCAAGGGCGGTGTCGGCAAGAGCACGACGGCGGTCAACCTCGCGCTCGCGCTCGCCGCCGAGGGCGCGAGCGTGGGCATCCTCGATGCCGACATCTACGGCCCGAGCCAGCCGATGATGATGGGCATCGAAGGCCGCCCCGAGTCGGTCGACGGCCAGACGATGGAGCCGCTCGAGAACTACGGCGTGCAGGTGATGTCGATCGGCTTCCTGGTGGATGCCGACAACCCGATGATCTGGCGAGGGCCGATGGCCACGCAGGCGCTCGAGCAGCTGCTGCGGCAGACCAACTGGCGCGAGCTCGACTACCTGATCGTCGACATGCCGCCGGGCACCGGCGACATCCAGCTGACGCTATCGCAGCGCGTGCCGCTGACCGGCGCCGTCATCGTCACGACGCCGCAGGACATCGCGCTGCTCGACGCGAAGAAGGGGCTCAAGATGTTCGAGAAGGTCGGCGTGCCGATCCTGGGCATCGTCGAGAACATGGCGGTGTACTGCTGCCCGAACTGCGGCCACGTCGAGCACATCTTCGGCGCCGAGGGCGGCAAGAAGATGGCCGCGCAGTACGGCGTCGACTACCTCGGCGCGCTGCCGCTGAACATGAGCATCCGCGAGCAGGCCGACAGCGGCCGCCCGACCGTCGTCAGCGACCCCGACGGCGAGATCGCCGCGATCTACAAGGCGGTCGCGCGCCAGGTGGCGGTCAAGATCGCGCAGAAGGCCAAGGACTTCAGCGCGAAGTTCCCGACGATCACGATCTCGAAGACCACCTGAAGCGCGCCATGTCCAAGCGTCCGCGCATCGAGGTCGCCGTCGTCGTCGAGCGCGAAGCGCAGCCCAACCGCTGGGAGGACTGGCGCTTCCGCATCGCCGAGGTGCTGCCCCACGAGCCGGCGTTCGGCACCGCGCCGCGCGTGCTGCGCGACGATGGCCGGCTGCAGCGCGTGCTGCACCCGGGCTTCGCCGTCGAGCTGTTCGCCGACGAGGGCGAGGGCTACTACCTGAACCTGACGTCGGGCGCGCCGGTGTGGTTCGTGATGTGGCGCGTCGACGACGCCGACGCGTCGCGGGCGAGGCCGGAGATCGTCAGCGTCTCGTACAACGAGGCCGGGCGCTGGCTCGACGCGCAGGAGCGCGTCGACTCGGTGCCGTTGTCGCCCGAGGTGCGCGACTGGCTGCAGGCCTTCACCGACGCGCACTACCGCCCGGAGCCGAAACAGCGCCGGCGCCCGGCGTCGTTCCAGCGCCCGCACGAGCGCGGCTGAGCCGCGCGCGACCGCCATGGCCGACGACCGCGACGACGGCTTCTTCTCGCGCTGGGCGCGGCGCAAGGCGCAGGCGCGGCGCGGCACCGTCGACGATGCGCCGCCCGGCACGCCGCCGGCCGCCGCGCCTGCCGCGCCCGCGGCGGCGGTCGCGGGCACGGCCACGCCGCCGGCACCGGCGGCACCGCCAGCACCGTCGGCTCCCCGCGCGCCCGACGCCGCGCCGGCGCCTGCCGCGCCGCCGCTGCCGACGATGGACGACGTCGCGCGGCTGACGCGCAGTTCCGACTTCTCCCCGTTCGTGCGTGCCGGCGTCGACGAGGGCGTCAAGCGCGCGGCGCTGAAGAAGCTGTTCAGCGACCCGCACTTCAACGTGATGGACGGGCTCGACGTCTACATCGACGACTACGGCCAGCCCGATCCGCTGCCCGCGTCGATGCTGCGCAAGATGGTGCAGTCCAAGGCGCTGGGCCTGTTCACCGACGAGCCGCCGGCGCCTGCGGCCGCGCGCGCGACGGCGCCGGACGCCGCCGACGTGCCCCCAGCGGCCGACGTGCCCGCCGTCACCGATTCCGCACCGGCCCCCGAGGCCGCCGCCGAGGCTCCCACCGATGAAGACGCTGATCTGCGACTGCAACCGCTCGATGCCGCTGGACGCGGAGGCGATCCGCGAGACGCTGGCGACGACGCCGGGCGCGAGCGCTGACGGGCTCGACACCGTCCACACGCTGCTGTGCCGGCGCGAGGCCGGCGCGTTCCAGCGCGCCGCGAAGGGCGGCGACGAGCTGCTCGTGGCCTGCACGCAGGAGAGCCGGCTGTTCCTCGAACTCAACGAGCAGACCGAGGGCGCGCCGTCGGTCGCCGAACGGCCGATCCGCTTCGTCAACATCCGCGAGGCCGGCGGCTGGAGCCGCGACGCGAAGCAGGCCACGCCGAAGCTCGCGGCGCTGATCGCCGCGGCGCAGCTGCCCGACCCCGACCCGGTGGCCACCGTGAGCTACCGCTCGGGCGGTCGCGTGCTCGTGATCGGCGACGCCGACACTGCCGAGCGCGCCGCCGCGCTGCTGGCCGACAAGCTCGACGTCAGCGTGCTGCTCGAGCGCGCCGGCGGCGCGCTGCCGCAGACGCGCGAGCACCCCGTCTACAGCGGGCGGCTGACGCGCCTGGCGGGCTGGCTCGGCGCCTTCACCGCCGAGTGGGACGCGACCAACCCGATCGACCTCGACCTGTGCACGCGCTGCAACGCGTGCATCGCCGCGTGCCCCGAAGACGCGATCGACTTCAGCTACCAGGTCGATCTCGCGCGCTGCAAGAGCCACCGCGACTGCGTCAAGGTCTGCGACGCCGCCGGCGCGATCGACTTCGCGCGCGAGCCGCAACCGGTCAGCGAGACCTTCGATCTGGTCCTCGACCTGCGCCGCGACCCCGCGTTCACGCAGCACCAGCCGCCGCAGGGCTACGTGCACGTGCGCCCCGGCGACGAGCGTGCGCTGTTCGACGCGGTGCTGACGCTGCGCGAGCTCACCGGCACCTTCGACAAGCCCAAGTTCTTCCACTACAAGTCCAAGTTGTGCGCGCACAGCCGCAACGAGAAGCTCGGCTGCGACGCCTGCGTCGAGGTCTGCTCGGCCAGCGCGATCGCCAGCGAGCGCGAGACGAGCGGCGGCATCCGCGTCGAGCCGCACCTGTGCGTGGGCTGCGGCGCATGCACGACGGTGTGCCCGAGCGGCGCGCTCGCCTACGGCTATCCCGACGCGCCCACGCTCGGCAAGCGTGTGCGCACGCTGATCGGCACCTACCGCCGCGCCGGTGGGCGCGACGCGATGCTGCTCGTGCACAGCCAGGACGCCGGCGCGAAGCGCCTGGCCGCGCTCGGCCGCGCGGCGCGCATCGATCCCGCGATCCACGGTCTGCCGGCGCGCGTGCTGCCGCTCGAGGTGTGGCACACCGCCAGCGTCGGGATCGACCTGTGGCTTGCGGCGATCGCGTGCGGCGCGAGCCAGATCGGCGTGCTGCTGACCGACGAGGAGGCGCCGCAGTACCGCGAGGCGCTCGCGGCGCAGATGGCGCAGGCGCAGGCGATCCTGAACGGCCTCGGCTACGCCGGCACGCACCTGCACCTGTTCGAGGCGCGCGACGACCGCGACCTGGCCGCGCTCGACGCCGCGCTGCGCCTGCCGCCGGCACAGGGCGTGCGCCAGCCGGCGGCGTTCGCGGTGCAGGCCGACAAGCGCGCGACGCTCGACCTCGCGCTCGACCACCTGCTCGCGCAGGCGCCGAAGCCGGTCGACGAGATCGCGCTGCCGAAGGCCGGCGCGCCGTTCGGCACCGTCGTCGTCGACACCGGCAAGTGCACGATGTGCCTGAGCTGCGTCGGCGCCTGCCCCGAGGCGGCGCTGGCCGACAACCCCGAGGCGCCGCAGCTGCGCTTCGTCGAGAAGAACTGCGTGCAGTGCGGGCTGTGCGAGCGCACCTGCCCCGAGCGCGCGATCACGCTGCAGCCGCGCCTGTGGCTGGCCGACGGGGGCAAGGCGCGCAAGCAGATGCGCGTGCTCCACGAGGCGCAGCCGTGGCGCTGCATCCGCTGCGGCAAGCCGTTCGGCACCGTGCAGGCGATCGAGGCGATGGTGGCCAAGCTCGCCGGCCACGCGATGTTCCAGGGCGCGGCGGCCGAGCGGCTGAAGATGTGCGCCGACTGCCGCGTCGTCGACATCTTCAGCGACCCGAACGAAGTCCGGATCACCGACCTGTGAACGAGGGTGACACGCCGATGGCCCAGGATCTGAAGGCGCTGAGTTTCGCCACCGCCGACGACAGCGAGGAACTCGCGCGCGCCGAGCTTTACGGCCTGCTCGCGCGGCTGTGGTTCGCGCCGCCCGACGAAGCGCTGCTGCAGCAGTTGCGCGTCGCGGTCACCGAGGCGCCGACGCCGGGCGCGTTCCTCGAGGCGCCGTGGCAGGACCTGGTGGCGGCGATGCACGCGACGACGGTGCAGGCGGCGGCCGACGAGTACGACGCGCTGTTCCAGGGGGTCGGCAAGCCCGAGGTCTTCCTCTACGGCTCGTACTACCTCGCGGGCTTCCTCAACGAGAAGCCGCTCGTGCAGCTGCGCGACGACCTCGCGCGGCTCGGCCTCGCGCGCGACGAGACGCGCGGCGAGACCGAGGACCACGTCGCCGGCGTGTTCGAGGTGATGCGCTACCTGATCGCCGGCGACGACGTCGCGGTGTGCAACCTCGAGCAGCAGCGCCGCTTCTTCCGCGCCCACGTGCAGCCGTGGGTCGAGAAGATGGGCGACGCGGTGATCGCGCACCCGCGCGCCGACCTCTACGCGAAGCTGGCGGTATTCACGCAGGCCTTCGTGCAGGTCGAGACGCAGGGCTTCGACCTGCTCGAGTGAGGCTTCAGCCCGCCGGCGGCGGCGCCGGCGTGTCGGCGGGCGCGGCCGCGGCGGCCTGCAGCTTCTTCCACGCCTGGAAGCCGCCGGCCACCGACAGCGCCTTCGGGTAGCCGAGCTCGCGCAGCAGCGCCGCGGCCGACAGGCTGCGCCGCCCGCTGTTGCACACGCACAGCAGCAGGTGGTCGCGCCCGTGGTGCAGGCCGTTGATCGTCCTGATGAAGGTGCGCGCGTCGATCTCCTTCGGCTTGCCGGCGTCGAGTATGTCCTGCTCGTTCTCGGTCAGCGTGTCGCCGAGCATCTGCTTGACCTCGAACAGCGGGATGTGCACCGTGTCGGGGATCGCACCCTTCATCTCGATCTCGAACGACTGGCGGATGTCGATCATCGTCGCCAGCCCGAGCCGGCACAGTTCGAGCGCGGTGGGCAGCGAGACCTCGAGGCGCTCGCGCTCTTCGGGGGTGAATTCGTGGTCCAGGTCCATGGCATGGGGGATGCGCGGCGGGGGCCGCGATTGTCCCACCGCGGCGTGGCGCCAGGCTAGGCGGCCTCGGTTTCCGGCTCCAGGCGCAGCACGACGGTGAACACGGCGCCGCGGCGGCCGTCGCCGCGGTCGGCGGCGCGCAGGTCGCCGCCGTAGCGCTCGACGATGCTTCGGCTGATCCACAGTCCCAGCCCGGTGCCGTCCTTCTTGCGCGTGACGAAGGGCTTGAACAGCTCGCCGATCAGCTCGGGGCCGAGCCCCGGGCCGGTGTCGGCGACCTCGATCTCGACGGCGTCGTCGCCCGCGTCGCGCGTGGCCAGCGTCAGCTCGCCGCCGTCGGGCATCGCGTGCACCGCGTTGACGAGCAGGTTGACCAGCACCTGCTGCAGCTCGTGGCGGTTGATCGACGGCCGCCGTGTCGCGGCGAACCCGCGCCGCACCTCGATGCCGCTCTTGGCCAGTTGCGGCCCCACGAGCACGAGGCAGTCCTCGATCAGGCGCGCGACGTCGACGGCGTCGACGTAGCCGGCGAACTCGGCCGGGCGTGCGAACTGCAGCAGCTGCGTGACGATCAGCCGCATGCGCTCGACCTGCTCGTCGAGCAGCTTCAGCTCGGCGCGCACGCGCTCGACGCCGGCGGGGCCGAGCAGCTCGCGCAGCAGGTCCAGGTTGCCCTGCATCACGGCGATCGGGTTGTTGATCTCGTGCGCGACGCTGGCCGTGAGCTGTCCCACCGCGGCGAGCTTCTCGGAGCGCACGAGCTGCTGCTGCGCCGCCTGCAGCTCGCGGGTGCGCTCGGCGACCTTGGCGTCGAGCTCGGCGTTGAAACGCTGCAGCTCGCGCGTGTTGGCGTCGACCGTGTCGAGCAGGTGGTCGAGGTGGCCCGCGAGCTGCGCGATCTCGTCGCTGCCGGCCACCGGACCGACGCGCGCGTCGGCATGGCCGGCCTCGACGGCCTGCATCGTGCGCGCCATGCGCTCGACCGGCGCGAAGATGCCGCGCGCCCAGCGCAGCGACACGGCGGCGGCGGCGATCATCACCGCGAAGAACACGACCCCGATCGCCGCCAGCGCGCCGAACTTGACCCACGTGAACGGCGCCTCGAGGAAGCCGACGTAGAGCATGCCCACACGCCGGCCGTCGCCGTCGACGATCGGCTTGTAGCCCGAGACGTACCAGTCGCTGACGACGAACGCGCGGTCGAGCCACGTGCTGCCGCGGTCGAGCACGGCCTCGCGCACCTCGCGCGAGACACGCGTGCCGATCGCGCGGCTGTCGCTGCCCTCGCCGGTGGCGTCGGGGTCGAACAGGCGCACGTTGGTGCTGATGCGCACGTCGTCGAGGAACAGCGTCGCGGTGCCCTGGCTGCCGAACGGCAGCGAGCCGGCCGGGTAGACGATCTCGTTGATGTGGTCGATGAACGCCAGGTTGCGGTTGAGCAGCACGCCGCCTTGCACCCAGCCGCGCAGGCGCCCGTCGGTGCTGCGCACCGGCGCGCTGGCGAGCACGACCATCGCACGGTCCTCGACGCGGCGTTCGGTGGGCACCGCGTTGCGCGTGGGCAGCAGCGGCACCGGCACGCGCGACTGCAGCGCCGGGGCGAGCCGGGCGACGACCTCCGGCGCCAGGATCTCGATCGTGGCCTGCGCGCCGGCGGTCGCCGGTGTCGCGTGCAGCGGCGCGTCGGCATCGCCGGCCGGCGGGGTGCCGTGGTCGGTCACGCGCAGCCGGCCGTCGGCGTCGCGCCAGTTGACGAAGTCGAGCGCGCCGCGCTGCTTGACGTCGCGCAGCAGCGTGACGAGCGCGTGTTCGTCGTAGGCTGCGATGGCGCGCTGCAGCGCGTGCGAGTCGGCCGCCGACGCAGTGCTGGCCGCCACCTCGCCGAGCACGCGCTCGAAGTAGCCGTGCGCGACCGCGAGGTCCGAGCGCACCTTCGTGATCAGCAGGCGGTCGAGCGCGACGCTGGCCCACCACAGCAGTGCCACGCCGAGCAGCGGCAGCACGACGACCAGCGGCAGCAGCACCATCGCGAGCAGCTTGCCGCGGATCGACTGCGGCGCCAGGCGTTCGATGCGCATCGGTCGCCCGTCTCAGCGGGCCGTCACACCGCCCACTCGGCGCAGCGGCGCTCGAGCGTGCGCCGCGAGATGCCCAGCAGCTTCGCCGCGCGCGTCTTGTCGCCGGCCACCGATTCGAGCACCGACAGGATGTGCTGCTTCTCGAGCGTGTGCAAGTCGGTGGGCGTGCCCGCCGCGGGGCCGCGCGCCGCCGGCCGTGCCGGCGCCATGCGCGGGTACAGCGCCGAGACGTTGAGCGCGCCGAGGATCAGCGAGCGCTCGATCAGGTTGCGCAGTTCGCGCACGTTGCCCGGCCAGTCGTACTGGCGCAGGAAGTCGAGTTCGTCGGGCGGCACCTCGATCGGCGGCACGCCCAGCTGTGGCGCCAGCGTGGCGACGAAGTGCGTCACCAGCGCCGGGATGTCTTCCTTGTGCGCGCGCAGCGGCGGCAGGTTGATCTCGACCACCTGCAGCCGGTAGTACAGGTCGCGCCGGAAGCGCCCGGCGTCGCACTCGTCGGTCAGCTTGCGGTTGGTCGCCGCGACGATGCGCACGTCGACCGGGATCTCCTGCTCGCCGCCGACGGGGCGGATGCGCCGGTCCTCGAGCACGCGCAGCAGCGTGGCCTGCAGCGGCGGCGGCAGCTCAGCGATCTCGTCGAGGAACAGCGTGCCGCCCTGCGCGTAGACGAACAGGCCGTCGCGGCGTCGCGCGCCGGCGCCAGCGTGGCCGAACAGCTCGGTCTCGATCGTCTCGGGGGAGATCGTCGCGCAGTTGACCGGCACGAACGGGGCGTGCGCGCGCGGGCTGCCGTGGTGCAGCGCGAGCGCGACGAGCTCCTTGCCGGTGCCCGACTCGCCGGTCAGCAGCACCGTGCTGCCGAATCCGGCCACGCGCTGGATCGCCGCGCGCAGCCCCTTGATCGCGATCGAGTCGCCGACCAGCCCGTCGGCCGGCGGCGTGCGCTGCGACAGCGTGCGCCGCAGCACCCAGTTCTCGCGCTTGAGCAGCCCGCGCTCGAGGCCGTGCTTGAGCGCATTGAGGATCTGCGTGAGGCGGAACGGCTTGAGGATGAAGTCGCTCGCGCCGGCGCGCAGCGCCTCGATCGCGGTGTCGAGGTCGGCGAAGGCGGTGATCAGCACGACCTCGCAGTCGTTGCCTTCGTCGCGCAGCTCGCGCAGCCACTCGATGCCGCTCTTGCCGGGCAGCGCGATGTCGAGGATCACGAGGTCGAAGCGGTGGCGGCGCAGCAGCGCGGCGGCCTCCTCGGCGCTGCCGGCCTCGTGCAGCTCGCCCACCCGCGGCGCGAGCGCCTTGCGCAGGAAGTTGCGCATGCCTGGCTCGTCGTCGACAACGAGCACGGCGGCCATCGGCCAGCGGTCGGTGGCGGCGGTCGGGGCGGCGGGGGCGGGCGACGAAGCCATGGCGGCTGCAGGCCAGCAATTGTAGGAAGGCGGCCGCCTAGGCGCCGGCGACGACAGCCTGTCGGTATGGCGCGACAACTTGTCGTGGCAAGCGCGGGCTGCCACCGATTGGCACGCCGGCGTCGCTGGCGGCTAATCCCGATCGTTGGCGGGGCGATGGCCCGCCGGTGTTGCGTTGCAACATGTTTGAGTCCATCGCGAGGAGATCCCGATGAAGGAAAGCCCCGAGAAGATCTCGCGCCGCCGCGTGTTCGCCGGCGCCGGTGCCGTCGGCGCGGTGGCGGCGGTGGCCGCCGTGGTGCCCGCCGTCAAGCCCGATGCGGTCGCCGACGCGAAGCCGGCGCCCGAGAGGAAGGACGGCTACCAGGTCACGCAGCACGTGCTGCGCTACTACCAGACCGCGCGCGTCTGACGCCCGCGCCGGTGCTGCTGCCCCCGAACCGCACGAGCAAGGAGACGTGATGTTGCTCACCCGCAGAACCCCGTCCAGCACCGGCGCCGCACCGTCGGGGCTGGTGTCCAGCCTCGCGCGCGGCGTGTCGCGCGCGATCCCGACGATGGACCGCCGTGCCTTCCTGCGCCGCTCGGGCCTCGGCGTCGGCGCCGGCTTGGCCGCCACGCAGCTGACCCTCGTCAAGAAGGCGCAGGCCGCCAGCGAGACCAAGGGCGGTGACGCCGGCGCGAAGGTCGAGGTCAAGCGCACCGTGTGCGGGCACTGCTCGGTGGGTTGCGCGATCGACGCCGTCGTGCAGAACGGGGTGTGGGTGCGTCAGGAGCCGGTGTTCGACAGCCCGATCAACCTCGGCGCGCACTGTGCCAAGGGCGCCTCGGTGCGCGAGCACGGCCACGGCGAGTACCGCCTGAAGTACCCGATGAAGCTCGTCAATGGCAAGTACGAGCGCATCAGCTGGGACCAGGCGCTCGACGAGATCGCGAAGAAGATGCTCGCGCTGCGCGAACAGAGCGGGCCCGACTCGATCTTCGTGATCGGTTCGTCGAAGTACAACAACGAACAGGCCTACCTGCTGCGCAAGTGGGTCACGCTCTGGGGCACGAACAACACCGACCACCAGGCGCGCATCTGCCACAGCACCACCGTCGCGGGCGTCGCGAACACGTGGGGCTACGGCGCGATGACGAACTCCTACAACGACATGCAGAACGCCAAGGCGGCGCTGTACATCGGCAGCAACGCCGCCGAGGCGCACCCGGTGTCGATGCTGCACATGCTGCACGCCAAGGAGAACGGCTGCAAGATGATCGTCGTCGACCCGCGGTTCACGCGCACCGCGGCGAAGGCCGACGAGTACGTGCGCATCCGCTCGGGCACCGACATCCCGTTCCTGTTCGGCGTGCTGTACCACGTCTTCAAGAATGGCTGGGAGGACAAGAAGTACCTCCACGACCGCGTCTGGGGCATGGACAAGGTGCGCGAGGAAGTGCTCGCCAAGTGGACCCCGGACAAGGTGCAGGAGGTCTCGGGTGTCGACGAGGCCACCTGCTACAAGGTCGCCAAGATCATGGCCGAGAACCGCCCAGGCACCATCGTCTGGTGCATGGGGCAGACGCAGCACACGATCGGCAACGCGATGGTGCGTGCGTCGTGCATCCTGCAGCTGGCCCTGGGCAACATCGGCGTGTCGGGCGGCGGCGCCAACATCTTCCGCGGCCATGACAACGTGCAGGGCGCGACCGACGTCGGCCCGAACCCCGACTCGCTGCCGGGCTACTACGGTCTGGCCGAGGGCTCGTTCAAGCACTACGCCGCGGTGTGGGGCCTCGACTTCGACTGGATCAAGTCGCGCTACGCGCCGGGCATGATGACCAAGCCCGGCATGACGGTGTCGCGCTGGATCGACGGCGTGCTCGAGAAGAACGAGCTGATCGACCAGGACAGCAATCTGCGCGGGCTGTTCTTCTGGGGTCACGCGCCGAACTCCCAGACGCGCGGCCTCGAGATGAAGCGCGCGATGGACAAGCTCGACCTGCTCGTCGTCGTCGACCCGTTCCCGAGCGCGACCGCGGCGATGGCCGCGATGCCCGGCCGTCCCGAGGACCAGAACCCGAACCGCGCCGTCTACCTGCTGCCGGCGGCCACGCAGTTCGAGACCAGCGGCTCGATCACGGCGTCGAACCGCTCGATCCAGTGGCGCGAGCAGGTCATCGAGCCGCTGTGGGAGAGCCGCACCGACCACATGATCATGTACCAGCTCGCCGAGAAGCTCGGCTTTGGCAAGGAGCTGGTGAAGAACTACAAGATGGTCAAGGGCAAGGGCGGCATGGAGGAGCCCGAGACCGAGTCGATCCTGCGCGAGATCAACCGCGGCGTGTGGACCATCGGCTACACCGGCCACAGCCCCGAGCGGCTGAAGGCGCACATGCGCAACATGCACGTCTTCGACGTCAAGACGCTGCGCGCGCGCGGCGGCGTCGACAAGGAGACCGGCTACAAGCTCGACGGCGACTACTTCGGCCTGCCGTGGCCGTGTTACGGCACGCCCGAGATGAAGCACCCGGGCAGCCCGAACCTGTACGACACGTCGAAGCACGTGATGGAAGGCGGCGGCAACTTCCGCGCGAACTTCGGCGTCGAGCGCGACGGCCAGTCGCTGCTCGCCGAGGACGGTTCGCACAGCAAGGGCGCCGACCTGACCACCGGCTACCCCGAGTTCGACCACCTGCTGCTGAAGAAGCTCGGCTGGTGGGACGAGCTGACCGACGAGGAGAAGAAGGCCGCCGAGGGCAAGAACTGGAAGACCGACCTGTCGGGCGGGATCATCCGCGTCGCGATGGTCAACCATGGCTGCCACCCGTTCGGCAACGCGAAGGCGCGCGCCGTCGTGTGGAACTTCCCCGACCCGATCCCGCAGCACCGCGAGCCGCTGTACAGCAACCGGCCCGACCTCGTCGCGAAGTACCCGACGCACGACGACCGCAAGGCGTTCTGGCGCCTGCCGACGCTGTTCAAGACGGTGCAGGAGGCGAACAAGGACATTGGCAAGGAGTACCCGCTGATCATGACGAGCGGCCGCCTCGTCGAGTACGAGGGCGGCGGCGAGGAGACGCGCAGCAACCCTTACCTCGCCGAACTGCAGCAGGAGATGTTCGTCGAGATCAACCCGCGGGCGGCCAACGACCGGGGCATCCGCAACGGCGAGTACGTCTGGGTGCGCACGCCGCCGATGGCGCAGGTGCCCGGCTTCAAGGGCATCAAGGTCAAGGCGCTGGTCACCGAGCGCGTCGACGCCGAAACGGTGTTCCTGCCGTTCCACTTCTCGGGCCGCTGGGGGGGCATCGACCTCGCACCGTATTACCCGCAGGGGGCGATGCCGCTGGTGCGCGGTGAGGCCGTCAACACCGCGACGACCTACGGCTACGACAGCGTCACGATGATGCAGGAAACCAAGACCACGCTCTGCCAGATCGAGCGTGCCTAAGGAGATCGCGACATGGCCCGAATGAAGTTCATCTGCGACGCCGAGCGTTGCATCGAGTGCAACGGCTGCGTCACCGCCTGCAAGGCCGAGCACGAGATCCCCTGGGGCGTCAACCGCCGGCGCGTCGTCACGCTCAACGACGGCGTACCCGGCGAGAAGAGCATCTCAGTGGCGTGCATGCACTGCGCCGACGCGCCATGCATGGCGGTGTGCCCGGTCGACTGCTTCTACCGCACCGACGAAGGCGTCGTGCTGCACGACAAGGACGTGTGCATCGGCTGCGGCTACTGCAGCTACGCGTGCCCGTTCGGCGCGCCGCAGTTCCCCACCAACGGCCAGTTCGGGCTGCGCGGCAAGATGGACAAGTGCACCTTCTGCGCCGGCGGCCCCGAGGCCAGCGGCTCGAAGGCCGAGTTCGAGAAGTACGGTCGCAACCGCCTCGCCGAAGGCAAGCTGCCGGCGTGTGCCGAGATGTGCTCGACGAAGGCGCTGCTCGGCGGTGACGGCGACGTCGTCGCCGACATCTTCCGCACGCGCGTGCTCACGCGCGGCAAGGGCAGCGAGGTGTGGGGTTGGGGCACGGCCTACGGTCGGCCCAGTGGCGGCGCGCCGGCGCCGCAGAAGGCGGAGACGACCAAGTCATGACCACGACGATCTTCCGCGCGGCGGCGCTCTTCGCATTCGCCGTCGCCCTCACCGCCTGCGGTGAGACGGCCACCTCCGACCAGACGGTGCGCAAGACCGACAGCCCGGCCTACCAGGGTGCCGCCAATCCGTTCGTGGTCGACGGCTGGAAACCCGGTGACGCGTCGAGCTGGGAACAGCAGATGCGCACGCGCGCCCAGGGCCAGAACGAGTACTCGCGCACGACGGGCGGTTGACGCCCGCGAAGGAGACGGCATGCAAGCCTCGATCCGAACGCTGATCCTCACCGTCGGCCTGGCTCTGTCCGCGCTCGCCGGCGCGCAGCAAGCACCGGCAGCCGGCGGCCCGCCCGCCGGATTCGTCGCCCCGGCCGACCCCCGGCCCGACGAGAGCAACGCCGAGCGCGCGAAGAGCCAGCCCGGCAACAATGCGCCGTTCTGGCGCGCGGTGCGTGAGTCGGGCGAGCAAGCCGGCTACACGTCGCTGCCCGGTGCCGAGAAGGGTGTGCTGATCCAGTCGTTCGTGCAGTACCCCGGATCGCGTTACACGACCGCCGGCGAAGCGTGGCGGCAGGTGCGCAACGACTGGATCCTGCCGTACGGCGGTGCGCTGCTGCTGATCGCGGTGCTCGCGGTGGCGATGTTCTACTGGCGCCGCGGGCCGATGGGTGGCCACGAGGCGCAGACCGGCCGGCTGATCGAGCGCTTCACCTACTTCGAGCGTGCGGCGCACTGGACGGTCGCGATCACGTTCGTGATCTTGGCGGTATCGGGCATCGTGATCGCGTGGGGCAAGTATTTCCTGCTGCCCATCCTCGGCGGTACGCTGTTTGGCTGGCTGACCTACGCGCTGAAGAACGCACACAACTTCGCCGGGCCGGTGTTCGCCGTCGCGCTGCTGGTGTTCATCGTCGGGTTCATTCGCGACAACATTCCGCGCGCACACGATCTGAAGTGGCTCGGCAAGGGTGGCGGCATGTTCAGCGGCGAGCACGTGCCCTCGGGCAAGTTCAACGCCGGCGAGAAAATTGTCTTTTGGGGCGGCGTGATCGTGCTCGGGCTGATCGTCGTCGCGTCCGGCCTCGTGCTCGACAAGGTTTTCCCGACGCTGCTCACCTACGATCGCGGGCAGATGCAGGTGGCGCACATGATCCACGCCAGTGCCGCGGCGCTGATGATGGCGATGTTCGTCGGCCACATCTACATGGGCACGATCGGGGTCAAGGGCGCCTACCAGGCGATGCGCACCGGCTACGTCGACGAGGGCTGGGCCAAGGAACACCACGAACTGTGGTACGAGGACATCAAGGCCGGCAGGATTCCCGCGAAGCGCTCGGCCGAAGCCGCTGCGGGGCCGGTCGCGTCGGCCGGCGCACAGGGTTAACCAGGAGGACTGCAGACCATGAGCCGCAAGCATCTGTGGACCGCCGCGCTGGTGCTGGCCGCGGCGCCAGCCCTCGCGAAGCTGCCGCCGCCGTCGGAGGAAGCCAAGGCCAAGGCGGCCGAGGCCGCCGCGCGTGCCGCCTGGGCTGGCAAGGTCGCGAACTACAAACTGTGCCTGTCGATGGAGCGTGTCGCGGCGAAGTACCGCGCCGACGCGCAGAAGGCCGGCAAGCAGCCGCCGGCGGCGACGCCGACGCCGGCTTGTGTCGATCCCGGGCCCTTCGTGCCTCCGTCGCAGAGCTGACGCGCCGATGTCTTTGGCCGAGCCCCGTCAGAACCTCTCGTGCGCGACATGCGCCGGGCCGCGCATGACGCAGGCCGGCCAGCCGCTCACGCGCGAGGTCGAGGTGCTCGACGAGTACGGCCAGCGGCGCAGCATCCACATCCCCGACGAGCGGCCGCTGACGGTGTTCGTCGACAAGCGCGAGCTCGTCACGCTGATGACGCTCGGCGCCGCGCCCGAACTGCTCGTGCTGGGCTATCTGCGCAACCAGCGCCTCGTCGACGACCTGTCGCAGGTCGAGTCGATCACCGTCGACTGGGACGTGCACGCCGCCGCGGTGCGCACCGTCGGCGGCATCGAGGCGTTCGAGGCGAAGACGGCCAAGCGCGTCGTCACCACCGGCTGCGGGCAGGGTACCGTGTTCGGTGACCTGCAGGCGCAGGTCGACGCGATCCGTCTGCCGCCGCCCGAGAAGGCGCGCATCCGCCAGTCGACGCTGCACGGCATGCTCGAGGTGATGCGCCAGCAGGACAGCATCCACCGCAAGGCCGGCTCGGTGCACGGCTGCGCGCTGTTCCGCGGCACCGAGCTGCTCGTCTTTGTCGAGGACGTCGGCCGCCACAACGCGCTCGACACCATCGCCGGCTGGATGTGGATGCACGGCGTCGACGGCGCCGACAAGACCTTCTACACCACCGGCCGGCTGACGAGCGAGATGGTGATGAAGGCCGCGCAGATGGGCGTGCCGATCGTCGTCTCGCGCAACGGCGTCACGCAGATGGGCCACGCGTTCGCGAGCCGGCTCGGCATGACGCTGTTCGGCCGCGCCGCGAACCGCCACTTCCTCTGCTACACCGGCTTCGAGCGCTTCGACTCCGAGCCCGAGCCGCAGCGTTCGCCGGTGCGCGTCGTCGCCGGCTGACCGGGCGGCGCCCGCCGGCGCGCGTCAGCGGTCGCGTTCGGCCACGAGCGACGCCGCGTGCCCCGACGCCAGATCGGGGTGGTCGATCTGCGTGTCGATCACGCGCATCTGCGCCAGCCGATGGCGCGTCACCGGATGGGTCGCGGTGTCGACGGTCGCGCCGCGGCGCATCAGCAGCGCCATCGCGTGTTCGATGCCGAAGCCGAGCTGGCGCAGCAGCCTGTAGCCCCAGGCATCGGCCTCGAACTCGTGGCGGTGCGCCATCCGGTGGGCCTGCAGGCCGAGCACACCGGCTACCGGATCGGTCGTCTCGGGCCGGACCTCGCCCGGGATGTGGGTGCGGTACAGCGCTGCGAGCGCCTGCCAGTGGCCGAGCACGACGCGGCCGAGCTCGTGCGCGAGCAGCAACAGCCGCTCGCCTTTGGGTAGATCACCGGCTGCCTCCGACACGACGAGGACGCGGCCGAGCAGCACCTCGGCGTTGAGCGGACCGGTGACGACGCGCAGTTCGGCATCCGGCGGCGACGCGGTCGATGCGATCAGCCGCTCGAACGAGATGCGTATGCGTGCGGTGCGCCCGCTGTCGGCTCTCGCCGCTTCGAACTGGTGCAACCGCATCTGGTGCGAGCGCTCTAGCACGGCGACGATATCGTCGGCGTGCGCGCACGCGGCCCCAGATCCATCCCAGGCACAGGGCAACAAGACGCATCGAATCCTCCCCACGGTGCTGACGCTGGCAGATCGCGTCGGCCAGCCGCGGATCAGCCCGCGACGACCCCTTGCGCGTCGCGTGTCCGTTTCAGGGATAAACGGGATGGAAAAGTGCGCCGCCCGCGATCTGCGCAAAGGTGGCGTGCAACTGCGGCGCTTCAGCGAGCCGCCGGCTGGTGGTGCAGGTCGCGCAGCATCGTCGGGCCGACCTGGCGTTCGATCTCGGCGGCGAGCTGGCGCAGCCGACCGAACGCGAACAGCGCTTCGGCGACGACAAACATCGGCCCCACCAGCAGGCCGACCAGGTCGTCGAAGAAGGCCGGCCGGCGCCCTTCGTACAGGTGGCCGACGAACTGGACGAGCCACCCGGCGACGAAGCACCCGGCACCCCAGGCCAGCCACGCCGTCGTCGTGCCCGCGCCAAGCGGCTGCGCCAGTGCGACGAGCACGGCCGTCACCGCCGCGACGGCGACGCCCAGCAGCCCCGGCCCGCGCGAGACGTACCACGCGGCAGCCAGCGCCCAAAGCACCCAGGCCGGCGTCAGCGCCAGACCGGCGACCGGCACCGTCGGCCGCGCCAGCAGCACGCCGACCGCGAACACGATCAGCGGGATGCCGACGAAGTGCGTCGCGATGTTGCGACGATCCCGGTGGTAACCGGCGTACTGCACCATCAGCTCGGTGCCGGGACGGAACAGCGAGGACATCGGCAACACTCCAGCGGTGGGTACACGCACGTTATCGGCCGCGACGCACATAGTGTGCACCCGCCGGCGCCCCTGCGGGGATCCATAGAATCGGAAAGCCTTCACGGGATGTGTCCATGAGCATCAAGAGCGACCGCTGGATCCGCCGCATGGCACAGCAGCACGGGATGATCGAGCCGTTCGAGCCCGGGCAGGTGCGCCACGCCGCCGACGGCCACCGCATCGTCAGCTACGGCACGTCGAGCTACGGGTACGACATCCGCTGCGCGCGCGAGTTCAAGGTCTTCACCAACGTCCACAGCACCGTCGTCGACCCGAAGAACTTCGACGAGAAGAGCTTCGTCGACATCGAGGCCGACGTGTGCATCATCCCGCCGAACAGCTTCGCGCTGGCGCGCACCGTCGAGTACTTCCGCATCCCGCGCAACGTGCTGACGATCTGCCTGGGCAAGAGCACGTACGCGCGCTGCGGCATCATCGTCAACGTCACGCCGTTCGAGCCCGAGTGGGAGGGCTACGTGACGCTCGAGTTCAGCAACACGACGCCGCTGCCGGCCAAGATCTACGCCGGCGAGGGCTGCGCGCAGGTGCTTTTCTTCGAGAGCGACGAGGTCTGCGAGACGAGCTACAAGGACCGCGGCGGCAAGTACCAGGGGCAGCGCGGCGTCACGCTGCCCAAGACCTGACGCCGGACGGCGCGGCGGCCGGCCCACGGCCTGACGGCGGAGGGCGCGATGAAGTGGGAAGGCCAGCGGCAAAGCGACAACGTTGAGGACCGCCGCGCCGGCGGCGGTGCGCCCCGCCTGGGCGGCGGGCGCGGCATCGGACTGGGCACGATCGTCGTCGCGCTGGTCGCGGGCTGGCTGTTCGGCATCAACCCGCTGACTTTGCTCGGGCTGCTCGGCGGTGGCGAGCTCGCGCCGCCTGCGGCCGAAGCGCCCGCCACCGCGCCACCGCCGGGCGACGCCCAGGCCGCCTTCGTCGCGACGGTGCTCGCCGACACCGAGGACGTCTGGGGCGCGCTGCTGCGCGCCGGCGGCGCCGCCTACCGCGAGCCCCGGCTCGTGCTGTACCGCGACGCCACGCGCAGCGCCTGCGGCGTCGGGCAGGCCGCGATGGGGCCGTTCTACTGCCCGGCCGACGAGAGGGTCTACCTCGACCTCGGCTTCTTCGACACGCTGCACCGCCGGCTGGGCGCACCGGGCGACTTCGCGCAGGCCTACGTGATCGCACACGAAGTCGGCCACCACGTGCAGAACCTGCTCGGCGTCACCGCCAAGGTCGACGCGATGCGCGGGCGCGTCGGCGAGGCGCAGATGAACGCGATCTCGGTGCGCGTCGAGCTGCAGGCCGACTGCTTCGCCGGCGTGTGGGCGCATCACTCGCAGCGCGGCAAGGACTGGCTCGAGCAGGGCGACCTCGAGGAGGCGATGAACGCCGCCGCGCAGATCGGCGACGACACGCTGCAGCACCGCAGCCAGGGCCGTGTGGTGCCCGACAGCTTCACCCACGGCACGAGCGCGCAGCGCCAGCGCTGGTTCCAGCGCGGCTACGCGAGCGGGCGCCTCGCGCAGTGCGGCACCTTCGCGGCGCAGACGCTCTAGCCGCGCCGGCCTGAGCCGCCGGTGCGGCACGCGCTGCGGGCCAGCCCGCATGGCGCGCGGCCGCGGCCCGCGGCAGCATGGCTGCGGGCGTCGATCCTCGCTGGCGCCGGGAGACCCGCATGCACCCCGCCCCCGCCCACGCCGCCGAGCGCCTCGCCGGCCTGCGCGGTGCCGCCACCGGCAAGGTCGTCAGCGCGCACGACGCCGTGCAGCTCGTGCGCGACGGCGACACCGTCGCCACCGGCGGCTTCGTCGGCATCGGCTTCGCCGAAGGGCTCGCCGTCGCGCTGGAAAAGCGCTTCCTCGCCACCGGCGCGCCGCGCGATCTGACGCTGGTCTACGCCGCGGGGCAGGGCGATGGCAAGACGCGCGGCCTGAACCACTTCGGCCACGACGGCATGGTCGCGCGCGTGATCGGTGGCCACTGGGGGCTCGTGCCGGCGCTGGGCCGGCTCGCGGTGGCCAACAAGATCGAGGCCTGGAACCTGCCGCAGGGCGTCATCAGCCACCTGTTTCGCGACATCGCCGCGGGCCGGCCGGGACACCTGACGAAAGTCGGGCTGGGCACCTTCGTCGACCCGCGCCACGGCGGCGCCCGCATGAACGAGCGCACGCCCGACACACGCGTGCGGCTGCTCGAGATCGACGGCCAGGAGTGTCTGTACTACCCGGCGTTTCCGATCGACGTCGCGCTGATCCGCGGCACCACCGCCGACACCGACGGCAACGTCACGATGGAGCGCGAGGCGCTGACGCTCGAGGCGCTGGCCATCGCGATGGCGGTGCGCAACAGCGGCGGCATCGTCATCGTGCAGGTCGAGCGGCTGGCCGACGCGCGCACGCTGAGCCCGCGGCAGGTCAAGGTGCCGGGCGTGCTGGTCGACTGCGTCGTCGTCGCCGACGATCCCGCGCACCACTGGCAAACCTTCGCGACGCCGTACAGCGCGGCCTTCGCCGGCGAGATCCGCGTACCGGCCACGCACGTCGCCCCGATGGAGCCCGGCCTGCGCAAGACGGTCGCGCGGCGCGCGGCGATGGAGCTGCGCCCGAACCAGGTGGTCAACCTCGGCATCGGCATGCCCGAGGGGGTCGCGGCGGTCGCCGCCGAGGAGAAGGTGATCGACCTCATCACGCTGACCGCCGAGCCGGGCGTGATCGGCGGCGTGCCCGCCGGCGGGCTGAACTTCGGCGCCGCCGTCAACACGCAGGCCATCGTCGACCAGCCGTACCAGTTCGACTTCTACGACGGCGGCGGGCTCGACATCGCGTTCCTCGGTCTCGCGCAGGCCGACGCCGAGGGCAACGTCAACGTCAGCAAGTTCGGCCCCCGCCTGGCCGGTGCCGGCGGCTTCATCAACATCAGCCAGAACGCCAAGCGGCTGGTGTTCGTCGGCAGTTTCCTCGCCGGGCAGGGCGGACACACGCACCCGAAGTTCGTGCCGCAGGTCGAGCACCGCACCTTCAGCGGCCGCGAAGCCTTCAGGCGCGGCCAGCCGGTGCTGTACGTGACCGAGCGCGCCGTGTTTGGGCTGCACCCCGCGGGCCTCGAGCTGCTCGAGGTGGCTCCCGGCCTCGACGTGGAGCGCGACGTGCTCGCGCTGATGCAGTTCCGCCCGGTGATCGAGCGCGAGCCGGCAGTGATGGATGCGGCGATCTTCGCCGACGCGCCGATGGGTCTGCGCGCGCGGCTGCTGCTGCGCCCGCTGGCCGACCGCTTCACGTTCGACGCCGCGAGCCGCACGCTGTTCATCAACTTCGAGCGTCTTTCGATCCGCACGCGCGACGACGTCGAGGCGGTGCGCGCCGAGGTCGAGCGTCACGTCGCGCCGCTCGGCGAGCGGGTGTGGGCGGTCGTCAACTACGACCACTTCTTCCTCGACCCGGCGGTCGAGGACGACTGGGTCGAGATGGTGCGCGACCTGGTGGCGCGCTACTACCGCAACGTCACGCGCTACAGCACGTCGGGCTTCCTGCGCGCCAAGCTCGGTCCGGCGCTGGCCGCGCGCGGCGTCGCGCCGCACATCTACGAGACGGCGCACGAGGCGCGCGCGCACCTGCGCGACTGACCTCCCACCGCCCGGCGCGAAGCCGCCACCCGCCCCGATGGAGCCGATCCGGTCGCTGCTGCACCGCATCCAGTGGGACGAGGCCTTCGCCCGTGCCGAGTTCACGGTCGGCTACCGCGACCGCACGCGTGACGAATTGGTCACCGTGCCGTGGGAGCGCATCCGCCTCGAGCCGGGCAACGCCTTCTCGTTCACGGCGATCGAGCCCGACGGTACGGTGCACGAGGTGCCGCTGCACCGCGTGCGCGAAGTGCGGCGCGACGGCCGGCTGATCTGGCAGCGGCACGTCGACGCCGACCACCGGTGAGCGCGACGTCAGCGTCAACCCCCGAAGCACCCCGCTTTTTCGCCTCAATTCCGCCCGCAGCCGGCGCGCGCTTGGCCGGATCATCACCGCCACACCCTCGGGAGCGTGCGCATGATCCGTTCGTTGTGGATTTCGAAGACCGGCATGGAGGCCCAGCAGACGCAGCTGGACACGATCTCACACAACCTCGCCAACGTGGCCACCAACGGCTTCAAGAAGGGCCACGTGGTGTTCGAGGACCTGATCTACCAGAACCTGCGCCAGGCCGGCGCCGCCACCGGCGAGCAGGGGATGCTGCCGACCGGGCTGCAGGTCGGCCTCGGCGTGCGCCCGGTGGCGACGTCGCGCACGTTCACGCAGGGCAACCTGCAGCAGACCGGCAACAACCTCGACGTCGCGATCAAGGGCAACGGCTTCTTCCAGATCCAGCGCGCCGACGGCAGCACGGCCTACACGCGCGACGGCGCGTTCCAGGTCAACGCCGACGGCCAGCTCGTGACCCACGCCGGCGACCTCGTGCAGCCCGGCATCACGGTGCCGGCCAACGCGCTGTCGCTGACGATCGCTGCCGACGGCACCGTCAGCGCCACCGTCCCCGGGCAGACCGCGCCGCAGGTGCTCGGCCAGCTGCAGCTGGCCAGCTTCGTCAACCCGGCCGGGCTCGACCCGCTGGGCGGCAACCTGTTCGGCGAGACGGCGGCGTCGGGCGCGCCGAATGCCGGGGCGCCCGGCACCGACGGGCTGGGCGCGCTGCAGCAGGGCTTCGTCGAGACGAGCAACGTCAACGTCGTCGAGGAGCTGGTCGCGATGATTCAGACGCAGCGCGCCTACGAGCTCAACTCGAAGGCGATCCAGACCTCCGACCAGATGCTGCAGCGTCTGTCGCAGATCTGAGACGCAGGCCGTGGCATGAAGACGCTGTTCGCTTTCGCGTGCGCCGCCGCGGCCGCCGTGCTCGGCGGCTGCGCGATGATGCAGCCGCCGCTGGTCGACGTCGCGCCGGTGCCCGCGGCGCTGGCCACGCCGCTGGCCACGCCCGTCGCACCGCCGCCGCCCGTTGCCGGCGCGATCTACCAGGCCGCGGCGTACCGCCCGCTGTTCGAGGACCACCGCGCGCGCCTGCCCGGCGACACGCTGAAGGTCGTCATCACCGAGCGCATCAGCGCCAGCGCGCGCTCGACGAGCTCGGTCGACAAGTCGGGCAGCGTCGAGGCCGGCATCACGTCGCTGCCGTGGTTCGGCGCCGCGTCCAAGCTCAGCCGGCTCAACGCCGAGGGCAGCAGCAGCAACACCTTCGCCGGCAAGGGCGCCACCGAGAGCACCAACGCGTTCAGCGGCACGATCACCGCCGTCGTCACCGGCGTGCTGCCCAACGGCCACCTGCTGATCGCCGGCGAGAAGCAGATCGGCGTCAACGCCAACGTCGACGTGCTGCGCTTCTCGGGCCAGGTCGACCCGCGCGCGATCCAGCCGGGCAACAGCGTGCCGAGCACGCAGATCGCCAACGTGCGCGTCGAGCAGCGCAGCCACGGCCAGCAGGCCGACGCGCAGGTCATCGGCTGGCTGGCGCGCTTCTTCCTCAACGTGCTGCCGATCTGAGTGCGATGCATCCCGTGACCTCGTCCGTCTTCGCGCGCGTGCGAGCGCAGCGCCTGCCGCAGCGCGCGCTCGACGCCGTCGCGCGCACGGCCGTCGTGCTCGCCGCGCTGGCCGCCAGCGCCGCGCTGTGGTGGCCCGCCGGTGCGCAGGCCGCTTCGCGCATCAAGGACCTCGCCGCCGTGCAGGGCGTGCGGCCGAACCAGCTCGTCGGCTACGGCCTCGTCGTCGGGCTCGACGGCACCGGCGACCAGACGACGCAGTCGCCGTTCACCGCGCAAAGCCTCGGCGCGATGCTGCAGCAGATGGGCGTCACGCTGCCGAGCGGCGTCTCGCTGCAGCCGAAGAACGTCGCCGCCGTGATGGTCACGGCCATGCTGCCGCCGTTCGCGCAGCCGGGCCAGGCGATCGACGTCACGGTCTCGTCGGTGGGCAATGCGAAGAGCCTGCGCGGCGGCATGCTGATCGCCACGCCGCTCAAGGGCGCCGACGGCCAGGTCTACGCGATCGCGCAGGGCAGCCTGCTGGTGGGCGGCGCCGGCGCCTCGGCCGGCGGCTCCAAGGTGCAGATCAACCACCTGAGCGCCGGGCGCATCCCGCAGGGCGCCACCGTCGAGCGCGGCGTGCCCACGCCGCTGCTGGCGGGCGACCACCTGCAGCTCGATCTCAACGCCGCCGACTTCGCCACCGCGCGCGCGGTGGCCGACGCGATCAACCGCGCCAAGGGCGACGGCACCGCGGTCGCGCTCGACGGGCGCGTCGTGCGCGTGCGCGCGCCGGCCGACCCGGGCGCGCGCGTGGCCTTCCTCGCCGACATCGAGAACCTGCCGCTCGAGCTCGCGAAGCCCGCGGCCAAGGTCGTGCTCAACGCGCGCACCGGCTCGGTCGTGATGAACGAGACCGTCACGCTCGGCGCCTGCGCGGTCGCGCACGGCAGCCTCGCGGTGACGATCAGCTCGACACCGGTGGTCAGCCAGCCCGCGCCGTTCGGCCGCGGCGACACCGTGGTCGCCGAGAAGGCCGACGTCGCGATCACGCAGCAAGGCGGCGCGCTGGTGCAGATGCCCGAGGGCGCCAAGCTCGCCGACGTCGTCAAGGCGCTCAACGTGCTCGGCGCGACGCCGCAGGATCTGCTCGCGATCCTGCAGGCGATGAAGGCTGCCGGCGCGCTGAAGGCCGAGATCGAGGTGATCTGACGATGGCGCTCGCCCCGCTGCCCGGACTCGCCACCGACGCGCGCTCGGTCGACGGGCTGCGCACGCTCGCCAGCCGCGACCCGCAAGCCGCGGTGAAGGAGGTCGCGAAGCAGTTCGAGTCGCTGTTCATGCAGGAGCTGCTCAAGAGCATGCGCCAGGCGACGATGAACTCGGGGCTGCTCGACAACTCGGCCAGCGAGCTCGGCACCGAAATGCTCGACGCGCAGTACGCGCAGAAGATGAGCGGCCTGCCCGGCGGGCTGGCCGACGTGATCGCGCGCCAGATCGCGCGCCAGATGGGGCTGCCCGCCGACACCCGCACGTCGGCGCCGGCTGTGCCCGCCGCGGCACCTGGTACGCCCGCGACGCCAGCGGCTGCGGCCGACGCCGCCGCGCCGCGTGCCGCGCGCCCCGCCAGCGGCGACAGCCGCCACGAGTTCATCGCCCGCCACGAACAGGCGGCCAAGGCCGCCGAGGCGGCCACCGGCATCCCGGCAACCTTCCTGCTCGCGCAGGCCGCGCTCGAGACCGGCTGGGGCCGGCGCGACATCCGCATGGCCGACGGCACGCCGTCGCACAACGTGTTCGGCATCAAGGCCACGCCGGGCTGGAGCGGTCCGGTGGCCGAGGTGACGACGACCGAGTACCTCGGCGGCGTCGCGCGCAAGGTCAAGGCCAGGTTCCGTGCCTACGCGAGCGTCGACGAGGCCTTCGCCGACTACGCGCGGCTGATGACGCGCACCAAGCGCTACGCGCAGGTGATCGCGCAGGCGCAGACCGCGCACGGCTTCGCGCAGGGGCTGCAGCGCGCCGGCTACGCGACCGACCCGGCCTACGCGACCAAGCTGGCCAGCGTCATCGACACGACGCTGCGCGTGCAGCGCACGCTGAGCGCCTGAGGACGACGCGATGGCTTCGGCACTGATGAGCCTGGGCACGCGCGCGATGGCCGCGGCGATGGCGCAGCTGCAGACGACGAGCCACAACATCGCCAACGCCAGCGTCGCCGGCTACTCGCGCCAGGAGGTCGAGCTCGCGACCTCGAAGGGCCAGTTCACCGGCGCCGGCTTCTTCGGCAAGGGCGTCGACGTGGCGACCGTCAAGCGCGCGCACGACGAGTTCCTCACGCGCGAAGCGGCGGTCGCGGCGTCGCTGGCCGCCGGCGACAAGGCGCGCCACGAGCAGCTCGTGCGCCTCGAGAACGCGTTTCCGACCGGCGAGCAGGGCGTGGGCTACGCCGCCGGCCAGCTGCTCAACGCGATGGTCGACCTCGCGAGCCGCCCGCAGGACATCTCGACGCGCGAAGTCGTGCTCGCGCGCGCGCAGGAGGTGGCCGCGCGCTTCGCGACCGCCGGCCGCCAGTTCGACGCGCTGCAGGCCGGCGTCGCGCAGGACCTGAAGAACGCGGTGGCCAGCGTCAACGAGATCGCGCAGCGCATCGCCGACGTGAACCAGCAGATCGCGTCGATGCAGGGCTTCGGCCACGCGCCGAACGACCTGCTCGACGAGCGCGACCGGCTGGTGCAGCAGCTCAGCGGCTTCGTCGCCGTGACGACGATCCCGGCCGACGACGGCGCGCTGGGCGTCTTCATCGCCGGGGGCCAGCGGCTCGTGCTCGGCAACCAGGCGCAAGAGCTCGTCGTCACGCCCGACGCGATGGACCCGTCGCGCGCGGCGATCGGCATCGAGGAAACCAACGGTGTGCGCCCGCTGTCGGCCGCGCTGCTCAGCGCCGGCTCGATCGGCGGGCTGCTGCGCTTCCAGAACGAGGACCTCGTCGCCGCGCGCACGTCGGTCGGCCAGATGGCGCTGGCCTTCGCGTCGCGCGTCAACGAGCAGCTCTCGCTCGGGCTGGACCTCAACGGCAACGCCGGCGCGGCCCTGTTCGCCGACCTGCGCGCCACGGCTGCGCTGGCGGCGGCGACCAACGGCGGCAGCGCCGCGATCGACGTCTTCGCGCACCGGCCGGCGCAGGTGCCGGCCGAGGAGTACGAGCTGCGCTACGACGGCGCGTCGTGGCAGCTCACGCGCACCGACGGCAGCACGCCGGCCGGCGGGCCCTACACCTTCACCGACGCGGCGCTGGCCGCCGGCGTCGCGATCGACGCGCTGGGCCTGACGCTGCAGCGCAGCGGTGCGGCGGCGGCGGGTGACCGCTTCCTGTTGCAGCCGGTCTCGCGGGTGGCCGGCGAGATGACGCGCGTGCTCACCGATCCGCGCGGCATCGCGGCCGCGTCGCCGCTGACGGCCACCGCCCACCCGGCCAACGCCGGCAGCGCCGGCGTCGGCGCGCTGACGATGACAGCGCCGCTGGCCTCCAGCGACGCGGTGCAGATCACCTTCGGGGCCGTCGTGCCCGGCACGCCGCCCGCGCCCGACGGTGTGGCCTACACGTGGACGCGCGGCGCGGCCAGCGGCGCCGGCACCTGGACGCCGGGGCAGCCGCTGGCGATCGGCGAGTTCACGCTCGCGCTCACCGGCGTGCCGGTGGCCGGCGACGTGATCGACGTCGCGCCGACCGAATTCCCGCTCAGCAGCAACGGCAACGCGATGGCGCTGGCGGCGCTGCGCGACGAGACCTTCGTCGGCCGTCGCGCCGACGGCAGCGGCGGCGAGACGGTCACCGACGCCTACGCCAGCGCGATGGCCGGCATCGGCGTGCGCGTGCAAAGCGCCGCCACCGCGGCCGAGATCTCGGCGTCGGTGAAGGTCGCTGCCGACCGGCTGCGCGAGGCGAAGTCCGGCGTCAACCTCGACGAGGAAGCGGCGCGGCTGATCCAGTTCCAGCAGAGCTACCAGGCCGCGGCCAAGGTGCTGCAGGTCGCACAGCAGATCTTCGAGACGCTGCTGTCGACGGCGGCGCGCTGACCACGGGGCTGACCGATGCGTGTGACCACCGCCTACACCTTCAACGCCAGCGTCGACGAGCTGCAGCGTCGCCAGCAGGGCCTGGCCGAGGCGCAGCTGCAGCTGACCAGCGGCAAGCGCGTGCAGCGCGCGAGCGACGACCCCACTGCGGCGGCGCGCGCCGAGCGCGCGCTGGCCAGCGTCGCGCGCAGCGACGCTGACCAGCGCGCCCTCGAGGCCAGCCGCAACGCGATGACGCTGACCGAGTCGGCGCTCGGCGACGCCGGCGAGCTGCTGCAGCAGGCGCGCGAGGCGATGGTCGCCGCCGGCAACCCCACCTACAGCGACGCCGAGCGCGCCGGCCTGGCCGAGAAGCTGAAGAACCTGCGCGCGCAGCTGCTCGCGGTGGCCAACCGCAGCGACGGCGCCGGCGGCTTCCTGTTCGCCGGCCAGGGCGCCGGGCAGGCCCCGTTCGTCGACGCACCGGGCGGGGTCGTCTACCGCGGCACCGGCGGCGGCGTCGACACCGCCAGCGCCGAGCCGCTGCCGCTGACCGTCGACGGCCGCAACGCGTGGATGAACGCGTGGAGCGGCAACGGCAGCTTCGTCACCGACAACGTCAACAGTACGACGGCCTACGTCGACGCGGGTCAGGTCAGCGACCCGTCGGCACTGACCGGCGAGCCCTACCGCATCGTCTTCGGCGCCGGCGGCACGACGTACGACGTCCTGCGCGGCGACCCGCTCGCCCCTTACCTCAGCGCGCAGCCGTTCACGCCGGGCAAGGCGATCGAGATCGACGGCATGGCGTTCACGATCGGCGGTGCGCCCGCCGCCGGCGACACCTTCGAGCTGCACCCGTCGCGGCCCGAGCTCGGCGTGTTCGACGTGCTCGACCGCGCGATCGCCGAACTCGCGACACCGCTGCGCACCCCCGCGCAGGTCACGCAGACGGTGGCGCGCACGCTGCGCGACCTCGACGCATCGATGGGCGCGCTGCAGGGGCTGCGCGCGGCGGTGGGCGAGGTGCTCAACCGCACCGACATGGTCGAGGGGCGCGTCGCGGCGCAGAAGCTGCACGGCCAGACCGAGCGCAGCAACGCCGAGGACCTCGACATGGTGCAGGCGATCTCCGACTTCCAGAACCGCCAGACCGGCTACGACGCCGCGCTGAAGGCCTACTCGATCGTGCAGCGCATGTCGCTGTTCCAGTACCTCAACGGCTGAGCGCCATGAGCAACCCCGTCCTCAACCACGTTGTGCTCGGCTACGCGCCGATGATCGACCGCCAGCGCGACGTCATCGCGACGCGGCTGACCGTGTTCCCCGCGCGGCCCGACACCGTCGTGCCGGCCACCGAATTGCTCGCGACGCTGGCCGAGGCCTGGCCCGAGGGCGGCGTCAAGCTCGCGCTCAACGTCGCCAGCGAGGCGATGCTGCACGACCTGCTGCGCACGCAGCCGGCGTCGCACGTGATGGTCGAGGTGCCGGCCTTCATCGCCGGCGACCCGGCGCAGACGCAGGCCATCGTCGACCTGCACGCGCGCGGCAACCTGCTGATGCTCGCCGGCCGGCCCCGCCAGCCGCTGCCGCGCGAAGTGCTCGGCTGCTTCACGCACTCGATCATCGACCTGTCGGAGGAGCGCCGCAGCGACGCCGTCGCGCCGCCGGGCACGACGCGCTCGATCGGCTTCGTGCAGTCGGGCGTGCGCACCGTCGTGCAGGTCGCCGAGGCGTTCGAGCGCGGCGCGGTCGCGGTGCTCGGCTGGCCGCTCGACGACGTCGTGCCGGCCACCGGCGGCAAGGGCGTCAAGCCGGACCTGCAGACCATCGTCGAGCTGATCCGCCGCGTCGACAACGAGGAGCCCGTCGAGCGGCTGGACGCCGTGATCAAGCTCGACCCGACGCTGGGCTTCAAGATGCTGCGCTACATCAACTCGCCGGCGTTCGGGCTGCGCGTCGAGATCGCGTCGTTCCGCCACGCGATCATGATGCTCGGCTACCAGCGCCTCAAGCGCTGGCTCGCGCTGCTGCTCGCGCAGGCGAGCAAGGAGCCCGACGCCAAGCCGGTGATGTTCGCCGCGCTGCGCCGCGGGCTGCTGATGGAGGAGCTCGTCAAGGCCAGCGGGCAGGGCGACACGCAGCTGCGCGACGAGGCCTTCATCTGCGGCGTGTTCTCGCTGCTCGACAAGATGATGAAGCAGCCGTTCGACGAGCTGCTGAAGTCGATCCCGATCCCGGCCGGCGTGTCTCAGACGCTGGCCGGCGGCGACGGCCCGTACCGCCCGTACCTCGAGCTCGTGCAGGCGGTCGAGAACGCGTCGGTGTTCGACCTGCGCGAGATCGCCGAGCGGCTGATGATGTCCACCGGCGAGGTCAACGCCGCGCTGCTGCGCGCGCTGGCGCTCGCGCGCGAGCTCGGCTGACCTCCCCGCGGCCCGCACCGGCGGCCGCGCGGCTGCGTACACTGGGCCGGCACGGCCGCGCGGCCGTGCGCCGCCATCTATGAGCGTTGCCGCCGCCCCGATCCCGTCCCGCCTGAGCGCCGCGAACATGGCGGCGCTGCTCGACGCCGTCGCCGACGCCGTGCTGGTGTTCGACAGCCGCGGGCAGGTCCACCACGCGAACCTCGCGGCGCGCCAGCTCGGCGTGCCCGAGTCGGCACGCACGCTCGACGACCTCGGCGCGCTGCTCGGCGCCGACGCGCTCGCGTGGGTGCACCGTCTGCGCGGCACGGCGCCGCCGCAGCCCGTCACGCAGCTCGCGCGGCTGGGCGACGGGCGCGTCGTCACGCTCGAGCTGTCGCGCCTGCCCGGCGGGCCGTGGGCGCTGCTGGTGCGCCCGCTGGCCGCCGGCGGTGCGGCGCCGAGCGCGGGCGACCACGCCGTCGACGAGCTGGTGCAGTGGTTCGACCTGAGTCCAGTGGGCATGGTGATGCTCGACGCCGAGGGGCTGGTCGTGCGCAGCAACCGCGCGTTCGAGGCGCTCGTCGGCCGCGTGCCGGTCACGATGGCCGACGCCGACGCGCCGCTGCGCGAGCTGCTGGCCTGGGACGACGACGCGCGTCCACTCGGCGCGGCGATCGTCGAGCGCCACGCGACGCTGGTGCAGCCCGACGGCAGCCGCCGTCGCGTGGCCGCGCGGCTGCGCGCGATCGAGCCGCTGCCGGGGCAGAGGCGGCTGCTGGCCGTCGTCGAGGACCGCAGCGCCGAGGACGAGCGCGACCTCGCGCAGCTCGAAATCGGCGCACTGATGGACACCGCCGGCATCGGCGTGGCGACCTTCGACGAGTCGCGCGGCTGGCTGCGCAGCCGCGCGCCGCGTGTGACCCCCGGCGAGGCGCCGGCCGGCAGCGCGTCGGTCGAGGGCCTGCAGGCGATCTCGCGCGAGCTCGTCGACCCGGCGTCGCTGCCCGAGTACGAGCGGCTGCAGCGCGCGCTGAAGGCCGGCGAGCGCGTGCAGGTGCGCTACGCGGTGCGTCACCCGGCGCTCGGGCGGCGCTGGCTGCTCACGCGCGTCGAGCCCGGGCGGCTGGCCAGCGGGCGGCGCACGATGTCGGTCGTCACGCTCGACGTCACCGAGCAGGAGCGCTCGCGCGAGCAGCTGCTGCTGCAGGCCGAGCGCACGCGCGCGATCCTCGACTCGGTGCTGGTGGGCATCGTCACGGTGCGCGACGGCGGCATCGAGTGGATGAACCGCTCGGCACGGCGCATGTTCGGCGGCGAGCTGGCCGACTTCGCCGGCGCGCCGATCGCCACCGTCGCGACGCCCGAGCCCGACCACCCGCTGCGCCGCGACGACTGGGTCGCGGTGCTCGCCGAGGGCCAGGCCGAGACCTTCGAGTGCCGGCTCAAGGCGCGCGACGGACGCGAGTTCTGGGTCGTCGGCAACGTCGTGGCCACCGGCGGCGAGCTGACCTTTGCGCTGCTCGACATCGACGCGCGCCGCCAGGCCGAGCTGCGCGTCGCGCAGGCGCAGGCCTCGCTCGAGCGCATCATCGAGACGGCGCCGATGGCCATCGGCCTGGTCGACGCGGCGTCGCTGCGCGTGCTGCAGCTCAACCAGATGGCCGCCGCGTTCATCGGCACGCCGATCGACGCCGCGGTGGGCCGGCGCATCGACGAGCTGTTCGGCGGCGACGACGGCGCGCAACTGCGCGACGACCTGCGCGAGGCGCTGGCCAGCGACGCCGTCACGCGGCGCGAGTACCGCCGCCCCGGCGCCGGTGGCGCGGCGCGCGTGTGGGACGCGCGCTACGTGCCGCTGCGCGGGCCGGCCGACGCCGACCCCGGCCGCGGGCAGCTGCTGCTCGCGGCCAGCGACGTCACCGAGCAGCGCGCGGCCGAGGCCACGCAGCGCGACGTGCTCGTGCGGGAAGTGCACCACCGCATCAAGAACAACCTGCAGGGCGTGGCCGGGCTGATGCAGCAGATCGCCGAGCGCCGCCCCGAGGTGGCGCCGGTGATCAAGGAGGCGGTGGGCCAGGTGCAGGCGATCGCGCAGGTCTACGGGCTGCAGGTCGGCGCCAGCGGGCCGCTGCGCGTCAAGAGCGTGCTCGACGCGATCGCCGCGTCGGTGCAGCGCATGTTCGGCCGCCCGATCGCGGTCGAGGTGCGCGGCGGCGCACCGCACCGCTGGGCGCTGCCCGACGCCGAGTCGATCCCGATCGCGCTGACGGTCAACGAGCTGCTGACCAACGCCGTCAAGCACGGCGCCGCCGACGCGGTGCGCTGCACGCTCGACTGCAGCGACGACGCGGTGCGCATCGTCGTTGCCAACCGCGGCCGGCTGGCGCCGGGCTTCGACTTCGCGCAGGTGCGCGGCGGCGTCTCGGGGCTCGGGCTGGTGCGCGCGCTGCTGCCGCGGCGGCACGCGGCGCTGGCCATCGAGGCGGTGGGCGACGAGGTGCACGCGCGCGTGACGCTGACGCCACCGGTGGTGACACTTCTCGACCCGCTGTGACAGGGCGCTGTAGCACAATGACCGACATGCAGGCCGCGTCACCGGGCGCCGTCGACGGCGCCAAGGAAGGCAAGGGCAAGATCCTGGTCGTCGACGACGACCGGCTCGTGCTCGCCACCGTCACGCACGGGCTGGCCAAGGCGGGCTACGAGGTCATCGACGCCGACAACGGCGACGACGCGATCCTGCTCGCGCGCGAGCACCGGCCCGACCTCGCATTGCTCGACATCCGCATGGAGGGCAAGAGCGGCTTCGACGTCGCGGCCTACCTGCGCGAGCGCAAGGTGCCGTTCATGTTCCTGTCGGCATTCTCCGACGACGCCACCGTCGCGCAGGTCAAGGCGCTCGGCGCGGTGGCCTACCTCGTCAAGCCGCTGGACATCGGGCAGATCGTGCCCACCGTCGAGGCGGCGTTCGCGCGGCTGCCGGCGCACGAGCCCGCACCGGCGGCGCCGGCGGCCGAGTCGCCGCCCGACCCGGTGTGGATCGCGGTGGGCGTGCTGATGCACCGCTATTCGCTCACGCGCGGCGAGGCGCTCGCGCGCCTGATCGCGCAGGCGACGCACGAGCAGCGCGCGCTGCGCGCGCAGGCCGAGCGGCTCGTCGAGGCGGTCGAGCTGCTCGCGGGCTCGGCGCGGCCGACGTAGCGCGGCGCCGCCGGCGCCCGCCGGGCGGCGTCAGTCGCCGAGCGTGAAGTAGAAGCGCGCCCCCTTGCCGACCTCGCCCTCGGCCCAGATCTGGCCGCCGTGGCGCGCGACGATGCGCTTGACCGACGCGAGCCCGATGCCGGTGCCGGGGAAGTCGGACGCGCTGTGCAGGCGCTGGAACACGCCGAACAGCCGGTCGGCGAAGCGCATGTCGAAGCCGGCGCCGTTGTCGCGCACGACGAACGCGTCGCGTCCGTCGGCGCGCGTGCGCTCGAACGCGATCGCGCGCCGCTCGCAGCGCGCGCTGTACTTCCACGCGTTGCCGAGCAGGTTTTCGAGCGCCATGCGCAGCAGCGTCGGGTCGCCCTGCACGACCATGCCGGGCTCGATCGTCACGTCGGCGGGCGGCGTCGGGTACTGCCGGCGCAGTTCGTCGACGACGTAGCCGGCCAGCTGCGTCAGGTTGACCGGCTGGCGCACCAGCGGCTGGCTCGACAGCCGCGCCAGCGCCAGCAGCGTGTCGATCATGTGGTTCATGCGCGCGGCCGCGCCGAGCACGCGGTCGAGGTGGTCGTTGCCGATGCGGTCGAGCTGCGCGCCGTAGTCTTCCTTCAGGATGCGCGTGAAGCCCTCGACGACGCGGATCGGCGCGCGCAGGTCGTGCGAGACGGCGTAGGTGAACGACTCGCGCTCGGCGGCGCTGACGTCGTCGGCGCCCGCCGCCGGCCACAGCGCGAGCAGCCGCCCGGCGGTGGCGCCGTCGCCGACGGCGACGAGCCGCGCGCACCAGCGCCCCTGCACGACCGGCGCGGCATCGGGCTTGAGCGCGCCGACGAGCAGCTGCAGCTCCGGCGGCAGCGCGGCCACGAGTTCGGGCCAGGTCGGCGTCGTCAGCCCGCCGGCGAGCTTGAGCGCGGGCGCGTTGCTGCGCCGCACGCGCCAGCCGGGCAGCGCGGCGTCGTGATCGGCGATCCACACCGGCCCCGGGCAGGTCTCCAGCAGCGCGTCGAGCGCGGCATCGTCGCGCGGCGCGGGCGCCGCAGCGCCGGCCCGGGGCGCCAGCGTGCCGGCGTGGCCGGCGAAGCGGCCCTGGGCGTCGATCTGCGGCACCGCGCGCAGCGTCCACGTCGTCTCGCGGTCGCCGCCGCGCGGGCGCACCTCGGCTTCGACGAGCGGGCTGCCGGACTCGAGCGCGCCGCGCAGGTCGGTGCCGTCGGCCGTGTCGAGCACGTCCCACAGCACGTGGCCGCGCCAGGCCTCGGCCCACGCGGGCACACCGACCGTCGCGCCCGCGGTCCACTCGCGCACGCGGTGCGAGGCGTCGGTGCGCCAGCGGCAACCGTCGACGAGTCGGGCCCAGGTCTGCGCGTCATGCCGCGCCGCAAATAGCGCCGGCGCGCCGCGCTGGCGGCTCCACAGCGTGCCCGCGACGGCGGCCAGCGCCGCGACGAGCAGCAGCGCCACCACCACCGTCCAGCCGCCGTCCGCGAGAGTCGCACCGGCATCGGCCAGCGCCGGCGCGGCCGTCGCGGCCAGCGCCGCAGTGGCCAACGCGCCCAGGCGCCGCGCTGAACCGCGCGGCGGCGGCGCCGTCACCCCCGCCTTGTGCCGGCGTCGCGCCGCGCGCGTGGCCGAAGCGCCGCCGTTGTGCATGGCGGGAATTGTATGCAGCGCCCTCGCGACGCCCCGCGTGGGCGCCGCTCAAGTCGCGGGCTTCGGCGGCCGAAAGACGGGGCACGGCCCGCTGCGGGTCGCCCCCGAGTCTGCCGATGCCGACCTGCCCGCTCGTTGCGTCGCCGCCGCGGCTGCGACGCGCCGGCCGGCAAAGCGACAGCGGGGCCGGGGGGTGCTTTTCCGCGGCTTCGGCGGGCGATGGCGGTGCCAGAATGCCGCTTTGGTCGATGTCCCAGGCCGCCTGCGATCGGCCGTGCCTCCAGACCTGCGCGAGCCCGCAATGACACGTCCCGACGATCGAGTGCCCGATGCGCCGCCGCCCGCGGCCGGCGCGTCGGCGGCGCTGCTGCCGGTGCTCGATGCCGCGAGCGTGCAGCGGCTGCGCGAACTCGATCCCGACGGCCGCAACGGCCTGATCGCGCGCATCCTCGACACCTTCGTCGAGTCGCTCGTGCGGCACGCACGCGAGTTCGCGCAGGCGCGCGCGGCGGGCGACCACGACGCGCTGCGCCGCGTCGCGCACACGCTGAAGTCGTCGTCGGCCAGCGTCGGCGCGCTCGACCTGTCGCGCACCTGCGCCGACGTCGAGCGCCGCGTGCGCGAGGGCGACGTCGCCGCCCTCGACGCGCCGCTGGACCTGCTGGCCGCCCACCTGCAGCGCCTGCTGGTGCTGGCCGGGCGCGCGGCGGCCGACTCCCGATGAGCCACGACGCGGGCCTGCACGCCGACGACGCGACCGAGTCCGCGCCGAAGGTGCTGCTCGTCGACGACGACGAGGTCAACCTGATGCTCACCGCGATCGCGCTGCGCGACCGCGGCTTCGCGATCACCGAGGCCGCCGGCGGCGAGCAGGCGCTGCGTATGCTGGCCCACTTCGCGCCCGACGTCATCGTGCTCGACGCGCTGATGCCGGGCATGGACGGCTTCCAGACCTGCGAGGCGCTGCGCTCGATGCCGGCGTTCGAGAACATCCCGGTGCTGATGCTCACCGGGCTCGACGACGAGGCGTCGATCAACCGCGCCTACCAGGCCGGCGCGACCGACTTCTTCGTCAAGAGCACGCAGTGGAGCCTGCTCGCCGGGCGCCTGCGCTACCTGCTGCGCGCATCGCGGCTGCGGCTCGAACTCGAGCGCAGCAAGGCGCGCCTGGCGCGCGCGCAGGATCTGGCCAAGATGGGCAGCTTCGACTGGCGGCGCGGTGCCGACGGCGTCGGCGGCGTGCTCGTGATGTCGCCCGAGGGGCTGCGCGTGTTCGGCTACGGCCCCGGCGAGCGGCCGATGCTGCACGCGCTGCTGCGCCTCGTGCCGGTCGAGACGCGGCGCAGCTTCGTGCGGCTGCTGCGCGGCGTGCTGGCGCACAGTTCGGTGCTGGCCACCGACCTGCCGGTGACGCTGCCCGACGGGCGTCACCGCATCATCCACGTCGAGGCCGAGCCCGAGTACAACGAGCACGGCCAGAGCATCGGCTATACCGGCATCGTGCAGGACGTGACCGACCGCCGCGCGGCCGAGGACCACATCCGCCGGCTGGCCAACTTCGACCCGCTCACCGGCCTGCCGAACCGCCACCAGCTGATCTGGCGCACCGAGCGCGCGCTGCAGCACGCGCGGCGCATGGGCCACAGCGTCGCGCTGCTGCTGATCGACCTCGACCGCTTCAAGAACATCAACGACACGCTCGGCCACACGGCCGGCGACGAGCTGCTGATCGAGGTCGCGCGCCGCCTGCGTGGCTGCGTGCGCCACAGCGACCAGGTGCTCGAAGGCGCCGTCGAGGCGGTCGGGCCGGCGTGGCACCGCAAGCTCGAGGCGGTGGGGCGGCTCGGCGGCGACGAGTTCGTCGCGCTGCTGCCCGAGGTCGGCGACGAGCGCGACGCCGAGCGCGTCGCGCAGCGCATGCTCGACGTGATGCGCGAGCCGATCTTCGTCGGCGGCGGCGAGTGGGTCGTCACCGCCAGCATCGGCATCGCGATGTTTCCGCGCGACGGCCAGACGGTGGCCGACCTGATGCGCAACTCCGACGTCGCGATGTACGCCGTCAAGGACCAGGGCAAGAACGCCGCGGCGGTCTACAGCCCGCTGCTGATGGGCCGCGGGCGCGAGCGCCTCGAGCTCGAGAGCGCGCTGCACAAGGCGATCGAGCGCGACGAGCTCGTGCTGCACTACCAGCCCAAGGTCGACGTGCGCTCGGCGCGCGTCGTCGGCGTCGAGGCGCTGATGCGCTGGCAGCGCGGGGGCACGCTGGTGTCGCCGGCGGACTTCATTCCGCTGGCCGAGGAGACCGGCCTGATCGTGCCGATGTCGGAGTGGCTGCTGCGCGAGGCCGCGCGTCAGGCGCGTGCGTGGCAAGACTGCCTTGGTCACCCGCTGCCGGTGGCGGTCAACATGCCCACGCGCATCTTCGAGCGCAGCGACCTCGTCGACCGCATCCACGACGCGCTCGCGCTGCACGGGGTGGCGCCGTCGACGCTGCTGCTCGAGATCACCGAGAGCAACCTGATGAAGAACCTGCAGGACGTGATCCCGTCGCTGCACCGGTTGAACGAGGTCGGCGTCGAGGTGTCGATCGACGACTTCGGCACCGGCTACTCGTCGCTCGCGTACCTCGGCACGCTGCCGATCTCGGAAGTGAAGATCGACAAGGCCTTCGTGCGCGAGCTCGGCGTCGCGCCGAAGGGTGCGGCGGTGATCGCCGCGATCATCGCGCTCGGGCGCGCGCTCGGGCTGCGCGTGATCGCCGAGGGTGTCGAGTCGCTGCGGCAGATGGACGAGCTGCACCGTCTGGGCTGCTCGCTGATGCAAGGCTACCAGTTCAGCCGCCCGGTGCCGGCCGCCGAGCTCGAGGGCTGGCTGCGCAGCGCGGTACTGCCGCGCAAGGCGCCGCCGTTCGGTGCCGCCGGCGATGCCGATGCCATCGACGCGAAGCGCGCCGGTGGCGCGCGCGCCTGAGGGGCACGCGGCGCAGCGATGACCGTCACGCCGGCACAGATCGCCAAAGCGGCGCTGCGGCGCCTGGCGCTCGAGCGCCTCGAGCCCACGCCCGAGAACTACGCGCGTGCGTGGGCCGAGGAAGGCGGCGCGGCGGCGCCCGCGTTGCCGGCGCGCGCGCGCGCCGTCGTCGAGCGTCTGGCGCAGCGCGCCTGCGACGACGCCGCGCAGCGCGCCGAGCTCGTCGCCGGGCTGCTCGAGGGCCGCTGGGACGACGCGCAGCGGCTGGTCGAGCGGCTGGACGCCGGCCGCGGCTGGGCGGCGCTGATCGAGCGCGTCGCGCGCGGGGTCGAGCGCGGCGGGCGCCACTGGACCAATGCGCGGCGCAAGGACAGCCTGCAGCGCGTGCTCGACGGCAGCCGCCACGACGCGCAGCGGCTGCAGCAGCGTCTGCAGCAGCTGGTCACGAGCTGGGAGCACGATAGCGTCGACGATCCGGTGGACACCGGCATCGACCCGATGCTCGACCTCGCCGAGCCGCCGGCCGCGCCGACCGCCAACGCCGCGTCATCGGTGGCCAGCCTCGTGCCCGACGCACCGCCCGCGCGCTGCGCCGCCGCGCCCACCGCCGACGCCTGGCCGCCGGTCGCGCAGGCGCTCGAGTGCACCGTGCGCGCGGCGCTGCCCAGCGACGAACCGCGTCCCGCGGCGCTGGCCGACGAGCTCGCGCGGCTGGCCGCGCGCATCGCCGACCAAGGTGCGACACCGGCGCTGGCCGCGGCTGTCGGCGCGGTGTGCGAGCGCGCGCGCCGCTGGCTCGGTCACCGGCACCAGCTCGTCGAGCAGCTCGCGTCGCTGTGCCGCGAACTGACCGCCGGTCTCGCCGACCTGGCCGAGGACGCGAGCTGGACGCAGGGGCAGCTGCGCGCCGTCGAGGCACGGCTGGATGGCGGAGTCAACGCGCGCAGCGTCAAGGCCGCGGCCGATTTGCTCGCGCACACCCGCGCCCAGCAGCAGCGCCTGCGTGCCGAGCGCGACCGCGCGCGCGACGCGCTGCGCACGCTCGTCGAGAAGCTGCTCGCGCAGCTCGGCGAGGTCGACGAGCGCACCGGCGGCTACGGCCAGCGCCTCGAGCGCTACGAGGCGCAGATCCGCGAGGCGACGTCGATCGACGACCTCGCCGGCCTCGTGCAGCGCATGCTGGCCGACAACCGCGAGGTGCAGGCCGGCGTGCACGCGACGCGCGAGCGGCTGCGCGCCGAGCACGCGCGCGCGGCCGAACTCGAGTCGCGCGTGCGCGCGCTCGAAGACGAACTGCGCCGGCTCTCGGACGAGGTCTCCACCGACGCACTGACCGAAGTCGCCAACCGCCGCGGGCTGCTGCAGGCGTTCGACATCGAGCGCTCGCGCGTCGAGCGCGCGCCGGTCGATGCCGTGCCGCCGCTGGCGGTGGGGCTGCTCGACATCGACAACTTCAAAAAGCTCAACGACACGCTCGGGCACGCGGCCGGCGACGTCGCGCTGAAGGCGCTGGCCGCGCGTGTGCGCGACGCGCTGCGCCCGTCCGACACGGTCGGGCGCTGGGGCGGCGAGGAGTTCGTCGTGCTGCTGCCGGGCACTGGCGTCGACGAGGCGCAGCAGGTGCTGACGCGGCTGCAGCGCGCGCTCAGCGCGAGCCTGTTCCTGCACGAAGGGCAGGAGGTGTTCGTGACCTTCTCGGCCGGCGTCACCGCGTGGCGACCCGGCGAGGCGATCGACGCTGCGCTCGAGCGCGCCGACGAGGCGCTCTACGAGGCCAAGCGCACGGGCAAGAACCGCACCTGCGTGGCTTGACCCCCGAAGCGCCTTCGGCCCCCCCACCCCCGGGGGGGCGCCGCCAGCGGACCGGCGAAGCCGGATCCGCGGCGGCTGCTGAAGGTGCACCGTGCCGGTGTAGCCCTGGCGCTTTCAGCGACCTTCAGCGCCGACGCACGCGCAGTGCGTGCGCATCGAGCCCCTCGCGCACGACGGCGTCGGGCAGCGGCCGCCCGGTGAGCAGCGCCGCGCACGCGGCGCCCATCGCGGCGCTGGTCTGGATGCCGTAGCCGCCGAGCGCGGCGAACCGGAAGAAGCCGGGGGCGAGCGGGTCGAAGCCGCTGACGGGTTCGCCGTCGGCGACGAACGGGTGCAGCCCGGCCCAGGTGCGGCGCGGGCGGCGGATCGTCATCGTCGTCGCGCACTCGATGCGGTGGATGCCCAGCGCGATGTCGAACTCCTCGGGCACGACGTCGTGCGGCGCGACCGGGTCGGCGTTGGCCGGCGAGCCGAGCAGCAGGCCGGCGTCGGGCTTGAAGTACCAGCCCTCGTCGACGGCGGCCACGCACGGCCAGTCGCGCGTGTCGACGCCGTCGGGCGGCGCGAACACGAAGGCCGAGCGCCGGCGCGGCTCGATGCCGATCGCCGCGACGCCGGCCCGCGCCGCCACCGCGTCGACCCACGCGCCGGCGGCGTTGACGACGGTGCGTGCGGCCCACGGGCGACCACCGGCGGTGAGCCGCCAGACGTCGCCGTCGCGCGCCAGCGCCGTGACTTCCGCGTCGCACACGAGCTGCACGCCGCGCGCACGGGCGCCGCGCAGGAAGCCCTGGTGCAGCGCGTCGACGTCGAGGTCGGCGGCCAGCGGGTCGAGCACCGCGGCGGCCGTCGTCTCGGGCCGCAGCACCGGCACGCGCGCGAGCGCCGCATCGCGGTCCAGCCACTGCGCCGGGCAGCCATCGTGCACGAGCGTGGCGTGCAGTGCGCGCGCCGCGTCGAGCTGGTCGGGCGTGGCCACGTACAGCGCACCGCGCGGGCGCAGCAGCGGTGTCGCCGCGAAGCCCGGCGGTGGCTGCTCGAGAAAGGGCCGGCTCGCGCGCGTCAGCGCGCGCACCTGCGGCGGCCCGTAGCTCTCCATGAACATCGCCGCCGAGCGTCCGGTGCTGTGGTGTCCCGGCTGCGCCTAGCGCTCGAGCAGCAGCACGCGCGCATGCGCGCTGGCGAAGTACGCGACCGACGCCCCGGCGATGCCGGCGCCGACGACGGCGAAGTCGTACGGCGGCGCGGCGGGGCTCATCGGCGAGGTCGGGGGTGGCGGAAGCGGTGGGATTCGAACCCACGAACGGTTGCCCGTTGCCGGTTTTCAAGACCGGTGCCTTCAACCACTCGGCCACGCTTCCCGCGGGCCGATTCTCGCTCACCCCTGTGCGGCGACGCCCGGCGCCAGCGCCTGCGCGCAGCGCACCTGCACGACGTCGCGCCGCCCGCCGTCGACGCGCACCGCGGTGAGGAGGCCGCCCCAGACGCAGCCGGTGTCGAGCGCGAGCAGGTCGGCGCGCTCGACCAGCCCGAGCGTACTCCAGTGGCCGAACGCGATCGGCGTGCCCGCGGTGCGCCGGCCCGGCGCATCGAACCACGGCACGAGCCCGGGCGGCGCGGCGTCGGCGCCTTCCTTGACCTGGAAGTCGAGCGTGCCGTCGGCGTGCACGAAGCGGATGCGCGTCAGCACGTTGATCACGAAGCGCCAGCGGTCGGCGCCTTGCAGGTCGTCGCGCCAGCGTGCCGGTTCGTTGCCGTACATGACCTGCAGGAACCCGGGCAGGTCGGGGTCGCGCAGCATCGCCTCGACCTCGCGCGCCAGCGCCAGCGTTTGCGCGGCGTCCCACGCGGGCGCGACGCCGGCGTGCACGAGCAGCCAGCCGTGCGCGGTGTCGGCCAGCGGCAGGTGGCGCACCCAGTCGATCCACGCGTCGCGGTCGGCATCGTCGAGGATGTCGCGCAGCGTGTCGGTGCGGTGTTCGCGGCGCACGCCGTGGGCCACCGCGAGCAGGTGCAGGTCGTGGTTGCCGAGCAGACAGGTCGCGCTGCTGCCGAGCGCACGCAGCCGCCGCAGCACCGCGAGCGACTGCGGCCCGCGGTTGACGAGGTCGCCGAGCACGTGCAGGCGGTCGCGCGACGGCGAGAAACCGATTTCGGCGAGCAGACGCGCGAACGCGTCGTCGCAGCCCTGCAGGTCACCGACGAGGTAGTGCATCGGCGCATTGTGCCGGCCGGGGCCGGCGCGGCTTCGGGGCTGGGCACGGCCCCTCTGCTACGCTGCGGTGGTGCTGACAGGCGCCCGGCCTCGACCGGCCGGGTCTTCGATGGAGACGGCGCTGCTGGTGTTCCTGATCCTGCTCAACGGGGCGTTCGCGATGGCCGAGATGGGCCTGACGGCGGCGCGCAAGGCCCGGCTGCAGGTCATGGTCGAGACGGGCGACAGCGGGGCGCGCGCGGCGATGGTGCTGCACGACGACCCCACGCGCTGGCTGTCGACGGTGCAGGTGGGCATCACGTCGATCGGGCTGCTCAACGGCATCGTCGGCGAGGCGGCGTTCGCCGAGCCGCTCGCGGCGTGGCTCGTCACGGCGCTGCCGCTGCCGGACCACGTCGCCGCTGTGGCGGCCACCGCGCTCGTCGTCGTGCTGATCACGTACGCGACGATCGTCTTCGGCGAGCTGGTGCCCAAGCGGCTGGGGCAGATGTACCCCGAGCCGGTCGCGCGGCTCGTCGCGCGGCCGATGATGTGGATGTCGACGGCGGCCAAGCCGTTCGTCGCGCTGCTGTCGGCGTCGACGCGCGCGGTGCTGCGGCTGCTGGGCATCAGCGGCCAGCCGCCCGGCGCGAGCGTGACCGAGGAGGAGATCGCCGCACAGCTCGAGGAGGGCGTCGGCGCCGGCGTGATCGAAGCGCAGGAGCACCGCATGGTGCGCAACGTGTTCCTGCTCGACGAGCGGCAGGCCGGCTCGATGATGGTGCCGCGCGCCGAGATCGTCTGGCTCGACGCCGACGCCCCCCTCGACGACGTGCGGCGCGTGCTCGACGAGGCGGCGCACGCGCGCTACCCGGTGTGCCGCGGCGGCCTCGACGACGTGCTCGGCGTCGTGTCGTCGCGGCAGCTGCTGCGCCAGCTCGTGCGCGGGCAGCCGCTGTCGCTCACCGACGGCCTCGAGCCGCCGGTGTTCGTGCCCGAGACGCTGACCGGTATGGAGCTGCTCGAGCACTTCAAGGCCGCCGGCGCCGAGCTCGTGTTCGTCGTCGACGAGTACGGCGCGGTGCAGGGGCTGGTGACGGTGCGCGACGTGCTCGAGGCGATCGCCGGGGAGTTCAGGCCGCCCGCCGGCGAGGAGGCGGAAGCCTGGGCCGTGCAGCGCGACGACGGCAGCTGGCTGTTCGACGGCCTCATTCCGGCGCTGGAGTTGAAGGACCGCCTCGCGCTGCGCGCGCTGCCCGACGAGGATCTTGGGCGCTACAACACGCTGGCCGGCATGATCATGCTGCTGCTCGGGCGCGTGCCCGAGGTCGCCGACCACGTCGAGTGGCAGGGCTGGCGCTTCGAGGTGGTCGACATGGACGGCAAGCGCGTCGACAAGGTGCTCGTCAGCCGGCTGCCGGCGCTGCCCGACGACGAGGCGCGCGCGTAGCGCCAGGTACGAAGCGTCAGCGGGCGGCCGCCGCTGCGTGCGGCAGCGGCGGCCATGCCGACGCGTCGCCGAGCCGGCGCGACAGCGCCTGCGCGGCGCAGCGCAGCGCGGTAGCCACCGCGCCGTCCCAGGCGGTGTCGAACGCGGGCGTCGGGCCGATGCCGGTCAGCGACAGCAGCAGCCGCTGCTGCTCGTCGAACACCGGCGCGGCCAGCGCACTGACGCCGGGCAGCGACAGGTCGACGACGCGCGCGAGGCGCCGCTCGCGCACCGCCGCGAGCCGCGCGGGCAGCTCGGCGTCGAAGCGTGCGCGCTCGGCCGCGCCGTCGCCGGCGGCGGCGCGCTCGGCCGCCAGCAGCGGCGCGACCTCGTGCCACGGCCGCCACGCGGCGAACAGCCAGCCCGACGCGGTGCCCGTCAGGCTCATCACGGTGCCGTGGCGCATCGCGACGTGCACCGGCGACGGCGGCGGCGCGACGCGCACGATCGTCGGCCCGCGGTTGCCCCACACGGCGATCGCCATCGTGTGGCCGAGCGTCTGCGCGAGCTCCTCGATGACGGGCGTGGCCAGCCGCACCGGGTCGAACTGCTGCAGGCTGATCAACCCCAGTTGCAGCGCCAGGGGCCCGAGTCCATAGTGGCCGCTGGCCGGGTCCTGCTCGATCAGCCCGAGCTTGCCGAAGCTGACGAGATACGGGTGCGCCTTGGCTGGCGCCATGCCGGCCTCGCGCGCGAGATCCTTCAGCGGCATCGGGCGGCCGTGGTGCGACAGCGCGAGCAGCAGCTGGCCGCCGACCTCGATGCTCTGGATCCCGCGCGAGGTGCGCCCGGGTGCGTCGGCGGGGGACCGGTCATCCATCGGGGTGCTGCTTAGGTGGTTTTACTTATCCGAATGGATTAGACATTAGCGAACAAGATGACTAAGATCAACCCCGTAATTCAACTAAGTCAAATCGATTAACCAAGACCGAGCCGCCGAAGGTGCCGACATGAGCAAAGCGTTCGCCTCGCAAGCCGACCTCGAGGACAAGAAGGTCACGTTCGAGCAGATCTCGCCGCACGCCTGGGCCTACACCGCCGAGGGCGACCCGAACACCGGCGTCGTGATCGGCGACGACGCCGTGCTCGTGGCCGACACGCAGGCCACGCCGGCGATGGCGGCCGACGTCATCCGCCGCATCCGCGAGGTCACCGACAAGCCGATCAAGTACGTCGTGCTGACGCACTACCACGCGGTGCGCGTGCTCGGCGCCAGCGCGTACCGGCCGCAGGAGATCATCGCGAGCCAGGACACCTACGACCTCATCGTCGAGCGCGGCGAGGCCGACAAGGCCAGCGAGATCGGCCGCTTCCCGCGCCTGTTCCGCAACGTCGAGACGGTGCCGCCGGGGCTGACGTGGCCGACGATCACGTTCACCGGCAAGATGACGCTGTGGCTCGGCAAGCTCGAGGTGCAGCTGCTGCAGCTCGGCCGCGGCCACACGAAGGGCGACACCGTCGTCTGGCTGCCGGGCGAACGCACGATGCTGTCGGGCGACCTCGTCGAGTTCGACGCCACGCCGTACGCCGGCGACGCCTACTTCCAGGACTGGCCCAAGACGCTCGACAACATCGCGGCGCTCAAGCCCGTCGCGCTCGTGCCCGGGCGCGGCGCGGCGCTGAAGGGCGAGGCGCAGGTCGCGCAGGGGCTGGCGGGCACCAAGGCCTTCGTCAGCGACGTGTGGGCCAGCGTGCAGGCGCAAGCGGCCGCCGGCAAGGACCTGCGCGCCGTCTACCGCGAGACCTACGCCGCGATGAAGGCCAAGTACGGCCACTGGGTGATCTTCGACCACTGCATGCCGTTCGACGTCAGCCGCGCCTACGACGAAGCGACGCAGCACGCCGACCCGCGCATCTGGACGGCCGAGCGCGACCGCGAGATGTGGGCGGCGCTGGAAGGCTGATCCGCGCCCGTCGATGGACCCGCGCGACCTCCCGCCGCAGCTGAGCGGCCACGAGATTCAGGCGCTCGAGTTCGGCCACCGGCGCTCGGCCGACGAAGACGCCTACGTGCGCACCGGCCAGCCGGTGCGGCACGCGGTGGTCGTCGTCGGTGCCGGGCCGGTGGGGCTGACGCTGGCGATCGACCTCGCGCAGCGCGGCCAGCGCGTGCTGCTGCTCGACGACGACCGCAGGCTGTCGACCGGCTCGCGCGCGATCTGCTTCGCCAAACGCACGCTCGAGATCTGGGACCGCCTCGGCGTCGGCGACGCGATGGTCGCCAAGGGTGTCGGCTGGAACGTCGGCAAGGTGTTCTTCGGCGCCGAGCACGTCTACACGTTCGACCTGCTGCCCGAGCCCGGCCACGAACGGCCCGCGTTCATCAACCTGCAGCAATACTACGCCGAGGCCTACCTCGTCGCGCGCGCGGCGGCGCTGCCCAACGTCGAGCTGCGCTTCGCGAACCGGGTCGATGCGCTGCAGGCGCGCGACGACGGCGTCGTGCTCGGCATCGAGACGCCCGACGGCCGCTACGAGGTGATCGCCGACTGGCTCGTCGCGTGCGACGGCTCGCGCTCGCCGCTGCGCCGGCTGATGGGCCTCGAGACCAAGGGCCGCGTGTTCCGCGACCGCTTCCTGATCGCCGACGTGAAGATGCAGGCCGACTTCCCGACCGAGCGCTGGTTCTGGTTCGACCCGCCGTTCCACCCGAACCAGTCGGTGCTGCTGCACCGCCAGCCCGACGACGTCTGGCGCATCGACTTCCAGCTCGGCTGGGACGCCGACGCCGACGAAGAGAAGAAGCCCGAGAAGATCGTGCCGCGCGTGCGCGCGCTGCTCGGGGCGGAGGCGAAGTTCGAGCTCGAGTGGGCGAGTGTCTACACCTTCGCCTGCGAGCGCATGGACCACTTCCGCCACGGCCGCGTGCTGTTCGCCGGCGACGCGGCGCACCGCGTCTCGCCGTTCGGTGCGCGCGGCGCCAACTCGGGCGTGCAGGACGCCGACAACCTCGGCTGGAAGCTCGCCCGCGTGCTGCGCGGCGCGTCGCCCGCGGCGCTGCTCGACAGCTATGCGTTCGAGCGCGAGTTTGCCGCCGACGAGAACATCCGCCACTCCACGCGCTCGACCGACTTCATCACGCCCAAGAGCGAGGTCTCGCGGCTGTTCCGCGACGCCGTGCTCGAGCTCGCGCGCGAGCATGCGTTCGCGCGGCGCCTCGTCAACAGCGGGCGGCTGTCGACGCCGTCGACCTACGACGGCTCGCCGCTGAACACGCCGGATGCCGACGCCGACTGGACCGGTGCGATGCGCCCCGGCGCACCGGCGTCCGACGCGCCGCTCGTGATCGACGGCCGGCGCACCTGGCTGCTGCGCGAGCTCGGCCCCGACTTCACGCTGCTCGTGTGGGGCCAGGCGCCCAGGCTGTGCGCCGGGATGGGCTGCAAGGTGCTCGCGCTCGGCCCCGAGCACGACGCCGACGGCTGGCTCGCGAAGCGCTACGACCTGCGGCCCGGCAGCGCCTATCTGCTGCGCCCCGACCAGCACGTCGCGGCGCGCTGGCGCCAGCCCACGCCCGCCGCGGTCGAGGATGCGGTGGCCCGCGCCACCGCGACGCTGTGAGGCCACGATGGCGATGCTGATCACCGACCCGAACCTCGACGCCCCGGACGACTTCTACGAGGCGCTGATCGAGGCGCACCAGGGGCTGAGCACGGCGCAGAGCCACGAGCTCAACGCCAAGCTCGTGCTGCTGCTGGCCAACCACGTCGGGCGGCTCGACGTGCTGCGCGAGGCGCTGGCCGCCGCGCGCGCGAGCGTCGAGCGCCGCGCGGCGACGGAGTCGAAGGCATGAACACCGAACTTCGCTACCAGACCGGCTTCGGCAACCAGTTCGCGACCGAGGCCATCGCCGGCGCGCTGCCGCAGGGCCGCAACAGCCCGCAGAAGCCGCCGCACGGGCTGTACGCCGAGCTGCTGTCGGGCACCGCCTTCACCGCGCCGCGGCACCAGAACCTGCGCACCTGGCTGTACCGTCGCCGGCCGTCGGTCGTCGTCGGCGGCTACGAGGCGTATGCGCAGCCGCTGTGGAAGACCGGCGCCGCCGACGGCGTCGCGATGCCGCCGAACCCGCTGCGCTGGCACCCGGTCGCGATCCCCGACGAGCCGCTCGACTTCGTCGACGGCCTGCGCACCGTCGTCGTCAACGGCGACGCCGACGCGCAGATGGGCGTCGCGGTGCACCTGGCGCTCGTCAACCGCTCGATGACGAACCGCGCCTTCGTCGACGCCGACGGCGAACTGCTGCTCGTGCCTCAAGAGGGCGCCTTGACGATCACGACCGAGTGCGGCGTGCTGCGCGCCGCACCGGGCGAGATCGTGCTGATCCCGCGCGGCATGGCGTTCAAGGTCGCGGTCGACGGCCCGTCGCGCGTCTACGTCGGCGAGAACTACGGCGCGCCGTTTCGCCTGCCCGAACTCGGGCCCATCGGCTCCAACGGCCTCGCGAACCCGCGCGACTTCCGCGCGCCGGTCGCGGCGTTCGAGGACGCCGCCGGCGCCTACGAGATCGTGCGCAAGTTCGGCGGCGCACTGTGGCGCGCGCGGCAGGACCACACGCCGTTCGACGTCGTCGCGTGGCACGGCAACCTCGTGCCCTTCGTCTACGACACGCGCACGTTCATGACGATCGGCTCGATCAGCTTCGACCACCCCGACCCGTCGATCTTCACCGTGCTGACGAGCCCGTCGGACACGCCCGGCGTGGCCAACTGCGACTTCGTGATCTTCCCGCCGCGCTGGATGGTCGCCGAGGACACGTTCCGCCCGCCCTGGTACCACCGCAACGTGATGAGCGAGTTCATGGGCCTCGTCTACGGCCAGTACGACGCCAAGCCCGAGGGCTTCCGCCCCGGCGGCATGAGCCTGCACGACGGCATGGTGCCGCACGGCCCCGACGCCGAGGCGTTCGAGCGCGCGACGAACGCCGTGCTCGCGCCGCACAAGCTCGATGCGACGCTCGCGTTCATGTTCGAGAGCCGCTGGCGCTTCCGCCCGACCGCGTGGGCGATGGGCTGCGGCGCACTCGACGCCACCTACGCCGACTGCTGGGCCGCGCTGAAGGACCGCTTCCAACCATGACGCTCACCGACGCCACCCACGACCCGGCGCTCACGAGCTGGGTCGACTCGGCCAACGCGGCCGACTGCGACTTCCCGATCCAGAACCTGCCGCTGGGCGCGTTCCGCCGCGCGAAGACCGACGAGCCGGTGCGCATCGGTGTGGCGATCGGCGACCAGGTGCTCGACCTGAAGCTCGCTGCCGCGCAGTGCCCGTGGGGCGAGGGCGTGCCCGAGCTGCTCGCGCCGCTGGCCGCGGGCGACCTCAACGCCTTCATGGCGCTCGGCCCGGCCGCGCGGCGCCGGCTGCGTGCGGCGCTGTCGGCCGCGCTCGCTTCGGGCAGCGACCAGGCGCCGTTCCTGGAACTTTGCCTCGTGCCGCAGGCCGACGCCGAGATGCAGCTGCCGTGCCGCATCGGCGACTACACCGACTTCTACACGGGCATCCACCACGCGACCGCGGTCGGCAAGCTGTTCCGCCCCGACAACCCGCTGCTGCCGAACTACAAGTGGGTGCCGATCGGCTACCACGGCCGCGCGTCGTCGATCGGCGTGAGCGGCCAGGTGTTTCGCCGCCCGCACGGCCAGATCAAGCGCCCGGACCGCGACGCGCCGGACTTCGGGCCCTGCCAGCGCCTCGACTACGAGCTCGAACTCGGCGCGATCGTCGGCACCGGCAACGCGCTCGGCGAGCCGGTGCCGATCGAGCGCGCCGAGGAGCACCTGTTCGGCGTCGTGCTGCTCAACGACTGGTCGGCGCGCGACATCCAGGCCTGGGAGTACCAGCCGCTCGGGCCGTTCCTGTCGAAGAACTTCGCGACGACGATCTCGCCATGGGTCGTCACGATGGAAGCGCTCGCGCCGTTCCGTCGCCCGTTCGCGCGCCCGGCGGGTGACCCGGCGCCGCTGCCGTACCTCGACAGTGCGTTCAACCGCGAGGCTGGCGCGATCGACATCGTGCTCGAGGTCTGGCTGCAGTCGGCGCAGATGCGCGAGCGCGGATTGCCTGCGCAGCGGCTGATGCAGTCGAACTTCCGCGACGCGTACTGGACGCTCGCGCAGATGCTCGCGCACCACACCGTCAACGGCTGCAACCTGCAGCCGGGCGACCTGCTGGGCACCGGCACGCAGTCGGGGCCGGGCCCCGACCAGGGCGGCTCGCTGCTCGAGCTGACGCAAGGCGGCCGCCAGCCGATCACGCTCGCTTCCGGCGAGACGCGCACCTTCCTCGCCGACGGCGACACCGTGATCCTGCGCGCGCACTGCGCGGCGCCGGGCGCGCGGCGCATCGGCTTCGGCGCGTGCGCCGGCACGGTGGCGGGCTGACGCGGGGCACGGCGTGGACGTTGCCATGCTGCATGGGCATACCTGCTAGTCGGGGCGCGGCATGATCGGCGGGAACTCCGTGCGCCAACAATGCTCGACCGCACGCGCGGGCGCCGTCGCGCGGTGCGTGAATCTGCGTAGGCGTCGCGGGACGGCGACCCGTTAACCTCGCGGGCCCGCCATCGGGGGCGGCCCGCTTCTTCCTTCCACCCTCTGGAGACACTCGCATGAAAGCCTGGACCAAGATCGGCCTGCTCGCCGCCGCCGTCGCGGTGGCGCTGCCGGCCGCCGCGCAGGACGTCACGCTGAAGTTCCACCACATCTGGAACACGCAGGCGATGGCCTCGGTGAACGTGATCAACCCCTGGTGCGAGAAGATCGCCAAGGAGTCGAACAACCGCCTGAAGTGCCAGATCTTCCCGGCGATGTCGCTCGGCGGCACGCCGCCGCAGCTCGTCGACCAGGTCAAGGACGGCGTCACCGACCTGACGATCACGCTGCCGGGCTACACCGCCGGGCGCTTCCCGGCGATGGAGGTGTTCGAGCTTCCGTTCATGACCAACTCGGCCGAGGCCGCCGCGCAGGCGGCGTGGGAGTACCTGCAGAAGTACGCGACGCGCGAGTTCCCGGGCACCAAGATCCTCGCGGTGTGGACGCACGATGAAGGCCTCGTGCACACGAAGGACAAGCAGGTCAAGACGCTCGAGGACTTCAAGGGTCTGAAGATGCGCGCGCCGACGCGGCAGACCAACAAGCTGCTCGCCTCGCTCGGCGCCGCGCCGGTGGGCATGCCGCTGCCGGCGATCCCCGACGCGATCAGCAAGGGCACGATCGACGGCTTCACGCTGCCGTGGGAGCCGCTGCCGTCGCTGAAGCTGCAGGAGATGGTCAAGTACCACACCGAGACGCATCCGTCGCGCCCGTCGCTGTACAGCGCGGTGTTCATCTTCGGCATGAACCAGGCCAAGTACGACAGCCTGCCGGCGGACCTGAAGAAGGTCATCGACGACAACAGCGGCATGGCGCTGTCCAAGCAGATCGGCGCGGTGTGGGATGCGAGCCGGGGCCCGGCGCGCAAGCTGGCGCAGGACCGCGGCAACGTGTTCCTCGAGCTGTCGCCCGCCGAGACCGACCGCTGGATCGCCGCGTCGGCCAAGCTCTACGACGAATGGGTCGACGACATGAACAAGCGCGGCCTGCCGGGCAAGCAGATGCTCGACGACGCGCGTGCGCTGCTGGCCAAGTACAAGAAGTGACGCCGGTCGGCGGCCGGGGGGGGGCACCCCGGCCGCCGACGCGCCCGCGGACGGTGCCCGCGCGACGGTGCGCCGCCCGCGGCAGGGACGATCGGCCGCGCGAGCGGCCTCGCCCCGTCTCCAACGGACGCTCCGATGCTTCGATTCCTCAACCGCGTCGCGTGGCTGTTCGCGCTGCTCGGCGGCGTGATCGCGCTGGCGGTCGCGCTGATGGTGGTCGTGTCGATCACCGGCCGCGCGACGATGGCCAAGCCGATCCAGGGCGACGTCGAGCTGACGCAGTTCGCGATCGCGCTGGCGATCTCGCTGAGCCTGCCGTGGTGCCAGATCCACGGCGGCAACATCGTCGTCGACTACTTCACGCAGCGCCTGCCGCGGCGCGCGATCGCGTGGCTCGACGCCGTCGGCGCGCTGATGCTGACCGCGATGGGCGCGCTGCTGTCGTGGCGCGCCGCCGTCGGCGCCATCGGTTCCAAGCAGACGTTCGAAGCGACGATGATCCTCGACCTGCCGATGTGGTGGATCTACGCGTCGCTGTCGCCCGGGCTCGCGCTCGCGGCCTTCATCGGTCTGGTGCAGGCGGGCCTGCTGATCGCCGGCCGTGACCTCACCCGACTGCAGTCATGAGCCCCACCACCGTCGGTCTGCTGATGTTCGCGGCGATGATCGCGCTGCTCGTGCTGCGCGTGCCGATCGCCGCGGCGATGTTCATTCCCGGCGCGGTCGGCTACTGGGTGCTGACCAGCGAGGCGTCGCTGCTGAACCTGCTCAAGGGCTCGGCGGTGGCGCGCCTGACGGTGTACGACCTGTCGGTGATCCCGCTGTTCCTGCTGATGGGCCAGTTCGCGACGCAGGGGGGCCTGAGCCGCGCGCTGTTCCAGGCCGCCGCGGCGTTCATCGGCCACATCCGCGGCGGGCTCGCGATGGCCTCGGTCTTCAGCGCCGGCGCGTTCGGCGCCGTGTGCGGCTCGGCGGTGGCCACCGCCGCGACGATCACGCAGGTGGCCTACCCCGAGATGCGCAAGCACGGCTACTCGGGGCGCCTGTCGACCGGCACGCTGGCGGTCGGCGGCGGGCTGGGCATCCTGATCCCGCCGTCGGTGCCGCTGGTCGTCTACGCGATCCTGACGGAGCAGAACATCGCCAAGCTGTTCGCCGCAGCGATGATCCCCGGCGTGCTGGCGATGCTGATGTACGCCGGCGTGATCTGGCTGATGTGCCGGCTGCAGCCGCAGCTGGCGTCGCCGAGCGAGGCGCTGCCGTGGCGGCAGCGCTGGCACGCGTTCGCCGGCGTGTGGCCGATCCTGGTGATCTTCGTCATCGTGTTCGGCGGCATCTATGGCGGCATCTTCTCGCCGACCGAAGGCGCTGCCGTCGGCGCGGTCAGCACCTTCGTCGCCGGCGTGCTGCGGCGCGAACTGACGCTGCCGGCGATCGGGCGCAGCTTCCTCGGCGCCGCCGAGACCTCGGCGATGGTGTTCATGATCTTCCTCGGCGCCGACATGATGAACTCGACGCTGGCCGTCACGCAGCTGCCGATGCACCTGGCCGACTGGGTGTCGCACCTCGAGGTGTCGCCGCTGCTGATCGTCACCTGCGTGCTGCTGTTCTACGTGCTGATGGGCTGCATCATGGACGAGCTGTCGCTGGTGCTGCTGACGATTCCCGTGCTGTTCCCGGCCATCATGGGCCTGGACCTGTGGGGCCTGGGCGCCGAGGCCAAGGCGCTGTGGTTCGGCATCCTGATCCTGATGACGATGGGCACCGGGCTGATCAGCCCGCCGGTGGGGCTGAATGTCTACGTCGTCAACGGCATCACGAAGGACGTGCCGCTGATGGAGACGTACAAGGGCGTGTTCCCGTTCCTGGCCAGCGACTTCGTGCGCCTGTTCCTGGTGCTCATGTTCCCGTCGATCAGCCTCGGGCTGGTGGCCTGGCTCTACGGCTGACGGCCCGGCGCCGCGCGCCCGGCACGCGCGGCGTGGCGGCTACGCGTGCAGCCACGCGCCGGCTGCGGCCCCCGCGGCGACGACCCACAGCGGCGACACGCGGCCGACGACGAGCAGCCCGAACGCGGCCAGCGCGACGCCGAAGTCGGCGCGCGAGGCGATCGCGCTCGTCCACACCGGGTCGTACAGCGCGGCCGCGAGCACGCCGACCACCGCGGCGTGGATGCCGCCCATCGCGCGCTGCGCGCCGGCGCGCCGGCGCAGCGCTTCCCAGAACGGCAGCGCACCGGCTACCAGCAGCAAGCCGGGTGCGAAGATCGCCACCAGCAGCACCGCCGCGCTCCACGCGCCGCCCAGAGGGGCCGGCATCACGGCGCCGAGGTAGGCCGCGAAGCTGAACAGCGGGCCCGGCACCGCCTGCGCGGCGCCGTAGCCGGCGAGGAAGGCGTCGTTGTCGACCCAGCCCGGCGGCACCACGCCGGCCTGCAGCAGCGGCAGCACGACGTGGCCGCCGCCGAACACGAGCGCGCCGGCCCGGTAGACGACGGCCACCGCATGCAGCAGCGTCGACGACAGCGTCGTCGCGAGCGCCGGCAGCGCCACCAGCAGCGCCGCGCACAGCGCCAGCAGCAGCGCACCGGTGCGCCGGCCGATGCCGGGGTCGCGGTGCGGCGCCGGCGACAGGGGCGCCAGCCGCAGCGCCCAGCGCCCGACCGCACCGCCGAGCACGATCGCGCCGACCTGGCCCGCGGCGGTGGGCGCCGCGAGCACCAGCAGCGCCGCGGCGACGGCGATGCCCGCGCGCAGCCGGTCGGGGCACAGCGCGCGGGCCATGCTCCAGACGGCCTGCGCGACGACGGCCACGGCGACGACCTTCAGCCCGTGCACGGCGCCCGACGCCGCCAGCGCCGGCCACTGCGCGAGGCCGTGCGCGAAGGCGACGAGCGCGACCGCCGACGGCAGCGTGAAGCCCGCCCACGCCGCCAGCGCCCCGCCCCAGCCGGCGCGCCCGAGACCGATCGCGATGCCGACCTGACTGCTTGCGGGCCCGGGTAGGAACTGGCACAGCGCGACCAGGTCCGCGTAGCGCGCGTCATCGAGCCAGCGTCGCCGCTCGACGAACTCGGTGCGAAAGTAGCCCAGGTGCGCGACTGGACCGCCGAACGAGGTCAGGCCGAGCCGCAGGAAGGCCCACAGGACCTCGAGCGCACGGCCGTCGCGTGCGGCTGCGGGGCTGGGGCGGGCGGGTGGGTGGTCGGGCATCGTGGCGGCGGCCGGCAACGGCCGACGACGGCCCGCGATTGTGCGTGGGCTCTGTGGGGCACCGCGGTCACGGGTCTGCGCGGCCGCCCCGGCCCGAGCGGCCCCGTCACGGCGCCGCCGATTCGGGTCGCCCAACGAAAAAAGCCCGGCGTCGCCGCCGGGCCGAAGGTACCTTGTGGAGGGTACCGAGGAGACAACTCTCAACAGCGCGAGCCGCCACGCACGACGCGGCGGCCCGGTGCGGTGCCGCGCGAATCAGGCCGCGCGCTTGCTCTTCGGCGTGCCCTGCGAGGCCTTGACGGCCGTGCTGGTCACGGCCTGGAAGTTCGCCTCGGCGACTTCGGCGGCCTGCTTGGCGGCCTTGTGCACGCTCTCGTAGGCGTTGTTGGCGGCAGCCACCGCCGACTTGACGAGCGCGACGGCGTTCTCGGTGCCGGCCGGCGCGTTCTTGACCATCGTGTCGACCATCGCCATGAACTTCTTCTGCGCGTCGGCCATCTGCTCTTCGGCGACCTTGGTCACTTCGGCGTTGGTCGCGGCGAAGATGTCGTAGACGTGGCGGCTGTAGGCGGCGGCCTTCTCGGCGCTGGGCTGCAGCATGCCGGCTTGCAGCGCGAGCAGTTCCTGCGCGTCCTTGACCGACAGCACGGCCTTCGTCGTGTCGGCGGTCTCGGCCAGCGCGGTCTTGGCGACCTGCATGTTCAGCTCGACCAGCTTCTCGACGCCTTCGAACGCCTTGTTCGTCAGGTCGAACAGCGTCTCGACGTTGGCCTTGTGGGCGGCCATCAGTTGCTCGGGGGTCATCATGGTGCGTGCTCCGGGGGTTGGGGTTCGACAGCGCTGCAGCGTCATGTTGCACTGCAGCATGAAGCGAAGTATAGGGTCTGTCCCAGGCGTTGCAAGCCCTTTTTGCTGCGGCGCAACAAATTAGGGGGTGCTCCCGGGCGGCACGCCCGCCGGCCGCTGGCGAGGCGGGGGCCAGAATGCGCGGCCACGATGCAGGCCTTCTACAGCGATCAGTTCGTGCTGCCGCTGCCCGACGGGCACCGCTTCCCGATGCCCAAGTACCGGCTGCTGCGCGACCGGCTGCTTGCCGAGGTGCCGGGCATCCGGCTGCAGCCGGCGCCGGTGGCCACCGACGGCGAGCTGGCGCTGGTGCACACGCCGACGTACATCGCGCAGGTCGCCGAGGGGCTTCTGACGCCGGCGCAGCAGCGCGAGATCGGCTTTCCGTGGTCGCCGGCGATGGCCGAGCGCGCCCGGCGCTCGGTCGGCGCGACGATCGCCGCCGCGCGCGCAGCGCTGGCCGAGGGCGTCGCGAGCAACCTCGCCGGCGGCACGCACCACGCGTATGCCGACAGGGGCAGCGGCTACTGCGTGTTCAACGACGTCGCGGTGGCCGCGCGGCTGATGCAGGCCGAGTGGCACCGCGCCCGGCGCGCGCTGCTGCGCGTGGCCGTCATCGACCTCGACGTGCACCAGGGCAACGGCACGGCAGCGATCTTCCGCGACGACGCCACCGTGTTCACGCTGTCGCTGCACGGCCGGAACAACTTCCCGTTCCGCAAGGAGCCCAGCGACCTCGACGTCGACCTGCCCGACGGCTGCACCGACGACGCCTACCTCGCCGCGCTCGACGCCGCGCTCGATGCGCTGTGGCGCGCGCATCGCGACGCGCCGCCGGGGCTCGTGTTCTACCTGGCCGGTGCCGACCCGCACGAAGACGACCGCCTCGGCCGGCTGAAGCTGAGCGCCGAGGGACTGGCCGAGCGCGACCGCCGCGTGTTCGACGCCTGCCGCGCGCGCGGCATCCCCGTCGTGCTGACGATGGCCGGCGGCTACGGCCGCGACATCCACCGCACGGTGGCGCTGCAGCTGACGACGCAGCGGCTCGCGCTGGCGAGCTGGCAGTCGTGGGCGCACGGCAGCGCCCGCGCGGCAATGGAACAATCGCGCGCATGAGTCCCCGCCCCCAGGCCCTGCTGCGCAGCCACTACCCGCGCTTTCGCACGATCACGACGCGCTGGATGGACAACGACGCCTACGGCCACGTCAACAACGTCGTCTACTACAGCTTCTTCGACACCGCGGTCAACGCGCACCTGATCGAAGCCGGCGCGCTGGCCATCGAGACGAGTCCCGTGATCGGCCTCGTCGTCGAGACGAAGTGCAACTACTTCGCACCGCTGGCGTTCCCGCAGACGGTCGACGCCGGGCTGCGCGTCGCCCACGTGGGCCGCAGCAGCGTGCGCTACGAGGTCGGGCTGTTCGGCGCCGGCGAGCCGCTGTCGGCGGCGGCCGGCCACTTCGTGCACGTCTACGTCGACCGCGCGACGCGCCGCCCGGTCGACGCGCTGCCGCCGGCGCTCGTCGCCGCCCTCGAACCGCTGCGCATCACGAGCGAGACCGCATGACCGCCGCCACCGACGCCTTCGGCCGCCCCGTCTTCACCGCCGAGATGACGGCCGCCGTCGACGCGGCAATCACGTCGCGGCGCTCGGTGCGCAAGTTCCTGCCGACACCGGTGCCGCGCGAGACGATCGAGCAGATCCTCGCCGTCGCATCGCGCGCGCCGTCGGGCACCAACACGCAGCCGTGGCGGGTCACCGTGCTGACCGGCGCGGCCAAGCAGGCGCTGTCGGCGCGCATCCGCGCGGTCTACGACGACCCCGCGCAGCTCGCGCTGCACACCGAGGAATACGCCTACTACCCGCTGCAGTGGGTGCCGCCGTACATCGACCGCCGCCGCAAGGTCGGCTGGGACCTGTACGGGCTGCTGGGCATCGGCAAGGGCGACAAGGCGCGCATGCACGCGCAGCACGGGCGCAACTACGACTTCTTCGACGCGCCGGTCGGGATGATCTTCACGATCGATCGCGTGATGCAGCAGGGCAGCTGGCTCGACTACGGCATGTTCCTGCAGAACGTGATGATCGCCGCGCGCGCGCGCGGCCTCGACACCTGCCCGCAGGCGGCGTTCACGCAGTTCCACCGCGTGATCGCCGAGCACCTGGGGCTGCGCGACGACGAGATGGTGGTGTGCGGCATGTCGCTCGGCCACGCCGACCCGGACGCGGTCGAGAACACCCTCGTCACCGAGCGCGCGCCGGTGGCCGAGTTCGCGCGCTTCATCGAATGAGCGGCATGAGCGCCGAGGAGCACCCCATGACCCGCCCCGCCGTGCTGGTGGCCCGTGCCGTGTTCCCCGAGGTGATCGCGCGGCTGCGCGAGCACTTCGACGTCACCGACAACCCCGACGACACCGTGTGGAGCGCGGCCGAACTGCGCGCCAGGCTCGCCGGCAAGGCCGGCGCGTTCATCACCGGCAGCGAGCGCATCGATGCCGCGCTGCTCGACGCGAACCCGCAGCTCAAGGCCGTGTGCACGATGACGGTCGGCTACAACCACATCGACGTCGACGCGTGCACCGCGCGCGGCGTGCTCGTGACCTACACGCCCGACGTGCTGACCGAGACGACGGCCGACTTCGGCTTCGCGCTGATGATGGCCGCCGCGCGCCGCATGGCCGAGAGCGAGCGTTTCCTGCGCGCCGGCCGCTGGATGAAGTGGTCGTACGACATGTTCGCCGGCAGCGACGTGCACGGCGCGACGCTGGGCATCCTCGGCATGGGGCGCATCGGCCAGGCCATCGCGCGGCGCGGCGCGCTCGGCTTCGGCATGCAGGTGATCTACCACAACCGCAGCCGGCTCGACGCGGCGGTCGAGCAGCCGCTGGGAGCGCGCTGGGTCGACAAGGACACGCTGTTTCGCGAGGCCGACCACGTCGTGCTCGTGCTGCCGTACTCGCCGGCGGCGCACCACATCGTCGGCGAGCGCGAGCTCGCGCTGATGAAGCCCACTGCGACGCTGACCAACGTCGCGCGCGGCGGCATCGTCGACGACGCGGCGCTCGCGAAGGCGCTGGCCGAGCGGCGCATCGCCGCGGCCGCGCTCGACGTGTTCGAAGGCGAGCCGAACGTGCACCCGGGGCTGCTCGAGGTGCCCAACGTCGTGCTCACGCCGCACATCGCGAGCGCCACCGTCGCCACACGCCGCGCGATGGCCGACCTCGCGGCCGACAACCTGATCGCCGCGCTGACCGGCGCTCGGCCGCCCACGCCGATCAACCCGCAGGTGCTGGGCCCGCGCTGAGCCCACGCCGCGCGGCCGCCACCGCGCCCCGGCGATCCGTCTTCACCGATACACACGTTGCGAGAACCGCCATGCCCGTCAACCTCACTGCCCCCGATCCCGCATCGCTGCACCCCGTCGCCGGCGTGCGGCTGGGCATCGCGATGGCCGGCGTGCGCAAGGCCCATCGCCGCGACCTCACCGTCATCGCGCTCGACGAGGGTGCGGTGGTGGCCGGCGTGTTCACGACCAACCGCTTCTGCGCCGCGCCGGTGCAGGTCTGCCGCGAGCACCTCGCAGCCGGCGGCAGCGGCATTCGCGCGCTCGTCATCAACACCGGCAACGCCAATGCCGGCACCGGCGACGACGGGCTCGCGCGCGCCCGCAGCGTCTGCGCGGCGCTCGCGCGCCAGATGGGCATCGCTGCGCAGAAGGTGCTGCCGTTCTCGACCGGCGTCATCATGGAGACGCTGCCCAACGACCGCATCGAGGCCGCCTTGCCGGCCGCACTCGCCGACCTGAATCCGGCGAACTGGGCCGTCGCCGCCGAGGCGATCATGACCACCGACACGCTGCCGAAGGCGGCGTCGCGCCAGGTCACGATCGGCGGGCGCACCGTGACGGTGACCGGCATCTCGAAGGGTGCCGGCATGATCCGCCCGAACATGGCGACGATGCTCGGCTTCGTCGCCACCGACGCGGTGATCGCGCCGCCGCTGGTGCAGACGCTGGTGCGCGAGGCGGCCGATGCCAGCTTCAACCGCATCACGATCGACGGCGACACGTCGACCAACGACGCCTTCGTGCTGATCGCGACACGCCGCGCCGGCCACGCCGAGATCACGAGCCTCGACAGCGCCAGCGGCCGCGCGCTGCGCGACGCGGTGGTGGCGGTGTCGCAGCAGCTCGCGCAGGCCATCGTGCGCGACGGCGAGGGCGCGACCAAGTTCATCACGGTGCAGGTCGACGGCGGGCGCAGCGCCGACGAGTGCCGCCGCGTCGCCTACGCGATCGCGCACTCGCCGCTGGTCAAGACGGCGTTCTTCGCCAGCGACCCCAACCTCGGGCGCATCCTCGCCGCGGTCGGCTACGCCGGCGTCGACGACCTCGACCAGGCCCTGATCGACCTGTACCTCGACGACGTGCACGTCGCCACGCGCGGCGGGCGCCACCCGGCGTACCGCGAGGAGGACGGCCAGCGCGTGATGAAGCAAAGCGAGATCACGGTGCGCGTCGACCTGCACCGCGGCAGCGCCAGTGCCGCCGTGTGGACCTGCGACCTGTCGTACGACTACGTGCGCATCAACGCCGACTACCGCAGCTGAGCCGGCTCACGACGCCGGGTCGAAGCGGTCCACGGCGTCGGTGATCAGCCCGTCGATGCCGAGGTCGAGCAGCCGGCGCGCGTCGCCGGGCTCGTTGACGGTGTAGGCGAGCACGCGCAGCCCGGCGCGCCGCGCGTGCACGACGGCCTCGGCACCGAGCGCGGTGTGCTCGACGACGACGGCCGCGCAGTCCAGCCGCTGCGCCTGCCCGAGCCACCTGTCGGCCAGCGCCTCGAGCAGCAGCGCGCGCGGCAGCTGCGGGGCGGCGCTGCGCGCGGCCGCGAGCGCGTCGGCATCGAACGAGCTGAGCAGCGGGGGCACGGCGGCCCCGGCCCACCACCGCGCCGCCAGCGCGGCGACGGCCTCGCCGGTCGCGCGCGCGCGCCCCGGCCCGGGCTTGAGCTCGATGTTCAGCGCGCAGCCGTTGGCGCGCACGAATGCCGCCACCGCCTGCAGCGTGGCCGGCGGCTCGCCGGCCCACGCGGGTGCCAGCCAGCCGCCGGCGTCCAGCCGCGACAGCTCGGCCCAATTCAGCGCTTCGGCAGGGCCGCGGCCGTCGGTCGTGCGCTCGAGCGTGTCGTCGTGCAGCAGGAACGGCACGCCGTCGGCGCTGAGCTTGGCGTCGCACTCGAAGGCGCGAAAGCCGTGCCGCCAGCCTTCGCGCAGCGCGGCCAGCGTGTTCTCGGGCGCCAGCGTGCCGGCGCCGCGGTGCGCGATCCAGCGCGGGTAGGGCCAGGCCGTCATCGATCGGGGGCGATGCCGTGCAGCCGGTGAACGGGGGACGCCGATCATCGCACCGGGGCCTGCGGCGCGGCAGCCCTGCCGGCCGTCGGGGCAGGGGGGCTGCGGTACGATTGCTCTCCAAGTGCCTCGACAGGCCCGCCCGTTCGTGGCCTGCCACCCATGAACGCACCCCTTCCCGTGACCACGCTGGCCGCCGCGGCGACGACCGCCGGGGCCGCCGAAGGCGCCGCGCCGCGTCTGCGCGAGATTCCTTACAACTACACCTCGTTCTCGGACCGCGAGATCGTGCAGCGCCTGCTCGGCGCGCGCGCGTGGGAGGTGCTGAACCGGCTGCGCGAGGAGCGCCGCACCGGCCGCTCGGCGCGCATGCTCTACGAGGTGCTGGGCGACATCTGGGTCGTGCAGCGCAACCCGTACCTGCAGGACGACCTGCTCGACAACCCGAAGCGCCGCGCGCTGCTGATCGAGGCGCTCGAGCACCGGCTGCGTGAAATCGAGAAGCGTCGCGACGCCGCCGACCCCGCGCGCGACGCGCTGGTCGGCGAACTGCTGGCCGCCGCGCGCGCGGCGGTGCGCGAGTTCGCCGCGTCGTTCGACGCCGTCGACGCGCTGCGCCGGCGCACGAGGCGCGTGCTCGGTCGCCACACCGCAAAGGACAACATCAAGTTCGACGGCCTGTCGCGCGTGTCGCACGTGACCGATGCGACCGACTGGCGCGTCGAGTACCCGTTCGTCGTGCTGACGCCCGACAGCGAGGCCGAGATCGCCGGCCTCGTGGCCGGCTGCATCGAGCTGGGCCTGACGATCATCCCGCGCGGCGGCGGCACCGGCTACACCGGCGGTGCGGTGCCGCTGACGTGGAAGAGCGCGGTGATCAACACCGAGAAGCTCGAGAAGATGAGCGAGGTCGAGATGGTCACGCTGCCCGGCGTCGACCACCCGGTGCCCACGGTGTGGAGCGAAGCGGGTGTGGTCACGCAGCGCGTGGCCGACGCGGCCGAGCGCGCGGGCTACGTGTTCGCGGTTGACCCGACGAGTGCCGAGGCCAGCTGCATCGGCGGCAACATTGCGATGAACGCCGGCGGCAAGAAGGCCGTGCTGTGGGGCACGGCGCTGGACAACCTCGCGAGCTGGAAGATGGTCACGCCCGAGGCGACCTGGCTCGAGGTCGTGCGGCTGAACCACAACCTGGGCAAGATCCACGACGTCGATGTCGCGAGCTTCGAGCTGCGCCACTACGACGCCAGCGGGAAGAAGCTGCTGCGCACCGAGCGGCTCGACATTCCGGGGCGCGTGTTCCGCAAGGAAGGGCTCGGCAAGGACGTCACCGACAAGTTCCTCGCCGGGCTGCCGGGCATCCAGAAGGAAGGCTGCGACGGCCTGATCACGAGCGCGCGCTGGGTCGTGCACCGCATGCCGGCGCACGTGCGCACCGTGTGCCTGGAGTTCTTCGGCAACGCGAAGCTCGCGGTGCCTGCGATCGTCGAGATCAAGAACCTGATGTTCGCCGAGGCGAAGAAGCCGGGCGGCGCGATCCTCGCGGGGCTGGAACACCTCGACGACCGCTACCTCAAGGCGGTCGGCTATGCGACGAAGAGCAAGCGCGGCGGGCTGCCGAAGATGGTGCTGCTCGGCGACATCGTCGGTGACGACGAGGCCGCCGTCGCGCGCGCGGCGAGCGAGGTCGTGCGCATCGCCAACAGCCGCGCCGGCGAGGGTTTCGTCGCGGTCAGCGCCGACGCGCGCAAGAAGTTCTGGCTCGACCGCAAGCGCACCGCGGCGATCGCCAAGCACACCAACGCGTTCAAGATCAACGAGGACGTGGTGATCCCGCTCGAGCGCATGGGCGAGTACACCAACGGCATCGAGCGCATCAACGTCGAGCTGAGCCTGCGCAACAAGCTGCAGCTCGTCGACCGGCTGGAGGCGTTCTTCGCGCGCGGCGCGCTGCCGCTGGGCCGCAGCGACGACGCCGGCGAGATCCCGAGCGCCGAACTGCTCGAGGACCGCGTGCAGCAGGCGCTGCAGCTGCTGCGCGAGGTGCGGGCGCTGTGGCAGCAGTGGCTGGAGGGGCTGGACGTCGTGCAGGCCGGCGGGCGCACCTTCTTCGAGGACCTGCAGGACGGCACGCTGCGCGCGTCGTGGAAGACGCAGATCCGCGCGCCGCTGCGCGAGATGTTCTCGGGCGCCGCGTTCAAGCCGGTGCTCGACGAGTGCGAGCGCATCCACGCCGAGGTGCTGCGCGGGCGCGTGTGGGTGGCGCTGCACATGCACGCCGGCGACGGCAACGTGCACACCAACATCCCGGTCAACAGCGACGACTACGAGATGCTGCAGACCGCGCACGAGGCGGTCGCTCGCATCATGAAGCTCGCGAAGAGCCTCGACGGCGTGATCAGCGGCGAGCACGGCATCGGCATCACGAAGCTCGAGTTCCTCGCCGACGACGAGATCGCCGCGTTCGCCGACTACAAGCGCCGCATCGACCCCGAGGGCCGCTTCAACAAGGGCAAGCTGCTGCGCGACCTGAGCGGCCTGGGCGACGACGTGCGCGCCGCCGACCTGCGCCACGCCTACACGCCGAGCTTCGGGCTGATGGCCCACGAGTCGCTGATCATGCAGCAAAGCGACATCGGCGCGATCAGCGACAGCATCAAGGACTGCCTGCGCTGCGGCAAGTGCAAGCCGGTGTGCGCGACCCACGTGCCGCGTGCGAACCTGCTGTACAGCCCGCGCAACAAGATCCTCGCGACCTCGCTGCTCATCGAGGCGTTCCTGTACGAGGAGCAGACGCGCCGCGGCATCAGCATCAGGCACTGGGCCGAGTTCGAGGACGTCGCCGACCACTGCACGGTGTGCCACAAGTGCCTGAACCCGTGCCCGGTCAACATCGACTTCGGCGACGTGTCGATGAACATGCGCAACCTCCTGCGCAAGATGGGGCGCAAGAGCTTCCGGCCCGGCAACGCGGCGGCGATGCTGTTCCTCAACGCGACGAACCCGCAGACGATCAAGCTGATGCGCAGCGCGATGGTCGACGTCGGCTTCAAGGCGCAGCGCTTCGCGAACGACGTGCTCAAGGTCGTCGCGCGGGCGCAGACGGCCGCGCCGCCGGCCACGGTGGGCAAGGCACCGCTCAAGGAGCAGGTGATCCACTTCGTCAACAAGAAGATGCCCGGCGGCCTGCCGAAGAAGACGGCGCGCGCGCTGCTCGACATCGAGGACAAGCACTACGTACCGATCATCCGCGACCCGGCACGCACGAGCGTCTACACCGAGGCGGTGTTCTACTTCCCCGGCTGCGGCTCGGAGCGGCTGTTCAGTCAGGTCGGGCTGGCGACGCAGGCGATGCTGTGGCACGCCGGCGTGCAGACGGTGCTGCCGCCGGGGTACCTGTGCTGCGGCTACCCGCAGCGCGGCAGCGGGCAGTTCGACAAGGCCGACAAGATCATCACCGACAACCGCGTGCTGTTCCACCGCGTGGCCAACACGCTGAACTACCTCGACATCAAAACGGTGGTGGTCAGCTGCGGCACGTGCTACGACCAGCTGCAGGGCTACAAGTTCGAGGACATCTTCCCCGGCTGCCGCATCATCGACATCCACGAGTACCTGCTCGAGAAGGGCATCGTGCTGCCGTCCAAGGGCGCGTACCTGTACCACGACCCCTGCCACAGCCCGATGAAGCTGCAAGAGCCGATGAAGACCGTGAAGGCGCTGGTCGGTGACCAGGTGCTCGAGAGCAAGCGCTGCTGCGGCGAGAGCGGCACGCTCGGCGTCACGCGGCCCGACATCAGCACGCAGGTGCGCTTCCGCAAGGAAGAGGAGCTGCGCAAGAACGAGGCGGCGCTGCGCGCGCAGGGCGTGCAGGGCAACGTCAAGATCCTCACCTCGTGCCCGAGCTGCCTGCAGGGCCTGAGCCGCTACCAGGACGACCTGAGCAGCGGCCTGCTCGAGGCCGACTACATCGTCGTCGAGATGGCGCGTCAGATCCTCGGCGAGAACTGGCTGCCCGAGTACGTCGCGCGTGCCAACGCCGGCGGCATCGAGCGCGTGCTGGTGTGAGCATGGCCGCGAAGGTCGCCGGCTGCGAGCTGTGCGAGCACGACGGCGGGCGGCTCGTCCACCACGACGGCGACTGGCGCGTCGTCCGCGTCGACGACGCCGCGTTCCCGGCCTTCTACCGCGTCGTCTGCAACCGCCACGTCGCCGAGTTCAGCGACCTCGACCCGGCCGAGCGCGAGCGCTGCATCGTGCTCGTCGACGCGGTCGAGCGCACGCTGCGCGAGCGGCTGCAGCCGACCAAGATCAACCTCGCGTCGCTGGGCAACGTGACGCCGCACCTGCACTGGCACGTGATCGCGCGCTTCGACTGGGACAGCCACTTCCCGCAGCCGGTGTGGGGCGCGGCGCAGCGTGCGCCCGACACGGCGCGGCTGGCCGCGCTGCGCGCGCGGCTGCCCGAGCTCGACCGCGTGCTGGCCGAGCGCTTGCACTATGCTTGACGGCGCGGGTCGTCGCCCCGCGCGCCACCCCCGCATCTTCGGAGTCTTCGCATGGCCGGTCTCGACCGCAACACCCCGCAACCGACCGAGGTCACGGTGCACCAGCAGTCGCGCGTGCTCGAGATCGCGTTCGACGACGGCGCGCGCTTTCGCATCCCGTTCGAGCTGATGCGCGTGTATTCGCCGTCGGCCGAGGTGCAGGGCCACGGGCCGGGGCAGGAGGTGCTGCAGACGGGCAAGCGCCACGTCGAGATCGTCGGCCTCGAGCCGGTGGGCCACTACGCGATCCAGCCGACGTTTTCCGACGGGCACGACTCGGGCATCTTCTCGTGGGACTACCTGTACTTCCTCGGCTCGAAGCAGGACGAGCTGTGGGCCGAGTACGCGCGCCGGCTCGCCGAGGCGGGTGTGGACCGCGACGCGCCGATGCCCGAGAAGGCGGGCGCCGGCTGCGGCCACCACTGAGCACGGCGATGGCGCAGACCCACTTCGGCTTCGAGAGCGTCGACGAGCGCGAGAAGGCGCAGCGCGTGCGCGGCGTCTTCGACTCCGTCGCGCCGAAGTACGACCTGATGAACGACCTGATGTCGCTCGGCCTGCACCGGGCATGGAAGGCGTACACGGTCGCGGTGGCCGACGTGCGCGAGGGTCAGCAGGTGCTCGACATCGCCGGCGGCACCGGCGACCTCGCGCGCGCGTTCGCGCGCAAGGTCGGCGCCAGCGGCTGCGTCGTGCACACCGACATCAACCTCGCGATGCTGACCACCGGGCGGGACCGCCTGCTCGACGAAGGCCTGGCGCTGCCCACCGTCGTCTGCGACGCCGAGCGGCTGCCGTTTCCCAGCGACCGCTTCGACGTCGTCAGCGTCGCCTTCGGGCTGCGCAACATGACGCACAAGGAGCTCGCGCTCGCCGAGATGGCGCGCGTGCTCAAGCCGGGCGGGCGGCTGCTGGTGCTCGAGTTCTCGAAGGTCGCCAAGCCGCTCGAGAAGGTCTACGACTGGTACTCGTTCAACGTGCTGCCTCGGCTCGGCCAGTGGGTCGCCGGCGACGCCGACAGCTACCGCTACCTCGCCGAGTCGATCCGCATGCACCCCGACCAGGCGACGCTCAAGGCGATGATGAAGGCCGCCGGCTTCGGCCACGTCGACGTGCACAACCTCACCGGCGGCGTCGTCGCGCTGCACGTGGGCATCAAATGCTGACGCCGCGCGCGGTGGCCGCGCTGCTCGCGGTGGCCGCGCTGCTGGCTGGCTGCGGCGACCCGACGAAGAAGGAACGCGCCGCGCAGCCGGTGGCCGCGCGCGTCAACGGCGAGGCGATCACGGTGCCGCAGATCGACCTCGTGCTGCAGCAGCAGCCCGGCCTGCGGCCGCCGCAGACCGACGCCGCCGCGCGCGTCGTGCTCGAGCGGCTGATCCACCAGCAGCTCGCGGTGCAGCGCGCCGCCGAGCTCAAGCTCGAGCGCGACCCGCGCGTGCAGCTGCAGCTCGACGCCGCGCGGCGCGAGGTGCTCGCGCGCGCCTACGCCGAGCACGTCGGCGCGGCCGCCGCCAAGCCCACCGACGACGAGATCCGCCGCTACCACGACGAGCACCCGTGGCTGTTCGCGCAGCGGCGCATCTACCAGCTGCAGGAGTTCGCCGTCGAGGCGCGACCCGATCAGCTCGACGCGCTGCGCGCGCAGCTCGAGGCCACGCGTCAGACCGGCGAGTTCGTCGAGTGGCTGCGCGCCAACGGCTACCGCTTCGTCGCGACGCAGGCGGTGCGCCCGGCCGAGCAGCTGCCACCGGCGGTGGCGAAGGCGATCGCGGCGCTCGACGACGGGCAGGCCCTCTTCAGTGTCGCACCCGGCGGCGTGCAAATCGTCGTGCGCGCCGGCTCGCGCGAGCAGCCCCTCGACTTCGACGCGGCGCGCCCGGCGATCGAGCAGCGCATGCTCGCCGAGCGGCGCCGCGCGCTGGTGCGCGACGACCTGCTCGCGCAGCGGCAGAAAGCCCGGGTCGAGTACGTCGGTGCGTTCGCCGCGTCACCGCCGCCGGCCGTCGACCCGGCCGCCAGCGACGTGCTGCCCGAGGCGTCGGCGCCGGCGCGCTGAACGGCCGCGGTACGCGTCAGCGGCGGCCGTAGGTGTCTTCGAAGCGCACGATGTCGTCTTCGCCGAGGTAGCTGCCCGACTGCACCTCGACGATTTCGAGCGGCACCTTGCCCGGGTTGGCCAGGCGGTGCACCTCGCCGAGCGGGATGTAGGTGCTCTGGTTCTCGGTCAGCAGGATCTTCTTTTCGCCGACGGTGACCTCGGCGGTGCCCTTGACGACGATCCAGTGCTCGGCGCGGTGGTGGTGCATCTGCAGGCTCAGGCTCGCGCCGGGCTTGACCATGATGCGCTTGACCTGGAAGCGCGGGCCGTCGTCGATGCTGTCGTACCAGCCCCACGGGCGGTGCACCTTGCGGTGCAGCGCCTGCTCGCCGCGCTGCTCGGCGCCCAGCCGCTCGACGACTTTCTTGACGTCCTGGCTGCGCGCACGGCTGGCCACGAGGACGGCGTCGGCCGTTTCGACGACGACGACGTCGTCGACGCCGATCACGCTGACGAGCCGGCTGCTCGCGTGCACCAGCGTGTTGCGGCTGTCGGTGACGATCGCATCGCCGACCGTCGCGTTGCCGGCCGCGTCCTTCGGCAGCACCTGCCACACCGCGTCCCACGCGCCGAGGTCGTTCCAGCCGGCGTCGAGCGTGACCATGCGGATCGCGGTGCCGCTGCCCGGGCAGCGCTCCATCACGGCGTAGTCGACCGACTCGGCCGGCACCGCGGCGAACTCGGCCGCACCCGGGCGCACGAAGCGGTCGTCGCGGCGGCGCGCGTCCCACGCGGCGCGCGTGGCCGCTGCGATGTCGGGGCGGAAGCGCTCGAGCGCGGCGAGCCAGGCGCTCGCGCGCAGCACGAACATGCCGGCGTTCCAGAAGTAGCCGCCCTCGGCGAGGTAGCGGCGCGCGGTCTCGGCGTCGGGTTTCTCGACGAAGGCGGCGACGTCGAACGCGCCGCCGTCGCCGGCCGGCGCGCCGGCGCGGATGTAGCCGTAGCCGGTCTCGGGGCGCGTCGGCGCGACGCCGAGGATCACGATGTCGCCCGCGGCCGCGCGCTGCGCCGCGGCGCGCAGCGCGCGCGTGAAGGCAGCGTCGTCGGTGACGGTCTGGTCGGCCGGTGTCACGACGAGCACCGGGTCGGCGCCGCCGTCGAGGGCGGCCAGCGCGGCCAGCGTGAGCGCCGGCGCCGTGTTGCGCCCGGCCGGCTCGAGCAGCACGGCGCCGGGCTCGAGCCGGCATTCGCGCAGCTGGTCGAGCACGAGGAAGCGGTGCTCCTCGTTGCCGACCACCAGCGGCGGCGCCACCGCGACGCCGTCGCCGGCCAGCGCCGCCAGGCGCTTGGCGGCCTGCTGGAACAGGCTGTCGTTGCCGGCGAGCACGAGGAACTGCTTCGGGTAACCGGCGCGCGACAGCGGCCACAGCCGCGTGCCGGAGCCGCCGGCCATCACGACGGGCTGGACGGGGATCGTGTTCATGGGGTCGAGGCGTAGCCGTTCGGGTTGCGCTGCTGCCAGCGCCAGCTGTCGGCGCACATGCGTGCGAGGTCGTGCTTGGCGCGCCAGCCGAGCAGTTCGGCGGCCAGCGTCGGGTCGGCCCAGCACGCGGCGACGTCGCCCGGGCGGCGCGCGACGATCTCGTACGGGATGGTGCGACCGCTGGCGCGCTCGTAGGCGTGCACGACCTCGAGCACGCTGTGCCCGCGGCCGGTGCCGAGGTTGACGGTGAACGAGCCCGGCGCGTCGAGCAGGCGCTGCAGCGCCGCGACGTGGCCTTCGGCGAGGTCGACGACGTGGATGTAGTCGCGCACGCCGGTGCCGTCGGGCGTCGGGTAGTCGTTGCCGAAGACCTGCAGCTTCGCGCGCCGGCCCACCGCGACCTGCGCGACGTAGGGCATCAGGTTGTTCGGCGCCTCGCGCGGGTCCTCGCCGATCAGCCCCGACTCGTGCGCGCCGACGGGGTTGAAGTAGCGCAGGCACGCGGTCTGCCACGCCGGCTCGGCGCGGCCGAGGTCGCGCAGCACCTGCTCGCCGATCAGCTTGGTCTGGCCGTAGGGGTTGGTCGCGGCGAGCGGGAAGTCCTCGCGGATCGGCAGCGTGGCCGGCTCGCCGTAGACGGTGGCGCTCGAGCTGAACACGAAGCGCCGCACGCCGTGGCGCAGCATCGCCTGGCACGTCGTGACCAGCCCGCCGACGTTGTTCGCGTAGTAGTCCAGCGGCCGTGCCACCGACTCGCCGACCGCCTTGTGCGCGGCGAAGTGCACGACGGCGTCGATGCGGTGGCGGGCGAACACGCCGTCGAGCGCGGCGGCGTCGCACACGCTGGCCTGCTCGAACTCGCAGCGCGCGCCGGTCAGCCGCTGCAGCCGCGCGAGCACCTCAGGCGAGCTGTTGGCGAAGTTGTCGACGCCGACGACGGCAAAGCCCGCCGCGTGCAGCGCTAGCCAGGTGTGCGAGGCGATGTAGCCGGTGGCACCGGTCAGCAGGATCGTCGTCATGGGGGAGGTGGTCGGCGCCGCGCTCGGTGGGCGCCGCCGCATTGTCCACAACGGGCGGCCGCGCCGGGACGACCGGATGCGGGGTGGGCGCTGCCTACAATCCGTGCATGCTTCACGCGCTCGCCTCGCTCGTCGCCCCGGCCATGATGGAGCGGCTGACGCTGGCCATCAACCACGTGCTCGCCGCCGAGCCGGCGGCCACGCAGCGGCTGGCCGCGCACCGCGGGCGCACGGTGCACGTCTACCTCGAGCGCTGGCCGTCGCTGCTGCCGCCACCGCCGCGGCTGGCGTTCGCCGTCACGCCGGCGGGGCTCGTCGAATGGCAGGCCGAGGGCCTCGCCGAGCCGGACCTGCACGTGCACGTCGATGCGTCGAACCCGGCGCTGCTCGGCGCGCGCGTGCTGCTCGGCGACACGCCGGGCGTCGAGATCGCCGGCGACGCGGCGCTCGCCGCCGACGTGCACTGGGTCATCGACAACGTGCGCTGGGACGCCGAGGCCGACCTCGAGCGCCTGTTCGGTGCGCGCGTCGCGCACGACCTGGCGCGCGCCGGCTCGGCGCTGGCGCGCGCGCTGCGCACGGCCGTGCGCACCGGCGTCGACCTGGCCACGCGCCTGAAGCCCGGTGGCGCCGAGCGCGGCGGCCCATGAGGCAGTTCGCGCGACTGGTCTTCATCGTCTACACCGTCCTGCGCTTCGGGCTGGACGACATCGCGCTGTCGGGGTTCCGCCAGCGCTGGGTGCGGCTGCTGGCGCGCGTGATCACGGTCGGCCGCCGCCTCGACGAGCCGCGCGGCGTGCGGCTGCGGCGCGCGCTCGAGCGGCTCGGGCCGATCTTCGTGAAGTTCGGCCAGGTGCTGAGCACGCGCCGCGACCTGCTGCCGCCCGACATCGCCGACGAGCTCGCCAGGCTGCAGGACCGCGTGCCGCCGTTTCCGAGCGCGCAGTCGCGCGCGCTCGTCGAGCGCGCGTTCGGCCGCCCGATCGAGCAGGTGTTCGCGCGCTTCGACGCCGAGCCGGTGGCCAGCGCGTCGATCGCGCAGGTGCACTTCGCGCAGCTGCTCGACGGGCGCGAGGTCGCGGTCAAGGTGCTGCGCCCGGGCATGCTCGCCGTCATCGACGACGACCTCGCGCTGCTGCACCGGCTGGCGCGCTGGGTCGAGCGCGTCTCGGTCGACGGACGGCGCCTGAAGCCGCGCGAGGTGGTGGCCGAGTTCGACGGCTACCTGCACGACGAGCTCGACCTCGTGCGCGAGGCGGCCAACGCCGCGCAGCTGCGGCGCAACATGCAGGGGCTGAACCTGGTGCTGATCCCCGAGATGATCTGGGAGCTGTGCACGCCGGGCGTGATCGTGATGGAGCGCATGAACGGCATCCCGATCAACCAGGTGCAGCGCCTGCGCGACGCCGGCGTCGACTTCAAGAAGCTCGCGCGCGACGGCGTGACGATCTTCTTCACCCAGGTATTCCGCGACGGCTTCTTCCACGCCGACATGCACCCGGGCAACATCCAGGTTTCGGTCGCGCCGGCCACGTTCGGGCGCTACATCGCGCTGGACTTCGGCATCGTCGGCACGCTGACCGACTTCGACAAGGACTACCTGGCGCAGAACTTCATCGCCTTCTTCCGCCGCGACTACAAGCGCGTGGCCGAGCTGCACGTCGAAAGCGGCTGGGTGCCGCCGTCGACGCGCGTCGACGCGCTCGAGTCGGCGATCCGCGCGGTGTGCGAGCCGTACTTCGACCGCCCGCTCAAGGAGATCTCGCTGGGCAACGTGCTGATGCGGCTGTTCCAGACCTCGCGGCGCTTCAACGTCGAGATCCAGCCGCAGCTCGTGCTGCTGCAAAAGACGCTGCTCAACATCGAGGGGCTCGGGCGCGAGCTCGACCCCGATCTGGACCTGTGGAGCACGGCCAAGCCGTTCCTCGAGCGCTGGATGGACGAGCAGGTCGGCTGGCGCGGCTTCCTCGCGCGCCTGGGCAACGAGGCGCCGCGCTACGCGCACCTGCTGCCCGAGCTGCCGCGGCTGGTGCACCGGTCGCTGCAGCAGCGCGCCGGCGACCCGGTGCCGCTGCTGCGCGAACTGCTCGCCGAGCAGCGGCGCACGCGCCGGCTGGTGCAGTCGGTGGTGCTGGCCGTCGCCGGCTTCGTCACCGGTGCGGTGCTGACGCAGGCCTGGCTGCACTGGCTGCGCGGCTGAGCGCGCCTGCGCCGGCGCGGCGCGGGGCAGGGGGGTTGAAACCGGCGGCGGGGCCTCGAAATGTAGAATTCGAGGTTTTTCAGCCGTGCCGCTGCCGCGCGTGGTGGCGGGCGCTGAACGGCCCGACAGTCCCCATCACCCCAACCCCGGCGCGCGAGCGCCGGCAGGAGTTGCATCATGCCCATCTACGCCTACCGCTGCTCGTCCTGCGGCCACGCGAAGGACGTGCTGCAGAAGATCTCCGACCCCGTGCTGACCACCTGCCCGTCCTGCGGCGCCGAGACCTTCGCCAAGCAGGTGACGGCCGCCGGCTTCCAGCTCAAGGGGTCGGGCTGGTACGTGACCGACTTTCGCGGCGGCAGCGGCGGCGCGTCGGCCAAGCCCGCCGACGGCGCGGCCGCCGGCGAATCCAAGCCGGCCACCGCCACGAGCGACGCCGGCGCGGCGTCCGGCGGCTGCGGCGCCTCGTGCGGCTGCGCCTGAACGCGGCGCGGCGCGGCCCGGCACCGACGCGGCCTGCCGCACCGCCTGCCCCGCACCCCCCGACCGCCCGCTGAAGGCCCGACGTGAAGCGGTTTCTCGTCGCCGGCGTGCTCGTGTGGCTGCCGCTGGCCATCACGGTGTACGTGCTGCTGTGGCTCGTCGGCCTGATGGACGGCGTCTTCGGCGCGCTGCTGTCGGCGGTGGCGGCCATCGCGCCGGCGAGCGCGCAGTCGGGCATCGAGCGGCTGCGCGACTGGCCCGGGCTCGGCGTCGTCGTCGTGTTCGTGCTGCTGCTGGCCACCGGCATCTTCGCGACCAACTTCTTCGGCCAGTGGTGGCTGCGCCAGTGGGACCGGCTCGTCGGCAAGATTCCGATCGTCAAGTCGATCTACAGCTCGGTCAAGCAGGTCTCGGACACGCTGTTCTCGAGCAGCGGGCAGGCGTTTCGCGAAGCGGTGCTGGTGCAGTACCCGCGCGCCGGCGCGTGGACGATCGCCTTCGTGACCGGCAAGCCCGGCGGCGAGGTCGCCGAGCACCTGCCAGGCGACTATCTGAGCATCTACGTGCCGACGACGCCGAACCCGACGTCGGGCTTTTTCCTGATGCTGCCGCGCGCCGACGTGATCGAACTCGACATGAGCGTCGATGCGGCGCTGAAGTACATCATCTCGATGGGCGTCGTCGTGCCGGCCGCCGCGCCGGGCGCTGCGCCCAAGCTGCCGCTGGCGCGTACCCCGGCCGGCTGAGCGCGCGGTCCGTGGCCGTGCCGCGCCCCGCGCCGAACCCCGGCTGCCCGATTCCCCACGAACCACCCCGACCCGGAGCCTCCATCCCATGAGAACCAGCTACTGCGGCCTCGTCAGCGACGCCCTGATGGGCCAGACCGTGACCCTGATGGGCTGGGCGCACCGCCGGCGCGACCACGGCGGCGTGATCTTCATCGACCTGCGCGACCGCGAAGGCATCGTGCAGGTCGTCTGCGACCCCGACCGGCCGCAGACGTTCGCCACCGCCGAAGGCGTGCGCAACGAGTTCTGCCTGAAGGTCGTCGGCGTCGTGCGCGCGCGTCCCGCCGGCACCGAGAACGCGAACCTCGTCAGCGGCAAGGTCGAGGTGCTCGCGCACGAGCTCGAGGTGCTCAACCCGAGCGTGACGCCGCCGTTCCAGCTCGACGACGACAACCTCAGCGAAACGGTGCGCTTGACGCACCGCGTGCTCGACCTGCGCCGCCCGCAGATGCAGAAGAACCTGATGCTGCGCTACCGCGTCGCGATGGAGGCGCGCAAGTTCCTCGACGAGCACGGCTTCATCGACATCGAGACGCCGATGCTCACCAAGAGCACGCCCGAGGGCGCGCGCGACTACCTCGTGCCCAGCCGCGTGCACGACGGCATGTTCTTCGCGCTGCCGCAGTCGCCGCAGCTGTTCAAGCAGCTGCTGATGGTCGCCGGCTTCGACCGCTACTACCAGATCACGAAGTGCTTCCGCGACGAGGACCTGCGCGCCGACCGCCAGCCCGAGTTCACGCAGATCGACATCGAGACCTCGTTCCTCGGCGAGGACGAGATCCGCGCGCTGTTCGAGGGCATGATCCGCCGCGTGTTCCAGCGCGCGCTCGGCGTCGAGCTGCCGGCGTACCCGGTGATGACGTACGCCGAGGCGATGCACCGCTTCGGCAGCGACAAGCCCGACCTGCGCGTCAAGCTCGAGTTCACCGAGCTGACCGACGTGATGGCCGATGTCGAGTTCAAGGTCTTCTCGGGACCGGCCACGACCCCGGGCGGGCGCGTGGCCGCGCTGCGCGTGCCCGGCGGCGGCGAGATGAGCCGCGGCGAGATCGACGGCTACACCGAGTTCGTCAAGATCTACGGCGCCAAGGGGCTGGCGTGGATCAAGGTCAACGACCTCGCGAAGGGCCGCGAGGGGCTGCAAAGCCCGATCGTCAAGAACCTGCACGACGCGGCGATCGCCGCGGTCCTGCAGCGCACTGGTGCGGCCAACGGCGACCTGATCTTCTTCGGTGCCGACAAGGCCAAGGTCGTCAACGACGCGCTGGGCGCGCTGCGCACCAAGATCGGCCACAGCGAGTTCGGGCGCGCGAAGGGCCTGTTCGAGGACCGCTGGGCGCCGCTGTGGGTCGTCGACTTCCCGATGTTCGAGTACGACGAGGACGAGGGCCGCTGGAACGCGATGCACCACCCGTTCACGTCGCCGAAGGACGGCCACGAGGACCTGATGGACAGTGACCCGGGCGCCTGCCTGGCCAAGGCCTACGACATGGTGCTCAACGGCTGGGAGCTCGGCGGCGGCTCGGTGCGCATCCACCGCGCCGACGTGCAGCGCAAGGTGTTCAAGGCGCTGAACATCAGCGACGAGGAGGCGCGGGCGAAGTTCGGCTTCCTGCTCGACGCGCTGCAGTACGGCGCGCCGCCGCACGGCGGGCTCGCGTTCGGGCTGGACCGGCTCGTCACGCTGATGACGCGCGCCGAGTCGATCCGCGACGTGATCGCGTTCCCGAAGACGCAGCGCGCGCAGTGCCTGCTGACCGGCGCACCGAGCCCGGTCGACGAGAAGCAGCTGCGCGAGCTGCACATCCGGCTGCGCAATCCGCGCAGCTGAGCGCGGCACACGGCCGGTGGGGTCGCCGCCCGCGCGCTGGCGCTGCGGCGCGCCGCGCGGCAGCGGTGTACGATCGATGGCCAGATTAGCTAACGGGCTGCCTGCCATGCCGACGAGCGTCACCGCCACCGAAGCCAAGAACCGTCTCGGGCAGGTGCTCGAGCGTTCGCAGCGCGAGCCGGTGTTCATCGAGAAGGCCGGGCGGCCGTACAGCGTCGTGATCTCGAGCGAGCGCTACGCGCAGCTGCTGCGTGCCGAGCAGATGCCGGCTGTCTCGGGCCACGACGCCGGTGCCGCGTTCTACGAGAAGTACAAGGACTGGGTCGACGAGCAGAACCGCCTGGTCGATCGCTTCGGCATCCCTGGCGAAGAATTCCGCCCTTGGTGACGGGCATGGCGCAATTCGACGTCTACGCCAATCCGTCGCCGGCTCAGCGCGAGGCGTTCCCGTACCTCGTCGTGATCCAGAGCGACCAACTCGACCGTGTCGCGACGCGGCTGGTGATGCCGCTCGCGCGCATGTCGGTGCCCGCGGCGGCGCTGCCGCGGCGGCTCTCGCAGCCGGTCGACATTGGCGGTGAAAGGCTGTATCCGGCGGCGCAGCTGTGTGCACCGCTGCCGGCACGACTGCTGCGCGAGCCGGTGGCCTCGCTGCGGCATGCATCGGCGTCGCTGGTCGATGCCCTCGACGCGGTGGTCGGCGGTGTCTGAGTCCGCGGCCGGCCGCCGTCCCAAGATCCCCGAGTCGGTGCTGGTCGTGATCCACACGCCGCAGCGCGAGGTGCTGCTGATCGAGCGCGCCGACCGGCCCGGCTACTGGCAAAGCGTCACTGGCTCGAAGGACGACCCCGACGAGCCGCTCGTGCGCACCTGCGTGCGCGAGGTGGCCGAGGAGACCGGCATCGCGATCGGCGACGGCGGCGACGTGCCGCTGTCGGCGCTGCGCGACTGGGGCCTGTCCAACGTCTACGAGATCTACCCCGTCTGGCGCCACCGCTACGCGCCGGGCGTGACGCACAACACCGAGCACGTGTTCGGCCTGACGGTGCCGCGCGGCATCGCGGTCACGCTGAACCCGCGCGAGCATCTGCGGTTCGAATGGCTGCCCTGGCGCGAGGCGGCCGACCGCTGCTTCTCGCCGAGCAACGCCGAGGCCATCCTGCAGCTGCCGCATTTCCTGCCGGATCCGCCGCCCGAGGACCACCGACCGTGATCCGCCAGCACCTGAGGCAGCTGAACCCGCTGCAGTCGACGCTGCTGCCGCCGTTCGACGGCGCGGGCGAGGTGCTGCGCGTGGCCACCTACAACATCCACAAGGGCGTGCGCGGCGTCGGCCCGAGGAAGCGCCTGGAGATCCACAACCTCGGGCTGGGCATCGAGGCGCTCGACGCCGACCTCGTGTTCCTGCAGGAGGTGCGGCTGTTCCACGCGCGCGAGGCACGCCAGTTCGAGCGCACCTGGTTCGGCTGGCCGCAGCAGGGGCAGGCCGAGTTCCTCGCCCCCGAGGGCTACGACGTCGCCTACCGCACCAACGCCGTCACGCGCCACGGCGAGCACGGCAACGCGCTGCTGTCGCGCTGGCCGATCGGCGAGCCCGGCCACTACGACGTGTCGGACCACCCGTTCGAGCAGCGCGGCCTGCTGCACGTGCCGGTGCAGTGGCAGGGGCTGACGATCCACGCCGTCGTCGCGCACTTCGGGCTGATCCACGCCAGCCGCGTGCGCCAGGTGCAGCGGCTCGCGCAGTACCTCGACGCAAACGTGCCGCGCGACGAGCCGCTGCTGGTGGCCGGCGACTTCAACGACTGGGGCGAGAAGCTCGATGGCCCGATGGCCGAGATTGGCCTCACTCGCGCGCGCGCCGAGCACCTGCCGGCGTCGCACCGGCTGACGTTCCCGTCGCGCGTGCCGGTGTTCGCGCTCGACCGCGTCTACATGCGCGGGCTCGTGTGCCGCTCGACCTTCGTGCCCCGCGGCGGCGCGTGGGCCCGCATGTCGGACCACCTGCCGCTGGTGGCCGAGCTCGAACTCGCGTGACCGAGACCCCGTTGCCGCCGGCGCCAGCGGCGGCTCCAGCGCCTGCAGCGGTTCCGACGCTGCCGCCCGTCGAGGCGCCGCCGGCGCCCGGCCACCACGACCTGCGCTGGTACCTGCACCCGCGGGCGCTGTTCACCGGCGGCAACCGCGTGCGCCTGCTGCGCGGCGGCGACGAGATGTTTCCGGCGATGTGCGACGCGATCGAGCGCTCGCGCGACGAGGTGTGGCTCGCCACCTACATCTTCCACCACGATGCCGCCGCCAAGCGCGTCGCCGATGCGCTGGCCGCCGCGGCGCGGCGCGGCGTGCGCGTGCACGTCGTCGTCGACGGCTTCGGGTCGATGTCGGCGCTGCCGACGCTGCAGCGCTGGTGGGCCGGCAGCGGCGTGCGGCTGACCGTGTTCCGGCCGGTGACGAACTGGCGTGCGCTGTTGCAGCCCGAGCACCTGCGGCGGCTGCACCAGAAGCTGTGCGTCGTCGACGCCGAGGTCGGCTACGTCGGCGGCATCAACATCATCGACGACCGCCACGACCTGCGCCACGGCCCCACCGCCGAGCCGCGGCTGGACTTCGCCGTCGAGGTGCGCGGCCCCGTCGTCGCGCCGGTGCTGCAGACGACGCAGGCGATGTGGCACCGCGCGTCGTTCGGCGAGGACTGGCCCGACCAGATGCGCGCGCTCGCGCGCGCGGCCGACCCGCTGGCGCGCGTGCGCGCGCTGCTGCGCGAGGTGCGCATCGTCGCCGGCGACAGCGTGCTCGCCGACACCGCCGACGCGCCGATGCTGGCCGCCTTCGTCGTGCGCGACAACCTGCGCCAGCGCCGCGCGATCGAGCGCGCCTACATCGATGCGTTCCGCCGCGCGCGCACGCGCATCGACCTCGCGAGCCCGTACTTCTACCCCGGGCGCCAGTTCCGCCGCACGCTGCGCGACGCGGTCCAGCGCGGCGTGCGCGTGCGCCTGCTGCTGCAGGGCAAGCTCGACTACCGCATCGCCGGCTTCGCGGCGCGCTCGCTGTACACCGAGCTGCTGTCGCGCGGCGTGCACATCCACGAATACCAGGCCGCGTTCCTGCACGCCAAGGTCGCTCTCGTCGACGACGACTGGGCCACGGTGGGCAGCTCCAACATCGACCCGATGTCGCTGCTGCTCAACCTCGAGGCCAACGTCGTCGTGCGCGACCCCGACTTCACGCGCGAGCTGGCCGCCGAGTTCGACCGCGCGATCGCGCAGTCGCGCGAGATCAAGCGCCCCGGCCTCGCGCAGGGCCCGTGGGCCGTGCTGCAGCGCGCCGCGATGGCGTGGCTCGCGCGGCTGTACCTGCGCGTGGCCGGCGTCGGCGGGCGGTACTGACGGCGGCGCGGCGCCGCGCCGCGCTCAGCCGGGCGGCGGCGCGCCGACGACGCCGAACTCGACTTCGGTGCGCACGTAGAACAGATTGGCCTGCTCGGCCTCGAGGCGGCGAAACAGCGCGTCGCACTGCTCGGGCGTCAGTGCGACGACGACCTCGACCGGCTGGTCGGCGAGCTCGAAGAAGTGCGCCGCGTGCAGCCTGCCGTTGCGCCCGATGCCTTCGGCCGCGACCACCGTCGTGACGCCCTGCACGCCGACCTCGCGGCACACGCCGAGCAGCCAGTCGTGCACCGTCTGGCGGCCGTGGCGGCGGCCCTGCGGCGTGATGAACGTGACCTGGTAGCCCTTCATGGTTCAGCCTCCGAGCGACGAAGGTGCGCGCGCGAACGCGACGGTGGCGATGCCCAGCAGCGTCATCGCGACGCTGCCCAGCAGGTGTGCCGCCGCGGTGGCCAGCGCCCAGCCGGGGCGGCCGGCCTGCAGCTGGGCGACGACCTCGGCCGAGAAGGTCGAGAACGTCGTCAGCCCGCCGAGGAAGCCGGTGACGATGAACAGCCGCCATTCGGGCGCGAGGCCGGGATGGCTGCCGAACCAGGCCACCGCGACGCCGATCAGGTAGCCGCCGACGAGGTTGGCCACCAGCGTGCCCGGCGGCAGCATCGGAAACAGGGCATTGAGCTGGGTGCCCAGCACCCAGCGCAGCAGCGCGCCGAGCGAGGCGCCGGCGCTGATCGCGAGAATCGAAGCGAGCAAGCGGTCCGTCCTTGTTGCGGGTGGGCCGCCGCGGGCGCAAGCGATACGGCGCTACGCGACCGCCCGGCGGGCCGGTTCGCAGGCATCATCGGCCCGGCCTTGCCCGGGCGGTTCGAGGAGGCATGCCATCTCCTGCCGCCCATCGTAGCGCAAGCCGCGGCGCGCGGCCGCGCTGCGCGAGTCAGCGCACGGCGATCGGGTCGTCGCCGTAGCGGTTGGGGCCCGGTGTGCCGCGCAGGAAGCCGTTTTCGATCAGCAACCACAGCCCGCCGATGACCGGGATCAGCCCGACGAGCACCCACCACGCCGACTTGTCGCGGTCGTGCCAGCGCTTGATCGAGATCGCCAGCGACGGCCACAGCAGCACCAGCGACGCGACGGCGGTGGCGGTGTCCTCGTCGGCGCCGGCGATGCGCAGCAGCGCCGTCAGCAACAGCCCGAGGCCGAGGATCGCCGCGACGCCGTACAGCCACCACGTGCGCCGCGAGATGCGCCCGTGCGCGCTGAAGAAGATCTGCGCCGGCTCCATCGGCGCGGGGCGGCGGGTGGCGACGTCGGGTGCGTTCACGGCGAGGCGGTGCGTGGCGAGGCCGCGAGCATACGCGGCCGCCGCGACGCCGTGCGCCTTGCGTCTACGATCGCGCGGTGGCCGTGACATCCGACACCGTGGCGCCGCGCGCCGCGGCCGACCTCGTCGTCGAGCGCCCCGAGGGGCTGTACTGCCCGCCGGGTGATTTCTTCATCGACCCGTGGCGGCCGGTCGGACGTGCCGTCATCACGCACGCGCACGCCGACCACGCGCGCCGCGGCCACGCGCACTACCTCGCCTCGGCAGCGAGCGCCGGCGTGCTGCGCGCGCGGCTCGGCGACGACATCGCGCTGCAGATGCTGGACTGGGGCGAGGTGGTCGAGCACCGCGGCGTGCGCGTGAGCCTGCACCCGGCCGGCCACGTGCTCGGCGCGGCGCAGGTGCGCCTCGAGCACGCCGGCCGCGTGTGGGTCGTCTCGGGCGACTACTACCTCAGCGCGCACGACGAGACCCAGCCGACCTGCATGCCGTTCGAGCCGCTGCGCTGCGACGTGTTCGTCACCGAGAGCACGTTCGGGCTGCCGGTGTACCGCTGGCGGCCACAGGCCGAGGTGTTCGCCGAGATCGACGCGTGGTGGGCCGCCAACGCCGCGGCCGGGCGCGCGAGCCTGCTGATGGGCTACAGCTTCGGCAAGGCACAGCGGCTGCTGGCGGGTGTCGACGCGTCGATTGGGCCGATCGTCGTGCACGGCGCCGTCGAGGCCGTCAACGCTGCGTACCGTGCCGCCGGCATCGCGCTGCCGGTCACGCACCGCGCACATGAACTGGGCCGCGACGACCTGAAGCGCGCGCTCGTCGTCGCGCCGCCATCGGTGCAGGGCAGCGCGTGGCTCAAGCGCTTCGGCGACTGCAGCGACGCGTTCGCCAGCGGCTGGATGCAGCTGCGCGGCGCGCGCCGCCGCCGCGGCGTCGACCGCGGCTTCGTGCTGTCGGACCACGCCGACTGGCCCGGGCTGCAGCGCGCGATCGCCGCCACCGGTGCCCAGCGCGTCATCGTCACGCACGGCCACGAGGCCGTGATGGTGCGCTGGCTGCGCGAGCAGGGGCTCGACGCGGCGTCGTTTCGCACCGAGTATGGCGACGACGTGCTCGACGACGATGCGGTGCCGGCGGCGGGCGCCGATCAGCCTTGAGACCGCCAGCGGCGCGCGCCCGCGGCGCCGCCGAGCGCCAGCGCGACGAGCACCCATGTCGCCGGTTCGGGCACGCGCTGGATCCAGATCAGCTGATCCTGCTTGCCCGGCTGTCCCACCGAGCGCAGCACGTACAAGTCCTGCGTGATGGGCGTCCCGACGGAAGCGGCCAGCAGCGAGTTGGCGTAGGCCGCATGGCTGCTCGCATCGTTGAACGTGCCGCCGGTGAGCGAGACGTCGGCGTCGTAGATCGTGTTCCAGATCGCCAGCTGCATCGGCGTCGACTCTTGCGAGGTGTCGACCCAGGTCGGCGTGCCTTCGACCAGGCTGACCAGCCGCGCGAGCCGGTCCACGATGGCGGTGGAGAACAGGGCGCTGGCCGGCATCAGCGTGAAGACCGCCGTGCCAGGTTCGCCGTCCATCTTCACGGAATACGTGCGGCCGGGCGAGGTGTCGAGGCTCTCGGCCAGATCGACGCAGTACATCTCGACCAGGGCGTTGTTGAACCGCGTGTCGCTCAGCCCGCTCAATGACCCCTTGAAGCCGCCGGCCAGTCCTCGGTACGTGGGAGCGGAGACATTCACGGTGTGGCCGCTGCCGAACAGCCAGCCGTTCATCGTCAGCGTGGCCGCATGGGTGCTGGCCATCCAGGGCAGCAGGGCCATCGTGGCCAGCAGGCGGTGCAGGTTTTTCATGGACATCGGATCGGTGCGTTGCAAGGGCGGCCGCTGGCCTCGAGATGAGCCACGACGCTATCGCCCGGTGGTCCGACGCGCATCCCGCGACCCCGGGGTGAAGGCGTGAACCGATGCGCACCTACCCGCAACTCGGGGGGTATGCTGGAGCGTCGTCGACGTAGCGGGAGGGCGTGTTGCGCTGGCGTGTTGCTCGGCGGCGCTCGCAGTCGTCGCACCGGCGCGTTCTAGCGCCGCGGTTGGCGATGGCGCTCGTGGGCATGCTGACGGCCGGCTGCGCCGGCCTGGAAGGACTGGCCCAGTTGGGCGCAAGCACGCTGTGGGCCGCGACGGCGCCGGTGCCGGCGTCCGGTTTTGCGCTGGATGCCGAGCTGCGCGCCCATGCCATGACGGGCCGCTGGGACCAGACGGTGACGCTCACGATCGCCTATCGGCTGCTTCGGCTGCAGGATGACGTCGTGGTGTTCGCGCACGACATCGAAACCCGCGGCCACGCCGCGTTCGGGCGCGAGCGGTGGCGCACGCGGATCTCGTCGGCCGGGCGACCGAAGACGCGGTGCGGTCGAACGTGGCCGCGTTGCTCGAGCTGCTCGCGACGGTGCGCGTTGGCTCGCCCGAAGCAGGATTTCCAAGCGTCTTTGGCAAGACTCAGTCACCGGGGACGACGCCGGATCTGCAGCGGGATGCCTTCGGTCGAGTTTGGCGTCTCCACGCGCGCCGCGCACGTCGCCATCGCGGCTCGCGTCTGCGACCCCACGAGGGCGACCGCAGGTTCACACGTGGTTGCGCGAGGAATCTTCGTCGATGACTGGCCGCTTCAGGGCGGCGGCGATGAGCTTGGTCAGCAGATCCGTTCCAGGCAGATCACCCGGCGCGAGGCCCAGCGCAATTCCTGTCCGTGGGGTGGCTGCTCGTGCCATGCTGCATCGATCTTCAGCGGTCAGACCGGAACCGCGATGAGCCCGCGAAGCGCTCATTCGGGTTGCGTTGCTCTATGCGGCTTGAAGCAAGAACTCGACCCTGACGGCGTCGAAGGGGAACTCGACCTTCCCTTCCGGTGTGCGACTCAGTACCCCCGCATCGAGCAACGCCGTGATGTCACCGTGAACCGCTTTGACATCACGGCCCGCCCTGCGGGCTGCCTCGCGTATCGACATCGGTCCCGCTCGGCACATGACCTTGAGAAGTTCCCAACGCTTGGCGGTCAGGACTTGCCAGAGCAACTCTGGCGTCGCGAACGCGATGCGCGCCTCACGCTCGCCTCGGCCCGTTCTCATCGCGTGGGCGGCATCGGCCAGAGTCTGCTTCAGAGAGCGAACTTCAAGTACGACCGTGTTCACGATTCCACCTCTTCACTTCTGACTCGAAGTCGACCATGAGTTGTTCCGGCGTCGTGAAGGCATAGGCCGATTCCACGTTGCCGATATGACGATGATCGCCCTTGCCCCTTTCGTTGTCGTACCGCAGGACGCACTGCCCGCGCACCACATAGGCCAGCCTGTACTTGAACGGGTGCGATGCTGGTGGGACCGGCTCACGCACCCGCCAAACGACGACCTCGACAAACGCGTCTGCCGCCAGCACGACCCGCCGACGGATCAATGGTGAGGCCTTCATTGATGGAAATGATGCCAACACGCACAAGTGTTGTCAATCGATCCAACATTCGACGCCCTTCGAACCTAACCTGTGATGCCCAAGAGGCGCGTTCATGCCAGCCGCGCGAAGGCGCACGGCACGGCGGCACTGTCTCATATGACTGCACCTGATTAGCGAGCAACCTCAGCGGGCTCAGTCTTTGAGCCTGTGAGCCACGAAGATGGCCGCATCCACCCTGGAGGCGCGCCATGCCGATGAACCGAGTGCAGTTTCAAGCCGGACTTTCGATGCCCGAGTTCCTCGAGCGCTACGGAACCGAAGACAAGTGCC
>NZ_QOAZ01000040.1 GCF_003574675.1 Azohydromonas sediminis
ATCGTCACCACCCAAGGCAAGAGCCGTGTGCGGTAGCTCCGCATGCACGGATCTGTGGAGGGGGTGCTGGGTGACTGGCATTCCTACTCCGACTCTCCTCGTGGTCGTGGGGTGCGCCGGTCAGTCCGGTCAGTCGCGCGTGAACTCGATGCGCCCCTGCGGCAGCAGGTACAGCACGAGCGCGCGACCGCCGGCCACGGTCGGGCGGTGGGCGCTGCCGGGCGGGCACACGAGCCAGCCGGCGGGGCGCCCGTCGAACGTCGCGTCGCCTTCGATCGGCATGATGAGGTCGATCTCGCCGTTCGGGTGCACGTGGTGCGGCCCGGCGATGTCGGCCATATCGACGACGTCGACCGAGAAGCCGTGCAGGTCGTCGGCGGGCTTGAAGATGCGGCCGTAGCGGATGCCGCCACCTTCGCGGTCGCACAGCCAGCCGGCGGCCACGCCGGCCTCGCAGGCGGCCTTCAGCTCGCGGTAGGTCGGGCTTTCGGCGCCGTGCTCGCGGTTGAGCCAGGCGTCGAGGTCGGCATCGAGCGCGCGGCCGGCCAGTTGGGCCGTCAGCGCGGCGATGCGGGCGCGTAACTCGGTCGGTGTCATCGTCGGGCCTGCGGTGGATCGGCATCCTTGCGATGCGTGCGCGGATGCAGTATGGTGCATATCTGAACTCTAGGACGCGAGGCGACGCGTGTCAAGCACTATATTGCATTCTGTCGGCGATGCTGCCGCCGAAGCGCCTGTGATGGCCGGCGACGCCGCGTCGCTGGCCGACGAGAAGAACCCGTTCCTGGTCGCGCTCGGCGAGCGCGTGCGCGCGCTGCGTGCGCGCCGCGGCATGACGCGCAAGCAGGTGGCGCTGGCCGCCGACGTCTCCGAGCGTCATCTGGCGAACCTCGAGTACGGCGTCGGCAACGCGTCGATCCTGATCCTGCTGCAGGTCGCGCAGGCGCTGCAGTGCTCGCTGGCCGAACTGATCGGCGACGTGACGACGTCGTCGCCCGAGTGGCTGCTGATCCGCGAACTGCTCGAGGGCCGCGACGAGGCGACGCTGCACCGCGTGCGGGTGGCCATCGGCGAGATGCTCGGCACCGGCGGCGCGGCGGTGCACAGCCCGCGTGTGGCGCTCATCGGGCTGCGCGGGGCGGGCAAGTCCACGCTCGGGCAGCGCCTGGCCGACGACCTGGGCTTCCCGTTCGTCGAACTGAGCCGCGAGATCGAGAAGTTCGCCGGCTGCAGCGTCGCCGAGATCCAGGCGCTGTACGGGCAGAACGCGTACCGCCGCTACGAGCGCCGCGCGCTCGAGGAGGCGATCCAGATCTACCCGGAGGCCGTGATCGCGACGCCCGGCGGCATCGTCTCGGATGCGGCGACGTTCAACCTGCTGCTCGCGCACTGCACGACGGTGTGGCTGCAAGCCAGCCCCGAGGACCACATGCGGCGCGTCGTCGCGCAGGGCGATCTGCGCCCGATGGCCGCGAGCCGCGAGGCGATGGACGACCTCAAGGGCATCCTCGCCGGGCGCGCCGCGTTCTACTCGAAGGCGCAGTTCCACGTCGACACGAGCGCGCAGCCGCTCGACGCGACGTTCGAGGTGCTTCGGCGCACGGTGCGCGAGGCGCTCGGCCTGCCGGTCTGAGTGAATTGGTCGGGAATGCACTAAATTGCTTTACACCGTCGATGCACGCACTATGATGCCTATCACCTGATCCCGATCCCGACCTGCACTTCGTTTCACCCGAGGAGCCGCCCGTGAGCACCATCCCCCGCGTCGATTACCAGACCGATCCCTCGCAGTACAAGCACTGGAAGCTCAAGTTCGAGGGGCCGGTGGCGACGCTGGTCGCCGACTTCGACGAGAACGGCGGCCTGCGCCCGGGCTACAAGCTCAAGCTCAACAGCTACGACCTCGGCGTCGACATCGAGCTGCACGACGCGCTCAACCGCATCCGCTTCGAGCACCCCGAGGTGCGCACGGTGGTCGTCACGAGCGCGAAGGACAAGGTGTTCTGCTCGGGCGCCAACATCTTCATGCTCGGGCTGTCGAGCCACGCGTGGAAGGTGAACTTCTGCAAGTTCACCAACGAGACACGCAACGGCATCGAAGACTCGTCGAAGCACTCGGGCCTGAAGTTCCTCGCCGCCGTCAACGGCGCGTGCGCCGGCGGCGGCTACGAGCTCGCGCTCGCGTGCGACGAGATCATCCTCGTCGACGACCGCTCGAGCGCCGTGAGCCTGCCCGAGGTGCCGCTGCTCGGCGTGCTGCCCGGCACCGGGGGGCTCACGCGCGTGACCGACAAGCGCAAGGTCCGCCACGACCTGGCCGACATCTTCTGCACGACGACCGAAGGCGTGCGCGGCCAGAAGGCCAAGGACTGGCGGCTCGTGGACGACATCGCCAAGCCCGCGCAGTTTGCGGCCAAGGTGCAGGAGCGCGCGCTCGAGCTCGCCAAGGGCAGCGACCGGCCGGCGAACGCCAAGGGCGTCGCGCTCGTGCCGCTCGCGCGCACGATCGAGGCCGACGCGCTGCGCTACCCGCACGTGACGGTCGAGATCGACCGCGCGCGGCGCACCGCGACCTGGACCGTCAAGGGACCCGCCGGCGCGCAGCCCGCCGACATCGCCGGCATCGAGGCGGCCGGTGCCGCGTGGTACCCGCTCGCGCTCGCACGCGAACTCGACGACGCGATCCTCGAGATGCGCACCAACGAGCCCGAGATCGGCACCTGGCTGATCAGGACCGACGGCGACGTCGCCGCCGTGCAGGCGATGGACGCCGTGCTGCTCAAGCACCGCGACCACTGGTTCGTGCGCGAGACGATCGGGCTGCTGCGCCGCACGTTCAGCCGCCTGGACGTCTCGAGCCGCAGCCTGTTCGCACTGATCGAGCCCGGCTCGTGCTTCGCGGGCACCCTGCTCGAGCTCGCGCTGGCGTGCGACCGCAGCTACATGCTGGCACTGCCCGACGACGCGGCGCGCGCGCCGAAGATCGCGACGGGCGAGGCGAACTTCGGCCTGTACCCGATGGCCACCGGCCAGCACCGGCTCGGCCGCCGCTTCTACGACGAGGCGCCGGCGCTCGACGCGGTGCGCGCGAAGCTCGGCCAGCCGCTCGACGCCGACGCCGCGTTCGCGCTCGGGCTGGTGACGAGTGCGCCCGACGACATCGACTGGGCCGACGAGACGCGCATCGCGATCGAGGAGCGCGTCTCGATGAGCCCCGACGCGCTGACCGGCATGGAAGCCAATCTGCGCTTCAACGGCCCCGAGACGATGCTCACGCGCATCTTCGGGCGCCTGTCGGCCTGGCAGAACTGGATCTTCCAGCGCCCGAACGCCGTCGGCGACAAGGGCGCGCTGAAGGTCTACGGCAAGGGCGACAAGGCCCAGTTCGACTGGAACCGCGTCTGACCTGAATCCTCGTTGTGCGGCGCGGGCCGGGTGGCGCGCCGCAACCGCACCCGCTCCACCGCAGTTGCACCTTCACGGAGACCCCGATGTCCGCCATCAACTACAGCGAGAAGATCCCCAACAACGTCAACCTGAGCGAAGACCGCACCCTCCAGCGCGCGCTCGAGCACTGGCAGCCCAACTACCTGAGCTGGTGGCAGGACATGGGCCCCGAGGGCTCGCAGAACTTCGACGTCTACCTGCGCACCGCCGTCAGCGTCGACCCGCAGGGCTGGGCGCAGTTCGGCTACGTGAAGATGCCCGAGTACCGCTGGGGCATCTTCCTGAACCCGGCCGAGCCCGGGCGCAAGATCCACTTCGGCGACCACAAGGGCGAGGATGCGTGGCAGGAAGTGCCCGGCGAGCACCGTGCGAACCTGCGCCGCATCATCGTCACGCAGGGCGACACCGAGCCCGCCAGCGTCGAGCAGCAGCGCCACCTGGGCCTGACCTGCCCGAGCCAGTACGACCTGCGCAACCTCTTCCAGGTCAACGTCGAGGAGGGCCGCCACCTGTGGGCGATGGTCTACCTGCTGCACAAGTACTTCGGCCGCGACGGCCGCGAGGAGGCCGAGGCGCTGCTCGAGCGCCGCTCGGGCGATGCCGACAACCCGCGCATCCTCGGCGCCTTCAACGAGAAGACGCCCGACTGGCTGTCGTTCTTCATGTTCACGTACTTCACCGACCGCGACGGCAAGTTCCAGCTGTGCGCGCTCGCCGAAAGCGGCTTCGATCCGCTCGCGCGCACGACGAAGTTCATGCTGACCGAAGAGGCGCACCACATGTTCGTCGGTGAGAGCGGCGTCTCGCGCGTGATCCAGCGCACCTGCCAGGTCATGAACGAGCTCAAGACCGACGACCCGGCCAAGCTGCGCGCCGCCGGCGTGATCGACCTGCCGACGATCCAGCGCTACCTGAACTTCCACTTCAGCGTCACGATCGACCTGTTCGGCGCCGACCAGTCGAGCAACGCCGCCACCTTCTACTCGTCGGGGCTGAAGGGCCGCTTCGAGGAAGGCAAGCGCAACGACGACCACCTGCTCAAGGGCCAGACCTACAAGGTGCTCGAAGTGAGCAACGGCATGCTCGTCGAGAAGGAGGTGCCGATGCTCAACGCGCTCAACGAGGTGCTGCGCGACGACTACATCAAGGACAGCGTCGGTGGCGTCGAGCGCTGGAACAAGGTCATCGAGAAGGCGGGCATCCCGTTCCGGCTGACGGTGCCGCACAAGGCGTTCCACCGCAACATCGGCTCGCTGGCCGGCGTCAAGGTCAGCCCCGACGGTCGCCACATCAGCGACCACGAGTGGAACCAGCACGTCGAGGAGTGGCTGCCCACCGACGAGGACCGCGCCTTCGTCGCGAGCCTGATGGGCCGCGTCGTCGAGCCGGGCAAGTTCGCGAACTGGATCGCGCCGCCGGCACTCGGCATCAACCGCCAGCCCGTCAACTTCGAGTACGTCCGCTTTAACTGAACCACCCCCGAAGCGGCTTCGCCGCTCCCCCTCGAGGGGGCCACGCCAGCGGGCCGGCAAAGCCGGACCCGCGGCGTGCGCTTGAAAGCTCGCGACGCCCGCTTCTGCGGGCGTCTGCTCAGTGAGACACTGCGCGCTGCAGGAGACATCGCATGGACATGGCCGACACCGGCGTCATCAAGCAGCACCTGATCGACCCCGAGATCTGCATCCGCTGCAACACCTGCGAGGCGACGTGCCCGGTCGGCGCGATCACGCACGACGCGCGCAACTACGTCGTCGACGCCGACAAGTGCAACTTCTGCATGGCGTGCATCCCGCCGTGCCCGACCGGCAGCATCGACAACTGGCGCACGATGCCGCGCGCGCGCGCCTACAGCGTCGCCGAGCAGTTCACGTGGGACGTGCTGCCGCCCGAGCTCAACGCCGACGAGCTCGCCGAAGCCGGTGTCGCCGCCGACGCGACGCCGGCGCTCGAGCCGGCGCCGGTGAGCCTGCCCGCGGCCGCGAGCGGCGAGGAGGCGTTCCACAGCGCGCAGTACAACGCCACCGTGCCGCCGTGGTCGGCGGCGCACCCGTACACGAACCTCTACGGCCCGAAGGCCGCCGAGAAGTCCGTCACCGCGACGGTGGTCGGCAACGTGCGCGTCACCGAAGTGGGCACCGAGTACGACACGCACCACATCGTGCTCGACTTCGGCGCGATGCCGTTCCCGGTGCTCGAGGGCCAGTCGATCGGCATCGTGCCGCCGGGCGTCGACGCCAACGGCCGCCCGCACCACGCGCGCCAGTACAGCGTCGCGAGCCCGCGCAACGGCGAGCGCCCGGGCTACAACAACGTGTCGCTGACGATCAAGCGCGTGCTCGAGGACCACCAGGGCCGCCCGGTGCGCGGTGTGGCGAGCAACTACATGTGCGACCTGCAGGTCGGCGACAAGGTGCAGGTCATCGGCCCGTTCGGCACCACGTTCCTGATGCCGAACCACCCGAAGAGCCACATCGTGATGATCTGCACCGGCACCGGCAGCGCGCCGATGCGCGCGATGACGGAGTGGCGCCGCCGGCTGCGCAAGAGCGGCAAGTTCGAGGGCGGCAAGCTGATGCTGTTCTTCGGCGCGCGCACGAAGGAGGAGCTGCCGTACTTCGGCCCGCTGCAGAACCTGCCGAAGGACTTCATCGACATCCACTTCGCGTTCTCGCGCACGCCCGGCAAGCCCAAGCGCTACGTGCAGGATGCGATGCGCGAGGCCGCCGCCGACCTCGCGCCGCTGCTCGCCGACCCCAACGCCTACTTCTACGTCTGCGGGCTCAAGGCGATGGAGGAGGGCGTCGTGCTCGCGCTGCGCGACATCGCGCGCGACGCGGGGCTGGACTGGGACGCGGTCGGTGCGGCGATGAAGCAGCACGGGCGGCTGCATCTGGAGACCTACTGATGACTCCCCGGGAGACCTGCTGATGGGCATCGACCTTCGTGGCGCACCGCTGCTGGTGGTGGGCGCCGGCATCATGGGCGCCGGCATCGCCCAGGTGGCCGCGCAGTGCGGCCACCCGGTGCGCCTGTTCGACGTGCGCGACGGCGCCGCCGCCGACGCCAGGCGCAAGCTGGCGGCCACCCTCGACGGGCTGGTCGCCAAGGGCAAGCTCGCCGCCGACGCGGCGCAGGCGGCGCTCGCGCGCATCGAGCCGGTCGCGTCGCTCGACGCCGCGGCCGACGCGAAGCTCGTCGTCGAGGCGATCGTCGAGGATCTCGAGGCCAAGCGCGCGCTGTTTCGCCAGCTCGAAGCCCTCGTCGCGCCCGACGCAGTGCTCGCGACGAACACGTCGTCGATCTCGGTGACCGCGATCGCGGGCGGCCTCGCGCACCCGGGCCGCGTCGTCGGCATGCACTTCTTCAACCCGGTGCCGCTGATGAAGCTCGTCGAGGTCGTCAGCGGCCTGCAGACCGACGCCGCGGTGGCCGACGCGGTCTTCAAGCTGGCGAAGCTGTGGGGCAAGGTGCCGGTGCACGCGACGTCGACGCCGGGCTTCATCGTCAACCGCATCGCGCGGCCGTACTACGCCGAGACGCTCGCGCTGCTGCACGAGCGCGCCGCCACGCCGCAGGTGCTCGACGCGTGCCTGCGCGTGGCGGGCTTCCGCATGGGCCCGTGCGAGCTGATGGATCTGATCGGCCACGACACCAACTTTGCCGTCACGCGCTCGGTGTACGAGGCGAACTTCTACGACAAGCGCTACGTGCCGTCGCTGGTGCAGGCCGAAATGGTCGCGGGCGGCCTGCTCGGGCGCAAGAGCGGGCGGGGCTTCTACGTGTACCCCGACGGCGCGCCGGCGCTGCCGGTGGCGGCGCACGAGGCGCCCGCCGACTTGCTCAAGGACACGCGCGAAGTCGTCGTCCACGGCGACGGGCCGATCGCCGACGCGCTCGAAGCCGCCGCGACGAAGGCGCTCGCCGCGCAGGGCTGGGGTCCGGCGCGCGAGCGCGGCAGCGGCTGGATCGGGCTGGCCGTCGACGGTGCGCGACTGATGCTGACCGACGGCCGCACCGCGGCCGAGGTGGCTGCCGCCACCGGCATCGCCGACGTCGCGCTGTTCGACCGCCCGCTCGTACTGCCTGCGCCTTCCGGCGCCGCGCTCGCGTTCAGCGTCGCCGACCGCGCGAGCGCCGGCTGGCGCGCACAGGCGGCGGCCTGGCTCGCGGCGCTGGGCTTCTCGCCGCTGCCGCTGGCCGACACGCCCGGGCTCGTCGTCGCGCGCACGGTCGCGATGCTGATCAACGAGGCCGCCGACGCCGTGCTGCAGGGCGTGTGCACGCCCGACGGCGCCGACGCGGCGATGAAGCTCGGCGTCAACTACCCCGCCGGTCCGTTCGAGTGGCTCGCCCGCTGGGACGTGCGCGGCGTCGTGGCGCTGATCGACGCGCTCGATGCGACCTACCGCGGCGAGCGCTATCGTGTGAGCCCCTGGCTGCGCCGGCGGGCCCTTGCCTGAACCCGAGACGAGACCTCCATGACCGAAGCCTTCATCTGTGACGCGCTGCGCACCCCGATCGGCCGCTACGGCGGCGCGCTGAGTAGCGTGCGCACCGACGACCTCGCCGCGATCCCGCTCAAGGCGCTGATGGCCCGCCACCCGAAGCTCGACTGGGGGGCGATCGACGACGTGATCTACGGCTGCGCGAACCAGGCCGGCGAGGACAACCGCAATGTCGCGCGCATGGCCGCGCTGCTCGCCGGCCTGCCGCAGGAGGTGCCGGGCGCGACGATCAACCGCCTGTGCGGCTCGGGGATGGACGCGGTGGGCACCGCCGCGCGCGCGATCAGGAGCGGCGAGGCGAGCCTCGTGATCGCCGGCGGCGTCGAGAGCATGAGCCGCGCGCCGTTCGTGATGCCGAAGGCCGAGACCGCGTTCAGCCGCGCCAACGCCGTCTATGACACGACGATCGGCTGGCGCTTCATCAACCCGCTGATGAAGCAGATGTACGGCGTCGACTCGATGCCCGAGACGGCCGAGAACGTCGCGCAGGAGTTCGGCATCGAGCGCGAGGCGCAGGACCGCATGGCGCTGCGCTCGCAGCTCAACGCCGTGAAGGCGCAGCAGGCGGGCTTCTTCGACGCCGAGATCACGCCGGTGACGATTCCCGCGAAGAAGGGCGAGCCGGTCGTCGTGACCAAGGACGAGCACCCGCGCGACACGAGCCTGGAAGCGCTCGCGAAGCTCAAGGGCGTCGTGCGCCCCGACGGCACCGTGACCGCTGGCAACGCCAGCGGCGTCAACGACGGCTCGTGCGCGCTGATCCTGGCCAGCGAGGCCGCTGCCGCACGCCACGGCCTCGTGCCGCGCGCGCGCGTCGTCGCGATGGCCACCGCGGGTGTGGCGCCGCGCATCATGGGCATCGGGCCGGCGCCGGCGTCGCGCAAGGTGCTCGAGAAGGCGGGGCTCGCGCTGTCGCAGATCGACGTCATCGAGCTCAACGAGGCCTTCGCGGCGCAGGGGCTGGCGGTGCTGCGCCAGCTCGGGCTGGCCGACGACGACCCGCGCGTCAACCCCAACGGCGGCGCGATCGCGCTCGGCCACCCGCTGGGCGCGAGCGGCGCACGGCTCGTGACGACGGCCGTCAACCAGCTGCACCGCATCGGCGGGCGCTACGCGCTGTGCACGATGTGCATCGGCGTCGGGCAGGGCATCGCGCTCGTCGTCGAGCGCGTCTAACCCTGCGGCCGGTCACTCGGCGCGTCGGCCCAGCCGGCGCAGGCGCTCGAGCCAGCCGCGCGCGTCGTCGGGCGACAGCGCGCCGACGCCGCCGATCAGCGTCTCGCGCACCGGCGCGATGCCGACGAAGCCGAGGATGTTGCGCTCGAGCGACTTGACGCTGTGCGCGCGGTACCAGTAGCGGTAGACCGCGGCCGGCATGCCCATCGTGACGACGACGCGCGCCGAGCGGCCGCCCAGCGCCTTCTTCGCGAACGGGTTGCTGCCTTCGCCGCCGAACGCGAAGCCCGGCCGTGCGACCTGCTCGAGGAAGCCCTTCAGCAGCGCCGGCATGTCGCCGAGCCACAGCGGGAACACGAGCACGAGGTGGTCGGCCCACCCGATCGCGGCCTGCGCGTCGGCCAGCGACGCGGGCAGCAGGCCCTGCTCCCAGTCGCGCGCGCTGCGCAGCAGCGGGAAGTCGAGCCGCGCGACGTCGACTTCGCGCACCGCGTGACCTGCGACCCGTGCGCCGTCGGCGTAGGCCGCGGCCAGCGCGTGCGCGAAATGGGGCTGCGTCGCGTCGGGATGACCCTGGATCAGCGCGATGCGGCGCGGCGAGGGCGGGGCGCTCATCGCGGCGATGTTGGGTCCGTCCAACGGCGGCGGGCTTGAGCGAGGTCAAAGCGGCCCCGACGCGGCCCGCGGGTGCCGGCCCCGATGGACAAACGCGGTCCGTGTGAGACGATTCGCTCGCGCTCGCGTCCATCCCATGAATGAACTCGTCGTCCGGCGGCTGCTGATCGACCTCGACGCGCCTCCCGCGCGGCACTGGGCCGGCGGCGACGCGTTCCGCACCGCGTTCTTCAACGCGCTGTCGATGAGCTTTCCACTCGGCGAGCAGTTCTTCATCGACGCCGTGCGCGACGGCGTCAAGGCGCTGCCGCAGCCGGCGCGCGCCCGCTTCGCCGACGAGGTGCGCGGCTTCGTCGGCCAGGAGGCCACGCACCGTCACCTGCACGCGCGCTTCAACGCGCACCTACAGCGCCAGGGCCTGCGCAACCGCTGGGAGGCGCGCATCGGCGAACGCATTCGCGCGCTGGCCGGCGCCGACGTGCGCCACCGCGTCGCGATCACGGCGGCCACCGAGCACTTCACGGCCCTCTTCGCCGACCACCTGCTCGCGCACCCGCGCTGGCTCGACGGCACTGAGCCGCGGCTGCGCACGCTGTGGCTGTGGCACTGCGCCGAGGAGTCGGAACACCGCAGCACGGCGTTCGACGTCTACGTCGCGCTCGGCGGCAACCTGCGCTGGCGGCGGCGCTGGTTCCGCGTCGTGTCGGCCTACTTCGTCACCGACCTGCTGCGCCAGACGCTGGCCAACCTCTGGCGCGACGGCACGTGGTGGTGCGCGTCGACGTGGCGCAGCGCCGCGTCGTTCCTGTTCGGGCGCGACGGGCTGGTGCGGCGCGGCTTCGGGCCGTGGCGCGGGTACCTGCGCGCCGACTTCCATCCCGGCGCGGGCGACACGGCGCTCGCGCAGCGCTGGCTGCAGCAGCTCGCACCGTCGTACACCGTCGTGGCGCCGCGCGAGGCGTCGCGCCAGACGTCAGAACTGACAGTGTCGGCGCCGCGCGCGGCCCCGCAGAATGGCTGACGTGCGTCGGCACGAATCCTGGCCACCGACGGCGCGATGCACGCCGCGGGGCCCTCACGAAGTCGTTGGAGGACCGATGAACGCCTTCTTTGGTCAGTTGGTGATGCGCACCGACGAGGCGCGGCGCGCCTTCGAGACGCACCCGAACGTGATGGACGCCGTCGCGCGTGGCATGAGTGTCGAGCGCTACCGCCAGTTCCTGCTCGAGCTGTACCACGTCGTGTGGCACTTCAACCCGGTGTGCGCCGCCGCCGCGAGCCGGCTCGACGACGGCCTGCGCGACGTGCGCTACTTCCTCTACGACCACATGCACGAGGAGCAGGGCCACGAGCAGTGGGTGCTCAACGACCTCGACGCGGTCGGCGTGCCCGAGGCGCAGGCGCGCGCGCACGCGCCGTCGCCGTGGACGCTCGGGCTCGTCGGCTACAACTACTGGGCCGCCGAGCGCCGCCACCCGGCCTCCGCCTTGGGCATGCTCTACGCGCTCGAGGTCATCGCGTCGGTCTATGGCGGGCCGTTCGCGTCGGCGATCCAGGAGTCGCTGCTGCTCGACGGCCAGCGCGGCGTGTCGTTCGTCGCCTCGCACGCGACGATGGACGCCCAGCACATGGCCGCGCTGCGCGAGGTGCTCAACGCGGTGCGCGACGAGGCGGCGCGCGAGTCGATCGTCGAGTCGACGCAGGTCAACTTCCACCACTTCACCGGGCTGGTGGGGCAGCTATGAGCCAGTCGGCTTCAGCCGGCGCGCTGCCGGCACTGCTTAGCAAGCCCTACCGCTACCTGCGGCTCGAATGGACCTCGGAGCTCGCGCTGCTGCGCGTGCGCATGAGCGTGCGTCCGATCCAGTGCTACAGCCTCGCGGGCCTGGCCGAGATGCAGAGCGTGCTCGACCAGCTGCTGGCCAACCCCGGGCTCGCGCGTCACCTCGTGTTCAGCTCCGACGTCAGCGGCGTGTTCAATTTCGGCGGCGACCTCGCGCTGTTCGTGCTGCTCGTGCGTGCGCGCGACCGCGAGTCGCTGTGCATGTACGGGCGCCGCTGCGTCGACCTCGTGTGGGGCATGGAGCGCGCCGCAGCGCACGGCCTGCACACGATCGCGCTGGTGCAGGGCGACACGCTCGGCGGGGGGCTCGAGTCGGTGCTGCCGTTCCACCACGTCATCTTCGAGCGCAGCGCGCAGGGCGGCTTCCCGGAGGTGCTGTTCAACCTGTTTCCGGGCATGGGGGCCTGGCAGTTCACGGTGCGCCGCGCCGGGATGGTCGTCGCCAACGAGATGATTCTTTCGGGGCGCCTGTACAGCGCCGACGAGCTGCAGCGCCGCGGCCTCGTCGACACCGTCGTCGACGACGGCCAGGGCGACGCGGCGGTCGATCAGGTCGTGCGCAGTGTCGAGCCGCGCTGGCGCGGCACGGTGGCGGCGCTGCGGGCGCAGCGCGACGCGATGCCGGTGACGCGCGAGTCGCTGCTGGCCACCGTCGAGCAGTGGGCCGACGCCGCGCTCGCGCTGACCGACCGCGACCTGCGGCTGATGGAGCGGCTCGCGCGCGCGCAGGCGCGCAAGGTCGGGGGGGCCGACGAGGGCGCGGTCGAGGAGATCAAGCGCATCGAGCTCGACACGGCTTGGGGCGAGGAGCGCGACATGGCGAGCGCCTGGGGCGCACTGGCCTGAGAGCCTGGCGCGCCGGCCCGCCGTCGACGGGCGGCGCGCGTAAGGCTCGCGCGCGACACGGCAGGGGTCGGCGCCGCGCTGGCCGGGCGCGATCAGAGGTGCTCGGCGATGACCTTGCGCAGCGCGTCGCGCGTGTACGGCTTGGCCAGGTAGCCGTCCATGCCGGCGGCGTACGCGCGCTCGGCATCGGCGTCGAACGCGTCGGCGGTCAACGCGACGACGGGCACGCGGCGGCGGTGTTCGCGTCGCTCCCATTCGCGCAGCGCGCGCGTGGTGGCGTAGCCGTCGAGCACCGGCATCTGGCAGTCCATCAGCACCAGGTCGACGTCGTGCGACGCGAGCAGGTCGAGCGCCTGGCGGCCGTCGGCCGCCTCGATCACGTCCAGCCCGAGCGAGACCAGCATCTCGCGCGCGAGCAGGCGGTTGACCGCGTTGTCCTCGGCGACGAGCACCGTACCGGACAGCACGTGGTCGTCGGGCAGCGCGCCCATCGCCGAATCGGTCGGCGCCAGCTCTGCGCCCGACGTGTCCAGCGGCAGCGCGAGGTCGAACCAGAACACCGAGCCGCGGCCCGGCTGGCTGCGCACGACGATGCGCCCGCCCATCGCTTCGACGATGCGCTGGCTGATCGCCAGCCCGAGGCCCGTGCCGCCGCGCTGCCGGCGGCTCGAGCTGTCGACCTGGTAGAACGGCTCGAACAGGTGCTCGAGCCGGTCGGCCGGGATGCCGATGCCGGTGTCGCGGACCTCGACGCGCACGCGGTCGCCGCTGCGCGCGAGTCGCAGCGTCACGGTGCCGTGGTTCGTGAACTTGATGGCGTTGCCGACCAGGTTCAGCAGCACCTGCTTGAGCCTCTGCGCGTCGACGAGCACGCGGTCGGGCACGTCGGGCTCGATCTCGAGTTCGAGCGCGAGTCCCTTCGACTGCGCGTTGGCGCGCAGCAGCGCGGTGACCGAGCCGGCCAGCGCGTGCAGCGACGCCGGGGCCGGCTTCAGCGCGAGCTTGCCCGCCTCGACCTTGGCGTGGTCGAGCACGTCGTTGATGATCGACATCAGCGTCTCGCCGGACGAAGCGGCCGTCCTGACCAGCCGCCGCTGGTCGGCGTCGAGCGTCGTGCGCCGCAGCAGGTCGAGCGCGCCGAGCACGCCGTTCATCGGCGTGCGGATTTCGTGGCTCATCGTCGCGAGGAACTGCGACTTGGCCATGTTGGCGGCCTCGGCGGCTTCCTTGGCGCGCCGCAGCGACGCCTGCGCGGCGTCGGCCTGCAGCCGCTGCCGGATCGCGTCGCTGGCCACGCGGCGGAACTCGGTGGCGGCGCGCTGCATCGTCAGCCCGAACAGCACGATCAGCACCGCCAGCGGCACGGCGCCCTCGGCCGCACGCATCAGCGTCGCGGCGAACAGCGACCCCATCAGCGGAACCGCGAGCATCAGGTAGCTGCGCCGCACGAGCGACATGAACAGCGCGGCGATGGCCGCCGAGCCGCAGCCGATCACGAGGTAGGCGGCTTCGAGGTGACCGCGCAGGTTCGGGAAGATGCCGAACGTCGCGATGGCCCACATCGCGCCGGCGAGCGCCGCATTGCCCTCGACCTCGACGATCGCGCGCTGCATCGCCTCGGGCGGCAGCGGCTCGTCGCGCCGGTAGCGACGGGCCGTCGACCAGCGCCACAGCCCGACGGTGAGTCCCAGCACGCCGACCACCGCGGCCACCGTGCTGCGGTCGGCCTGCACGCCCAGCCACGCGATCCACGCCACCGCGAGCAGCAGAAGCGGCACGCTGCGCGCCGCGTTGCGCAACGTCAGCCGAAGCAGCTCGTTCTGGACTGCCGCATCGGTGGACGGCTCATCGGCCATGCGGAAGGCGCGCGAAACGCCGGCAGCGGGGACAGGCCCGCAGTCTAGCGCCGCACGGCGCCCGCGGCGACCGCATCGTCACGAGATCATGTACGCCGCCGCGCCGGTGGCCACCAGCGTGCCCTGCTCGTTGACCAAGCGCATCAGCGTCGAGCCGACGCGCCCGCCGAGCCGCGTGACCTCGGCGCTGGCGACGAAGTGCTGGCCGATGCCCGGGCGCAGGTAGTCGATGCGCAGGTCGATCGTGCCCATGCGCGCGAAGCGGTGCATGATCTGCTCGGTCGTCTCGTCGGCGTGCTTTTCGCCGATGGCCACCATCAGCGCGAAGCCGCCGGTGGCGTCGAGCGTGGCCGAAATGACACCGCCGTGCAGGCGGCCGTAGAGGTAGTGGCCGACGAGCTCGGGGCGCATGTCGAACGCGAGCCGCACCTGCGGCAGCAGCTGCGTCACGCGCAGGCCGAGCACCTGGTTGAAGCTGATGCGCCGCTCGAACAGGTCGGTCAGCGCCGCGTCGAGCCGCGCCTGCTCGTCGGCGCTGCGCCGCGGGCCGGTGGCGTGCGTCATGCCGCGGCTCCTGCGGGCAGGCCGAGCAGGCGACGCGCCTCGGCGGGGCTCGCGACTTCGCGCCCGGCGCGCCGCGCGCACGCCGCGAGCGCTTCGACGAGCGCGCCGTTGCCGCTCGCGCGCGTGCCGTCGGGCAGGTAGAACGTGTCCTCGAGCCCGGTGCGCAGCATGCCGCCGAGCTCGGCCGTCTTCTGGTGCACCGGCCAGACCTCGGCACGGCCGATCAGCGTCGTCTGCCACACCGCGCCGGGCGGCGCCCAGCGCGGCAGCAGCGCGAGCAGGTCGGCGTCGCACGGCATGCCGCTGGCCACGCCCATCACGAAGTTGACCTCGGGCACGCCGCTGAACATACCGGCACGGCGGTACATCTCGACGCTGCGCACGATGCCGACGTCGAAGCACTCGAACTCGGGGTGCGTGCCGCACTCGGCCATCGCGTCGAGCATCTGCTGCACCTTGGCCACCGGGTTGTCGAACACCATCGGCGGCCAGGCCCAGGTGCCGTCGGCCTTGAGCTTGAGGTAGTTCAGCGTGCCGGCGTTGCACGCGGCGATCTCGGGGCGCACGCGCCGCAGGCACGCCACCGGCCCCGAGACGTCCTTGCCGACGACGCCGGTCGTCAGGTTGATGACGACGCCGGGGCACGCGGCGCGGATCGCGTCGCACACGGCCTGCGCGACGTCGGGGTCCCAGCTCGGCAGGTGACCCTGGCCGGGTTCCTGGCGGCGCAGGTGCACGTGCATGATGCTCGCGCCGGCGTTGAATGCGTCGCGCGCCTCGGCGGCCATCTGCTCGGGCGTCACCGGCACCGGGTGCTGCTTCGGGTCGGTCAGCACGCCGGTCAGCGCGCAGGTGAGGATGGCCTTGTCCATCGTGTCGTTCAGCCTTCGGTGTCGAGTTCGACCAGCAGCGCGCCGGCGCTCACCGCGTCGCGCACCGCGACGTGCACCGCGGCGACGACACCGTCGGTGCCGGCGTGCTGCCACATCTCCATTTTCATCGCCTCGACGCACACCAGCGGCTGGCCGGCGCGCACGCGCTCGCCGCGCTGCACCGCGACGTGCGCGACGACGCCCGCCACCGGTGCGCGCGCGCGCCGCGGGTCGCTGCCGGCATCGGCGGCCGGCAGCGGCGACGGCTCGTCGAACACGAACGCGCGCGCGCCGAGCGCGAGGTGCAGCCGCGCGCCGTCGACGACGGCCGTCGCGCGCCGCCAGTGGCCGTGCACCGCGTAGCGCAGCGTGTGGTCGCACAGCTCGATCGCATCGAAGCGCACCGCGTGCTCGCCGGCGCGCACCTCGACGCCGTCGCCGTGCAGGTGCACGCGCAGCGTGCGCCGCTCGCCGGCGTGGCTCAGCACGAGGTCGTAGGCCGCCACGCCGGCGCTGCGGTGCGCGGGGCCGTCGCGCCGCGCGAGCACCGCCGCGGCCAGCGCCCACGCGTCGTCGTCGGGCAGCGGGCGCTGCAGGATCGGCGCGCCGGCCTGCGCCCACTCGTCCAGGCGCGTCGTCGTCATGCGCGCGCCGACGACGTCGGGGTGGCGCAGCAGGTCGGCGAGCAGGCCGGCGTTGGTCGCGACGCCGAGCAGCGGCGTGTGCTCCAGCGCGGCGTGCAGGCGCCGCAGCGCGTCGGTCCGGTCGCGCCCGTGCGCGATCAGCTTGGCGACCATCGCGTCGTAGTACGGCGTGACTTCGCCGCCTTCGGCGATGCCGTCGTCCACGCGCACGCCGCCGCGTGCGCCCTCCATGGTCTCCACGCCGCCGCGTGCGCCCTCCATGGTCTCCACGCCGCCGCGTGCGCCCTCCATGGTCCCCACGCCGCCGCGTGCGCCCTCCATGGTCCCCACGCCGCCGCGTGCGCCCTCCATGGTCCCCACGCCGCCGCGTGCGCCCTCCATGGTCCCCACGCCGCCGCGTGCGCCCTCCATGGTCCCCACGCCGCCGCGTGCGCCCTCCATGGTCCCCACGCCGCCGCGTGCGCCCTCCATGGTCCCCACGCCGCCGCGCGCGCCTTCGACGGCCCCCACGCCGCCGCGCGCGCCACCGTTCGCGTCACCGTGCGGGCGCCAGTGGACGATGCGCCCGGTCTGCGGCGCGAAGCCGGCATACGGGTCCTCGGCGTACAGCCGCATCTCGACCGCGTGGCCGCTCAGCCGCACCTCGCCCTGCGTCACCGGCAGCGGCTCGCCGGCGGCCACGCGCAGCTGCCACTCGACGAGGTCGAAGCCGGTGACGGCCTCGGTCACCGGGTGTTCGACCTGCAGCCGGGTGTTCATTTCGAGGAAGTAATGGCGGCCGTCGCGGTCGACGACGAACTCGACGGTGCCCGCGCCGACGTAGCCGACCGCACGCGCCGCGGCCACCGCGTCGCGGCCCATCGCGTCGCGCCGTGCCGCGTCGACGACGGGCGAGGGTGCCTCCTCGATCACTTTCTGCCGCCGCCGCTGCACCGTGCAGTCGCGCTCGCCGAGGTGGACCGCGTGGCCGTGCGCGTCGGCGAAGACCTGGATCTCGATGTGGCGCGCGTCGTCGATCAGCCGCTCGAGCATCAGCCGGCCGTCGCCGAACGCGCTCGCCGCCTCGCGGCGTGCGCCGTCGAGCGCGGCCGGCAGCTCGGCCAGGTCGCGCACCAGGCGCATGCCGCGTCCGCCGCCGCCGGCCACGGCCTTGACGAGCAGCGGCGTGCCCAGCCGCTGCGCCTCGGCGGCGAGGCGCGCGTCGCTCTGGTCGTCGCCGAGGTAGCCCGGCGCGCACGGCACGCCGGCGCCGAGCATGCGCTTCTTCGCGCCGGCCTTGTCGCCCATCGCCTCGATCGCCTCGGCCGGCGGGCCGATGAAGACGAGACCGGCGGCCGTGCACGCGCGCGCGAAGTCCGCGCGCTCCGACAAGAAGCCGTAGCCCGGGTGGACGGCGTCGGCGCCGCTGCGGCGCGCGGCGTCGAGCAGCGCCTCGACCGACAGGTACGACTGCGCCGCCGGCGGCGGGCCGATGCGCAGCGCCTCGTCGGCCTGCCGCACGTGCGGCGCGTCGCGGTCGGCGTCGCTGTAGACGGCCACGGTGCGGTAGCCGAGGCGGTGCGCGGTGCGGATCACGCGGCAGGCGATCTCGCCGCGGTTGGCGATCAGGATCTTGGAAAACACGTCATCCCCGCGGCTCGATCGCCGCACGCTGCGCGTGCCCGGCGATGTGGCTGCGCCTCGTGTCGGCTACGCCGACACGCGTCTTCGCCGCAGCCGTGGCTGGACCCGGGCTGTCGCCGCGGTTGGCGATCAGGATCGTCGAGAAGCTCACGGCGTGCCCGTCGTTCGCGTCACGGTGCCCAGCTCGGCTTGCGCCGGGCGAGGAACGCGGCCGTCCCCTCGACGCCCTCCGGCCCATTGGCCGCGCGCGAGAAGACCTCGGCCGCTTCGCGCACCAGCGCCACCGGCGGCGTGAAGCGCGCGCGCGCGAGCAGCGCCTTCGTCGCCGAGATCGCGCCGGGCGCGCAGCGCAGGATCTCGCCGAGCACGCGCTGCAGCACGCCGTCGAGGGCATCCGGGGCGTGCACCTCGTGCACGAGGCGCAGCGCGAGCGCTGCGCGGGCGTCGAGCGTGCCGCCGGTGACGGCCAGCCGCTTCGTCTCGGCGTGCCCGATGCGCTCGACGAGGAACGGCCCGACCTGCGCCGGCACGACGCCCAGCGACGTCTCGGGCAGGCGGAACACCGCGGTGTCGCTCGCGATCGCGACGTCGACGACGCACGCGAGCCCGAAGCCGCCGCCCATCACGGTGCCCTCGATCACGGCCACCGTCGCCAGCCCCGTGTCGGCCCAAGCGACGCACAGCTCACCGAAGCGGGCGTTGACCTCGGCGATCGGGTCGGCTGCCGGCTCGAGCGGGCGCTTGTCGTCGTCGGCGCGCGACGCGCGCTCGCGCGCCGCAGCCATGTCCTTCAGGTCGGCGCCGGCGCAGAAGTGCCCGCCGGCGCCGCGCAGCACGAGCACGCGCACGTCGCCGGCGGCCTTCGCGTCGGCGAGCACGGTGCGCAGCTCGCGCACCATCGCCATCGTCATCGCGTTGCGCGCCTGAGGCCGGTTCAGCGTCACGTGCCACACCGCGCCGTCGGCGCGCACGGCCAGCGTCTCGTAGGGGCCCGGGCTCACGCGGCCTTCCCCGGCAGCGTGCCTTCGAGCTTGCAGATGATGCCGAGCATCACCTCGTCGGCGCCGCCGCCGATCGACACGAGCCGGCTGTCGCGGTAGGCCTGCGAGATCGGGTTGTCCCACGTGAAGCCCATGCCGCCCCAGAACTGCAGGCAGCTGTCGGCGACCTCGCGGCTCAAGCGCCCGCACTTCAGTTTGGCCATCGACGCGAGCCGGGTGACGTCCTTGCCGGCCACGTACTGCTCGACCGCGCGGTACGTCAGCGCACGCAGTGCCTCGACCTCGGTGCGCAGCTCGGCCAGGCGGAAGTGGATCGCCTGGTTGTCGAGCAGGCTCTTGCCGAAGGCCTTGCGCTCGCGCGTGTAGTCGATCGTCAGGTCGATCAGCCGGTCCATGCTGCGCAGCGTGCTCGCCGCGCCCCACAGCCGCTCCTCCTGGAACTGCAGCATCTGGAACGTGAAGCCCAGGCCTTCCTGGCCGATCAGGTGGCGCTGCGGCACGCGCACGTTGTCGAAGAACAGCAGCGCCGTGTCGGAGCTCATCATGCCGATCTTCTTGATCTTCTGCTTCGTGATGCCCGGTGCGTCCATCGGCACGACGATCAGGCTCTTGTTCTTGTGCGCCGGGCCCTCGCTCGTGTTGGCGAGCAGGCAGCACCAGTCGGCCTTCAGGCCGTTGGTGATCCACATCTTGCTGCCGTTGATCACGTAGTCGCCGCCGTCCTTGCGCGCCGTCGTCTTGATCGCCGCGACGTCGCTGCCGCCACCGGGTTCGCTGACGCCCAGGCACGCGACGTAGTCGCCGGCGATCGTCGGCGCGAGGAACTCGCGCCGCAGTTCGTCGCTGCCGAAGCGCGCCAGCGCCGGCGTGGCCATGTCGGTCTGCACGCCGATGGCCATCGGCACGCCACCGCAGTGGCACGCGCCCAGCGCCTCGGCCATCACCATCGAGTAGCTGAAGTCGAGCCCGGCACCGCCGTATTCCTCGGGGTACTTCAGCCCGAGCAGGCCGAGGTTGCCGAGCTTCTTGAACACCTCGTGGCTCGGGAACTCCTCGGCGGCCTCCCACTCGGCCACGTGGGGGTTGAGTTCCTGCTCGACGAAGCGCGTGACGGTGTCGTCGATCTGGCGGTGTTCGGTGGTGAACTGCATCGCGAAGTCTCCTCGTCTACATCCGGGCCACGCCGAAGGCGTTGGGCCGCAGCACGCGCCGCTCGGCCTCGGCGGCGATCGCCAGGCACAGGCCGAGCACGCGGCGTGTGTCGCGCGGGTCGATGATGCCGTCGTCCCACAGCCGCGCGGTGCCGAACAGCGCGGTGGACTCGTGGTCCAGGCGCCGGCGCAGCTGCTCGCTCATCGCCGCGAGCGCCTCGTCGTTGACCGGCAGACCCATGCGCTCGAGCTTGGCGCGGTTGACGATGTCCATCACCATCGCCGCCTGCGCGCCGCCCATCACGGCGGTGCGCGCCGTGGGCCACGCAAAGATGAAGCGCGGGTCGAAGCCGCGGCCGCACATGCCGTAGTTGCCGGCGCCGTACGAGCCGCCGAGCACGACGGTGAACTTGGGCACGCGTGCATTGGCCACCGCCTGGATCATCTTGCTGCCGTGCTTGATCGCGCCCTTGCGCTCGGCCTCGGAGCCGACCATGTAGCCGGTCGTGTTCTGCAGGAACACCAGCGGCGTGCCCGATTGGTCACACAGCTGCATGAACTGCGCGGCCTTGACCGAACCCTCGGGTTGGATCGGCCCGTTGTTGCCGATCAGCCCGACCGCATGCCCGTGGATGCGTGCGTGGCCGCACACGGTGTCGCTGCCGTAGGTCGCCTTGAATTCGAGAAAGTCGGAGCCGTCGACGACGCGCGCGATCACTTCGCGGCAGTCGTAGGGCACGCGCTCGTCGGCCGGCACGACGCCCATCAGCTGGTCGGCCGGATACAGCGGCTCGGGGGCGGCCGCCGGCGGCGGCACGGTGTCCCAGTGCAGCTTGTCGAGCAGCTCGCGCGCGATCGCGATCGCGTGCGCGTCGTTGTCGGCCAGGTATTCGCCCAGGCCGGTGACGCCGGCGTGCAGCGCGGCGCCGCCCAGCGTCTCTTCGTCGGCGTCCTCGCCGATCGCGGCCTTCACGAGCGGCGGGCCGGCGAGGTAGATGCTGCTGCGCCCGCGCACGAGCACGACGTAGTCCGACAGCCCCGGCAGGTACGCGCCGCCGGCGGTCGACGCGCCGTGCACGACCGCCACCTGCGGGATGCCCGCCGCCGACAGCCGCGCCTGGTTCGCGAAGCTGCGCCCGCCGTCGACGAAGATCTCGGCCTGGTACATCAGGTTCGCGCCGCCCGACTCGACCAGGTGCACCAGCGGCAGCTTGTTCTCGGCGGCGATCTGCTGCGCGCGCAGCGCTTTCTTCAGCCCCATCGGCGCGACGGTGCCGCCCTTGATGCCGCTGTCGCTGGCCGAGATCACGACGCGCTTGCCGGCCACGGTGCCGATGCCGGCGATCGCGCCGCCGCCGAGCACGCTCTTCTTGCCGTCGTCGTCGTGCATGCCCAGGCCCGCCAGCGGCGACAGCTCGAGGAAGTCGCTGCCGCGGTCGAGCAGGCGCGCGACGCGCTCGCGCGGCAGCAGCTGCCCGCGCTGCTCGAAGCGCTCGCGCTTGCTCGCCGACTCGGCGACGACCCTGGCCTCGAGCGTGCGCACCTGGTCGAGCCGCTCGCGCATGCGCTCGGCGTTGGCGCGAAAGCTCTCGCTGCGCGCGTCGAGTCGCGTCGCGATGGCCGGCATCGCTACTTCAGCACCTCGGGCGTGACGGCGCGGTGGAAGCCGTCGAACGGCACCGAGCGCGACTGCGCCGGCAGCGGGAAGATCTCGCTGCCCAGCGGCGCGCCGCCGTCGATCGGCAGCGTCACGCCGGTGATGAACGCCGCCGCCGGCGACAGCAGGAACACGATCGCGGCGCTGACCTCGGCCTCGAGCCCCATGCGGCGCAGCGGCACGTGTTCCTTCAGGCGCGGGATGACGGCCTTCATCGCGCCGCCGTAGGTGTCCATCCCGCTGGAGGCGATCCAGCCCGGCGCCACCGCGTTGACGCGCACTCCGGCCGGCGCCCACTCGTAGGCTGCCGTCATCGTCAGGTTGCTCATGCCGGCGCGCGCCGCGCCGCTGTGGCCCATGCCGGGCATGCCGTTGCGGAAGTCGGCCGTCATGTTGACGATCGCGCCGCCGGTCTTTTCCATGCTCTGCACGAAGACCTCGCGCATCATCAGGAAGCCGCCGGTGAGGTTGTTGGCGACGACGGCGTCGAAGCCCTTCTTGCTGATCGCCGCCAGCGGCGCCGGGAACTGGCCGCCGGCGTTGTTGACGAGGCCGCTGACCGGGCCGTGCTCGCCGACGATGCGCGCCACGCCGGCCTTGACCGCCTCCTCGTCGCGGATGTCGAACGCGATCGTGTGGCAGCGCCCGCCGTCGGCGGCGATCTCGGCGGCCACGCGCGCGAGCTTGTCGGGCGAACGGCCGCTGATCACGACGGTGGCGCCGAGCGAGGCGAGCTCGTGCGCGACGCAGCGGCCGATGCCGCTGCCGCCGCCGGTGACCCAGTGCAGCTGGCCGGCGAACAGGCCGGGGCGGAACACGCTGCGGTAGCCGCCGGCGGCGGGTGGAACGACGGGTTCGGACATCGCGGACGCGAAGGGCGTGACGGCGCGATTAGGCCCGGGGCTGACGTTAACGTCAACCGGCTGTCGCATTGGGGAATACGCGCATCGAAGCGTCAGCGGGGCGCGGCTACGATCGCGGTCGTCGCATTGCCGCTGGAGCCCGCATGAACCTGCAAGCCTGCACCGAGACGCTGCGCGCCCGCGTCGGCGAGGCGAGCGGGCTGGGCGCGACGCTGAAGTTCGACTGCGGCGACGCCGGCGTCGTCTTCATCGACGGCAGGTCGATCCCGAACACGGTCAGCAACGAGGACCGCGACGCCGACTGCACGGTCGGCGTCACGCTCGAGCACCTCACCGCGATGCTCGCCGGCGAGCTCGAGCCGGCCACCGCGTTCATGACGGGCAAGCTGCGCGTGCAGGGCGACATGAGCGTCGCGCTGAAGCTGCAGCGCGTGCTCTGAAGCGGGGGCGGGATGTCGGAAACGGCGACGCCGGTGCGAGCGACGCGTCGCCGCGGCGGTGCGGCAGCGACGTCGGCGAGGACGACGTCGAAAACCGCGCCGACCGCACAGCAGGTCGTCGCCTCGCACCGCGACGAAGCCACCGGCGAGCTTTTCGGCATCGGCGAGCTGTGCGCAGAGTTCGGCATCTCGCCGCGCGCGCTGCGCTTCTACGAAGCCAAGGGGCTGCTTGCGCCGCGGCGTGTCGGCGGCGTGCGTGTCTACACGCGGCGCGACCGTGCGCGGCTGGCGCTGATCCTGCGCAGCAAGGCGATCGGCGCGACGCTGGCCGAGATCAAGCACTACCTGGACCTGTACGGCGCGCATGGCGAGGGCCGGGTGCAGCAGCTGAAGTACGTGATCGCGCGCACCGACGAGGCGATCGCCGACCTCGAGCGCAAGCGCGAACACATCGAAGCCACGCTCGCGGAGCTGCGCGTGATCAACGCCACTGCGCGCGAACAGTTGAGCCACAAGTGAGGCCGTCGTGACGATCGAGGTCTTTGCGTCGCCGTGGATGCGCGAGGAGCACCGCCTGCTCGCCGACAGCGCGGCGCGCTTCTTCCGCGAGCGCTGGGTGCCGCACGCGGCGGCGTGGCGCGAGGCCGGCATCGTGCCGCGCGCGTGCTGGCGCGAAGCCGGCGCGCAGGGGCTGCTGTGCGTCTCGACGCCCGAGGCGTGGGGCGGCGGCGGTGGCGACTTCGCGCACGAAGCCGCGATCATGATCGAGCAGTCGCGCGCGAACCTGTCGGGCTTCGGCGGCGCGCTGCATTCGGCGATCGTCGCGCCGTACATCCTGCACTACGGCAGCGACGAGCAGAAGCGCCGCTGGCTGCCGAGGATGGCCACCGGCGAGCTCGTCGGCGCGATCGCGATGACCGAGCCCGGCACCGGCAGCGACTTGCAGGCGATCACGACGCACGCGCTGCGCGACGGCGACGACTACGTGCTCACCGGCGCGAAGACCTTCATCACCAACGGCCAGCACGCGAACCTGATCGTCGTCGTCGCGAAGACCGACCGTGGCGCCGGCGCCAAGGGCACCTCGCTGCTCGTGCTCGAGACCGACGACCCCGACGGCCGGCCGGTGGCGGGCTTCCGGCGCGGGCGCAAGCTCGACAAGGTGGGGCTGAAGGCGCAGGACACGAGCGAACTGTTCTTCGACGGCGTGCGCGTGCCGGCGGCGAACCTGCTCGGCGGGCGCGAGGGGCAGGGTTTCGTGCAGCTGATGGAGCAGCTGCCGCAGGAGCGGCTGATCATCGCGGTGCAGGGCATCGGTGCGATGGAGCGCGCGCTGGCCGAGACGCTGGCCTACGTGAAGGAGCGCAAGGCCTTCGGCAGGCCGATCTGGGACTTCCAGAACACGAAGTTCAGGCTCGCGGAGGTGCAGGCCACCGTGCTCGCCGCGCGCGCCTTTGTCGACGCGTGCATCGTCGCGCACCTGAACGGCGAGCTCGACGCCGCGCGCGCCGCGCTCGCGAAGGCCTGGGTCAGCGAGCAGCAGTGCAAGGTGATGGACGAGTGCCTGCAGCTGTTCGGCGGCTACGGCTACATGATGGAATACCCGATCGCCGAGCTGTACGTCGACGCGCGCGTGCAGCGCATCTACGGCGGCACGAACGAGATCATGAAGGAACTGGCGAGCCGGTTCATGTGACAGGAGTCTGCCGATGAGCGAGGCCTACATCTACGACCACGTGCGCACCCCGCGCGGCAGGGGCAAGAAGGACGGATCGCTGCACCAGGCCACGCCGGTGTGGCTGCTGCGCACGCTGCTCAAGGCGCTGCAGGCGCGCCACGAGCTCGACACCGCGCTCGTCGACGACGTCGTGCTCGGCTGCGTGACGCCGGTGGGCGAGCAGGGCGCCGACATCGCCCGCACCGCCGTGCTCGACGCCGATTGGGCGCAGACGGTGGCCGGCGTGACGCAAAGCCGCTTCTGCGCCTCGGGGCTCGAGTCGGTCAACCTCGCCGCGGCCAAGGTGATGAGCGGCTGGGAAGACCTCGTGGTGGCCGGCGGCATCGAGAGCATGAGCCGCTGGGCGATGGGCAGCGACGGCGGTGCGTGGTTCATGGACCCGCGCATCAACGCCAAGCTCGGCTTCGTGCCGCAGGGCGTCGGTGCCGACCTGATCGCGACGATGGAAGGCTTCACGCGCGGCGACGTCGACGCGTTCGCGCTGCGTTCGCACCAGCGCGCGGCAGCCGCGCGCGCGGCGGGCCACTTCGCGCGCTCGATCGTGCCGGTGCACGACATCGCGGGCCTGCTGATGCTCGCCGAGGACGAGACGATCCGCCCCGGCACGACGATGGAGGCGCTCGCCAAGCTCGAGCCGAGCTTCGCGGCGATCGGCCAGATGGGGTTCGACGCCACCGCGCTGCGCAAGTACACCACCGTCGAGCGCATCGAGCACGTGCACCACGCGGGCAACTCGTCGGGCATCGTCGACGGCGCGGCGCTGATGCTCGTCGGCTCGAAGGAAGGCGGCGCGAAGGCCGGGCTGAAGCCGCGTGCCCGCGTCAAGGCCGCCGCGGTGATCGGCTCCGAGCCGACGATCATGCTCACCGGCCCGACGCCGGCGGTGCGCAAGGCGCTCGCGAAAGCCGGGATGGGCGTCGGCGACATCGACCTGTGGGAGATCAACGAGGCGTTCGCGGTGGTGCCTATGAAGACGGCGCGCGACCTCGGCGTCGATCTCGACCGCGTCAACGTCAACGGCGGCGCGATCGCGATGGGCCACCCGCTGGGCGCCACCGGCTGCATCATCCTCGGCACGCTGCTCGACGAGCTCGAGCGCCGCGACCTCGCCACCGGCTGCGCGACGCTGTGCGTCGGCGGCGGCATGGGCATCGCGACGATCATCGAAAGGGTCTGAAGGGTCGACCATGAGCAACGCGATCACGATGGACGTGGGCAGCGACGGCATCGCCGTCGCGACGATGGACCTGGCGGGCCGGCCGATGAACGTCGTCGGTGACGAGCTGATGACGGCGCTCGCGCACGTCGTCGAGCGCGTCGAGAGCGACGACGCGATCAAGGGCCTCGTGCTGACCTCGGGCAAGGCCGACTTCTGCGCCGGCGGCGACATCGACCGCATGTCGAAGTGGCAGGAGCCGCGCGAGCCTTTCGAAGCCTCGATGGCGATGAAGGCCGTGCTGCGCAAGATGGAGACGATCGGCAAGCCGGTGGTCGCGGCGATCGGCGGCCACGCGCTCGGCGGCGGGCTCGAGATCGCGCTCGCGTGCCACGCGCGCATCGTGCTCGACGACCGCAAGCTCAAGCTCGGCCAGCCCGAGGTCAAGCTCGGGCTGCTGCCCGGCGGCGGCGGCACGGTGCGGCTGCCGCGGCTGGTGGGCATCCAGGCCGCGCTGCAGATCATGGGCGAGGGCGACGACATCGCGCCGGCCAAGGCGCTGTCGATGGGCCTCGTCACCGAGCTCGCGAAGGACCGCGACGAGCTGCTCGCGAAGGCCAAGGCCTGGTGCCTCGCGCACCCGAAGGCCAGGCAGCCGTGGGACGAGCCGAAGTTCCGCTTCCCCGGCGGCGACTCGCGCTCGCCGGCGGTGGCACAGCTGTGGTCGATCGCGCCGTCGGTGGCCGCGGCGAAGAGTTACGGCAACTACCCGGCGGTCACGCACATCATGTCGAGCGTGTTCGAGGGCGGCCTGCTCGGCTTCGACGCCGCGAGCGCCGTCGAGAGCCGCTACTTCGCGGCCTGCGCGATGACGCAGGAAAGCCGCAACATGATCGGCACGCTGTGGTACCAGCTCAATGCGATCAAGAAAGGCGCGTCGCGGCCGGCGAAGGTCGCGAAGACGCAGGTCAGGAAGCTCGGCGTGCTCGGCGCCGGGATGATGGGCGCCGGCATCGCCTACGTGTCGGCCAAGGCCGGCATCGACGTCGTGCTGCTCGACACCACGCTCGAACTGGCCGAGAAGGGCAAGGCGCACTCGCAGCAGCTGCTCGACAAGGCGGTCAAGAAGGGGCGCACGACGGCCGAGCAGCGCGACGCGCTGCTCGCGCGCATCCGGCCGACGACGTCGTACGAAGACCTGGCCGGCTGCGACCTCGTGATCGAGGCCGTCTTCGAGGACCGCGCCGTCAAGGCCGACGTGACGAAGAAGGCCGAGGCCGTCATCGGTGCGGGCGCGGTGTTCGCGAGCAACACGTCGACGCTGCCGATCACGGGGCTGGCGAAGGCCAGTGCGCGGCCGACGCACTTCGTCGGGCTGCACTTCTTCAGCCCGGTCGACAAGATGCCGCTGGTGGAGATCATCGTCGGCGAGAAGACGTCCGACGAGACGCTGGCGCGCGGCTTCGACTACGTGCTGCAGATCGGCAAGACGCCGATCGTCGTCAACGACAGCCGCGGCTTCTACACCTCGCGCGTGTTTGCGACCTACGTGATGGAAGGCATCACGATGCTCAAAGAGGGCGTGCACCCGCGCCACGTCGAGCAGGCCGGGCTGCAGGCGGGCATGCCGATGCCGCCGCTGGCGCTGCAGGACGAGGTGAGCCTGAGCTTGTCGCTGCACGTGATCGAGCAGACGAAGAAGGACCTCGCGGCCGAGGACAAGGTCTACCACCCGCACCCGGCCGAGGAGGTGATCCGCCAGCTGTGCGAGATCGGCCGCATCGGCAAGAAGGCTGGCAAGGGCTTCTACGACTACGGTGACGACGGCAAGCGCCTGTGGCCGGGGCTCGCCGAGATGTACCCGCCCGCCGACGAGCAGCCGTCGCAGCAGGAGCTGATCGACCGCCTGATGTTCGTGCAGGCCAACGAGGCCGCGCGCTGCCTGCAGGAGGGCGTGCTGCGCTCGGTGGCCGACGGCAACATCGGCTCGATCTTCGGCTGGGGCTTCGCGCCGTTCCACGGCGGCGCGCTGCAGTTCATCGACGCGATGGGGCCGAAGGCCTTCGTCGCGCGCGCGCGCGAACTGGCGGCGCTGTACGGCGCGCGCTTCGAGCCGGCGGCGATCGTCGTCAAGGCGGCCGAGGAAGGACGGCGGCTGGCCGGCTGAGAGCTTGTGAAGATTTGGGCAAACCCTGACAGCGGCGGGTGGGCGATGCCGTTTTTCAGGGCATGAGCACTCGATGCGAGGCGACTGACGT
>NZ_QOAZ01000041.1 GCF_003574675.1 Azohydromonas sediminis
AGCCGCGCCAGCTCGCGCCCGCTGCCCACGCCTTCGAGCGTGGCGTACAGCCACAGCGCAAACAGGATGCGCGGGTCGATCGCCGCGCGTCCGGCATTGCTGCCGCGCGCCTTGATCGCATCGGTCAGCCGGCTCAGGTCCTGCCGCTCGACGTAGCCCCATACCAGCCGCGCTCGGTGGTCCTCGCCCAGCAGCGACTCCAGGTCCGATGCCCGCAGTTCGATCTGCTTGCGGTTGGGCTGCAGCAGCCGCGGCGGCTGCGCGCGCAGCGCAAAGGCTCGCGCTTGCGCGGCGGCCTGCGCTGCTTGCTCATCGACGGGCGCCAAGTCCTCGAACAAAACCCCGGCCACGCTGTCTTGGTGCTTCGGATCGCTCATGCCCAACAGCAAGCCAGAGACATGCCAGCACGAGGGCAGCGGACGAAAAACTCTCACGCTCTCAGCCCTGCTGCTGCTCGAGGAAACGCTGCGCGTCCAGCGCGGCCATGCAGCCGGTGCCGGCGCTCGTGATCGCCTGGCGGTAGACGTGGTCCTGCACGTCGCCGGCGGCGAACACGCCGGGCACGCTGGTCATCGTCGCCATCCCCTCCAGACCGGAGCGGGTGACGATGTAGCCGTCCTTCATCTCGAGCTGGCCCTTGAAGATGTCGGTGTTGGGCTGGTGACCGATCGCGATGAAGCAGCCCTTCAGCGCCAGCTGCTTGGTGCTGCCGTCCAGCGCGTTCTTCAGCCGCACGCCGGTCACGCCGCTGGCGTCGCCGAGCACCTCGTCGAGCGTGTACCACAGGTGCAGCTCGATCTTGCCGGCGGCGACCTTGTCCATCACCTTGTCGACCATGATCGGCTCGGCGCGGAATTTGTCGCGCCGGTGGATCAGGTGCACCTTGGTCGCGATGTTCGACAGGTACAGCGCCTCTTCGACGGCGGTGTTGCCGCCACCGACGACGCACACCTCCTCGCCGCGGTAGAAGAAGCCGTCGCAGGTCGCGCAGCCGCTGACGCCGCGGCCCATGAACGCCTGTTCGCTCGGCAGGCCGAGATACTTCGCGCTCGCCCCCGTGGCGACGATCAGCGCGTCGCAGGTGTAGCTGCCGGCGTCGCCCTTGAGGCGGAACGGCCGCTGCGACAGGTCGACCTCGTTGACGTGGTCGAACACGATCTTCGTGTCGAAGCGCTCGGCGTGCTGCTGGAAGCGCTGCATCAGCTCGGGCCCTTGCACGCCCATCACGTCGGCGGGCCAGTTGTCGACCTCGGTCGTCGTCATCAGCTGACCGCCCTGCGCCATCCCGGTGATCAGCACCGGCTTCAGGTTGGCGCGCGCGGCGTAGATCGCCGCGGTGTAGCCGGCAGGGCCGGAGCCCAGGATCAGCACCCGGGCGTGGGTCGAAGGCGTGTTCATCGGAGGAGCTCGCAGGCGATGGGCAGGGGAGGGCGGCGGCCGAGTGCGAGGCGTCGCGTCGGCCCCACGGCGCAGCATAGCCGGCGCCACTTCCGCGTGCCGATCAGCCACTTGGTCGGCACAATAGTGAAATTCTAGGCGTTTGCGGCGATTCGATAGCGGGGTGGTGGGACGACCCGCGGCCGCGATCGGCACCACGACACCACAACGAAAGGGCCAGCCGATGTCGATGTTGTCCAACCTGGACTTGATCCGCCGCGTGCCGCTGTTCTCGATGCTGACGGCCGACCAGGCGCAGGTCATCGCCGACAGCGTCGTCAAGCGGCGCTTCCGCCGCGGCGAGATCGTCGTCGAGCAGGGGCGCAAGAGCAACGCGCTGTTCATCCTGCTCAACGGCCGCGCGCGCGTGCTGACGTCGGACTCGCGCGGGCGCGAGGTGATCCTCGCGGTGCTGCAGGCCGGCGACTACGTCGGCGAGATGAGCCTGATCGACGGCGAGCCGCACTCGGCCACCGTGCGCGCCGAGATGCAGACCGACATGCTCGTGCTCGGGCGCAGCGAGTTCGCGCGCTGCCTGCCCGAGCCGACGAGCCTGGCCTACGCGATCCTGCGCGGCCTGGTCGCACGGCTGCGCGCCGCCGACCGGCAGATCGAGTCGCTCGCGCTGCTCGACGTCTACGGCCGCGTCGCGCGGGCGCTGCTCGACATGGCCGAAGACGACAAGGGCGTCAAGATCATCCGCAGCAAGGTCTCGCGCCAGGACCTGGCCAAAGTCGTCGGTGCGTCGCGCGAGATGGTCAGCCGCGTGATGAAGGACCTCGAGGAGCGCGGCCACATCGAGACGCAGGACAACGGCTGGGTCGTCTTGAAGGACCGGCTGCAGCGCGACTGAGCCGCGCCACCCGCACGCGCGGGCGGCTGGGCTCGCGAATCGGGCCACAATCGTGGCCATGACGTTTCCGTTGGGATCGCTGCGCAGCGAGGCGGCCGGCGTGTCGCCCGCGCGCAAGGGCACGCAGGCGGCCGCGGCTGCCGAGTCGGAGGCGGGCCTGCGCTGGCCGCGTCGCGTCGTGCTGTCGCTGGCCGCGCTGGTGTGGTTGCTCGGCGTGCTCGCGCTGGCGACGCACCACCCGGGCGATGCGGCCTTCACGACTTCGGGCGACGGTGCGCCGGTGCGCAACGCCGTCGGGCGGGTCGGCGCCTACCTGTCCGACGTCGCACTGTTCGCGTTCGGGTGGTCGGTGTGGTGGCTGCCGCTGGTCGCGCTGCGCGCCTGGCTTGGTGCGCTCGCGCGTGCACTGCGCCGCAGCGACGGCGCCGAGCCGCCCGCGGTGCCGTGGACGTCGGCGCGCTGGGTCTGGACCGGCACCGCGATGCTGATGGCCGCCAGCTGCGCCCTCGAGTGGACGCGCCTGTACCACTGGGAGTCGACGCTGCCGGGCCACGCCGGTGGCGTCGTCGGCGCGACGCTCGGGCCGCTGAGCATGACCTGGCTGGGCTTCGTCGGCTCGGGCGTCACGTGGATCGCCGCACTCGTGCTCGGCAGCGCGCTCGCGCTGCGCTTCTCTTGGCTGCGCTGGGCCGATGCGCTGGGCGCGTGGATCGTGAGCCTGCGCGAGCGTCGCGAGGAGCGCCGCCAGCGCGCCGAGGACCTGCGCCTGGGCGAGGCGGCGCTGCGCGCGCGCGAGCAGGTCGTCGAGACCGAGCGCGAGCACATCGCCGAGCACGAGCCCATCGTGATCGAGCCGCCCGTCGTCTCGGTGCCGAAGTCGGAGCGCGTGGCCAAGGAGCGCCAGCAGCCGCTGTTCACCGAGCTGGCCGACACCAGGCTGCCGCAGGTCGACCTGCTCGACGCCGCGCCGCCGCGGCAGGAGTCGGTGACGCCGGAGTCGCTCGAGATGACGAGCCGGCTGATCGAGAAGAAGCTCAAGGACTTCGGTGTCGAGGTGCGCGTCGTCGCCGCCGCGCCCGGGCCGGTGATCACGCGCTACGAGATCGAGCCGGCCACCGGCGTCAAGGGCGCGCAGGTCGTCAACCTCGCGAAGGACCTGGCGCGCTCGCTGAGCCTGGTCAGCATCCGCGTCGTCGAGACGATCCCCGGCAAGACGACGATGGCCCTCGAGCTGCCCAATGCGAAGCGGCAGACCATCCGGCTGGCCGAGATCCTCGGCTCGCAGGCCTACAACGACGCCGCGTCGCAACTGACGCTCGGCCTGGGCAAGGACATCGTCGGCGCGCCGGTCGTCGCCGACCTGGCCAAGATGCCGCACTGCCTGGTGGCCGGCACCACCGGCTCGGGCAAGTCGGTGGGCATCAACGCGATGATCCTCAGCCTGCTGTACAAGGCCGAGGCGCGCGACGTGCGGCTGATCCTGATCGACCCGAAGATGCTGGAGCTCAGCGTCTACGAGGGCATCCCGCACCTGCTGTGCCCCGTCGTCACCGACATGAAGCAGGCGGCCAACGCGCTGAACTGGTGCGTGGCCGAGATGGAGCGGCGCTACAAGCTGATGAGCAAGCTCGGCGTGCGCAACCTCGCCGGCTACAACCGCAAGATCGCCGACGCCGCCGAGCGCGGCGAGCCCATCGGCAACCCGTTCAGCCTGACGCCCGAGCAGCCCGAGCCGCTGGATCGCCTGCCGCACATCGTCGTCGTGATCGACGAGCTGGCCGACTTGATGATGGTCGTCGGCAAGAAGATCGAGGAGCTGATCGCGCGGCTGGCGCAGAAGGCGCGCGCGTCGGGCATCCACCTGATCCTCGCGACGCAGCGCCCGAGCGTCGACGTCATCACCGGCCTGATCAAGGCCAACATCCCGACGCGCATCGCGTTCCAGGTCGCGAGCAAGATCGACAGCCGCACGATCCTCGACCAGATGGGCGCCGAGGCGCTGCTCGGCCAGGGCGACATGCTGTACCTGGCCAGCGGCACCGGGCTGCCGGTGCGCGTGCACGGTGCCTTCGTCAGCGACGACGAGGTGCACCGCGTCGTCGAGTATCTGAAGGCGCAGGGCGAGCCCAACTACATCGAGGGCCTGCTCGAGGGCGGCACGCTCGACGGCGACGGCGGCGCGGCCGGCGGCGAGGCGGGTGCCGGCGGTGGCGGCGAGAGCGACCCGCTGTACGACCAGGCGGTGGCGATCGTGCTGCAGCACAAGCGCGCGTCGATCTCGCTCGTGCAGCGCCACCTGCGCATCGGCTACAACCGCGCCGCGCGGCTGCTGGAACAAATGGAGCAGGCCGGACTCGTATCGCCGATGGCCTCCAACGGCAACCGCGAGATCCTCGTGCCGCGGCGCGACGAATGAGACCCGCGCTGCACCGGCGTGCGCTGATCGTGGCCGTCGCGCTGCTGCCCGCGCTCGCGCGGGCCGACGCCGTCGATACGCTGCGCGAGTTCGTGCGCGAGGTCAAGAGCGGCCGCGCCGCGTTCACGCAGACCGTCACGTCGCCCGACGGCAAGCGCACGCGCACGTCGAGCGGACGCTTCGAATTCGCGCGCCCCGACCGCTTCCGCTTCGCCTACACCAAGCCGTTCGAGCAGCTGATCGTCGGTGACGGCCAGCAGGTGTGGATCTACGACCCCGACCTGCAGCAAGCCAGCGTGCGCCCGATGGCGCAGGCGCTCGGCGCGACGCCGGCGGCGCTGCTGACCGGCAGCGCGATCGAGCGCGACTTCGACCTCGTCGCGCTGCCGGCGCGCGACGGCCTCGAGTGGGTGCAGGCGCGGCCCAAGCGGCCCGAGGGCAGCAGCTTCGAAGTGCTGCGCGTGGGCTTCGCCGGCAGGCAGCTGGCCGCGGTCGAGATCGTCGACGGCTTCGGCCAGACTTCGGTGCTGCGCTTCAGCGACGTCGAGCAGGGCGTCGCGCTGCCGCCCGAGACGTTCCGCTTCGCGCCGCCGGCGGGCGTCGCGGTGCTGCGGCCGTGAGCCGTCGCGCGTGAACGCGCCCAATCCCTCGCTGTTCGACGACGCCGACCCCGCGCCGGCGCCGGCGGCGGCCGACGCGCCGCTGGCCGAGCGCATGCGCCCGCGCACGCTCGACGAGGTCATCGGGCAGGCGCACCTGCTCGGCCCCGGCAAGCCGCTGCGCGTCGCATTCGAGCGCGGGCAGCCGCACTCGATGATCCTGTGGGGCCCGCCGGGTGTGGGCAAGACGACGCTCGCGCGGCTGCTCGCGCAGATCGCCGGCGCCGAGTTCATCGTCATCTCGGCGGTGCTCGGCGGCGTCAAGGACATCCGCGACGCCGTCGAGCGCGCGCAAGCCGCGCGCGCGGCCGGCCGGCGCAGCATCGTCTTCGTCGACGAGGTGCATCGCTTCAACAAGGCGCAGCAGGACGCGTTCCTGCCGCACGTCGAGTCGGGGCTGTTCACCTTCGTCGGCGCGACCACCGAGAACCCGTCGTTCGAGGTCAACTCGGCGCTGCTGTCGCGCGCGACCGTGCACGTGCTGCAGCCGCTCGCGCCGGCCGACCTCGCGCGGCTGCTCGAGCGCGCGCGCGCCGTCCTCGGCGCGCCGCCGCTGACCGACGCGGCGCGTGAGCGCCTCGTCGCCTACGCCGACGGCGACGCGCGCCGGCTGCTCAACGCGTACGAGAACCTCGTGCGCTCGGCCGGCGCCGTCGACGTGCTCGACGAGGCGGCGCTCGAGACGGCGCTCGGCGAGATGCTGCGCCGCTACGACAAGGGCGGCGAGCAGTTCTACGACACGATCTCGGCGCTGCACAAGGCGGTGCGCGGCTCCGACCCCGACGCGGCGCTGTACTGGCTCGTGCGCATGCTCGACGGCGGCGTCGATCCGCGCTACGTCGCGCGCCGCGTGCTGCGCATGGCCAGCGAGGACATCGGTCTGGCGGACCCGCGCGCGCTGCGCCTGGCGCTCGACGCGGCCGAGGTCTACGAGCGCCTGGGCTCGCCCGAGGGCGAACTCGCGCTCGCGCAGGCGGTGGTCTACCTCGCGGTGGCGCCGAAGTCCAACGCCGTCTACCGCGCGTGGAACGAGGCGCGCGCGTTCGTCAAGCGCGACGGCACGCGGCCGGTGCCGCTGCGGCTGCGCAACGCGCCGACCGCGCTGATGAGGGACCTCGACTACGGGCGCGGCTACCGCTACGCGCACGACGAGGCGGGCGGCTTCGCCGCCGGCGAACGCTACCTGCCCGACGACCTGCCCGACGTCACCTTCTACGAGCCGGTGCCGCGCGGCCTCGAGCTGCGCATCGGCGAGCGGCTGGCCGAGCTGCGTGCGGCCAACGCGCGCGCCGCCGCCGCCCGTGCCACGGACGCCCCCACCGGGTCGCAGGGGTAAGCTCCGCCATAGGGCGCCCTTGGGCGCCCCTACAATCCGCGCCGCCCTGCCGATCCGGCGGCGCCCGGTGATCCCGTTGGCGCGAAACGCGGCCGGGAACCGGCCTGCATCCACAGGCCGACGGCACGGGTCCCGCGGGGGCACGCGTGCCGTGGGCGGGCACACACGGGAGACCCTCGATGGAGATCTTGTTTCAGCAGATCATCAACGGTCTGGTGCTGGGCAGCATGTACGCGCTCGTCGCACTGGGCTACACGATGGTCTACGGCATCATCGGCCTGATCAACTTCGCGCACGGCGACGTGCTGATGGTGGGCGCACTCACCAGCTGGACCGTCGTCACGCTGCTGGCCGCCAGCGGCCTGCCGGGCTGGCTGGTGATGCTGATCTCGCTGGCGTGCGCGATCGTGATCTGCGCGACGCTGAACTTCACGATCGAGAAGGTGGCCTACCGGCCGCTGCGCAGCGCGCCACGGCTGGCGCCGCTGATCACCGCGATGGGCATGAGCCTGCTGTTGCAGACGCTGGCGATGATCATCTGGAAGCCCAACCCCAAGCCGTACCCGCTGCTGCTGCCGACCGACCCGATCAACCTCGGCGGGCCGGTGATCAGCGTGACGCAGGTGCTGATCCTGGTGACCACCGCCGTCGTGCTGACGGTGCTGATGTTCATCGTCAACAAGACCAAGCTCGGGCGCGCGATGCGCGCCACCGCCGAGAACCCGCGCGTGGCCGCGCTGATGGGCGTCAAGCCCGACATGGTGATCTCGGCGACCTTCATCATCGGCGCGTCGCTCGCGGCGGTGGCCGGCGTGATGTGGGCCGCCAACTACGGCACGGTGCAGCACTCGATGGGCTTCCTGCCCGGGCTCAAGGCGTTCTGCGCCGCGGTGCTCGGCGGCATCGGCAACCTGGCCGGCGCGGTGGTCGGCGCGCTCGTGCTCGGGCTGGTCGAGGCGATCGGTGCGGGCTACCTCGGCCAGCTCACCGGCGGCGTGCTGGGCAGCCACTACGCCGACATCTTCGCCTTCGTCGCGCTGATCCTCGTGCTCACGCTGCGCCCGCAGGGCCTGCTCGGCGAGCGCGTGGCCGACCGGGCTTGAGGAGGCGTCCGTGAAGAGCCAGAAACTCGTCGTCTTCCTGATCGCGGCGCTCGCGCTGATCGCGCTGCCGCTGGTTGCGCAGCAGTTCGGTCAGGGCTGGGTGCGCATCATGGCCATCGCGCTGCTGTACGTGATGCTCGCGCTGGGGCTGAACATCGTCGTCGGCTACGCCGGGCTGCTCGACCTCGGCTACGTCGCGTTCTACGCCGTCGGCGCGTACATGTTCGCGCTGATGGCCAGCCCGCACCTGTTCGAGACCTTCGAGTGGATCGCCGCCGCGTTCCCGAACGGGCTGCACACGCCGATCTGGGTCGTCGTGCCGCTGGCCGCGTTCCTCGCGGCGATCGCCGGCATCCTGCTCGGCATGCCGGTGCTCAAGCTGCGCGGGGACTACCTGGCCATCGTCACGCTGGGCTTCGGCGAGATCATCCGCGTGTTCATGAACAACCTCGAGCACCCGGTCAACATCACCAACGGCCCGCGCGGGCTCGACCGCATCGACCCGATGACGATCTTCGGCTTCAGCTTCGGGCGGCCGCTGGACATCGGCGACTTCCGCATTCCGTCGGTGACGCTGTACTACTGGCTGTTCCTCGTGCTCGTCGTCTTCAGCGTCGTCATCTGCTACCGCCTCGAGCGCTCGCGCATCGGCCGCGCGTGGATGGCGATCCGCGAGGACGAGATCGCCGCCAAGGCGATGGGCATCAACACGCGCAACATGAAGCTGCTCGCGTTCGCGATGGGCGCGACGTTCGGCGGCGTCTCGGGCGCGATGTTCGCGGCGTTCCAGGGCTTCGTCTCGCCCGAGTCGTTCAGCCTGATGGAGTCGATCATGATCGTCGCGATGGTCGTGCTCGGCGGCATCAGCCACCTGCCGGGCGTGATCCTGGGCGCGCTGCTGCTGGCCGCGCTGCCCGAGGTGCTGCGCTACGTCGCCGGGCCGCTGCAGGAGCTCACCGGCGGGCGCCTCGACGCGGCGATCCTGCGCCAGCTGCTGGTGGCGCTGGCGATGATCTCGATCATGCTGCTGCGCCCGCGCGGGCTGTGGCCCTCGCCCGAACACGGCAAGGCCGCGCCGGCGCCGGTGCGCTGAGAAGGGGGCGGCGATGGCAGCCACCGTTCTCAAGGTGCAGGGCGTCAGCAAGCGCTTCGGCGGCCTGCAGGCGCTGTCGGACGTCGGCATCACGATCGAGGAGGGTCAGGTCTACGGCTTGATCGGCCCCAACGGCGCCGGCAAGACGACGTTCTTCAACGTCATCACCGGGCTGTACATCCCCGACTCGGGCACGTTCGAGCTCGGCGGGGCGCCGTACAAGCCCGCCGCGGTGCACGAGGTCGCCAAGGCGGGCATCGCGCGCACGTTCCAGAACATCCGCCTGTTTCCCGAGATGACCGCGCTCGAGAACGTGATGGTCGGCCGCCACGTGCGCACCGGCTCGGGGCTGGTCGGCGCGATCTTCCGCACCGCGGCGTTCAAGGCCGAGGAGGCGGCGATCGCGCAGCGCGCGCAGGAGCTGCTCGACTATGTCGGCATCGGCCGCTACGCCGACTACCGCGCGCGCACGCTGAGCTACGGCGACCAGCGGCGCCTCGAGATCGCGCGCGCACTGGCCACCGACCCGAAGCTGATCGCGCTCGACGAGCCCGCGGCCGGCATGAACGCGACCGAGAAGGTCGTGCTGCGAGAGCTGATCGACCGCATCCGCAACGACGGGCGCACGATCCTGCTGATCGAGCACGACGTCAAGCTCGTGATGGGGCTGTGCGACCGCGTCACGGTGCTCGACTACGGCAAGCAGATCGCCGAGGGCACGCCGGCCGAGGTGCAGAAGGACCCGAAGGTGATCGAGGCCTACCTCGGCGCCAGCCACCACTGAGGGGCGCGACCGCATGACGACGAACCCGATCCTGTTGAAGGTCAGCGGCCTGAAAGTGGCCTACGGAGGCATCCAGGCCGTCAAGGGCATCAGCTTCGAGGTGCGGCAGGGCGAGCTGGTCAGCCTGATCGGCGCCAATGGCGCCGGCAAGACGACGACGCTGAAGGCCATCACCGGCACGCAGCCGGTGGCCGACGGCGACATCGAATACCTGGGCCGCAGCATCAAGGGCCAGGGCGCGTGGGACCTGGTCAAGCAGGGCCTGGTGATGGTGCCGGAAGGGCGCGGCACCTTCACGCGCATGACGATCACCGAGAACCTGCAGATGGGCGCCTTCGTGCGCAGCGATGGCGAGATCGACGCCGACATCGACAAGGTGTTCACGCTGTTCCCGCGCCTGAAGGAACGGCGCCACCAGCTCGCCGGCACGATGTCGGGCGGCGAGCAGCAGATGCTCGCGATGGGGCGTGCGCTAATGGCGCGGCCCAAGGTGCTGCTTCTCGACGAGCCGTCGATGGGGTTGAGCCCGATCATGGTCGACAAGATCTTCGAGGTCGTCGACGACATCCACAAGCGCGGCACGACGATCCTGCTCGTCGAGCAGAACGCCGCGCGCGCGCTCGGGCTGGCCGACCGCGGCTACGTGATGGACTCGGGCCAGATCACGATGGACGGCGAGGCCAAGGCGCTGCTCGACGACCCGAAGGTGAGGGCCGCGTACCTGGGCGAGTGAGGGGCGCTTTCAGCCGTGGACCGACTTGTGGCTTCCACTCACGTCGGCTGCGTCGACATCAGTGTCCGCCGCAAGCATCCGGCCGCTACGCGGCCGGATGCTTGTCCGCTTCCGACGTGAAGCTGTCGGCGTAGAACTCGTCGGCCGGCAGGCCGCAGCGCTCGACGAAGTCGCGCCGCGCGGCGTCGACCATCACCGGCGCGCCGCACGCATAGACCTGGTGTTGCGACAGGTCGGGCAGGTCGGCCATCACGGCGTGGTGCACGAAGCCGGTGCGCCCCGTCCAGCCGTCGTCGGCGCGCGGCTCCGACAGCACCGGCACGTAGGTTAGGTTTGGCATCTCGGCCGCGGCCTGCAGCGCCCACTCGTGCAGGTACAGGTCGGTGCGCGTGCGGCAGCCCCAGTACAGCACCGCCGGGCGGTCGATGCCCTTCATCTTCATGCGCTCGACGATGGCCTTGATCGGCGCGAAGCCGGTGCCGCTGGCGAGCAGCACGATCGGCTTGGCGCTGTCCTCGCGCAGGAAGAAGCTGCCGAACGGGCCTTCGACGCGCAGGATCTCCTTTTCCTTCATCGCGCCGAACACGTGGTCGGTGAACTTGCCGCCGGGCATGTGGCGGATGTGCAGCTCGACGGTGGGGCTCTGCTGCAGCGTGTGCGGCGCGTTGGCCATGCTGTAGCTGCGCCGCGCGCCGTCGCGCAGGATGAACTCGAGGTACTGGCCGGCGCGGTACTTGAACGCGACATTGGCCGGCAGCTGCAGCGTGACGATCGCGACGTCGGGCGCGGGGCGCTCGATGCGCTGCACACGCGCGGGCATCTTCAGCACTGGGAACTCGCCGGCGCCGGGCACGCTGCGCGCCTCGACGACGCAGTCGGTGGTCGGTGTCGCGCAGCAGGTGAGGATGTACCCCGCCTCCTCCTCGGCCACCGAAAGCGCCTTGAGCTGGTGCGCGCCGTGGATCACGCGGCCTTCGAGCAGCTTGCTCTTGCACGAGCCGCAGGCGCCGTCGCGGCAGCCGTACGGCAGGCCGACGCCGGCGCGGATCGCCGCGGCGAGGATCGGTTCGTCGCGCGCGACGTCGAAGCTGACGCCGGCGGGCTGGATCGTGACTTTGAACGTCATGGCGGGGAGGGACCGTTGCGGCGGCGGCGCCGCGTGCACACGTACACTGCGCGGCCGCGGGGACGCGGAGACGGGATTGTGCCCGCAGCCCCGCGACCCTGGTGCGCATGAGTCCGACCGCTGCCGCCCGTCGTCCGTCGCTGCTGATCGTCGGCTGCGGCGACGTGGGCCTGCGCGTGCTGCGCCTGCTGCGCGGGCGCTGGCGCGTCTACGCACTGACCTCGACGCCGGCGCGCCGTGCCGCGCTGCGTGCCGCCGGCGCCGTGCCGCTGGTGGGCGACCTCGACGACGCGGCCACGCTCGGCCGGCTCGGCGCGCTGGCCGACGCGGTGCTGCACCTGGCGCCGCCGCCGTCCACCGGCGACACCGACCCGCGCACCGCGCGCCTGCTGCGTGCGCTGGCGCGCGCCGGCCGCGTGCAACGCCTCGTCTACGCCAGCACGACGGGCGTCTACGGCGACTGCGCCGGCGCGCGCTTCGACGAGACGCGCGCCGTCGCGCCGGCGACCGACCGTGCGCGCCGCCGCGTCGACGCCGAGGCGCGGGTGCGCTGGTTCGGTCGCGCCACGGGTGCTGCGGCGAGCGTGCTGCGCATTCCCGGCATCTACGCGTTCGACCGCGACGGCGGCGATCCGCGCGACCGCGTGCGTCGCGGCACCCCGGTGCTGGCGGCGGTCGACGACGTCTACACCAACCACGTCCACGCCGACGACCTCGCGCGCGCGTGCGTCGCGGCGCTGCTGCGCGGCGCGCCCCAGCGCGTCTACCACGTGTGCGACGACGGCGAGCGGCGCATGGGCGAGCACTTCGACCTCGTCGCCGACCTCGCCGGGCTGCCGCGACCGCCGCGCCTGTCGCGCGACGAGGCGCGCACGCAGCTGTCGCCGATGCAGCTGAGCTTCCTCGGCGAGTCGCGCCGGCTCGTCAACGCACGCCTGAAGCGCGAGCTGCGCGTGCGGCTGCGCTATCCGACCGTCGAAGACGCGTTCAGATCCCTCGCGGACGGCTGAGCGTCGACATGCGGTCGACGCTGCGCAGCGTCAGCGTGTGCATGCCGTCGGCGCGGCGCACCTCGAGCGTCACGTCGCGCTCGGGCGCGCCGCCGGCCCACAGCGTCTTCCACAGCGTGTCGAGCGAGCGCACCTCGGTGCCGTCGATGCGCACGATGCGGTCGCCCGGACGCACGCCGCCGGCGGCGGCCGGGCTGTCGGCGCTGACGCGCACGACACGGACCTGGTCCATCTGCTGCGTGCAGTTCAGCCCGAGCCACGCGCGCCGGCTGGCCGCCGAGCTGCCGCGCGCGAGCAGCTCGCCGAGGATCGGCTCGAGCAGCGTCACCGGCACGAACAGGTTGCCCGGCACGCTGCGCGGGTCGTCGGCCGGCAGCGTGTCGGCCAGCGCGAGCGAGCCGATGCCCACCAACTCGCCCTTCAGGTTGAACAGCCCCGCGCCGCTGTGCATCGGCAGCGGCGGCGCGGTGAACAGCGCGTCGTCGATGTGGTATTCCCAGTAGCCCGAGAAGGCGCGCTGCGACATCAGCCGCGCGACGCCGACCGCGGCGTCGCTGCCGCCGCTGGCGGCCATCAGCGGCGCGTCGGCATCGGGCTTGCCGCGCGCCAGCGGCACCGGCTCGACGCGCAGCGGCACCAGCGGGCGCACGAGGCCGAAGCCGGTGGCCAGGTCGTAGGCGACGACGCGCGCCGGCACCTCGCGCCCGGGCTCGACCTCGAGCGTGACCGACTCGGCCTCGAGCACGAGGTAGCCGATCGTCAGCACGAGCCCGTCGCGGTCGATGACGACGCCCGAGCCCGAGCGCTGGCGGCCCAGCGTCGCGTTCGACTGCGCGTCGTCGACGGCGGTGGCGCTCAGCCCGACGACGGCGCGCGCCGCGCGCTCGAGCGCGCGCACCGCGTCCTCGTCGGGTCGGGCCGTGGCCTGGGCCTGCGCGACGACAGCCCACGCGGCCGCGATCAGCACGAGGCCCGTGCGGCGAATGCAACGCAACCAGCGCGTCATGGCCCACCTCCCCCGACGACACGACGGGTGCAAGGATGCGACAGCGCGCGCGACCGACCGCGCGGCAGGGCTATTCGCGGTGGCGGCTACCAGCGGCGGCGGCCGCGGAACGGCGACTGGCCGCGCCAGTAGCGGATCATCAGGAAGCCGCCGAGCATGCCACCCAGGTGCGCGAAGTGCGCGACGCCGCTGCGCCCCGTCATGCCGAGCACCAGCTCGAGTACGCCGAACACGATCACGAAGGTGCGCGCCTTCATCGGGATCGGCGGGAACAGCGGCATGATCGTGCGGTTCGGGAACAGCATGCCGAACGCGAGCAGCAGCCCGTACAGCGCGCCCGACGCCCCGACGGTCGGGTACGGCGAGCCCATCACGAACGTCACGAGCAGCTGCGTCAGCGCCGCCGTCAGCAGGCTCGCGAGCAGGAACTGCAGGTAGCGCCGCTCGCCCCACAGCCGCTCGATCTCGCTGCCGAACATCCACAGGCCGAGCATGTTGAAGAACAGGTGGCCGACGCTGCCGTGCAGGAAGCCGTAGGTCACGACCTGCCACGGCATGAAGCGCCCGCTTTGCAGCGGCCACAGCGCCATCATCGCCTCGAGCGGGCCGAACACCGCCGGCAGCACCGCGCCGGCGAAGAAGATCGCCACGCAGGCGATGAGCAGCGTCTTGGTGACTCGTGGGATCGGGGGCATGGCGGGTGTCGAGCGGTGGCGGCGCTCGGCGCGGCGGTCGTTTCGGGGGGTGGTGCCCGGGGCCGGACTCGAACCGGCACGCCTTGCGGCGGGGGATTTTGAGTCCCCTGCGTCTACCGATTTCGCCACCCGGGCCGGTGGATGCGAAGGCAGCTTCGCGCCGATGGATTATCACACGCCCCCTTCGCGGCCCGCGGTGCGCTGCGAGAATGGAACCTGGTTGGAGAGCGCGCGATGCCCACCTACAAGACCCTCGAAGACGCGATCGGCCGCACGCCGCTGGTGCGGCTGCAGCGCGTGCCCGGCGCCGACCACGCGCGGCGCGGCAACGTGTTCCTCGGCAAGCTCGAGGGCAACAACCCGGCCGGCTCGGTCAAGGACCGGCCGGCGATCAGCATGATCCGCCGTGCCGAGGAGCGCGGCGAGATCAAGCCCGGCGACACGCTGATCGAGGCCACCAGCGGCAACACCGGCATCGCGCTGGCGATGGCCGCCGCGATGCGCGGCTACCGCATGGTGCTGATCATGCCGGAGGACTTGTCGATCGAGCGCGCGCAGACGATGAAGGCCTTCGGCGCCGAGCTGATCCTCACGCCCAAGAGCGGCGGCATGGAATACGCGCGCGACCTCGCCGAGCAGATGCACAAAGACGGCAAGGGCCGCGTGCTCGACCAGTTCGCGAACCCCGACAACCCGCGCATCCACTACGAGACCACCGGCCCCGAGATCTGGGAAGACACCGAGGGCACCGTCACGCACTTCGTCAGCGCGATGGGCACCACCGGCACGATCACCGGCGTCAGTCGCTTCCTGAAGGAGAAGAACCCGGCCGTGCGCATCGTCGGCGCGCAGCCGAGCGAGGGCTCGCGCATTCCGGGCATCCGCAAGTGGCCGCAGGAGTACCTGCCGAAGATCTACGACCCGAAAGCCGTCGACGAGCTGGTCTACGTGACGCAGTCCGATGCCGAGGCGATGGCGCGGCGCCTCGCGCGCGAGGAGGGGCTGTTCTGCGGCATCTCGGCGGCTGGCGCGTGCTGGGTCGCGCTGAAGATCGCCGAGCAGCTCGAGCGCGCGACGGTCGTGTTCGTCGTCTGCGACCGCGGCGACCGTTATCTCTCGACCGGCGTGTTCCCGGCCTGAGCGTGCGGCCGTGAGCGCCGTCGAGTACCGCTACTGCCCGCGCTGCGCGACGCCGCTGGCGGCGATCGAGGCCGACGAGGACGCCGGCCGCCGCACGCGGCTGCGCTGTCCGGCGTGCGGATTCACGCACTGGAACAACCCGACGCCGGTGCTCGCCGCCGTCATCGAGTGCGCCGACCGCGACGGCCGTCTGCTGCTGGCCCGTAACGCCGCGTGGAGCGGGCGCATGTTCGGCCTCGTCACCGGCTTCCTGGAGGCCGGCGAGTCGCCCGAGGAAGGCATCCGGCGCGAGGTCGCCGAGGAGACCGCACTGCAGGTCGACGCGCTGAGCCTGATCGGCGTCTACGACTTCCAGCGCATGAACCAGGTCATCGTCGCGTACCACGTGCTCGCGCGCGGCGAGATCCGCCTGTCGCCCGAACTCGCCGAGGTGCGCCTCTTCGCGCCGCACGAAGTGCGCTGCTGGCGCGCCGGCACCGGGCTCGCGCTGGCCGACTGGCTGCGCTCGCGCGGGTTCGAGCCGCAGTTCTTCGAGCCGGTGCGCGACTGAATAGAATCGGCGCCTCGGCAGTTCGGGAGTCCCTCATGCAAACCCACATCCAGGTGCACCGCGAACTCGACACCCGTGGCCTGAACTGCCCGCTGCCGATCCTCAAGGCCAAGAAGGCGCTTGCCGAGATGCAAAGCGGCGAGGTGCTCAAAGTCACCGCCACCGACCCCGGCTCGATGCGCGACTTCCAGGCCTTTGCGCGCCAGACCGGCAACGAACTGGTCGAGCAGACGCGCAGCGCGACGGAGTTCGTGCACTACATCCGCCGCCGCTGACGCGCGGCGCGCGTCACAGCGCGAGCGTGCGCAGGAACTCGCGGAAGCGCGGCCCGATCTCGGGGTGCCTGAGCGCGAGCTCGACGTTCGCCTCCAGGAAGCCTTCCTTGCTGCCACAGTCGTAGCGCCGGCCCTCGTAGCGGTAGGCGAACACCTTCTCGCGGCGCAGCAGACCGGCGATGCCGTCGGTGAGCTGGATCTCGCCGCCGACGCCGCGCGGCTGGTGCTCGATCTCGTGGAACACCCCGGGCGTGAGGATGTAGCGCCCGGCCACGCCGAGGCGCGACGGCGCGGCCTCGGGGGCGGGCTTCTCGACGATGCGCGTGACGTCGATCAGGCGGTCGTCGACCGGCGTGCCAGCGACGATGCCGTAGCGGCGCGTGTGCTCGGCGGGCACCTCCTGCACGGCGATGATCGACGCGCGCCATTCCGCGAACTGTTCGACCATCTGCTTGAGCACCGGCGTCTCGCCGACCATCAGGTCGTCGGCGAGCAGCACCGCGAACGGCTCGTTGCCGACCAGGCGCCGGCCGCACAGCACCGCGTGGCCCAGGCCCAGCGCCTGCGCCTGGCGCACGTAGATGCACTCCATGTCGGCAGGCTTGACGCTGCGCACGACGTCGAGCAGCTCCTGCTTGCCCGCCTGTTCGAGGGCTACCTCGAGCTCGAAAGTCATGTCAAAGTGATCCTCGATCGGGCGCTTGTGCCGGCCGGTGACGAAGATCATCTCGCGCACGCCCGCGGCGTAGGCCTCCTCGACGGCGTACTGGATCAGGGGCTTGTCGACGACGGGCAGCATCTCCTTTGGCTGCGCCTTCGTCGCCGGCAGGAAGCGGGTGCCGAGGCCGGCCACAGGGAAGATGGCTTTGTTGACTTTCATCGATCGGTCCACGCGCGGCAGGACATTGCAGCCATTCTGGCACGCAGGCCCCGCACATCGCCGTGACGCAAGACCGCGAACGGCATGGACGTCCTGATCGTCGAGCCGATCGACGCCCAGGTGCTGCAGTGGCTGCACCAGCGCCACGCGGTGCACTTCGCGCCCGAGCTCGCGCGCGAGCCGCGCGCGCTGCGGCACGCGCTGTACAACGTGCGTGCGCTGATCGCGCCCCCGTCGCTGCCGCTCGATGCATCGCTGCTGCACCAGGCGCCGGCGCTGCGCGCGGTGGGCGTCGTCGGCCACGGCGTCGAGATGATCGACACGACGGCGTGCCAGCGCATGGGTGTCGAGGTCGTGCGCGCCGCGGCGGCCAGCGCGCCGGCCGAGGCCGAGTTCGTGATCGGCGCACTGCTGTCGCTGCTGCGCCGCGTGCCGGTCGTGACCGAGGACGGCGCACAGGTCGGGCGCGAACTCGGCGGCGTCACCGTCGGTCTCGTCGGCCTCGGCGCGGCGACACCGGCGCTCGTGCCGCTGCTGGGCGCGTTCGGCTCGCGCGTCGTCGGCTACGACCCGGCGGTGCACGCCACCGACGCGCTGTGGAGCCGCTGGGGCGTGCTGCCGCTGCCGCTGCGCGAACTGATCGAGCTCAGCGACGCGGTGTGCGTGATGCTGCCGTACTTCACGCGCTACCGCGGCCTGCTCGGCGAGCGCGTGCTGCCTTATGCCAAACCCGACCAGGTGCTGGTCAGCCTGTCGCGCTCGAGCCTGTTCGACGAGGCGAGCCTGGCCGACGCGCTGCACAGCGGGCGCATGGCCGCGGCGTGGCTCGACAGCGTCGAGCCCGGCACGCTCGAGCCGGGGCGGCCTCTGTATGGCATCGAGACGCTGCAGGTGACACCGCGGCTGGCCGGCATCACGCGCGAGTCGCGCCGGCGCAGCGCGTGGACGGTGGCGCGGCGCATCGAAGAGCTGCTCGGCGAGCAGCCGCCGGCGCCGCCGGGTTTCAGGCCGACGGTCCCAAGCGCGCCGCTTGATCTCGCAGACGATTCAGCGTCTGCGTGAAGGCCGCCAGACGCTGGCGCTCCTGCTCGACGACCGCCGCCGGGGCGCGCTCGACGAAGCTCGCCTTGCCGAGCTTGGCCTGCGCCTTCGCGATCTCGCCCTCGAGCCGTGCGATCTCCTTGGCCAGGCGTGCGCGCTCGGCCTCGACGTCGACCTCGACGTGCAGTGCGATGCGCAGGTCGCCGACGACCGACACCGGCGCCGCCGCGGTGGCCTGCGCGAACGCGGCCTCGTCGGCGATCACGCGCACCTCGGCCAGCCGCGCCAGCGCGGCGAGCACTGCAGCGGCGTCGTTGACGAAGCCGGCGTCGGCGGTGCCGGCGTGCACGAGCAGCGGCACGCGCTCGGCCGGTGACAGCCCCATCTCGCTGCGCAGCGCGCGGCAGGTGCCTGCGATCGCCTTCAGCCGCGCGATCCACCCGTCGGCGTCGGCGTCGAGGCGCGACAGGTCGGCCTGCGGATACGGCGCCAGCGCCACGCCACCTTCGCGCGCGCGGCCGGCCGCCGGCGCGACCTGCTCCCACAGCTCGGCCGTGATGAATGGGGTCAGCGGGTGCAGCAGCCGCAGCACCGCCTCGAGCACGCGCAGCAGCGTGCGGCGCGTCGCGCGCTGCTGCGCGGGCGTGCCGCGGGCCAGCTGCACCTTCGCGATCTCGAGGTACCAGTCGCAGTACTCGTCCCAGACGAACGCGTAGATCGCGTTGGCGACGTTGTCGAGCCGGTAGTCGGCGAAGCCCTGCGCCACCGCGGCCTCGACACGCTGCAGCTCGTTGACGATCCACTTGTCGGCGGGGGAGAAGTGCAGCGTCGCGTCGGGGCCGCAGTCGCCGGCGCACTCGACGATGCCGCGCTCGACGTCGGTGAGGCCCTGCACCTGCATCAGCACGAAGCGCGTCGCGTTCCAGAGCTTGTTGCAGAAGTTGCGGTAGCCCTCGCAGCGCTTGGTGTCGAAGTTGACGTTGCGCCCGAGCGTCGCGTAGCTGGCCATCGTGAAGCGCAGCGCGTCGGCACCGAAGGCCGGGATGCCGTCGGGGAACTCCTTCTTCGTCGCCTCGCGCACCTTCGGCGCCGTCTCGGGGCGGCGAAGCCCGGTGGTGCGCTTGGCCAGCAGCGGCTCGAGCGCGATGCCGTCGATCAGATCCACCGGGTCGAGCACGTTGCCCTCGCTCTTGCTCATCTTGCGGCCCTGCGCGTCGCGCACGAGGCCGTGGATGTAGACGTGGCGGAACGGCACCTTGCCGGTGAAGTGCACCGTCATCATGATCATCCGGGCGACCCAGAAGAAGATGATGTCGAAGCCGGTCACGAGCACCGTCGACGGCAGGAACAGGTCCTGCTCGACGGTCTTCGCCGGCCAGCCCAGCGTCGAGAACGGCACCAGCGCCGACGAGTACCAGGTGTCGAGCACGTCGGGGTCGCGCTGCAGCGGGCCGGCGTAGCCGTCGGCGGTGGCCTTCGCACGCGCCTCGGCCTCGTCGCGCGCGACGTAGACCTGGCCGTCGATGCCGTACCACGCCGGGATCTGGTGACCCCACCACAGCTGGCGCGAGATGCACCAGTCCTGGATGTTGTGCATCCACTGGTTGTAGGTGTTGACCCACTGCTCGGGCACGAACTTCACTTCGCCGCTGGCCACCGCGTCGATCGCCTGCTGCGCGATGCTCTTGCCGCCGGCGCCAGGCTTGGTCATCGCGACGAACCACTGGTCGGTCAGCATCGGCTCGACGATCTGCCCGGTGCGCGCGCAGCGCGGCACCATCAGCTTGTGTTTCTTCGTCTCGACGAGCAGGCCGAGCGCGTCGAGGTCGGCCACGACGCGCTTGCGCGCGGCGAAGCGGTCCAGCCCGCGGTACGGCGCCGGTGCGTGGTCGTTGATCTTCGCGTCGAGCGACAGGATGCCGATGATCGGCAGCCCGTGGCGCTGGCCGACGGCGTAGTCGTTGACGTCGTGCGCCGGCGTGACCTTGACGACGCCGGTGCCGAACTCGCGGTCGACGTAGTCGTCGGCGATGACCGGGATCTCGCGGTCGGCGAGCGGCAGGCGCACCGTCTTGCCGACGAAGGCGCGGTAGCGCTCGTCGTCGGGGTGCACCATCACGGCGGTGTCGCCGAGCATCGTCTCGGGGCGCGTCGTCGCGACCACGAGCGAGCCGCTGCCGTCGGCGAGCGGGTAGCGGATGTGCCACAGGAAGCCGTCTTCCTCCTCGCTCTCGACCTCGAGGTCGGAGACGGCCGACATCAGCACCGGGTCCCAGTTGACGAGCCGCTTGCCGCGGTAGATCAGCCCCTCCTCGTACAGGCGCACGAAGGTCTCGGTGACGACCTTCGACAGCCGGTCGTCCATCGTGAAGTACTCGCGCGACCAGTCGACGCTGTCGCCGAGGCGTCGCATCTGGTTCGTGATCGTCGAGCCGCTGCGCTGCTTCCACTCCCACACGTGCTTGAGGAACGCGTCGCGGCCGATGTCGTGGCGGCTGATGCCCACCTCCTGCAGCTGGCGCTCGACGACGATCTGCGTCGCGATGCCGGCGTGATCGGTGCCCGGCAGCCACAGCGTGTTGAAGCCGCGCATGCGGTGGTAGCGCGTCAGCGCGTCCATGATCGTCTGGTTGAACGCATGGCCCATGTGCAGCGTGCCGGTGACGTTGGGCGGCGGCAGCTGGATGCAAAACGACGGCTTCGCGGGGTCGAGCGTCGGGGCGCCGATGCCGGCGCGTTCCCACGCCGCGCTCCAGCGCGCCTCGATCGCGGCCGGTTCGAAGGACTTGGCGAGTTCGCTCATGGGGCGGAACGACGTTGGCAAACCCAAAGAAAAGGCCCGGCACTGGGGCCGGGCCTCGGGATCATGGTGCCGGTGAAGAGATTCGAACTCCCGACCTTCGCATTACGAATGCGCTGCTCTACCAGCTGAGCTACACCGGCGCGAACCGCGAATTATAGGCAAGAGCGGATCAGCTCGCCTCGCGGTGGTAGTCGGTGACGCGCTGCACCTCGTTCTTCGAGCCGAGGATCACGCTGACGCGCTCGTGCAGCTTGGTCGGCTGCAGATCGAGGATGCGCTGGTGGCCGTTGGTCGCCATGCCCCCGGCCTGCTCGACGAGGAAGGCCATCGGGTTGGCTTCGTACATCAGGCGCAGCTTGCCCGGCTTGTCGGGCTCGCGCTTGTCCCACGGGTACAGGAAGATGCCGCCGCGGCTCATGATGCGGTGCACGTCGGCGACCATGCTCGCGACCCAGCGCATGTTGAAGTCCTTGCCGCGCGGGCCGTCCTTGCCCGCCAGGCACTCGTCGATGTAGCGCTTCACCGGCGGCGCCCAGTGGCGCATGTTGCTCATGTTGATCGCGAACTCCTTGGTGTCCTCGGGGATGCGCACCTTGTCGTGCGTCAGCACCCACGAGCCCTGTTCGCGGTCGAGCGTGAACATCGCCACGCCGTCGCCGACCGTCAGCACCAGCGTCGTCTGCGGCCCGTAGACGCAGTAGCCGGCCGCGGCCTGCTGCTTGCCCGGCTGCAGGAAGTCCTCCTCGCTGACGCCGCGCGTGTGGCCGACCTTGCGCAGCACGCTGAAGATCGTGCCGATGCTGACGTTGACGTCGATGTTGCTCGAGCCGTCGAGCGGGTCGAACAGCAGCAGGTACTCGCCCTGCGGGTAGCGGTCGGGCACGACGTGGATGCTATCCATCTCCTCGCTGGCCATCGCCGCGAGGTGGCCGCCCCAGTCGTTGGCCTCGATCAGCACCTCGTTGGCGATCAGGTCGAGCTTCTTGACGATCTCGCCCTGCACGTTGCTCAGTTCGGTGCTGCCGAGCACGTCGCCGAGCTCGCCCTTGTTGACGGCGATCGCGATGCGCTTGCATGCGCGCGCGACGACCTCGATCAGCAGGCGCAGCTGTGCCGAGATCTGCCCGTGCTCGCGCTGCTGTTCGACCAGGTACTGCGTCAGGCTGATGCGCCGCTTGTTCATCGTTCAGTCCTCCAGTGCGCGGGTGACGATCTCGCGCACGTCGTTGCTCAGTGCCGGCCGCGCGGCGACGCTGGCGATGGCGTCGCGCGCGAGGCTGCGGTACGGTTCGGCCAGGTGGCGCCAGCGGTCCATCGCGCGTGCGAGCCGCGACGCCAGCTGCGGGTTCTTCGCGTCGAGCTCGAGCAGACGCTCGGCCCAGAAGCGCACGCCGGCGCCGTCGGCGCGGTGCACACCGGCGGCGTTGTGCTGGCAGAACATGTGCAGCAGGCTGCGCGCGCGGTTGGGGTTGGCGAGCGTGAAGTCGGGGTGCGCGAGCAGCGCCTTGACGCGCGCGAACACCGCGCCGTCGCGCTCGGGCGCGCCGGCCTGCAGCGCGAACCACTTGTCGATCACCAGTGCCTCGCCGCGGAACATCGCGTGGAAGCGCTCGAGCGCCGGCTGCGCGAGCTCGGCGTGCGCGTGCACGAGCGCGCGCAGCGCGCCCAGCCGCTCGGTCATGTTGCCGGCGTCCTTGACGCGCTGGTAGGCGCGGCCGGGCCACACCGGGTCGCCGACCTCGACGGCGTGCAGGCACAGCATCGACAGCGCCAGGTTGGCCAGCGCGCGCGCGCCGGACTGCGCCATGTCGGGGCGGTAGCCCTCGCGCACCTGGTGCGTCTCCCAGGCCCAGACCCAGTCGGCGTGCAGCCGCGTGGCCAGCTGCGCGCGCATACCCTCGCGCACCGCGTGCAGGCGCTGCGGGTCGACTTCGGCCAGCGTCTCGGCGACGTAGGCCTCGCTGGGCAGCGTCAGCACGAGTTCCTTGAACGCGGGCGCCAACTGCGGGTGGCGCAGCACGTGGCGCATCGCGTCGACGAAGGCGTCGTCGAGGTGCGGCAGCGCGTGCGCAGCCAGTGCGCGCTGCATGCGCGCCAGCGCCAGGCGCTGTCCGGCTTCCCAGCGGTTGAACGGGTCGGGGTCGTGCGCGAGCAGCACGAGCAGCGCGGCGTCGTCGAGGCCATCGTCGAGGATGACCGGCGCCGAGAAGCCGCGCAGCAGCGACGGCACCGGCTCGCGCTCGACGCCGTGGAAGGTCCACGTCGCACTCGGCCGGTCGAGCACGAGCAGCCGCTCGTCGGCAGCGTCGCCGTCGGGGGTAAGCCGCAGCGGCACCGCGTGGCCGTCGCGGCCGACGAGGCCCGCGGCCACCGGGATCACGAACGGCTGCTTGACCGGCTGGCCGGGCGAGGGCGGGCAGTGCTGCTCGAGCGTCAGCGTGTAGGTGCGCGCATCGGCGTCGTGGGTGCCGCGCGCCGTCACGCGCGGCGTGCCGGCCTGGCTGTACCAGCGCTTGAAGGCGTCGAGCCGCGTGGCCAGCTCGCTGCCGGGGTTGGCGTCGGCAATGGCCTGCGCGAAGTCGTCGCAGGTCACGGCCTGGCCGTCGTGGCGCTGGAAGTACAGCGTCATGCCGCGCGCGAAGCCGTCGCGCCCGACGAGCGCGGCCATCATGCGCACGACCTCGGCGCCCTTCTCGTAGACGGTGGCGGTGTAGAAGTTGTTGATCTCGAGGTAGCTGTCCGGGCGCACCGGGTGCGCCATCGGGCCCGCGTCCTCGGGGAACTGCAGCTGGCGCAGCTGGCGCACGTCGGCGATGCGCTTGACGGCGCGCGTGGCCGGCGACGGCCCGCCGAAATACGGCGGCGACGCGTCGCCGGCCATGTCGGCGCTGAACTCCTGGTCGCGGTAGACCGTGAGCCCCTCCTTGAGCGACAGCTGGAACCAGTCGCGGCACGTGACGCGGTTGCCGGTCCAGTTGTGGAAGTACTCGTGGCCGACGACGCCTTCGATCGCGGCGAAGTCGTCGTCGGTCGCGGTCGCGGGGCTCGCGAGGACGAACTTGGTGTTGAAGATGTTCAACCCCTTGTTCTCCATCGCGCCCATGTTGAAGTCCTCGACGGCGACGACCATGAAGCGGTCGAGGTCCAGCGGCAGCCCGAAGCGCGCCTCGTCCCACGCCACCGCGGCGATCAGCGAGCGCATCGCGTGCTCGGTCTTGTCGAGGTCGCCGCGCCGGACGTAGATCTGCAGCAGGTGCTCGCGGCCTGCACGGCTGACGATCTTCTGCTCGCGCGCGACGAGGTCGGCGGCCACCAGTGCGAACAGGTAGCTCGGCTTCGGGAACGGGTCGTGCCAGGTCGCGAAGTGGCGCCCGCCGTCGAGCTCGCCGTGCGCGACGAGGTTGCCGTTGGCCAGCAGGACCGGGTACTTCGCCTTGTCGGCGCGCAGCGTCACCGTGTAGACCGCCATCACGTCGGGACGGTCGAGGAAGTACGTGATGCGGCGAAAGCCCTCGGCCTCGCACTGCGTGAACAGCCCGCCGCCCGACGCGTACAGCCCCGACAGCTGGGTGTTCTTGTCGGGCGCGATCGTGTTGCGGATCTCGAGCGTGAAGCGCTCGCCGGCCGGCGGGGCGTCGATCACGAGCTGCCCGTCCTCGTGCCGGAAGCTGACGCTGTCGCCGTCGGCGAGCACGCGCAGCAGGTTGAGCTCCTCGCCGTGCAGCTTCAGCGGCTGCGGCGGCGCGCCGGGGTCGCGCTCGATCACGAGCCGGCTGGACACCAGCGTCTTGGCGGCGTCGAGGTCGAAGGTCAGTTCGACCTCGCGGATGCGGTACGGAGGCGGCGCATAGTCTTCGCGCCGCACGACGGTGGCGGGGCCTTCACGCATGGTCGTGGCTTCTTCTCGTGGGGGAGGCAGGCGGCGGACGGCGCGCGGCCGTCACAGGCCCTGCTTCAGGCTGGCGGTGATGAAGGGGTCGAGGTCGCCGTCGAGCACCTTCTGCGTGTTGCTGATCTCGACGCCGGTGCGCAGGTCCTTGATGCGGCTCTGGTCGAGCACGTAGCTGCGGATCTGGTGACCCCAGCCGACGTCGGTCTTGCTGTCCTCGAGCTTCTGCTGCGCCTCGCGCTGCTTGCGCATCTCGTGCTCGTACAGGCGGCTGCGCAGCACGCGCCAGGCCTCGTCGCGGTTGCTGTGCTGGCTGCGGCTGTTCTGGCACTGCACGACGATGCCGGTGGGGATGTGCGTCAGGCGCACCGCGGAGTCGGTCTTGTTGATGTGCTGCCCGCCGGCGCCGCTGGCGCGGAACGTGTCGACGCGCACGTCGGCCGGGTTGATCTCGATCTCGATCGTGTCGTCGACCTCGGGGTAGACGAACAGGCTCGCGAAGCTGGTGTGGCGCCCGCCCGCGCTGTCGAACGGGCTCTTGCGCACCAGCCGGTGCACGCCGGTCTCGGTGCGCAGGTGGCCGTAGGCGTAGTCGCCCTCGACCTTGATCGTCGCGCTGCGGATGCCGGCCACGTCGCCCGGCGTCTCCTCGAGCACCTCGGCCTTGAAGCCCTTGCGCTCGCAGTACTTCAGGTACTGGCGCAGCAGCATCTGCGCCCAGTCCATCGCCTCGGTGCCGCCGGCGCCGGCCTGGATGTCGATGAAGCAGTTGCCGGGGTCCGCCGGGTTGTTGAACATGCGGCGGAACTCGAGCGCCTCGATCTGCTCGCGCAGCTTCTCGGCGTCGGCGGCGATCGACGCCAGCGCGTCCTCGTCGCCCTCGGCCTTGCTCATCTCGTAGAGCTCGCGGCTGTCGGCGAGGTTGCGCGTCAGGTGGTCGATCGTCTCGACCACGGTCTCGAGCGACTTCTTCTCGCGGCCGAGCTCTTGCGCGCGCTTGGGCTCGTTCCAGATCGCGGGGTTCTCGAGCGCGGCGTTGACTTCCTTCAGCCGCAGAGCCTTGCGCTCGTAGTCAAAGATACCCCCGAAGCTGCTCGGTGCGTTCGCTCAGATCGGCCAGCAGCGTGCCGATCGCGTTGATCTGTTCGTTGTCCATCGTCCGGTTCGTTGGAAATTGGATTCGGATTCTGTCACGCCGGGTGCCGGGCCTCGGCGTCAACGGCCGATGCGGCCGTCGATCGCCATGCCGCGAACGTTCGCGCCGTCCTAGGGAAACGCTGAACAAGTACCCGCGCCACGGCGGGATCGCCGTACGCGGGGCGAAACCGAGCGTTTTGGCGCGTTCTACGGCCTCGAGGGCC
>NZ_QOAZ01000042.1 GCF_003574675.1 Azohydromonas sediminis
ACCCGCGCAGCAGCGCCGCGTGACGTTCGTTCCTCTGGCCCTGACGCCAACCCGACGGGCGTCTGCGGCGATCAATTGCCTCTCAGCCTCTGAGGCCGGGCGCGCGCCCGGCTGCGCGCGATGCGCATCCAGCTGCTGTCGGACCTGCACCTCGAGAGCGAAGCCTTCGACCCGCAGCCGGCGCCGGGCGCCGACTTGCTGGTGCTGGCCGGCGACATCGACAGCACCTGGCTCGGCCACGAGCGCTTCGCCGGCTGGCCGGTGCCGGTCGTCGTCGTCGCCGGCAACCACGAGTTCGACGGCCGCGACCTCGAGACGGCGTGGCCGGCGCTGCGCGAGCGCTGCGCCGCCCTCGGCCTGACGCTGGTCGAGCGCGAGACCTGGCGCTGGACCGCGCCCGACGGCACGCGGCTGCGCCTGCTCGCCACGGTGCGCTGGAGCGATTTCGACGTCTTCGGCCCGAAGGAGCGCGAGCGCTGCGTGCGCGCCGCGACCTACTTCGCCAACGTGATGCGTGCGCGCCGGCACGGCGCGCTGTTCGACGCGACGGCGGTGCGCCGTGAGGCGCTCGCGTGCCGGCGCTGGCTCGCGTACGCACTGGCCGAGCCGCCGCAGCCGGGCGAGCGCACCGTCGTCGTCACGCACTTCGCGCCGAGCCTGCGCAGCCTCGACCCGCGCTACGGCATGCAGCCGTCGACGGCGAGCTTCTGCAACGCCGACGACGCCCTGATGCGCGGCGTCGACCTGTGGATCCACGGGCACGTGCACCGGCGCTTCGACTACCTCGTCACGCACGCCGACGCGGCGCCGACGCGCGTCGTGTCGAATGCCCGCGGCATTGGCGTCAAGGGCGAGTGCGAGGACTTCGACGGGCAGCGGCTGATCGACCTCGCCTGACCGGCACGCGGCAGCGCCCCACCGGTGCGGCGCCGTGTCACACTGCGGGCCGCCGCAGAAGTCCCCCGAACCACTCAGCGAGGAGCCCACGCCATGAAGATCCTGGTCGCCGTCGACGGCAGCCCGTACACGAAGCGCATGCTCGCCTACCTGGCCGCGCACGACGAATGGCTCGGACCGACGCAGCAGTACACGCTGATCCACACCGTGCCCGCGGTGCCGCCGCGTGCGGCCGCCGTCCTCGACCGCGACGTGCTGAAGTCGTACTACGAGGAAGAAGCCGAGAAGGTGTTCCGGCCGATCCGCGCCTTCTTCAAGAAGCAGGGCATCGAAGCGACGTTCGTCTACAAGGTCGGCCACGCGGCCGACACGATCGCCGCGATGGCCGAGAAGGGCCGCTTCGACCTGCTGATGATGGGTTCGCACGGCCACGGCACGATCGCGAACCTGGTGATGGGTTCGGTCGCGACAAAGGTGCTGGCCAACTGCAAGACGCCGGTGCTGCTGGTGCGCTGAGGGCGTGCACGTGCGCCGGCGTGCGCGCCGGCGCACTCAGCGCGCGTTCAAGCCGTCGAAGCAGGTGCTCAGGACGAGCTCGACGATGCGCTCGTCGTCGTACTGGCCGGTGCTCTTGAGCAGCGAGACGACCGGATCGCACGCGCGCGCGTACAGCGTGTAGAGCACGACCTCGGGCGGCAGCCGCGGGTCGATGTCGCCGTCGCGCTGGGCCTGCACGATCGTCTCGCCGATGCGCTCGCTGACGTCGCTCAGGCTGTCGAGGTACTCGCGGTGCTGCAGCAGCGCGGTGCGCAGCGTCGAGTTCTGTGCCGGCAGCGACGGCATCTCGCCGGCCAGCTGCAACTGCATCGCCCAGCGCGTGATCGCGCGCAGGCGGTCGGCCGCTTTCGGCAGCGCACGCACCGCGTCGCTGTCGAGGAACGCCCGCGCGCGGTGCAGCACGCGCACCATCGCCGCTGCGGCGAGCTCCTCCTTCGACGGGAAGTGCTTGTACAGGCTGGCCTTGGCGATGCCGACTTCGGCCGCGACCTCGTCGACCGTCATCGCCTCGAAACCTTTCTCGGCCAGCAGCCGATTGACGGCCGCGACGATCGCGTCTTCGCGCGCTTGCAGCATCTGCTGCCGGAATGACACCCGAGCCATCGCGCGATTGTAACCGGTGAGGTCACAATGCGACCTTGCGCGTGCCGATTCAGACGCGGAGTCTGTGCAGCGACTGCCGCGTCTTCGGCCAATCAGCGCCGGCGGGCGCGCGCCCACCACGCGCGCCGCGGCGCGGGGGCCGGGCGCACCGGTTCCGTCGCCAGCGGCGGCAGGGTCATCTCGAGCCCGAAGGCCGTCCCCATCTCGGCGGCATCGGGGACGCCGGGCGCCGCGCGCCGTGCGCGCAGCTTCTGCCACCAGGCGGTGCTCGGGGTCGGCTGCGGCATCGGGGCCTCCTTGCGCGGAAACGGGTGGATCCTTGCCGTGAAGTGTCAGGCGTAACGTGGCGTTTCGGCGGCCGGATCAGGGCGCCGGCTGCGCCACAGTTCACGCGACGCAGTGCCGCGGGTCGCGCGATGTCGTGCCAATCGCACAAGCCGCCCGCGTGCGCAGCCGGCACGCACCGTGCATCGCCCCCTCGCCTTCACCCTGCTGCACGACCAATGGGCCGCCGCGCGCTCACCACGCTGACCTGGCTGACCGTCGCCGCGGCGGTGGCGAGCGCGCTATGGCTCGCGCTCGGCGGTGCGGGTGCGACGCGCGACGGCCTGGTGCCGCTGGTGCTCGGTCGCCCGGTGCCACTGGCGCCCGACGCGGCACCCGCCACGCCCGTGGTGCCGGCGTCGCCGCGCGGTTCAGGCCGTGCCGGCTCCAGGGACTGACCCTGCCGCGCCGAGCGCCGCCAGCGCGCCGCGCTCGAGCGCCGTGCCGATGCGATCGAGCAGGCTCGGTGCGCCGGCCGCATCGGCCGCGCCGAACTGCCACTGGTGCCAGTACAGCGCCACCGGCACCGTGACGGCCGGCGCGATCGCCACCAGCGCGCCGCGCGCGACGGCGTCGCGCACCTGGATCCATGGCGCGACGCCCACACCCCAGCCCATCACGGCGGCGCACACGTAGGCCTCGCTCGACGGCACGTAGCGCTCCTGCAGCCGCGGCGCCGCGACGCCGAACGCGCGCGATACCCACTGCGCTTGCATGTCGTCCTTGCGGTTGAAGACGAGGAACGGCACGCGCGCGAAGTTGTCGCGCGCGAGGCCGCGCGGCAGGTGCGCGCGCACGAACGCGGGGCTCGCGACCGCGGTGTAGTGCATCACGCCCAGCGGCCGCAGCGCGCAACCGCGCAGCGCCTCGCTGACCGTCGTCACGCAGCCGAGCACCGCCCCCTGACGCAGCCACTCGTGCGTGAAGTCCTGGTCGTCGACGACGAGTTCGAGGCCGTACCCCTCGCGCAGCCCGGCCTGCACGACGTCGTCGAGCGCCGGCAGCACCCAGGTCGCGAGGCTGTCGGCGTTGACGGCGATCGGCAGCCGCGCACCGGCCGCGGCGGCACCCAGTTCACGCGCCATGTCGGCGCGCAGCGCGTGCCACTGCCGCGCGAAGCGCAGCAGCACCTTGCCGGCCGCGGTCAGCGCCAGCGGGCGCGAGCGCACGACCAGCGGTTGCCCGACCTGCGCCTCGAGCGCGCGCAGCCGCTGCGACACCGCCGACTGCGTGATCGCCAGCCGCGCCGCCGCCTTGTCGAAGCTGCCCTCGTCGGCCAGCGCCGCGAGGCAGTCGAGGCTGGCCGGGTCGATGTCGCGCACATTAGCGATGCTAATACAAAGTGATATTCATGAATAAATGAAAATTCTCCGGCGGCCCCTCCCAGAATCGGCGTCCACGCGACCATTGGAGCCCGCGATGAAAGTGATCGTCCTCGGCGCCGGCATCATCGGCGTCAGCACCGCCTGGCACCTGCTCGACGAAGGGCACGAGGTGACCGTCGTCGACCGCCAGGACGACGCCGCGCTCGAGACCAGCTTCGCCAACGGCGCGCAGATCTCGGTGAGCTTCTGCGAACCGTGGGCGAACGCCGAGGCGCCGCTGAGAGTCGCGAAGTGGCTGTTGCGCGACGACTCGCCGCTGCTGTTCCGCCCGCGGCTCGACCCGCACCAGTGGCGCTGGGGGCTGAGCTTCCTCACGCAGTGCACCGACGCCGCGTTCGAGCGCAACGTCGCGCAGCTCGTCGCGCTCGGCCGCTACAGCCACGAGGCACTGAAGGCGCTGGTCGCGCGCACCGGCATCGAGTACCACCGCCTCGAGCGCGGCATCCTGCACTTCTTCTCGACGCCGGCCGAATTCGACGCCGGCGCCGCCGCCGCCGAGCTGATGCGCCGCCACGGCGTCGACCGCCGCGTGCTCACGCGCGACGAGGTGCTGAAGGTCGAACCGGCGCTGGCCGCCTTCGGCGCGCGCATCGCCGGCGGCACCTACACGCCGAGCGACGAGAGCGGCGACGCGCGCGTGTTCACGCAACAGCTTGCGCGGCTGTGCGCGCAGCGTGGCGCGACCTTCCTCTACGGCCACGACGTGCTCGGCTTCGAGCCGTCCGGCGGCCGCGTCGCCGGCGTGCGCGTGCGCGACCGCGCGACGCGACGTGTGCGCACGCTCACCGCCGACCACTACGTCGCCGCGATGGGGTCGTTCACCGCGCCGCTGCTGCGCCCGCTTGGCGAGTGCCTGAACGTCTACCCGGCCAAGGGCTACTCGGCGACGCTGCGGCTCAAGCACCCCGACCGCGCGAGCACCGTGAGCCTGCTCGACGACTCGCGCAAGGTCGCAATCTCGCGCCTGGGCGACGAGGTGCGCATCGCGGGCACCGCCGAAATGGCCGGCTACGACACCTCGCTCGACAGCCCGACCGCGCGCGTGCGCTGCCAGGCGCTCGTCAGGCGCTACGACGAGCTGTTCCCCGGCGTCGCCGACACGAGCGCGCCGCGCTTCTGGGCCGGCCTGCGGCCGAGCACGCCGACCAACATCCCCTACATCGGCCGCAGCCGCATCGCCAACCTGTGGCTCAACACCGGGCACGGCACGCTCGGCTGGACGCACGGCGCCGGCTCGGGCCGGGCGCTGGCGCTGCTGATGAGCGGCAAGCGGCCCGATGTCGCGTTCGGCTTCTGCGGCGACGTGCCGGCGCGCACGCGCCGGGCGGTGCCGGTGGCCGCCTGAGTGGTACTCAGCGCCGGCGGGTGCGCTTCGCGGCAGGCCGGCGCGGCTCGGAACGCGGGCGCGACACGTCGGCCAGCCGCAGCGTGCTGTTGACCAGCCCCTCGACCGCCTCGGCGAGGTCGCGCGGCGGCTCGAGCGTCTCGATCTCGGCGAGCAGCTCGTCGGCGTCTTCGAGGTCATCGGGGTCGAGGTGCTGATACAGCACGGCCAGCGGCTCGGTCAGCGCCGCGCCGTCGAGCGCCATCAACGCCGGGAAGTGAGCCATCGCCAATGCGAAACCGGCGACCCACGGCAGCACCGTCTGCGACGGCGTCGCGTCGTCGTCGAGCTCGTAGACCCACGGGTCGAACCAGTTGCGCCGCGCGATCGCGCGGTCGAGTTCGGCGTGTCGGCGCCGCACCAGAGTGTGCACTCGCTCGAGCGACAGGCCTTGCGGCGGCTCGCGTCCCTCGCTGTCGTGCACGAAGCGCAGCCACTGCGCGGCGGGCACCGGCCGCGGCTGCAGCAGCACGCCGGCGAGGTAGCCGTCGAGCATCGTCACGTCCAGCGGCTCGAGCGGCGGCGGCAGCGCGTCGAGCCGGCGTTGCAGCTCGTCGATCTCGGCATCGGACAACGGTGGGGCGTCCATCGCCACATTGTCGGTGCAGCGTGCCGCCCGGCGGGCGACAGCTGCCGTTCGGCGGCTACCCGTGCTCGCGGGGTGGCTGGGACGGCTCGTCGGCCCTTACATTGCGTCACGTTTCGTGTGCCGCCGCACGCGCGGCGGCCGAGCTCCGGTCCCAACGACGTCCTCACCCGAGGACTTGACAGCCCGCCCTCCCGGCGGGCTCTTTTTTTGCCGGACCCGCAGCGGCGATGGGCCGCGCCGGGTGCCCGGCCCGCCTTCGGTCTAGACTGCCAACTCCTCCGTATCGAACGAGTCAGCGAGAGCCAGCCGCCATGGGTGCCCCCGAAGCCTTCACCGCCACCTCCGACGTCGGTCACTGGATCGGTGGCCGCACCGTGCCCGGCCGCGCCGCGCGCCGCCAGGATGTGTTCAACCCCGCCACCGGCCGCGTCGCGCGCCAGGTGCTGCTCGGCGACGCCGACGACGTGCGCGCCGCCGTCGCCGCGGCGCAGGCCGCGTTCCCGGCCTGGGCCGACACGCCGCCGATCCGGCGTGCGCGCGTGCTCAACGCCTTCCTCGCGCTGCTCAACCAGCACCGCGACACGCTGGCGGCGATGATCACCGCCGAACACGGCAAGGTGTTCACCGACGCGCAGGGCGAGGTCACGCGCGGCATCGAGATCGTAGAGTTCGCCTGCGGCGCGCCGCAGCTGCTCAAGGGCGACTACACCGACCAGGTCTCGACCGGCATCGACAACTGGACGCTGCGCCAGCCGCTGGGTGTGGTGGCCGGCATCACGCCGTTCAACTTCCCGTGCATGGTGCCGATGTGGATGTTCCCGCTCGCGCTGGCGTGCGGCAACGCGTTCATCCTCAAGCCCAGCGAGCGCGACCCGAGCCCGAGCCTGTTCATGGCCGAGCTGCTGCAGCAGGCCGGGCTGCCTGACGGCGTGTTCAATGTCGTACAGGGCGACAAGGTCGTCGTCGACGCGCTGCTCGAGCACCCCGACGTGAAGGCGGTGTCGTTCGTCGGCTCGACGCCGATCGCGCAGTACATCTACGAAACCGGCGCACGCCACGGCAAGCGCGTGCAGGCGCTCGGCGGCGCGAAGAACCACATGGTCGTGATGCCCGACGCCGACCTCGACCAGGCCGTCGACGCACTCATCGGCAGCGCCTACGGCTCGGCCGGCGAGCGCTGCATGGCGATCAGCGTCGCGGTGCTGGTCGGCGACGTGGGCGAGCGCATCATGCCGAAGCTCGCCGAGCGCGCGAAGGCGCTGAAGGTCAAGAACGGCATGGAGCTCGACGCCGAGATGGGGCCCATCGTCACCCGTCAGGCGCTCGAGCGCATCGAGGGCTACATCGAGCTCGGCGTGAAAGAGGGTGCGACGCTCGTCGTCGACGGCCGCGGACTGAAGGTGCCGGGGCACGAGGGCGGCTTCTTCACCGGCGGCACGCTGTTCGACCACGTGACGCCGGCGATGCGCATCTACAAGGAAGAGATCTTCGGCCCGGTGCTGTCGTGCGTGCGCGCGAAGGACTTCGCCGAGGCGCTGCAGCTCGTCAACGACCACGAGTACGGCAACGGTGTCGCGGTGTTCACGAGCGACGGCAACGTCGCGCGCGAGTTCGCACGCCGCGTGCAGGCGGGCATGGTCGGCGTCAACGTGCCGATCCCGGTGCCGATGGCGTGGCATGGCTTCGGCGGCTGGAAGAAGAGCCTGTTCGGCGACATGCACGCCTACGGCGAGGAAGGCGTGCGCTTCTACACCAAGCAAAAGAGCGTGATGCAGCGCTGGGCGGCGTCGATCGGCAAAGGCGCCGAGTTCACGATGCCGACCGCGAAGTGAGCGCCACGCTGCCCCCGCCGCCGTCGCTGGTGCCGATGGCGCGCATCACCTGCGACGTCGACGCGCTCGTCAGCCTCGGCGCCGGCCCCTACGGCGAGCGGCGCGTCGTGCCGCTGGGCGGCGGCACCGTCGAGGGTCCGGAGCTCAACGGCACGATCGTCGAAGGCGGCGCCGACTGGCAGGTCGCGCGCGCCGACGGTGCGCTCGACATCGCCGCGCACTACGTGCTGCGGCTTGCCGACGGCGCGCTGGTCGAGGTGCAGAGCACCGGCCTGCGCCACGGCCCGCCCGAGGTCATGGCACGCCTGGCCGCCGGCGAGGCGGTGCGGCCCGACGAGTACGTGTTCCGCACCGTGATGCGCTTCACCACCGGTCATCCGGCGTGGCTGCACCTGAACAAGACGATCGCGATCGCCGTCGGCCAGCGCGAGGCGCGGCGCGTGATCCTCGACGTGTACCGGCTGACCTGACGCGGCGTCAGCCGAGGTGCCGCGCCAGCGCCTCGACGTCCTCGGGGAACAGCTGCCCGGACTCGGCCTGCACGACCTTGCCGTCGCGGCCGAGCACGATCGTGATCGGCAGGCCCTTCGGCTTGGGCAGCGCCTTGTGGAACTCGGGCGTCACCAGCGCCGTCGGGAAGTCATAGCCGTGCTTGCGCAGGTACGCGCGCGCGTCGTCGGCCTTGCGGTCGATCGACAGCGTCAGCATCGCGAGACCCCGCGAGCGCTGCGCGTGCCACAGCTTGGCGACGTGCGGCGTCACGAGCGCGCAAAACGGGCACCAGCTGGCCCACCAGTACAGCACCAGCACGCGGCCGCGCACCTGCTCGGGCTCGAAGCGCGTGCCGTCGAGCAAGTCGACCGCCGGCACCGCGAGCGCGGTGCCGACGGCGGGCAGCGGCGGCGCGGCCTTTTCGCGCGCGGCGACCTCGGCCGCCGACGGTGGCGCGGCCTGCGCGCTCAGCCGCAAAGGCACCGCGGCCGCGCCGGCGGCGGCGAGCAGGGTTCGGCGGGCGACGGGCATGATGGCACCTTCAGGCGCACAGCCTACAGCTTCTCGGTCTCGCCCGTCTTCGGCTGCCACTTCATCAACCGCCGTTCGATGCGCCCGACCAGCGCGTCGAGCACGAGCGCGAACGCGGTGAGCACGAGGATGCCGGCCATCACGGTGTTGATGTCGAACGTGCCCTCGGCCTGCAGGATCAGGTAGCCCACGCCCTGCGAGCTGCCGAGGTACTCGCCGACCACCGCGCCGACGAAGGCCAGGCCCACCGACGTGTGCAGCGAGCTGAACACCCAGCTCGTCGCGCTCGGCAGGTAGACGTGACGCAGCAGCTGCTTGCGCGTCGCACCCAGCATGCGCGCGTTGGCCAGCACCACCGGGCTCACTTCCCTGACGCCCTGGTAGACGTTGAAGAACACGATGAAGAACACCAGCGTGACGCCGAGTGCGACCTTGCTCGCGATGCCCAGCCCGAACCACACGGCGAAGATCGGCGCCAGGATGATGCGTGGCATCGAGTTGGCGGCCTTGATGTAGGGCTCGAGGATCGCGCTGGCCATCGGGCTGAGCGCCAGCCAAAGCCCAGCCGCCAGCCCGGTGACGGCGCCGATGCCGAACGCCAGCAGCGTCTCGACCAGCGTGACCCACAGGTGGCGGTAGATGTCGGCGTCGGTGACGAACCAGGCCCAGATGCGCGCGAAGATCTTGAGCGGCTCGCCGAAGAAGAACGCCGCCTGCCGATCGTTCTCGAACATGAACGGCGGCACCAGCCCCGGCGTCGTCATGAGGTGCCAGAACGCGAACACCGCCGCGAGCAGGCCCACCTGCCACAGGCGCAGCGTCTTCGGGGTCGGCTGGAGGTGCTTCCACATGGCGCGGCGGTCGCGGGCGGCTCAGGCCGCCTTCTTCAGCTGCTGTTCGTAACCCTTGAGCACCTCCTCGCGCAGCACGGCCCATATCGCGGCGTGCAGCTCGAGGAACCGCGGCGTGACCTTGACCTCGGCGACGTCGCGCGGGCGCGGGATGTCGATCGCGAACTCGCCGATCGGCCGCGACGCGGGCCCCGCCGACATCACGACGACGCGGTCGCTCATCGCGATCGCCTCGTCGAGGTCGTGCGTGATAAACAAGACGGCCTTCCGAGCGCGTGAGCCCCCGGCCGCTGCGCGGCCGCCCCCCGCGGGGGGCGGCGGCGCGCCTGGGGCGGCCCGGCGCTCGCCGCCGTCGCCGGCCCACAGCGCGAGCACCTCGTTTTCCATCAGCTGGCGCGTCTGGATGTCGAGCGCCGAGAACGGCTCGTCCATCAGGATGATGTCGGGGTCGAGCGCCAGCGTCTGCGCCAGGCTCGTGCGCTTGCGCATGCCACCCGAGAGCTGGTGCGGGTAGCGGTCGCCGAAGCCGCCGAGGCCGACGCGGCGCAGCCAGTCCTCGGCGATGGCCTTCGCGTCGGGGGCGCCGCGGAACTCGAGGCCGGCCATCACGTTGCCGAGCGCCGTGCGCCACGGCATCAGGCTGTCGGCCTGGAACATATAGCCGGCGCGCGTGTTGATGCCGTCGGGAAACGCCACGCGGTCATCGAGCCGCTGGCCGAACACCTTGACGCTGCCGGTGCTCGGCGCGAGCAGCCCGGCGGCGACGTTGAGCAGCGTGCTTTTGCCGCAGCCGGTGGGGCCGACGACGCTGACGAACTCGCCCGCGCCCACCGTCAGGTCGACGTCGGCCACGGCGGTGTAGCGCTGGCCGGGGTCGTCCTTGCTGACGAAGGTGCACGACACGCCGGCGAGCTCGAGCGCCGGCGGCGAGATCAGCACGCTCACGTCGGCTCCCGCCCGCGGCCGATTCAGCCCTTCGGGTACTTCGCGTTGGCCTTCCTGACGAAGTCGTTCGTGTAGACGGCCTTCAGGTCGAGCTTGGCCTCGCCGATCTTCGGGTCGACGCTGGCCAGCGCGCGCAGCGCGGTGTCGGGGCCCTTGTCGGGGATCGTGCCGTCGGGCGACAGCGCCTTCTTCGCGGCGAGGAAGGCGTCGATGTAGACCGCGCGGTCGCCGAGCAGGTAGCTCTCGGGCACCACCTTGATGATGTCGCCGGGGCCGGCCTGCTGGATCCACTTGTCGGCGCGCACGATCGCGTTGGCCATCGCCTGTGCCGTGTTCGGGTTCTTGTCGAGGAAGGCCTGCGGCGCGTACAGGCAGCCGGCGGGCATCGGCCCGCCGAACACGCGCTCGGCCTCCTTCGGGTCGCGCGTGTCGGAGACGATCTTCAGGTTGCCGCCGCGCTGCAGCAGCGTGATCACCGGGTCGAGGTTGCTGATGGCGTCGATCTGGCCGCTGGTCATCGCCGCGACCGCGCCCTGGCTCGCGCCGACGCCGATGATGGCCACGTCGCTAGGCTTGAGCCCCGCCCTCGCGAGCAGGAAGTTGACCATCACGTTGGTCGAGCTGCCCGGCGCGGTGACGCCGATCTTCTTGCCCTTGAGGTCGGCGATCGTCTTGAAGTCGGCCATCGTCTTCGGGTTGACGCCGAGCACGATCTGCGGCGCCAGCCCCTGCAGCACGAAGGCGCGCATGAACTGGCCCTTGGCCTGCATGTTGACGGTGTGCTCGAACGCGCCCGAGACGACGTCGGCGCTGCCGCCCACGACCGCCTGCAGCGCGCGCGCGCCGCCGGCGAAGTCGACGATGCTGATGTCCAGCCCCTCGTCCTTGAAGTAGCCGAGCTGCTCGGCCACCGTCAGCGGCAGGTAATAGAGCAGGTTCTTGCCGCCGACTGCGATCGTCGCCTTGGGCTTCTCGAGTGCCTGCGCGCGCAGCACGGCCGGCGCGGCCAGCGTCGCGGCACCGGCAATGAGGACGTGACGACGATGCAGCATGCGGGTCTCCTTGCGGGTGTCGGGTTGCGCGTACGGCGCGAGCCCGTGACTGTACCGAAGGCCCGCATGCGCGAGCCTCGGGGCCGCCCCGGGGCTATGCTCGCACGATGAACGCCCTGGCCCCCCGCGTCCTGATCGTCACCGGTGCCGGCCGCGGCATCGGCGCGGCCACCGCGCGCCGTGCCGCGCGTGCCGGATGGGACGTCGTCGTCAACGCGCGGCGCGACGCCGCCGCGGCCGAGGCCGTCGCTGCCGACGTGCGCGCCGCCGGCCGCCGCGCGCTCGTCGTGATCGCCGACGTGGCCACCGAGGCCGGCGTCTTGGCGCTGTTCGACGCCGCCGACCGTGAGTTCGGCGCGCTGCACGGGCTGGTCAACAACGCCGGCGTCGTCGACGTCGCGCAGCGCGTCGAGCAGATGAGCGAGGCGCGCCTGCAGCGCATGTTCACGACCAACGTCGTCGGCCCGTTCCTGTGCGCGCGCGAGGCCGTGCGGCGCATGAGCACGCGCCACGGCGGCGCGGGCGGCGCGATCGTCAACGTCGGCAGCGCGGCGTCGCGGCTGGGCTCGCCGAACCAGTACGTCGACTACGCGGCGAGCAAGGCCGCGATCGACACCTTCACGAAGGGCCTCTCGCTCGAGGTGGCCGCCGAGGGCATCCGCGTCAACGCGGTGCGCCCCGGCATCATCGACACCGGGATCCACGCCAGCGGCGGCCAGCCCGACCGTGCGCGCGAACTCGCGCCCAGCGTGCCGATGCAGCGCGCCGGCAGCGCCGACGAGGTGGCCGCGGCCATCGTCTGGCTGCTCGGCGACGACGCCACCTACGTGACCGGCGCCGTCGTCGACGTCAGCGGCGGGCGCTGACGTCGCCCTTGCCGCCGGCGCCGCCGTCGGCGCCGAGCTCGTCGGGGTGCAGGTACTCGGCGAGCAGGTCCACCGTCGCGTGCCGGCCCAGGTGCGTGAAGCGCTCGCGCAGCCACTCGTCGGCCGCGGCATGGCCCTGGCGGTGCAGCGCCAGCAGGTGCTGCCACGGCGACTCGAACGGCTGCGGCGCGTCGAGCCCGTCGAGCCGCTCGCCGCCCTCGATGCGGTGCAGCCGCAGCGCGTCGGCCTTGCGGAACAGCGGCGAGCGGCACTGCGCGCCGGCCACGCCCTCGTCGTGCATCAGCCGACGCAGGATCGCCAGCGAGCGCAGCTCCTTGACGAGGCTGCCGTGGAACGTGATCTCGTTGACGCGGTCGAGGATCGCGGCCGGCCCCTCGGGCAGCGCCTTGCGCCGCTCGGGGTGCACCTGCACCAGCATCAGGTCCAGCGTCGGCGACTCGGCCAGCAGCGGCAGCAGCGGCGGGTTGCCCATGTAGCCGCCGTCCCAGTACGCCTCGCCGTCGATGACGACCGACGGGAACAGCATCGGCAGGCACGCCGACGCGAGCACCGCGTCGGCCGTGAGCTCCGGCCCGCGGAAGACGCGCAGCCGCCCGGTCTGCACGTGCGTCGCGCCGACGAACAGCTGGATGTCGCGGCAGCGGCGCACCGCGTCGAAGTCCACCGTGTCGGCCAGCACGGCGCGCAGCGGGTTGCCGTCGTCGGCCGCGGCCACCGGCGCGAACCAGCGGCTGGCCATCTCCCACGCCGCATGCAGCGGCGGCGGCGCGGCGAGCATCGCCGCCGGGTTGGCGCCCATCCAGCCCTCGGCCCAGCGCGCGAGGTGCATGCCCTCGGCCACGCGTGCCCAGAAGCGGCGCAGCGACTCGCGCGCGCCGCGCCGCCCGTCGGCCACCCAGCCCGCGGCCAGCGCCACCGCGTTCATCGCGCCGGCGCTGGTGCCGCTGACGGCGGCGATGCGGATGCGCTCGTCGTCGAGCAGCCGGTCGAGCACGCCCCACGTGAACGCGCCATGCGAGCCGCCGCCTTGCAGCGCGAGGTCGAGGGGGCGGGTGGTCATGGCGACTGACACGCCGGCGACGCGGCGGCAGGCGTCGCACGACGTGTGGCGAGATTGGCTTGGCGCGCCCGAGACGGTTCGAACGTCCGACCCCTGCCTTCGGAGGGCAGTACTCTATCCAGCTGAGCTACGGGCGCGTGAGGCACTGATTGTACCGGCGGGCCCCGTTGCACGCCCCGGCCGGGCTGGCGTGATCGGCGCTGCACGCCGCCGGCGCGCCCTCAGCCGCGCAGCAGTTTCTGCTCGGCCAGCGCCAGCGTCTCGGGGCGGCCGGCGAGCACCAGCGTGTCGCCGGCGCCGAGGACGTGGCCGTCGTCGGCGGCGACGACCTGGCCCGACGCCAGCCGCACCGAAACCACCTGCACGCCGATCGCCTCGAGCGCGAGTTCGCCGATGCGGCGCCCGAGGCTCGCCGCGGCGGCGGGCAGGTTCAGCGTGTGCAGCCGCGGCTGCTGCAGCTCGTCGACGGTGTCGTCGTCGGCGCCGTGGAAGTAGCCGCGCAGCAGGCTGTAGCGCGCGTCGCGCGCGTCGCGCGCGAGGCGGATCACGCGGCGCATCGGCACGCCCACCAGCGCCAGTGTGTGGCTGGCCAGCATCAGCGAGCCCTCGATCGCTTCGGGCACCACCTCGGTCGCGCCGGCGGCGCGCAGCGTCTCGAGGTCGCTGTCGTCGATCGTGCGCACCAGCACCGGCACGTGCGGTGCGTGCTCGCGCACCAGCGCGAGGATGCGCAGCGCCGACGGCGTGTCGTGGTAGCTGACGACCACCGCACTCGCGCGCGCGAGGCCCGCGGCCATCAGGCTGCGCAGCTTGGCCGCGTCGCCGAAGACGACGCTGTGGCCGGCGGCAGCAGCTTGGCGCACGCGGTCGGGGTCGAGGTCGAGCGCCATGTAGGGGATGCCCTCCTTGTCGAGCAGCCGCGCCAGGTTCTGCCCGCTGCGCCCGTAGCCGCAGATGATCACGTGCGCCTCGGTCTGGATCGCCTTCTTCGCGATGCTGGTCAGCTGCACCGACTGCATCAGCCATTCGGAGCCGACGAGCCGCATCACGATGCGGTCGGCCCACATCACGATGAACGGCGTGGCCAGCATCGACAGCACCATGCTCGCCAGCACCGGGCTGACCCACTGCGGGTCGATCAGCCGCTGGTCGGCGCCGAGCGTCAGCAGCACGAAGCCGAACTCGCCGGCCTGCGCCAGGTACAGCCCCGTGCGCAGCGCGACGCCGGGCGGCGCGCGGAACAGCCACGCCAGCGCGGCCACCAGCGCCGCCTTGGCCAGCACCGGCAGCGTCGTCAGCAGCAGCACGAGGCCCCACTGGTCGAGCACCGGACGCCAGTCGAGCTTCATGCCGATCGTGATGAAGAACAGCCCGAGCAGCACGTCGTGGAACGGGCGGATGTCGGTCTCGACCTGGTGCTTGTATTCGGTCTCGGCCACCAGCATGCCGGCGACGAACGCGCCGAGTGCCAGGCTCAGCCCGGCGTGCTCGGTCAGCCACGCCAAGCCCAGCGTGATCAGCAGCAGGTTGAGGATGAACAGCTCCTCGCTCTTGCGCCGCGCCACCAGCGTGAGCCACCAGCGCATGACCTTCTGGCCGCCGGTCAGCAGCAGCGCGAGCAGCGCGCCGGCCTTGAGCACCGCCAGGCCGATCGCCATCACCAGCCGCTCGGGCTCGGCGTTGAGCGCCGGGATCAGCACGAGCAGCGGCACGACGGCGAGGTCCTGGAACAGCAGCACGCCCATCACGCGGCGGCCGTGTTCGCTCTCGAGCTCGAGCCGCTCGGCGAGCAGCTTGGCGACGATGGCGGTGCTCGACATCGCCATCGCGCCGCCGAGCACGACGGCGCCCTGCCAGCCGAGCTGCCACGGCGTGGTGGTGAACGAGTAGATCCACCACAGCAGCACGTGGCCGGCGAGCGTGCCCAGTATCGTCAGCACGACCTGGCTCATGCCCAGCCCGAACACCAGCGTGCGCATGCTGCGCAGCTTGGGCAGGTTGAACTCGAGCCCGATGACGAACATCAGGAACACGACGCCGAACTCGGCGAGGTAGCGCACGCCGGCCGAGTCCTTGGCCAGCGCCAGCGCGTTGGGGCCGATGACGACGCCGACCACCAGGTAGCCGAGCATCGGCGGCAGCTTCAGCGAGCGGCAGACGACGACCCCGGCCACGGCGGCGACGAGGTACAGCAACACGAGGTCGAGCGTGGTGGCCATGCGATGCGCGTCGGTGCCGCCGGCATGGGGCGACACCTAGAATGCCGCGATCGTAAGTGAGCGCCGCGTCGCCTTGCGGCCGCCCCCGCACCATGCCCACCGCCCCCACCGTCGACGCCACCCGCGTGCTGCAGCTGGCCGCGCGCACGCTCGACATCGAGGCCGCCGCGCTGGCCGGCGTCAAGGCGAGGCTGGGACCGCCGTTCGTGCAGGCGGTGCAGGCGATGCTGGCCTGCCGCGGGCGCGTCGTCGTGATGGGCATGGGCAAGAGCGGCCACGTCGGGCGCAAGATCGCCGCGACGCTGGCCTCCACCGGCACGCCGGCGATGTTCGTCCACCCGGCCGAGGCCAGCCACGGCGACCTCGGCATGGTCACGCCGCACGACGTCGTGCTGGCGATCTCCAACTCGGGCGAGAGCGACGAGCTCAACGTCATCGTGCCGCTGCTGCACCGTCAGGGCGTGACGCTGATCGCGATGACGGGCCGCGCCGACTCGACGCTGGCGCGCCACGCGAGCATCGTGCTGTCGAGCGCGGTCGAGCAGGAGGCCTGCCCGCTGAACCTGGCGCCCACCGCGAGCACGACGGCGCAGATCGCGCTCGGCGACGCGCTGGCGGTGGCGCTGCTCGACGCGCGCGGCTTCAAGGAGGACGACTTCGCACGCTCGCACCCCGGCGGCGCGCTCGGCCGGCGGCTGCTCGTGCATGTCGGCGACCTGATGCGCACCGGCGACGCGCTGCCGCGCGTGCGCCCCGACACCCCGTTCACCGACCTGCTGCACGAGATGTCGCGCAAGGGGCTGGGCTTTGCCGCCGTCGTCGACGACGACGACCGCGTGCAGGGCATCTTCACCGACGGCGACCTGCGCCGCCTGATCGAGAAGGGCGGCGACCTGCGCGGGCTGCTGGCCGGCGAGGTGATGCACGCGCGTCCGCGCACCGTCGCCGCCGACGCGCTGGCCGTCGACGCGGCGGCGCTGATGGAGCAGCACCGCATCACGAGCGTGCTGGTCGTCGACGGCGACGGGCGGCTGGTCGGCGCGCTCAACACCAACGACCTGATGCGCGCGAAGGTGATCTGATGACGGCGCTGCGGTTCGCGCCCGAGCTGCTGCTGAAGGCGCAGGGGCCCGGGCTGGGCATGAAGGCCGCGATCTTCGACGTCGATGGCGTGCTCACCGACGGCACGCTGTACGTGGGCGAGGCCGGCGAGACGCTGAAGGCCTTCCACGTGCTCGACGGCCACGGGCTCAAGCTGCTCGCGCGCGCCGGCATCGAGCCCGTCGTCGTCACCGGGCGCGACTCGCCCGCGGTGCGCCGGCGCGTCGCCGACCTCGGGCTGCAACACGCCGTGTTCGGCGCTGCCGACAAGCTCGCCGCCGCCGACGAGGTGCGCGTGCGCCTCGCGCTCGACTGGAGCGAGGTCGCCGCGATCGGCGACGACTGGCCCGACCTGCCGCTGCTCGCGCGCGCCGGCTTCTCGTGCGCGCCGCCGAACGCGCACGCCGAGGTGCGCGCCGTGGTGCACCACGTGACCGCCGCCGCCGGCGGGCACGGTGCGGCGCGCGAGTTCTGCGACCTGCTGCTGATGGCCGGCGGCCACTACGCGCGGCTGCTGCACGGGCACCTGACGACGCTCGACGCGCGCTGATGCTGCCGTCCCCGCAGCCCCGCACCGCCGCCGCGCTGCCGAGGCAGCCCTGGCACTGGCGGCTGCGCGAGTGGGTGGGCGCGTACCTGCCGCTGCTGCTGATGGCCGTGCTCGCGCTGGGCACCTGGTGGCTGGTGCGCAGCACGCCGGTGCCCGAGCCGCCGCGCGAGTTGGCGCCGCCGTCGGGCGAGCCCGACTACACGATGGAGCGCTTCCTGCTGCAGCGCTTCGACGCCGACGGCCGGCTGCGCGTGCGCATCGAGGGCCAGAGGCTGCGCCACTTCGTCCCCGGCGACACGATCGAGATCGACGACGTGCGCGTGCGCGCGCTGGCCGACGACGGCAGCCTGACGCTGGCCAGCGCCAGGCAGGCGCTCACCGACGGCAAGGGCCACGAGGTGCAGCTGCGCGGCGGCGCGCACGTGACCTACACGCCGGCCGACGGCAGCGCGCCGGTCGAGTTCCACGGCGAGTTCCTGCACGCCTTCGTCGAGGCCCAGCAGCTGCGCTCGGACCAGCCGGTGACGCTGACGCAGGGGCGCAGCCGCATCGACGCGGCCGGCCTCGAGGTCGACCAGCGCGCGCAGACGGTGCGCCTGACGGGCCCGCTGCGCGCGACGCTCGAGCCGCAGCGGCTGGCGCGATGAAGACCGCGCCGCTGGTCTTCATCACCGGTGCGTCGAGCGGCATCGGCCAGGCGCTCGCGCTGCGCTACGCGCAGGCCGGCTGGCGCCTGGCGCTGGTCGCGCGCCGCGGCGCGCAGCTCGAGGCGTGGGCGCGCGAGCAGGGTCTGGACGCCGCGCGCTGCGCCGTCTATGCCGCCGACGTGCAGCAGCTCGACGCGATCGGGCGCGCCGCGCGCGAGTGCATCGCACGCCAGGGGCTGCCCGACGTCGTGATCGCCAACGCCGGCATCAGCGTCGGCATGGACACCGCCGAGCGCGAAGACCTCGACGTGATGCGCGACACGCTCGAGGTCAACCTGCTCGGCGTCGCGGCGACGTTCCAGCCCTTCCTCGCTCCGATGCGCGAACGCCGCGCGGGCACGCTGGTGGGCATCGCCAGCGTCGCCGCGATCCGCGGCCTGCCCGGTCACGGCGCGTACTGCGCGAGCAAGGCCGGCGTCGTCGCGTATTGCGAGAGCCTGCGCGTCGAGTGCCGGCCGTACGGCGTGCGCGTCGTCACGCTGCTGCCGGGCTTCGTCGCGACACCGCTGACGGCGCGCAACCGCTACGCGATGCCGTTCCTGCTGAGCGCGGCGCAGTTCGCCGAGCGCGCGTACCGCGCGATCGGCGCGGGCGTGTCGTACCGCGTGATCCCGTGGCAGATGGCGATCGTCGCCAAGCTGCTGCGCGTGCTGCCCAACGCGTGGTTCGACCGCCTGATGCGCGGGCGTGCACGCAAGCGCCGGCGCCACGAATGACGAGCCCGCGAATGACCCGCCACCGGCACGCCGGCGCGCGAAGCGGCATGCTCGCGCCCCATGGACACGCTGACCCACGCCCTGTCGGGCGCGCTGCTCGCGCGTGCGATCTGCGTGCGCACGCCGGCACTGGCGCCCGTCGCGCCGCTGACGGCACCGGCGGTGGGGCGCTTCAGCGCGCCGTGGGACGGGCGCGCCGGGGCGCTGGCGCCGTGGCAGGCGGTCGTCGTGGGCACGGTGGCGGCAGCGTTTCCGGACATCGACTTCGTCGTCGGCTGGGCCGGCGAGATGGCCTACCTGCGGCACCACCGCGGCGTCACGCACTCGCTGCTGCTCGCGCCGCTGTGGGCGGCGCTGCTGGCGTGGATCATGAGCCGCTGGTTCGCGCTGACACGCGCGCAGGCCGGCGGCTGGAAGAGCCTGTACGTGATCGCGCTCGCGTCGATCGCGATCCACATCGCCGGCGACTGGATCACGCAGTTCGGCACGATGCTGCTCGCGCCGCTGTCGGACGCGCGCTTCGGGCTCGGGGCGATGTTCATCATCGACCTGGTGTTCAGCGGCGTGCTGATCGCCGCGCTGCTGGCCGCCGCCGTGTTCCCGCGCCGGCGCTGGCCGGCGGTGGCGGGGCTCGCGCTGGCGTGCGGCTGGGTCGCGCTGGCGTGGGACGCGCGCGGCGACGCGATCGCCGAGGGCCACCGCCACGCCCAGCGTGCCGGCATCACGGCCGTCGAGGTCGAGGCGATGCCGCGGCCGGCGTCGCCGTTCAACTGGACGGTCGCGGTGTTCGACGGCGAGCGCTACCACGTCGCGCACCTGAACACGCGGCGCACCGAGCTGCTGGTGGCCACCGCCGACGACCACTTCATCCGCCGCTTCTCGGCGCCGTACCAGCCGGTGGCGCTGGCGAAGTGGCAAGTGCTGCCGCGCTTCGGCCAGGGCAGCGACGCCGATTGGGTGCGCGAGGCCTGGCAGCACGAGGCGCTGGCCACCTACCGCTGGTTCGCCACCACGCCGGTGCTCGTCAAGACCCTCGAGCGCAAGGGTGGCGACGGCGGGGTCGAGCGCTGCGCCGTGTTCGGCGACCTGCGCTTCGGCTTTCCTGGGCGCGACGAGGCGCCGTTTCGCTATGGCGTGTGCCTGAACGGCGATCGCGCGGCGACGCTGGTCAAGCTGGCGCTGGGCCAGTTGCTGCCGGTGTGACGGCCGCTGCGACCGCCGGCGCGCACAGGGGGCGCGCGTGATCGACGTCGTCGTCCTGTTCTTCCTGCTCGGCGTGTTCGCGCGCCTGGTCGGCAGCGACCTGCGACTGCCCGAGGCGCTGTACGAGACGCTGTCGATCTACCTGCTGCTGGCCATCGGGCTCAAGGGCGGGCTCGAGCTCAGCCGCCAGCCTCTGGGCGACCTGCTGCCGCAGGTCGCGGCGTGCATGGCGCTGGGCTTCGCGATCCCGTTCCTGCTGTTCCCGGCGCTGCGTGCGCTGCGGCTGCCGGCGGTCGACGCCGCGGCAGTGGGTGCGCACTATGGCTCGGTCAGCGTCGTCACGTTCGCGGTGGCCAGCGCCGCACTGGGGCGCGCCGGGCGCGAGGCCGAGAGCCACGCGGCGCTGTGGGTGGCGGTGATGGAGGCGCCGGGCATCGTCGCCGGCATCCTGCTCGCGCGCTGGGCGCAGCGGCGCTCGACGGCCGCGACCGACCCCCCGCCCGCCCCCACGGCCGCCGTGGTGAGCGGCGGTGGCTGGGGCGCTCTCGCGCACGACGTGCTGTTCGGCAAGAGCGTGCTGCTGCTGGCCGGCGGGCTCGCGATCGGCGCCGTGGCCGGCGACGCCGGCGTCGCGCCGATCGCGGCCGTGTTCGTGACGCCGTTCAAGGGCGTGCTCGCGCTGTTCCTGCTCGAGCTCGGGCTGGTGGCCGGCGCGCGGCTGGCCGAAGTCAGGCGCTTCGGGCTAGCGGTGCTGGCCGTCGGGCTCGGCGCGCCGCCGTTGCTCGCGCTGCTCGGCGCCGCCGTCGGCGTGGCGCTCGGCCTGTCGACCGGCGGCGTCGCGATCGTCGCGACGCTGGCGGCCAGCGCGAGCTACATCGCCGCGCCGACCGCGATGCGCGTCGCGGTGCCGCAGGCCAACGCGGCGCTGTCGATCACCGCGGCGCTCGGCATCACGTTCCCGTTCAACGTCGTGATCGGCATCCCGCTGTACATCCGACTCGCCCAGGCCTGGACATGACCCCCACCGCCCGCCACCCGAAGACGCTGCTCGTGATCGTCGCCGAGGCGGCGATCGAGAAGGCCCTCGTGCGCGACGCACAGCGCCTCGGGGCGCAGGGGTGGACCGTCGGCGAGGTGCGCGGCGCCGGCGCCGAGGGCGTGCGCGAGGGCGCGTGGGAGGCCGACCGCACGATCGAGCTGAAGCTGATCTGCGAACCGGCGGTGGCCGACGCGATCGCCGACCACGTGCTCGCGACCTACGCGCCGCACTACGCGGTGGCGATGTACCTCAGCGACGTGCGCGTGCTCAGGCCGCAGCGGTATTGACCGCAGGCGCGGTGCGCGCCGGTTCGACGGCGGCGCGGCGCGCGGGCAATGAAAAAGGCACCGCGCTCGGCGGTGCCTTCGTCATCGCGCGGCGCGCTCGGCTCAGTAGCCGCCGCGGTCGCCCCCGCGGCCACCGCCGCCGTAGCCCCCGCGGCCACCACCGCCGCCGTAGCCACCCCCAGCGCCGCCACGGCCGTAGGGGCTGCGACCGCCGCCGCCACCCCCATAGCCACCACCGCCACCGTAGCCGCCACCCCCACCGCCACCGCCGTAGCCGCCACGGCCGCCGCCGTACCCGCCCGGGCGCTCTTCGCGCGGGCGCGCCTCGTTGACGACGACGGCGCGCCCCTCGAGGGGCTGGCCGTTCATGCCGTTGATCGCGGCCTGCGCCTCGGCATCGTTGCTCATTTCGACGAAGCCGAATCCCTTCGAGCGACCCGTCTCGCGATCCATCATGACCTTGGCCGACGTGACGGTGCCGAACTGCGAGAACGCTTGATTGAGCGATTCGTCGCGCACGCTGTAGGCGAGGTTGCCTACGTACAGCTTATTTCCCATGGGGAAGCCCTTTCGATCTCAGAAAAACCAGGTGGAGCTTCAACCCATCGTGAACGATTCAAGCGAAGGTGCCGCATCCAGACACAGGCCCGCTGATTATGGGTTCTGGGCACGTCGCTGCAATCGTCGGTGGGGGATTTGTGTTGTTTTGTCGTCCTGCGGGTTTCCCCTCGGTCCACGTGCCTGGCACGGGCAGCCAGCGGGTTGGGCACCGCGATCCCGTGATCGGATGTGAGCACAAGCTCTCGCAGGCGGGATCATCGTGCGTGGCGACGGCATCGGCCGCGACCGGGGTTAGCCCCGATGACCGCCATCGTGCGTCTGCCTAGACTCCCGCCACTCGCAGCACCGCCGCCCTGAGGGCAGGTGGTGCCTGGACGGAGGCCTGAGGAGACAGCACAACACCGAATCCTTCACCGTTTCGGTTCGCCACGGTCGCGCGATACTGCGCGCGAGTCGTGTCGTTGGATGGGCGCCGCACCGGTCGGCGCCTTTTTGTTGCCCTGTCCGCGTCGCCCGCCGTCCCGTTCGCATGATCGACCTGGCCCTCGTCGCCGGCGCGGCCGCGTTCGCCGGTTTCGTCGATGCCATCGTCGGCGGCGGCGGGCTGATCCTGGTGCCGGCGCTGTTCGCGCTGTACCCCGGCGCGGCGCCGGCGACGCTGCTGGGCACCAACAAGGGCGGCTCGGTGTGGGGCACGGCGTGGGCCACGGTGCAGTACGCGCGGCGCGTGACGCTGAACTGGCGCGCGCTGGCCCCCGCGGTGGCCGCCGCGCTGGCGGGCAGCCTCGCCGGGGCATGGTGTGTCACGCAGGTCGACGCCGAGGGCCTGAAGCGCGCACTGCCGTTCGTGCTCGCCGCCGTGTTCGCGTACACGCTGCGGCGCAAGGACCTCGGTCGCGTGCACGCGCCGCGGCTGACCGCGCGCGCCGAAACCGCGGCGGCCGTCACGATCGGCGCGCTCGTCGGCTTCTACGACGGCTTCTTCGGCCCCGGCACCGGCAGCTTCTTCGTGTTCCTGTTCGTGCGCGTCCTCGGCTACGACTTCCTGCACGCGTCGGCGAGCGCGAAGCTGCTGAACACGGCGACCAACGCGTCGGCGCTGGCGCTGTTCGCCGCCCAGGGACACGTGTGGTGGCACGTCGCGCTCGTGGCGGCGCTGGCCAACGTCGCCGGCAGCACGCTGGGCGCGCGGCTGGCGCTGCGCCATGGCGCCGGCTTCGTGCGCGGCGTGTTCATCGTCGTCGTCGGCGCACTGATCGTGAAGACCGGATACGACGCCTTTTTCCGCTGACCGCGACGCGGTGTCGCGCCTACGATCGGCGCCATCCCATCCTCTGGTGCGTGCCGTGCCCGTCGCCCGCGAACTGCGCAGCCTCGACATCGACATTCCCGCCCAGCCCGATGCGCTGGTCAAGCTGTCGCTGCTGCTGGCCGAGGAGGACGTCAATCTGCAGGCAGCGTCGGCGCTGATCGAATCGGACATGGCGCTGGCCGCCGCCGTCCTGAAGGCGGTCAACTCGTCGCTGTACGGGCTCAAGGGGCGGGTGCAGACGGTGCAGCAGGCCATCACCTACCTCGGCCTGCGCGAGGTGTCGGCGATCACGTTCGAAATGGGGCTGCGCGCCGCGTTCCCGCCCGCGCCCGAGCTCGAGCCGATCTGGCAGCGCGCGTCGCTGCGCGGCATGCTCATGGGGCGCATGGGCCAGCAGCTCGGCGTCGATGGCTGGGCCGCACACTCGGCGGGGCTGTTCGAGGAATGCGGCAAGGCGGTGCTGTTCCGCCACGCCCCCGAGCACTACCGCTCGATGCTGCGCGCCGCGAAGACCGACGTCGAGCTCGTCAGCCTCGAGCGCGCCGGCTTCGGCGTCAGCCACGAGGCGCTCGGTGCCGCGCTGTGCGAGAGCTGGGGACTGGCGGCGCCGGCGGTGGCCAGCGTGCGCCACCACGTCGACGTGCAGGCCGGCGGCGACATCCCGCCACAGGTCCAGCGCTCGGCGCTGCTGGCGCTGTCGGCCGTCGCCGCCGCGCTGATGACCGACCCCGGTCAGCTCGAAGCGACCGTGCAGCGCGTGATGCCGCAGGTGCCTCTCGACGAGACACTCGTGCTGCGCGCCGCACGCAAGGTGCAGGCACAGCTCGACGACGCGCGCGCACACGGGCGCTGACCGCCCGCCGGGCCGGCGCACGGCACGGCCTCGGCTAGAGGCCACTCCCTACGCCGCAGGCGGAAAAGCCCTTTGTCACGCTGGCGTTACGGTGGGCTAACCTTCGGGGCCCTTCGTACCGACGCCCGCCCGCGCCGATGCGGGCGCTCCACCACCATGACGACCCCGATCACCGACGACGCGCTGGCCCTGCAGCGCCTGTACCACTGGGAAGCGAACGCGCCCGACAAGGTGGCCTTCACGCAGCCGATGGGCGGCGGCGTCGTGCGCGACTACACGTGGCGCGAGGTCTGCGACCAGGCCCGCCGCATGGCCACGCACCTGCAGGGCCTGGGCGTGCAGCCCGGCGACCGCGTCGCGATCATCTCGAAGAACACCGCGCACTGGATGATGAGCGACTTCGCGATCTGGCTCGCGGGTGCCGTCTCGGTGCCGCTGTACCCGACGCTGGCGCCGACGACGATCGCGCAGATCCTCGAGCACTCGGGCTCGAAGGTGCTGTTCGTCGGCAAGCTCGACGGCTGGGAGCACATGAAGCCCGGCGTGCCGGCCGGCCTGCCGTGCATCAGCCACCCGCTGTCGCCCGACGACGCGAAGAAGAGCTACCCGCAGTGGGACGCGATCGTCGCCAAGGCCGCACCGCTGCAGGGCCATCCGGTGCGCGGCGCGGACGACCTGTCGACGATCATGTACACGTCGGGCACCACCGGCACGCCCAAGGGCGTGATGCACACTTTCGGCAACTTCGCGCGCGCCGTCTACCGCGGGCTCGAGCGCATCCCGCTGAACGACCGCTCGCGCATGCTCAGCTACCTGCCGCTGTCGCACGTCGTCGAGCGCGCGCTCGTCGAGCACGGTCAGCTCGCCACCGGCATGCGCGTCTACTTCGCCGAGAGCCTGGACACGTTCACGCAGGACCTGCAGCGCGCGCGGCCCACCGTGTTCTTCAGCGTCCCGCGGCTGTGGGTCAAGTTCCAGCGCGGCGTGCTGCACAAGATGCCGGAGAAGAAGCTCGAGCTGTTCCTGAAGATCCCGATCCTCAGCGGCATCGTGCGCAAGAAGATCCTCACGGCGCTGGGTCTGGACCAGTGCCAGTTCGCCGCCGCCGGCGCCGCGCCGATGCCGGTCGAGTTGCTGCAGTGGTACTCGCGCATCGGGCTGAACATCGCCGAGGGCTACGGCATGACCGAGAACATCGGCGCCAGCCACATCACGCTCGGCGACCCGGCCGACTTCGGCACGGTGGGCACGCCGTACCGCGACGTCGAGTGCCGCATCGCGCCCGACACCGGCGAGATCCAGGTGCGCTGCCCGTGGACGATGACGGGCTACTACAAGCAGCCCGAACTGACCGCCGAGACGATCACGCCCGACGGCTGGCTCAAGACCGGCGACAAGGGCACGATCGACGCCAAGAACCGGCTGCGCATCACCGGCCGGGTGAAGGACCTGTTCAAGACGAGCAAGGGCAAGTACGTCGCGCCGGCACCGATCGAGGACAAGCTCGTGATGCACGCCGCGATCGAGGCCTGCTGCGTGACCGGTGCCAACCTCGGCCAGCCGCTGGGCCTCGTGATGCTCAGCGCCGAGGCGGCGCAGCAGGCGGCCACGCCGGCCGGCAAGGCCGAACTCGAGGCATCGCTGGCCGAGCACCTGAAGGCCGTCAACGCGACGCTCGACCCGCACGAGCAGATGGACTGCCTCGTCGTGATGACCGAGGCGTGGACCGTCGACAACGACCTGATCACGCCGACCTTCAAGGTCAAGCGCAACAAGATCGAGGACGCGTTCGCGGCCCAGTACGCGCGCTGGGAGAGCGCCGGCAAACCGGTGGTGTGGCACACGCGCTGACGCGCGCGCCGGTCAGCCTAAATCCGGCAGTTACCCCGTCGCTGGCAGGCCAGCCGCGGGTCGTGGTGGGCCGACGATCGGGGCTATGCGGTCGCTGACGTAGCGCAGCAGGCAGCCCCAGCGGTCGAGGTCCTTGAACTGCTCCGCAGCTGACCGAACGTGCTGCAAGGCCGCGCCGATGTTGGCGATCAGCCGCTTGAGCAT
>NZ_QOAZ01000043.1 GCF_003574675.1 Azohydromonas sediminis
AGCCGCGCCAGCTCGCGCCCGCTGCCCACGCCTTCGAGCGTGGCGTACAGCCACAGCGCAAACAGGATGCGCGGGTCGATCGCCGCGCGTCCGGCATTGCTGCCGCGCGCCTTGATCGCATCGGTCAGCCGGCTCAGGTCCTGCCGCTCGACGTAGCCCCATACCAGCCGCGCTCGGTGATCCTCGCCCAGCAGCGACTCCAGGTCCGATGCTCGCAGTTCGATCTGCTTGCGGTTGGGCTGCAGCAGCCGCGGCGGCTGCGCGCGCAGCGCAACGGCTCGCGCTTGCACGGCGGCCTGCACCGCTTGCTCATCGACGCGCGCCAAGTCCTCGAACAAAACCCCGGCCACGCTGTCTTGGTGCTTCGGATCGCTCATGCCCAACAGCAAGCCAGAGACATGCCAGCACGAGGGCAGCGGACGAAAAACTCTCACGCTCTCAGTCGCGCCGCGCTACGAGGGCCGCCCGCGCGTGATCGTCGGCCAGTCGCTCGGGGCGGCGCTGGCCGCCTCGCTCGCCGCCGAGGTGCAGCCCGACGCGCTGGTGCTGATCGCCCCGTACGAGAGCGGCCGTGCGCTCGCCGCCGAGTACGACCCGTGGGTGCCGCAGGCGCTGCTGCGCTACCCGCTGCGCACCGACGCAGCGCTCGCACGCGTCACGGCACCGGTGTGGCTGATCCACGGTGACGCCGACGACGTGATCCCGTTCGCGAACAGCGAGCGGCTGCAGCGCGTCGCACCGCACGCGACGCTGGTGCGCGTGCGCGGCGGCGGGCACAACGACTTGCCGGCCTTCGCGGCGTACCGCGACGCGCTGCGCGCCGCGCTCGCGCGCTGACGCCGGCACTCAGGGCAGCACGCGCCGGTAAACCGGGCCCCACAGCGGGTGGCCCTGCTCGGAGCGGCTGAGCGCGAACGCCGGGTCGGCCTGTCGCGCGGCGACGAACGCGGCTTCGCACTCGGCGATGCGCTCGCTGGTGCAGGTGATGAAGGCCAGCAGCTTGTGCGCCGTCGCGCGGTCGCGGCCGCTGGCCAGCCCTGCGTCGAGCGCGCGGCGCAGCGCGGCCTCGGCCTGCGGGTACTGCGCGTCGTCGTACAGGCGGATGCCTTCGAACAGTGCGCGCTCGGCGGGGCGCTCCATCAGCTCGGCCAGTCCCGACGGGGCGGGCGGCGTCGGCGCGGCGCAGCCGGCCGCCAGCAGCGCGGCGGCGACAGCGATCGGGGCGAGGTGGTGCTTCATGCGGGTCGTTCAGAGTCCGAAGCGGTGCTTGACCTGCGCCGGCTTGTCGGCCTGCACGTCGACGGTGAAGGTCTGCGGCTCGAAGTCGGCGTTGCGTACCGTGATCGTGTGCTTGCCTTCGGACAGCGTCAGCCGCGTCAGCGGCGGCGCCGTGCCGACACTGCGGCCGTCGACCTCGACCTCGCCCCACGGGCTGATCGCCAGCTGCACGACACCGGTGGCCGCCGCGGCCGCCGGTGCGGCCGCAGCGGGGGCGTCGCGCGATGGCGCGGCTGCGCGCGCACGCGCTGCGGCGTCGGCCTTCGGCTCGGTGCGGGCCGCACGCGGCGCCGGCGGCGCGGGCTTCGCCGCGGCGGCTGGCGCCATCTCGGCCGCAGGCGGTGGCGCAGCAGGCGGCTCGACGGGGGGTGCGGCCGCTGCTGCCGCTGCGGGCGCGGCGGCCGGTGGCGAGGCCACCGGTGGCGCGTGGCGTGCGGACGGTGCCGCGACCAGCCACGCGGCCGCGGCGACGGCCGCGACCGCGGCGGCCGCGGTCCAAGGCCACGCGACGCGTCGCGAGCGCGCCGGCTCGGCGTCGGCGGCCGCGTCGCCGTCGGCCTGGGTGTCGAGCCAGCGGCGCAGGTCCTGCGCGAGCGCGGCGGCGTTGGCGTGGCGCTGTGCCGGGTCGCGCGCCATCGCCCGCGCCGTGATCGCCGACAGCACCTGCGGCACGCCTGCGCGCAGCGAGCTCGCCGGCGGCGGGTCGTCCTCGAGCACCGCGCGCGTGATCTTGTCGAGCGAGTCGCCGTCGAAGGCCTTGCGCCCGGTGAGCAGCTCGTACAGCACGACGCCGAGCGCATAGACGTCGGTGCGCTCGTCGATCGCGCCGTCTTGCAGCTGCTCGGGTGCGAGGTAGTGCGGCGAGCCGGCGACCAGCCCGTCGAGCGCGGCGATGCGCGCCGCATTGGGGCCGTGCACGACGCGCGCGATGCCGAAGTCGAGGATCTTGGGCTTGTCGTGCCGGCCGATGAAGATGTTGGCCGGCTTGATGTCGCAGTGCACGACGCCGCGCGCGTGCGCGTAGGCCAGGCCGTCGGCGACGCGGCGCACCAGCCGCGCGGCCTCGATGGGCGTGGGCCGCCAGCCGTCGCGCAGCGCCTCGCGCAGGTCGCGGCCCTTGAGCCGCTCCATCGCGATGTACACGCCCTGCGCCGACAGGCCGGCGTCGTAGATCGTGACGATGTTCGGGTGGTTCAGCGCCGCGGCCAGCCGCGCCTCGTTGAGGAACAGGCGGTCGAGCGACACGCGCGACGGCGTGTCGACGTCGAACTGCAGCGTCTTGACCGCCACCGTGCGCGACAGCAGCGGATCCCAGGCCTCGTAGACCGTGCCCAGCCCGCCCTCGCCGAGCTTGCGCTTGAGCGCATAGCGGCCGATGTGCGACTGCGTCGTGCCCGCCGCGGGCGTGCTGTCGCCGGGCTCGCCGACGACGATGTCGGTCGCGTCGTCGGCCGCGTCGACGGGCTGTTCGGATGCAGCGAACTCCGGCGCCGGCAGCGACACCGTCGCGGCGAACTCGGAGGCAGGCGCGTCGGCGTGCGCGCGGCGCTGGAAGGGCACGATTCCCACGGCAGCGCAGCTTACGGGCAAGGCCAGTGGCGCGATGCCCGAAAAGCGTGGCTTTGGTCGCGCGATTAACGCCTTGTCACGACGCCGGGCGGCACGTCACGCATCGCGTCACGGCGCGCGGCGCCGTCGTGCTACAGCCGCCCGACGCAGCCGGGGGCGCCGCAGCGGCACGCGAGCCGGCCCTCGTGGTGCGTCTCGCCGTAGTCGACGGTGACTTCCTCGCCCGGCTCGATCGCGCGCAGCGCGTAGAACTCGACGCGCCCGTCGCGGATGCACAGCCGCGCGTTCGGAGCGCACGAGTGGTTCGTGAAGCGCATCGGGTCGGTGCTGCCGCTGAAGTCGATCGCGCGCCGTGGCGACAGCTCGACGATCATGATGCGCTCGCTGCGCGTCGCGCGGATGCGCGCTTCAGACACGCTGATCGACTCGCCGCGGATCTCGCCGATCTTGCGCCGCGGCGGGATCGGCTCGGCGGCGAACACGCCGTGGCCGTCGATCGGGCTCGGCTGCACGCGCACGTCGTACTTCTGGTAGGGCGGGCGTACGACGCGCGGGGCGCTGTGGGCGGTGGGCGGTGGCGCGGCGACGGTCACGGCGGGCTCGGGCGGCAGGGGGCCGATGCTATCATCCAGGCCTTCGACAGCCCCGCCGACGGGGCAAATTTTCGTTGTGGATCAAGAACTTGGCAACGGCGACGGGTTTCCCGTCGCCGTTGTCCCATGAGTGGGCAGCATGCGCCTGAACCAGATCAAGCTCGCGGGCTTCAAGTCGTTCGCCGAACCGACGACGTTCCAGCTGCCCGGCCAGCTCGTCGGCGTCGTCGGGCCCAACGGTTGCGGCAAGAGCAACATCATCGACGCGGTGCGCTGGGTGCTCGGCGAGAGCAAGGCCAGCGAGCTGCGCGGCGAGTCGATGCAGGACGTGATCTTCAACGGCTCGGGCAACCGCAAGCCCGCCAGCCGCGCCAGCGTCGAGCTCGTGTTCGACAACAGCGACGCGCGCGCCGGCGGGCAGTGGAACGCGTTCACCGAGATCGCCGTCAAGCGCGTGCTCACGCGCGACGGCACGAGCAGCTACTACATCAACAACCAGCCGGTGCGCCGGCGCGACGTGCAGGACGTGTTCCTGGGTACCGGCCTCGGCCCGCGCGCCTACGCGATCATCGGCCAGGGCACGATCAGCCGCATCATCGAGAGCCGCCCCGAGGAGCTGCGCCTGTTCCTCGAAGAAGCCGCGGGGGTCTCGAAGTACAAGGAGCGCCGCCGCGAGACCGAGAACCGGCTCAAGGACACGCGCGAGAACCTCACGCGCGTCGAGGACATCCTGCGCGAACTCAACGCCAACCTCGAGAAGCTCGAGGGCCAGGCCGAGGTCGCGCAGAAGTACCACGAGCTGCAGGCGCTGGGCACGACGAAGCTGCACCAGTTGTGGTTCCTCAAGCACCGCGACGCCGCCGGCGAGGAAGAGCGCGTGCGCCGCGCCGTGGCTGACGCGACGACGGCGCTCGAGTCGCGCCTGGTCGAGCTGCGCCACCTCGAAGCCGAGCTCGAGTCGCTGCGCCAGGCGCACTACGCCGCCGGCGACGAGCTGCACGCGGCGCAGGGCGCCTACGGCGAGGCGCAGCTCGAGGTCAGCCGGCTCGAGGAGCGCATCCGCTACGTCGTCGACAGCCGCCAGCGCACCGAGCAGCGCCTGGCCGAGCTCGCCGCGCAGGACGCGATGTGGCACGAGCGTGCCGCGCAGGCCGCCGCCGAGATCGAGCAGGTTGCCGCGCAGATCGCGCAGGCCGACGAGCGCGCGCAGGTGCTCGCGGCGCAGGCCGAGGAGCAGTCGCTGCAGCTGCCCGACGCCGAGGACGCGCTGCGCGCCGCGCAGGCGCGCAGCAACGAACAGCGCGGCGCCGTCGCGCAGGTGCAGCAGCAGATCCAGGTGCTGGCCGCCGAGAGCCGCAGCGTCGACGAGCAGAGCCGCCAGCTGCGCGCGCGCCGCGACCGCCTTGCCGGCGAGCGCAGCCAGCTCGCCGCGCCCGACGCTGCGCGTCTCGACGAACTGCGCGCGCGCAGTGCGCAGGCCGATGCGCAGCAGGCCGAGGCCGATGCGCGGCTGCACGAGCTCGGCGAGCAGGTGCCCGCGCTCGACGCGCAGCGCCGCGCGCAGCAGGACGAGGCGCAGCGCGAGGCGGCCAAGCTGGCCGATCTGACCGCGCGGCTCGAGGCGCTGCGCGCGCTGCAGGAGAAGGTGCGCACCGAGGGCAAGCTCAAGCCGTGGCTGGCCAAGCACGGCCTGGACACGCTCGCCGGGCTGTGGACCAAGGTGCACATCGAGCCGGGCTGGGAGACGGCGCTCGAGGCCGCGCTGCGCGAGCGGCTGAACGCGCTCGAGGTCGGCCGCATCGAGACGGTGCGCGCGTTTGCTGCCGACCCGCCGCCGGCCAAGCTCGCGTTCTACACGCCGCAGGCGGTCGCACACCCCGACCCGCACCGCACGCTGCCGCGGCTGGCGGCGCTGCTGCGGCTGGGCGACGCCGGGCTGCAGGCGCTGCTCGAGGACTGGCTCGAGGGCGTCTACACCGCCGACTCGCTCGACGACGCGCTCGCCAAGCGCCCGCAGCTCACGCACGGCGAAGTGATCATGACGCGCGAAGGGCACGCGGTGTCGCCCTTCGCGGTCGCGTTCTATGCACCCGACAGCGAGCAGGCCGGCATGCTCGCGCGCGCGCAGGAGATCGAGAACCTCGACGCCGCGCGGCGGGCGCAGGCGCTGATCGCCGACGAGGCCCGGAGCGCGCTGGTGCGCTGCGAGGCCGCCTACAGCGAGGCGTCGGCGCGGCTCGCGCAGGCGCGGCGCGAGGCGTCGGAAGCGCAGACGCGCGCGCACCAGCTGCACGTCGAGCTGCTGCGCCTGACGCAGCAGGCCGAGGCGGCGTCGCAGCGCCGCGGCCAGCTCGACGACGAGCTCGCCGAGATCGACGCGCAGCTCGAGGCGCTCGAGGAGCGCCGCGCGACCGGCCAAGCGCGCTTCGAGGAGCTCGACCTCGAGCTCGCGTCGGCGCAGGAGCGCCACGCCGAGCTCGACGAGGCGGTGCTCGCCGCCGAGCGGCGGCTGGCCGATGCGCGCGAGCAGCAGCGCCAGCTCGAGCGCGACGCACAGGCCGCGCAGTTCGAGGCGCGCGCGCTCGCGGCGCGGCGTGGCGAGCTGCAGCGCGTGATCGACGACGCGCGCCGGCAGGTCGAGGCCAACGCCGCGTCGGCGGCGCAGCTGCGCGAGGAGCTCGCCACCCTCGACGACGCCGCCGCGCAGGCCGGGCTGCAGACGGCGCTGGCGCTCAAGCTCGAGCGCGAGCAGGCGCTGGGTGCGGTGCGCAGCCGCTACGACGACCTGTCGGCGCGCCTGCGCGCCGGCGAGGAGCAGCGCCTGGCGATCGAGCGCAGCCTCGAGCCGATGCGCGAGAAGATCGGCAAGCTGCAGCTCGAGCAGCAGGCCGCCGCGCTCGGCGGCGCGCAGTACCTGGAGCAGCTGACCGCCGCCGGCGTCGACCTCGACGCGCTGGCGCGCGGCATCGACGAATGCGGCGTGCGCCTCGCCGGGCTGCAAGGCGAGATCGACCGCATCCAGCGCGAGATCGCGGCGCTGGGCGCCGTCAACCTCGCCGCGCTCGAGGAGCTGACCGCCGCGCGCGAGCGCAAGACCTTCCTCGACGCGCAGAACGCCGACCTGCTCGACGCGATCCAGACGCTCGAGGACGCGATCCGCAAGATCGACCTCGAGACGCGCGAGCTGCTGAAGAAGACCTTCGACGAGGTCAACGCGCACTTCGGGCGCATGTTCCCGCAGCTGTTCGGCGGCGGCAACGCGAAGCTCGTGATGACCGGCGACGAGATCCTCGACGCCGGCGTGCAGGTCATGGCGCAGCCGCCGGGCAAGAAGAACAGCACGATCCACCTGCTGTCGGGCGGCGAGAAGGCGCTCACCGCGATCGCGCTCGTGTTCGCGATCTTCCAGCTCAACCCGGCGCCGTTCTGCCTGCTCGACGAAGTCGACGCGCCGCTGGACGACGCCAACACCGAGCGCTACGCGAAGCTCGTGACCGAGATGAGCCGCGGCACGCAGTTCCTGTTCATCAGCCACAACAAGATCGCGATGGAGATGGCGCAGCAGCTGATCGGCGTGACGATGCCCGAGCAGGGCGTCTCGCGCATCGTCGCCGTCGACATGGAACAGGCGGTCGGCATGGCCGAGGCGGCATGAACGCCCGCCGCCGGGGGCACGCGCTGCCATGACGCTGACCGCGGCGCTCGCGATCGCGGCCGCCGTGGTGCTGGCGGCGCTGGCGCTGCACGCGTGGTGGACGACGCGCGGCGCCGCGCCGCGCCGGCTCGAGGCGCCGCCGGCGCCTGCGGCGCGCGTCGAGCCGCGCTTCGGCGCCGACACCGGCGATGCGGGCGCGGGCGCCGAGGCCGGCGCGTCCACCGAGGCCGCCGCCGACGCGGCGGCCCCCGACGAGGCGGCGCGCGGCGTCGAGGCACGCCCGGCCGCCGCGCGGCGCGTCGCGCGCCTCGATGCGCTCGTCGACGCGATCGCCACGCTCGCCGTCGACACGCCGGTGCCTGGCGAGGCCGTGCTGCCGCACCTGCCGCCGACGCGGCGGGCCGGCACCAAGCCGTTCGCCGTCGAGGCGCTCAACGCCGACAGTGGCGAGTGGGAGCTGCCGCGCGCCGGCCAGCGCTACCGCGAGTTCCAGGCCGGCGTGCAGATGGCCAACCGCCACGGCGCGCTCAACGAGATCGAGTACTCCGAGTTCGTGCAGAAGGTGCAGGACTTCGCCGACGCGATCGGCGCGCTGCCCGACTTCCCCGACATGCTCGACGTCGTCGCACGCGCGCGCGAGCTCGACGCGTTCGCGTCGGCGCACGATGCGCAGCTCGTGATGCGGCTGGTGGCCAACTCGGTCGCGTGGTCGGTCGGCTACCTGCAGCAGTGCGCGGCGCGCCACGGCTTCGTGCCCGGCGCGCTGCCGGGGCGGCTGGTGCTGCCGGCCGCCGGCGACGGCGCGCCGCCGGTGCTCGTGCTGTCGTTCGACGCGCAGGCTGCGCTCGCCGACGACCCCGGCGCCGCCGCGCTGCGCGAGGCCACGCTGAGCCTGGACGTGCCGCAGACCGAGGAAGCGGCCGAGCCGTTCGCCGCGTGGCAGCGCGTCGGCCGCGAGCTCGCCGACGATCTCGACGCGACGCTGGTCGACGAGCAGGGTGCGCCGATCTCGCTGCACGCGTTCGCCGCGATCGACCAGGAACTGCGCAAGCTGTACGCCGCGCTCGCCGCGCGCGACCTCGCCGCCGGCAGCCCCGCGGCGCGGCGGCTGTTCTCCGGATGACGCTGCGGCTCGCCGTGGCGGCCGACGTGCCGGCGCTTGCCGCGCTGTACGCGCAGGCCGCGCGCACGTTCGGCCCGGCGGTGTACACGCCGGCGCAGGTGCAGGCGTGGGCCAGCTTCGGTGCCGACACGCCGGCGTTTCGCGACTACGTGCTCGGCGCGCGCACGTGGGTCGCGCTCGACGGCGACGCGCGCCCGCTGGCGTTTTGCGGCGTCGACGGCAGCGGCGAGGTGCGGTCGCTGTACGTGCGCGCCGACGCGACGCGTCAGGGCCGCGGCAGCGCGCTGCTCGCGCACGCGCTCGACGACGCGCGCGCACGCGGCGTGCACCGCTTCGCGGCCTGGGTCACGCCGCTGAGCCGGCCGGTGTTCGAGCGCGCGGGCTTTCGACTCGTCGCCCGCGTGACGCAGGACTTCCAGGGGGTCTCGTTCGAGCGCCTGCGTGTCGAGGGCCCGACCGCACGCGACGGGGTCTGACCGGCGGTCGCGGGGCTACACTGGCCGGCCATGAGTGCACGGCCGCCCACGCCGATCGGCCCCGCGCAGGCCGCGCTGATGGCCGGGCCGGTGTCGATCATCGTCGGCAGCCGCGACGCCGCGTTGCGCCCGCACCTGATGCGCGCCGTCGGGTGCCGGCTCGACGAAGACCGCCGCCGCGTCACCGTGCTGATGTCGGCGGCGGGCAGCGGCGAGGTGCTCGCCGACCTGCGCGCCAACGGGATGGTGGCCGTCGTGTTCAGCGAGCCGTCGAGCCACCGCACGCTGCAGGTCAAGGGCCGCGACGCCACCGTGGGCCCCTGCGGCGCCGACGACGCCGCGCACGCCGAGCGCCACCTGCGCGGCTTCGTCGACGAGATCGGCCACATCGGCTTTGCGGCCGTGGTCGCGCACACGCTGCTCGCACACCAGGGCGACCTGGTGGCGGTGCGCTTCACCGTCGACGAGGCCTTCGAGCAGACGCCGGGGCCGTCGGCGGGCGAGCCGCTGCCGCCGCAGCGCTGACACCGCGCGCCGGCGATGACGAACGACGCGCTCGACCTCGACGCGATCCGCGCCTGCCTCGAGGGCGCGATCCCCGGCGTGATGGCCACCTGCGCGGCCGACGGCACGCCCAACGTGACCTACGTCTCGCAGGTCGAGTACGTCGACGCGCGCCATCTCGCGCTGTCGTTCCAGTTCTTCAACAAGACGCGGCGCAACGTGCTCGCCAACCCTGTCGTCGAGCTGCTCGTCGTGCACCCGCTGCACGGCGCGATGTACCGCGTCGCGGCGCGCTACCTGCGCACCGAGACCGACGGCGCGCTGTTCGAGCGCATGAAGGCCAAGCTCGCGGGCATCGCGTCGCACACCGGCATGAGCGGCGTGTTCCGGCTGCGCGGCGCCGACCTGTACGTGGTCGACCGCGTCGACCAGGTGGCCGCGCCGCGGCACGCGGCGGCCACGGGCGGCGCGAACCGGCTGTCGGCGCTGCGCCGCTGCGCGCAGCGCGTGGCCGCCGCGACCGACCTCGACGCGCTCGTCGAGCGCACGCTCGACGCGGTGGCCGACGAGTTCGGCGTGCGCCACGCGATGCTGCTGCTGCTCGACGCCGACGGCCAGCGCCTGTACACGGTGGCCAGCCGCGGCTACGGGCGCTCGGGCGCCGGTGCCGAGATCGCACTCGGCGACGGCGTCGTCGGTGTGGCCGCGCGCATGGCCACGCCGATCCGCATCAACCACGCGACGCTGGAGTACGCCTACGGGCGCACGATGCGCGCGGGGCTCGACGCGGCGTCGCTCGAACGCGAGATCCCGCTGCCGGGGCTCGCCGAGCCGGGCAGCCAGCTCGCGGTGCCGCTGGTCTGCGCGGGGCAGCTGCTCGGCGTGCTGTTCGTCGAGAGCGAGCAGGAGATGCGCTTCGGCTGGGACGACGAGGACGCGCTCGTCGCGCTGGCCGCACAGGTGGCCGCGCAGATGGCGGCACTGACGCACGGCGAGGCGGCCGCGCAGGCGGGCGAGGCCACCGACACCGCGCCGCTGCCGCCCGCGTGCGACGACGTTCCCGCGGGCGCGGTGCCGCTGCGCGTGCGCCACTACGACGCCGACGGCAGCGTCTTCTTCGACGACGACTACGTCATCAAGGGCGTGGCCGGTGCGGTGCTGTGGAAGATGCTCGGCGACCACGCGCGCGACGGACGCACCGAGTTCACGAACCGCGAGCTGCGGCTCGCACCGGAGATCCCGCTGCCCGAGGTCGGCGACAACCTCGAGGCCCGGCTCGTGCTGCTGACGCGCCGGCTGGCCGACCGCCAGGCGCCGGTGCGCCTCGAGAAGGCGGGGCGCGGGCGGCTGCGGCTGTGCGTCGCGCGGCCGCTCGCGCTGCACAACGTGCCGCGCTGAGCGGCGCGCGCGGCGCCGCGGCTCAGGCCGCCATCAGGCCGGGCACCGGCGGCAGGCCCAGCGCGCGCAGCAGCTTCGCGTGGTCGTGCGCCGCCAGCGTGCGCTGCGCGATGTCGAGCACGCCGGCGAAGGCGGCCGGCGGCATGACTTCGCGCATGCCACCGAGCATGGCGGCGCGCTCGGGCGCGCTGAGCGCCGGGATGAACCAGTGCAGCGCGTCGGCCATCACTTGCGGCGGGATCGACGCGACGATGCGCTGCTCGATCGCGTCGAGCTCGGCGTCGGTGTACGCCGCCCACAGCACCGGGTTGTGCACCGTCTCTTCGACGTGCATGTGCGCGAAGTTGTCGGCGACGAACAGCGCCAACGCGCCGTACAGCCGCGCGAGCGCCGCGGCGCGATCCGCGTCGCGCGCGTTGGCGACGAAGGCGGCGAGGTCACGCAAATCGGCGATCGCCTCGGCGTGGTGCACGTGCTCGCCCGCCACGCGCGCCGCGGTGCCCGGCCGCGCAGCCTCGAGCGTCGGGTGGATGAAGGCGTTCTCGTCGGTCAGGTGCACCTCGCACAGCGCGAGCAGGCGCTCGAGCGCGTTCAGCGTCGCGACGACGTCGTCGGCGTCGCCAGGGTCGGTGGCGCCGACGCGCGCGAGCGTGCGCGTCATCGCCAGCCGCAGCGCCTTGTGGATGCCGGCGTACAGGTCGCGGCGGCCGGCGCCGGCCGTCGCGGCGGCGTGGGTGGCAGGGTAGGGGGTCGTGGTCGTGTCCATCGGGTGTCCTCAGCGTGGCGCCGTCGATCGGTGACGGCGTGCAGCCACTGTAGGAACCCCCGGCGCGCGGCGCTCTTAAGAGTTCGCTCAGGGCTTCTTAAAGACTTCTTCACCCCCCGCCGGAGGGGCGGCGTCGGGGCGGCGTGCGCCGACGACGCGCCCGGCGCGATCACCGGGCCACGCGCCGTGGGCAGCCACACGCGGGCGCTGGCGGGACACGCATCAGCGCCGCCATGCGGCCATTCGGCTCGTCGACGGCGCGAGCACGAAGGCGGCCGCGCCCCAGCGAGGTGCGCAAAGCGCGATCGTGGTGCGAAACGGCGACGCGATCCGCCGTCATCGCTGGCACCGAAGTTGCTGAAACTCGTGCGAGAGGCGATGCGCCGTCCGCGCTCGCTCGATCAGCAAGGACCGCTAGGGTTCCGGACCGCGCCGCAGGGCGGGGTCGTCTGGTCCGAGAGCGGTCGGCCGTGCCGGTGGTGCGGCTCCACGGAGGGACAAAAGCCCGGGAGGACGCGGTCATGCCGTTGCCTCTCGTGTCGTCCCCCGTCGAGGAGCCCGCATTGGCCAAGTCCACCGTCCCCGCCGCCAGGCGTCGACCACCGCTGTGGTCGATCGCCGGCCAGATCACGCGCCGGCAGTACTGGACGCTGGCCGCCGTCGGCCTCGCGGTGCCGCTGCTGCTGTGGTCGGCGGTGTCGGCGTCAGGGCTCGTCGACCCGGTGTTCATGCCCGGCCCGATGCGCGTCGTCGAGCGCGCGTGGACCTGGCTGCTCGAGGACGACCTGATCGGCGACGCCGGCATCAGCATCTACCGCGTCGTGATGGGCTTCCTGCTGTCGGCGGTGATCGCGCTGCCGCTCGGGCTGCTGATCGGCGCGTTCCGCCCGGCCGAGGCGCTGTTCGAGCCGCTGACCGACTTCATCCGCTACATGCCGGCGGTCGCGTTCATCCCGCTGGTGATGCTGTGGCTGGGCATCGACGAGCGCGCGAAGATCTCGATCATCTTCATCGGCACCTTCTTCCAGATGGTGCTGATGGTCGCCGACAACGTGCGCCGCGTGCCTCGGGCGCAGATCGAGGCGGCGCAGACGATGGGCGCCACGCGCGGCGAGATCCTCGAGCTCGTGATGCTGCAGTCGGCCAAGCCGGCCATCCTCGACACTCTGCGCATCACGATGGGCTGGGCCTGGACCTACCTCGTCGTCGCCGAACTGGTGGCCGCCAACTCGGGGCTGGGCTACGCGATCCTGAAGGCGCAGCGCTTCCTGAAGACCGACACGATCTTCGCCGGCATCATCCTGATCGGCGTCATCGGCCTCGTCATCGACCAGAGCTTCCGCTGGCTGCACCGTAAGGCGTTCCCGTGGATGCACGGGCGGGGGTGATCGCGATGAGCAAAGTCCGCATCGAGCGCCTGGGCAAGGTCTTCGACGGTCACGAGGCCACGCCGGCGCTGCACGACGTCAGCCTCGACATCGCCGACAACGAGTTCGTGACGCTGGTGGGCGCCTCGGGCTGCGGCAAGTCGACGCTGCTGCGCATCGTCGCCGGACTCGAGACGCACACCAGTGGCACCGTGACGTGCAACGGCCGCCCGGTCACCGGGCCCGGCGCCGAACGCGCGATGGTGTTCCAGCACTACAGCCTGTACCCGTGGCTGACGGTGATCGAGAACATCAAGTTCAGCCGTCGGCTGCGCGCCGGGCGCGAGAACCTGACCTCGTCCGACGTCGAGGCTGCGTCGGGGCGCGCCGACGCGCTGCTGAACCTGATCGGTCTGGCCAAGGTCGCGCACGCGTACCCCAACCAGCTGTCGGGCGGCATGCAGCAGCGCGTGGCGATCGCGCGCGCGCTGATGGGCCGCCCGCAGGTGCTGCTGATGGACGAGCCCTTCGGCGCGCTCGACGCGCAGACGCGCGAGGTGATGCACGACCTGATCCTGCACATCCACCGCATCGAGAAGACGACGATCGTGTTCGTCACGCACGACGTCGAGGAGGCGATCTACCTCGGCCAGCGCGTCGTGCTGATGCAGCCGCGCCCCGGGCGCATCCACAGCATCTATCCGGTGCCGCTGCCGGCGCGCCGCCACCAGGACATGAAGCACGGCGAGCCGTTTCGCGCGCTGAAGGCCGAGATCCTCGCGCGCATCCGTGAGAGCGCCGGCGTGACGACCGACACCGAACTGCTCGACCGGCTGAACGCCGGCGGCGACGCCGACACCCAGTGATGAGGCCCCCACGATGACTGCTTTGTTCGACACCCTGAGCCCGCTGGCGCGCGCGGCCGTGCCGGCGCACTCGACGGGCTTCGACCCCGCCCTCGTGCTGTGGGAAGAGACGATGCCCGGCGGCGCGCACTGGTCGGGCGTCGTGCGGCGCGGCACGACGCTGCGGCTGACCGACCTGCAGGGCCGCGCCAACGTGGCTGCACTGTTCTTCGCCCACGAGGACCGCAGCGAGCGCTACAACATGCCCGATACGTTGAAGGCCCAGCACACCGCGTTCCTGACACGCGGGCACGTGTGCTATTCCGACATGGGCCGTGTGCTGTGCTCGATCCCCGAGGACACCTGCGGCTGGCACGACACCGTCTGCGGCCTGCTCGACGCCGAGCGCTGCGCCGCGCAGTACGGCGTCGCGCGCTACCAGGAGCACCGCAACGCGATGCACCGCAACGCGCGCGACGGGCTGCTCGTCGAACTCGGCAAATGGGGGCTCGGCGAGCGCGACCTGGTGCCCAACGTCAACTTCTTCAGCAAGGCGGTGCCCGACGCCGACGGCCGGCTGCGCTTCGACACCGCACACCGCGCGCCGGGCCAGCACGTCGACCTGCGCTTCGAGATGGACGTGCTCGTCGCGCTGTCGGCCGCGCCGCACCCGCTCGACCCGTCGCCGCGCTACGCCCCCGGGGACGTACGGTTGACCTTCTGGCGCTCGGGCACGGCCGGCGCCGACGACCCGTGCCGGTGCTCCTGCCCCGAGAACGAGCGCGGCTTCGTGCTCACCGAACGCTGCTTCCTCTGACCGCCCGCCGCCAAGAGACCCGCCATGCCGATCGTCGAAAGCTCCCTCGACCCCGCCCGCGCCGTCGTCGACGCCATCGTGCCTGCCGGCGAGCCGTGGCTGCACCGCCTGCGCGCCGGCCAGGTGCTGCGCATCGTCGACCTCCAGGGCAACCAGGCCGTCGACACGCTGTTCTACAACGCGCACGACCCGGGCGAGCGCTACAGCGCGACGCACACGATCCAGGCGCAGGGCGCGCTGTACCTCACTGCCGGTTCGCGGCTGATGTCCAGCCGGGGCCGGCCGATGCTGACGATCGTCGCCGACACCTGCGGGCGCCACGACACGCTCGGCGGCGCCTGCGCCTGCGAGAGCAACATGGTGCGCTACGCGATCGACAAGCGCTTCATGCACAGCTGCCGCGACAGCTTCCTGCTCGCGATCGCGCGCGACGACGGCGCGGGCGGCCGCTACCCGCGGCTGGCCAAACGCGATCTGGCACCGAACATCAACTTCTTCATGAACGTGCCGGTCACGCCCGACGGCGAGCTGACGTTCGCCGACGGCATCTCGGCGCCGGGCAAGTACGTCGAGATGCGCGTCGAGATCGACGTCACGGTGCTCGTGTCGAACTGCCCGCAGCTGAACAACCCGTGCAACGGCTACGACCCGACGCCGGTGCGCATGCTGGTGTGGGACCCGGCCTGATGCCCACCGCATGCCGGACGACCGGCGTGCGCCCGCGACCTGCAGGACGACCTGCGCTCCGCCACCGACCGTCATGTTCGACAAGGTCCTGATCGCCAACCGCGGCGCCATCGCGTGCCGCGTGATGCGCACGCTGCGCCGCATGGGCATCGCCAGCGTCGCGATCCACTCCGAGGCCGACGCCGGCGCGATGCACGTGCTGCAGGCCGACGAGGCGGTGTGCGTCGGCCCGGCGGCCGTCAGCAGCAGCTACCTGCAGATGCAGCGCATCGTCGACGCTGCACTCGCCACCGGCGCGCAGGCCGTGCACCCGGGCTACGGCTTCCTGTCGGAGAACGCGCAGTTCGCCGAACTCTGCGAAGCCAGCGGGCTCGTCTTCCTCGGGCCGACGCCGGCGCAGATGCGGCTGTTCGGTCTCAAGCACACGGCGCGTGCGCTGGCCGCCGAAGCCGGCGTGCCGCTGCTGCCGGGCACCGGGCTGCTCGCGCACCTCGACGAGGCGCTCGCCGAGGCGCGTCGCATCGGCTACCCGGTGATGCTCAAGAGCAGTGCCGGCGGCGGCGGCATCGGCATGCAGATGTGCGCCGACGAGGCCGCGCTGCGCGAGGCCTTCGAGACGGTGCGGCGCCTCGCGCAGGCCAACTTTTCCGACGGCGGCGTGTTCCTCGAGCGCTACATCGCCCACGCGCGCCACGTCGAGGTGCAGGTCTTCGGCGACGGGCGCGGCGGCGTCGTCGCACTCGGCGAGCGCGACTGCTCGCTGCAGCGGCGCAACCAGAAGGTCGTCGAGGAGACGCCCGCGCCGCACCTGCGCGCCGACGTGCGCGCCGCGCTGCACGCGACCGCGGTGCGCCTGGCGCAGGCCGCGGCGTACCGCTCGGCCGGCACCGTCGAGTTCGTCGTCGACGCGCGCACGCAGGAGTTCTTCTTCCTCGAGGTCAACGCGCGGCTGCAGGTCGAGCACGGCGTCACCGAGGCGGTGACCGGCATCGACATCGTCGAGTGGATGGTGCGCCTGGGCGCGGGCGACCTGCCGCCGCTCGAGACGCTGGCCGTCGAGCCGCGGGGCCATGCGATCCAGGCCCGGCTGTACGCCGAGGACCCGGCGAAGAACTTCCAGCCGTCGACCGGCGTGCTGACCGAGGTCGTGTTCCCCGACGACCTGCGCGTCGACACCTGGGTCGAGCGCGGCGTCGAGATCACCGGTCACTACGACCCGATGCTGGCCAAGCTGATCGCGCACGGCCCCGACCGTGCGGCGGCACTCGCACGGCTCGAGCGTGCCCTGCACGCAACGCGCATCGCCGGGCTCGAGTCGAACCTCGGCTACCTGCGCGCGCTGACCGGCTTCGAGGCTTTCGTCGAAGGGCGGTACACGACGCGCAGCCTGGCCGACTTCCGCGTCGCGAGCCGCGCGATCGACGTCGCGAGCCCCGGCGTGCAGACGACGGTCCAGGACTGGCCCGGCCGGCAGGGCTACTGGGCAGTCGGCGTGCCGCCGTCGGGGCCGATGGACGCGCACGCGCTGCGGCTGGCGAACCGGCTGCTCGGCAACCCCGAGGGTGCCGCCGCGCTCGAGGTCACGGTGGCCGGCCCGACGCTGGTGTTCCGTGCCGACATCGAAGTCGCCGTGGCCGGCGCGCCGGTGCCGGTCACGCTCGACGGCGCGCCGGTGCCGATGCACCGCGCGCTGGCCGTGCGCGCCGGGCAGACGCTGCGCATCGGCCGCATCGAGCAGGGGCTGCGCGTCTACGTCGCGGTGGCCGGCGGCTTCGACGTGCCCGACTACCTCGGCAGCAAGTCCACGTTCACGCTCGGCCAGTTCGGCGGCCACGGCGGGCGCGTGCTGCGCGCCGGCGACGTGCTGCACGTCGGTGCCCCGTTCGACGGCGCGCGGCTCGTCCCGGCGCAGGCCGACGCGCTCGTGCCGGCCTACGGCACGCACTGGGAGATCGGGGTGCTCGTCGGCCCGCACGCGGCGCCCGACTTCTTCACGCCCGACGACCTCGCGACCTTCTTCGCGACGGACTGGAAGGTGCACTACCACTCGAGCCGCACCGGCGTGCGGCTGATCGGTCCGAAGCCGCAGTGGGCCCGCCCCGACGGCGGCGAGGCCGGGCTGCACCCGTCGAACATTCACGACAACGCCTACGCGATCGGCGCGATCGACTTCACCGGCGACATGCCGGTGATCCTCGGCCCCGACGGGCCGAGCCTCGGCGGCTTCGTCTGCCCGGCCGTCGTCGCGCACGCCGAGCTGTGGAAGCTCGGCCAGCTCGCGCCGGGTCACACGGTGCGCTTCGTGCCGCTCGCGCTCGACGAGGCGCTGCGGCGCGCGCAGGCGCAAGACGCCGCGTTCGCCACGCCCGGCGCGGTCGCGCCAACGCCGGCCCCTGCGCCGGTGCGGTCGGCGGCCGCTGCGCGCTGCCAGCCGGCCGACGACGCCGTCGTACACCGGCTGCCGGCCGACGGCACCAAGGTCGAGGTCGTCTACCGTCGCGCGGGCGACCGCTACCTGCTCGTCGAACTCGGGCCGCCGGTGCTCGACCTGCGGCTGCGCTTCCAGGTGCACGCGCTGATGACGCGGCTGCAGGCCTGGCGCGACGCCGGGCGGCTCGCCGGCATCGTCGACCTGACGCCGGGCGTGCGCTCGCTGCAGGTGCACTACGACCCGCGCGTGACGCCGCTGCCCGCGTTGCTCGATGCACTGCTGGCAGCGCAGGACGAGGTCGACGCCGTCGACGACATCGAGGTGCCCAGCCGCACCGTGTGGCTGCCGCTGTCGTGGGACGACCCGGCGACGCGGCTCGCGATCGACAAGTACATGCAGTCGGTGCGCGCCGACGCGCCCTGGTGTCCGAGCAACATCGAGTTCATCCGCCGCATCAACGGGCTGCCCGACGTGCAGGCGGTGCACGACATCGTGTTCGGCGCGAGCTACCTCGTGCTCGGACTCGGCGACGTCTACCTCGGCGCGCCGGTGGCCACGCCGCTGGACCCGCGCCACCGGCTCGTGACGACGAAGTACAACCCGGCGCGCACGTGGACGCCCGAGAACGCCGTGGGCATCGGCGGCGCGTACCTGTGCGTCTACGGGATGGAGGGCCCGGGTGGCTACCAGTTCGTCGGCCGCACGGTGCAGATGTGGAACCGCTGGAAGTCCACGCGCGAGTTCGAGCCCGGCAAGCCATGGCTGCTGCGCTTCTTCGACCAGATCCGCTTCTACCCGGTGAGTGCCGACGAACTGCTCGCACTGCGGCGCGACTTCGTCGCGGGCCGGGCGTCGCTGCGCATCGAGGACGGCACGTTCCGGCTGTCGGACTACGAGCGCTTCCTGCGCGACGAGGCGGCGGCGATCGATGCCTTCCGCCAGGTGCAGCGTGCCGCGTTCGCCGCCGAGCGCGAGCGCTGGCGCGCCGCCGGGCTGTCGGAGGCGCCGCAGGAGCCGGCCACCGGCGACGACGACGCCGCCCGTGCGGCCGTCGCCGACTTCGACGGCGACATCGTCGCCTCCGAGGTCTCGGGCGGCGTGTGGTCGGTGCGTGTCGCGCCGGGCGCCGAGGTGCACGCCGGCCAGCCGCTCGTCGTCGTCGAGTCGATGAAGATGGAGATCACGATGGTCGCGCCGCGCGCCGGGCGCGTCGAGAAGCTGCTGTGCAGCGAAGGTGCGCCGGTGGCGGCCGGCCAGCCGCTGGTCCTGCTGCGGTGACGTGAACCTCCCCCTACGCGCTTCGCGCGCCCCCTCCCAGGGAGGGGGCACCGCCAGCGGACCGGCGAAGCCGCATCCGCGGCGGTCGCTCGACACGTGGCGGCTGGTCGGTCGCGGGTGCCGCCTGGCCGGCATGGACAACTGAAGTGCAAGGAAACGGCATGGACATCGACTGGCAATCGCGGCCCGACCTGTCGCTGCGCGCGCTGCGCACACGCTACCTCGACGGCACGCTGACCCCCACGGCGCTCGTGCACACGCTCGACGAGCGCGCCCGCGCCGAAGACGCCGCGTGCGACCGCCGCCTGTGGATCCGGCGCCTCGCGCTCGACGAGATGCTCGCCTACGCACGCGCCCTCGAAGGCCGCGACCCGGCGACGCTGCCGCTGTACGGCATCCCGTTCGCGATCAAGGACAACATCGACCTCGCCGGCGTGCCGACCACCGCCGGCTGCCCGGCCTACGCCTACACGCCGGCGCGCAGCGCCACGGCGGTCCAGCGCCTGATCGACGCCGGTGCGATCCCGGTCGGCAAGACCAACCTCGACCAGTTCGCCACCGGCCTCGTCGGCGCACGCTCGCCGTACGGCGCATGCCGCCACGCGTTCGATGCAGACTTCATCTCGGGCGGGTCGTCGTCGGGCTCGGCCGTCGCGGTCGCGCTCGGGCTGGCGAGCTTCTCGCTCGGCACCGACACCGCGGGCTCGGGGCGCGTGCCGGCGATGTTCAACAACCTCGTCGGGTTCAAGGCCAGCGTCGGGCGCATCCCGGCCACCGGCGTCGTGCCCGCGTGCCGCACGCTCGACGTCGTCTCGGTGTTCGCGCTCACGGCGGCCGACGCGGCGGCGGTGCTTGCCGTCGCGCAAGGCGAGGACGACGCCGACGCGTACTCGCGCGGCTTCGCGCCACACTGCCACGACTGGGGACGTGCGGCGGCGTTCCGCTTCGGTGTGCCGCGCGCCGAGGACCTCGAGTTCCACGGCAACGCCGACGGCCCGCGGCTGTTTGCCGAGGCCGTCGAGCACCTGCGCGCGCTCGGCGGCACGCCCATCGAGGTCGACCTGCGGCCGTTCCGGGAGGTTGCCCGCCTTCTCTACGAAGGACCTTGGGTTGCCGAGCGCTACGCCGCGATCAAGGACTTCATCGCCTCGCGGCCCGAGGCGCTGCACCCGGTCACGCGCGCGATCACCGAAGGCGGCGCGCGCATCGGCGCGGTGGCCACGTTCGAGGCGCTGTACCGGCTCAAGGCGCTCGAGCGCGCGACGCGCGCGGTGTGGCAGCGCATCGACTGCCTCGTGACGCCGACCGCGAGCACCGTCTACACGGTGGCCGAGGTCGAGGCCGAGCCGGTGCGGCTGAACTCCAACCTCGGCCACTACACGAACTTCGTCAACCTGCTCGACCTCGCGGCGGTCGCGGTGCCCACCGGCGTGATGCGCCGCGGCCGGCCGCAGCCCGCGCACCTCGGTGGCCTGCCATGGGGCGTCACGCTGGTCGCGCCGGCCGGGCAGGACCTGCCGCTGCTGTCGCTCGCGGCGCGGCTGCACGCGCGCACGCTGCCGACCGTGGGTGCCACGGCGCACGCGCCGCACCGCGCCGAGCCGGTGCTGCCCGACACGGCGCCATTCCCGTCGGGGCTCGTGCAGGTGGCGGTGTGCGGCGCGCACCTGAGCGGGCTGCCGCTCAACGGCCAGCTGACGCAGCGCGGCGCGCGGCTGGTGCGCACGGCGCGCAGCGCGCCGGCGTACAAGCTCTACGCGCTGCCGGGTGGTCTGCCCGAGCGGCCGGGCATGGTGCGCGTCCCTGAAGGCGGCGACGCGATCGAGGTCGAGGTGTGGGAACTGCCGGCGACCGCGTTCGGCTCGTTCGTCGCCGGCATCCCGTCGCCGCTTGGCATCGGCACGATCGAACTCGACGACGGCAGCCGCGTGCAGGGTTTCGTCTGCGAAGCATGGGCCACGGCCGGCGCCACCGACATCACCGCGTACGGCGGCTGGCGGGCGTGGCTGGCACATCGCGGCTGACGCGCTGCGGTGCGTGCTGCTGCGCCATGCTGGGGCGCGGACGCGAAGCGCCGTTGGCGGGGCCCCAAGTTGGCGCAGGGCCGTGGCGAATCGAGGCGAGTTCCGGTGGCTATCGCTGGCACGGCGATTGCGTATTCACCGGTGCAGGTAGAGCGGTGGTGCACTTTGGGGTGCATCGGGCTCTGACGCAGGGTCACTAGGGTTCCGATCGCGTCGCGGTGGCGGCGCGGTGGCTGGTCCGAGAGTGGTCCGGCTCTGGCGCCCACGGCGCCGGGGCTCCACGGAGGGATAAAAGCCCGGGAGAGCGACGTTGCGATCGTCTCTTCCTGCGCCGGTCCACTTCAAGGAGTCCTTCGATGTCTCGCTCAAGCCCCGCCGCCGATCTCTGCAACCCCGGTGCCCGCGCGCGACGCCGCTTCCTGACTTCGCTGGCCAAGCCGCTGGTCGGTGCCGCCATCGCTGCCGTGGCCGGGGGTGCGTGGGCCGCCGGCCCGGCGCAGATGAAGATCGGCACCGTCGTGTGGATCGGCTACGGGCCGTTCTACGTCGCCGAGGCGCTCGACCTGTTCAAGAAGTACAACCTCAAGGTCACGCTGCAGTTCTTCACCGACCCGGCGCTGATCCCGCCGGCGGTGGCCAGCGGCGCCGTCGACGGCGCGATGCTGACCTACGACCAGGTCATCGGCCAGGTCGCCAACGGCAAGATGCAGAAGGTCGTGATGCCGATCGACTACTCGAACGGCGGCGACGCGATCGTCGCCGAGCGCAGCATCACGAAGATCGCCGACTTCAAAGGCAAGAAGGTCGGCTTCAACCCTCTGTCGCCGTCGGACTTCCTGCTGTCGTACGCGCTGAAGACGGCCGGCCTGAGCGACAAGGACATCACCCCGGTCAGCATGACGCCCGAAGCGGTGCCGGCGGCGATGGCCTCAGGCCAGCTGCCAATCGGCGTGACCTACGAGCCGAGCCTGTCGCAGATCCTCAGCCAGGGCGGCGGCAACAAGTTCAAGGTCGTGTTCTCGTCGAAGGACGCGCCGGGCCTGATCGCCGACGTGCTCGTGTTCGACGAAAAGGTCATCCAGTCGCGGCCGAACGACATCCTCGGCGTGATGCGCGCCTACCTCGATGGCATGGCCTACATGAAGGCCAAGCCCGACGACGCCGCAAAGATCATCGGCAAGGCCATGGGCGTCAGCGCGAAGGAGGTCAAGGCGCAGATGAAGGGCGTCTACAACATCCCGCTCGCCGAGATGCCGAAGGCCTTCGCGAAGTCGACCGAGACGACGTCGTACTACGCCAGCGGCGAGATCATCGCCAGCCTGCTCAAGGCCAAGGGCCAGATCCCGGCGATCCCGCCGACCGAGGCCACGTTCGACGCGCAGTTCGTCAACGCGCTGACGAAGAAGTGACGGCTCGCGCCGGTGCGGCCGCGGGACACCCCGCGGCCCCCGGCACCCGCCGCGCAAGTCCGAGGACGTCGCGATGCTTGCCAAGGTCTTCCGCTACGACGACGGCGTATGGCCCAATGTCGCCGCGCTCGGCGTCACGCTGCTCGGCTGGCCGCTGGGCATCGCGCTGCTCGGCGCGGCGTCGTGGGCGCTCAACGCGCTGGGCGTCGCGCTCGTCGTGATCGCGCTCGTGTGGTCGGCGTACTTCATCCACGAGTTCGCGCACCAGACGGTCTTCCGCACGCCCGAGGCAAACGAGCGCTGGGGCACGCTGATGAGCTGGATCAACGGCAGCTGCTTCGCGCCGTTCGCCGACCTGCGCCGCAAGCACATGCGCCACCACGTCGAGCGCGCCGACGTCGTCACGTTCGACGCGCGCGGCTTCCTGCTGCGCGCGCCGGCGTGGCTGCGGCGTGCCGTGCTCGCGCTGGAGTGGGCCTACGTGCCGGTGGTCGAGTTCATCATGCGCGCCTACGTGATCGCGCTGCCGTTCATCGACGCACGCAAGCGCGACCGGCGCGCGCGCATCGTCGGCATCGCCGTGGTGCGCGTCGCGGCGTTCGCGCTGCTGGGCTGGTGGTCGCTCAAGGCGCTGGCGCTGTACTTCGTCGCCTACCTCGTGTTCGTCACGGTGCTGCGTTTCGCCGACTGCTTCCAGCACACGTACGACGCGTACCCGATCCTCGACGACCAGCCGATCCCGAACGACAAGCTGCGCGACCGCGCCTACGAGCAGGCAAACACCTACAGCAACGTCGTCGGCCTCGACAGCTTCTGGCTCAACCTGCTGTGGCTGAACTTCGGCTACCACAACGCCCACCACGAGCGTCCGACGGTGCCGTGGCACCGGCTGCCGGCGTTCCACCGCGAGCTGTACGGCGAGCACTACGCGCAGGTGCTGCCGGTGGGCACACTGCTGCGCGCGTTCCACCGTCACCGCGTCGCGCGCGTGCTGTCGGGCGACTACGGGCACGTCGACGCGCCCGACGTGCCGCGGCGCGCCGACGGCTTCGTCGGCGCGGTGGGCGTGTCGTTCCTGACGGCGGTGTGATGGGCGGCGCCGCGCGCACCGGCGGTGTGACGCTGTCGCTGGCCGGGCGCACCGCGCTCGTGACCGGCGCGGCCAGCGGCATCGGCCGCGCGACGGCGCTGATGTTCGCGCAGGCCGGCGCCGCCGTGGCCGTCAACCACCTCGCGCGCGAGGCGGAAGCCCTCGCCCTCGTCGAGCAGATCGCCGCGCTCGGCGGGCGTGCGGTCGCGATCGACGCGGACGTCACGCGCACCCCCGCTGTCGCGTCGTTGGTGGCCGCAGCGCAGTCGGCCCTCGGCCCGATCGACGTGCTCGTCAACTGCGCCGGCATCATCCAGGACAAGCCCTTCCTCGAGACGAGCGACGACGACTGGCGCCGCATGATCGACACCGACCTCGGTTCGGTGTTCCTGATGTGCCGCGCGGTGCTGCCGGGCATGGTCGCGCGCGGCGAGGGCGTCGTGATCAACGTCGCCTCCGACCTGGCCCTGCTCGGCCGCGCCGAGTTCGCGCCGTACTGCGCGGCCAAGGCCGGCGTCATCGGGCTGACGCGCGCGCTGGCGCGCGAGTTCGCGCCGGCGATCCGCGTCAACGCGATCGCGCCCGGGCCGGTCGAGACCGCGATGCTGTCGCCGCTGCACATGAGTCCCGAGTGGATCGCGCGCGATAAGGCGATCCCGCAGGCGCGCTTCGCGGCGCCCGAGGAGATTGCCGCCACCGCGCTGTTCCTCGCCAGCGACCACGCGCGCTTCTACTGCGGCCAGGTGCTCGGGCCCAACGGCGGCTCGGTGATGCCGTGACGGCGCGCGTGTGGCCGCCCGCGCCGACGGCGCTGCCGGTGGCGGTGCTGCTGGTCTCGGCGTCGCTGTGGGGGCTGGCGTGGTGGCCGCTGAAGGCGTTCGCCGACGCCGGCCTGTCGGGGCCGCTGCTGGCGCTCGTGACCTACGGCGCGCTCGGCCTCGCGGGGCTGCCGTGGCTGTGGCGCGAACGCTCGCGGTGGCAGCGCGAGGCCACGCTGCTGCTGCTGATCGCGCTCGTCGGCGGCTGGGGCAACGCGGCCTTCGTCGGCGCGCTGGTGATCGGCGACGTCGTGCGCGTGATGCTGCTCTTTTACCTCGCGCCGGTGTGGTCGGTGATCGGCGGGCGGCTCTTCCTCGGTGAGGCGGTGTCGTGGCGGCGCGGCGCGGCGGTCGCGCTCGCGGTGGCCGGCGCGTTTCTCGTCGTCGGCGGCGCGCAGGCGCTCGCGGCGCCGCCGAGCGCGGCCGATGCGCTGGCGCTGACCGCGGGCATGGGCTTCGCCGGCAACAACATCGCGTCGCGCGCCGCGCAGGCGGTGCCCACCGCGTCGAAGACGGTCGCGCTGTGCCTGGGCTGCGCGCTGGTGTGCGTGCCGCTGCTCGTCGGCGCGCCGCTGTCGTGGCCCGCGTTCGACGCCCCGCTCGTCGGTGCGCTGGCGGCGTACACCTTCGTCGGCCTGCTGCTGGTGATCGTGACCTGGCAGTGGAGCGTGACCCGGCTCGAGGCCGGGCGCGCCGGCGTCATCTCGCTGGCCGAGTTGCTGGTGGCCGTCGTCTCGGCGGTCGCGATCGGCGGCGAGGTACTCGCGCCGCGCGAGTGGGCCGGCGGTGCGCTGATCCTCGCCGCCGCGGTGCTCGAGGCCACCGACAACGGGTGGGCAGCGAAAGGAGGGGCGTCATGCGCAGCGTCTTCATGAGCGAACTGTCCTGGGTCGAGTACCAGGCGCGCATCGAGCGCGACCGCGCGCCGGTGCTGCTGCCGGTCGGTGCGACCGAACAGCACGGCCCGCACCTGCCGCTGGGCACCGACGCGCTGCTGGCCACCGCCGTCGCGGCCGACGCGGCGCGGCGCGTCGGCGCGCTCGTCGCGCCGGCGATCGCGTACGGCTACAAGTCGCAGCCCAAGTGCGGCGGCGGCCAGCACTTCTGCGGCACCACGAGCGTCGATGCGGCGACGCTCGTCGGCGGCGTGCGCGACGCGGTGCGCGAGTTCGCGCGCCACGGCGTCGCGCGGCTCGTCGTCGTCAACGGCCACTACGAGAACCAGTGGTTCGTCACCGAGGGCATCGACCTCGGGCTGCGCGACCTCGGCGCCGGCGCGGCGATCGAGGTCGTGCGCCTCGAGTACTGGGACTTCCTGACCGAAGCGACGCTGGCCAAGGTGTTCCCCGACGGCTTCCCCGGCTTCGCGCTCGAGCACGCCGCAGTGATCGAGACGTCGCTGATGCTGCACTACCACCCGTCGCTGGTGCGCGTCGACCTGATCCCCGACGACGGTCCCGCAGAGTTCCCGCCGTACGACGTCTATCCGTCGCGCCGGCACTGGGTGCCGCTGTCGGGCGTACTCAGCTCGGCGCGCGGTGCCGACGCGGCCAAGGGCCGCCTGATCGCCGAGGAGGTCGCGCAGCGGCTCGCGGCAGCGATCGAGGCGCGCTTTCCCTGAGAGCTTGTGAAGATTTGGGCAAACCCTGACAGCGGCGGGTGGGCGATGCCGTTTTTCAGGGCATGAGCACTCGATGCGAGGCGACTGACGT
>NZ_QOAZ01000044.1 GCF_003574675.1 Azohydromonas sediminis
ATGCTCAAGCGGCTGATCGCCAACATCGGCGCGGCCTTGCAGCACGTTCGGTCAGCTGCGGAGCAGTTCAAGGACCTCGACCGCTGGGGCTGCCTGCTGCGCTACGTCAGCGACCGCATAGCCCCGATCGTCGGCCCACCACGACCCGCGGCTGGCCTGCCAGCGACGGGGTAACTGCCGGATTTAGGGTCAGCGGTCGGCGCGGCGTTGCAGTCGGCGCCCGCTGCGGGCTCACACTGGGCGGTTGGCCGTGCGGGCCGACTGCGCTGCGCTGCTCGGGCGGGGGGGCGCGGCCGAACTCGCCGCGCCCCTGCGGTCGTTGCGCTCGGACAACCGCTGCGAGTCAGTGCACGAAGTGCGCTTCGTGCACCGCCCCCGCGCTGCGCAGCTCGCCACCCCGGAGATCGCCCGCAGCGGGTGCCGCCTGCCGCGCGGGCAACCGTTGGCGGCGTGCGCAGACGTGCCCTGGCTCGCGGTGCCAGTGCTCATCGGCGTCGCAAAGCGCCAACCGCGACAGGCCAACGAATGCGACGTTCGGTGCCAGCGCGGGGCCGGCGAGGCATCTGAGTCCCCGCGCCGTCGCGCGTCAGCCGCCGCGGCGGCGTCGCCGCTTGCCGGTGACGTCGCGCGACCAGGCCGAGCGTGCGGCGGGGTCGGCCGGCGGCGCCATGTGCGCATCGCCGACGTCGCCCGGGGGCAGTTCGGGCAGCGGTCGGCCCGAGTCGCGCCACTCGACCGCGGCCGGGAAGCCGTGCGCCTCGGCGTAGCGGCGGAACCAAACGCCCTCGGGCGAGTGGCGCGTGATACCGTCGAACAGCGTCGCGAACATTTGCGTCTGCTCGAGCCCCATCGCCTCGACGGCCTGGTTGATCACGAGTTTCTGCATCATCAGCTGCGCGGTGGGCACGCCGGCGATGCGTTCGGCGAGCTGCGTCGTCGCGGCGTCGAGTTCGGCCGCCGGCACCGCGAGCGTTGCCAAGCCCCAGTCAGCCGCCGTGCGTCCGTCGATCAGGTCGCCGGTGAACAGCAGCCGCTTGGCGCGCATCGCGCCAAGGCGGTAGACCCACATCGCCGTCGTCGGGCAGCCCCACACCCGCGCGGGCATGTAGCCGATCTTCGCGTCGTCGGCCATCACGAGCAGGTCGCAGGCCAGCGCGATGTCGCTGCCGCCGGCCACCGCGTAGCCGTGCACCTTGCAGATCGTCGGCTTGTGGCTCTTCCACAGGCTCATGAACTGCTCGGTGTGGCGCTTCATCAGCTTGTAGTCGAGCATCGGCTGCCACGGCATCGGCTGGTTCGCCTCGTGCGCGTGCTCGGCGTAGAACTTCAGGTCGTAGCCGGCGCAGAACGCGGCACCCGCCCCCTGCAGCACGATCACGTGCACGCGCGCGTCGTCGTTGGCCGCACGCACGGCGGCCTCGATTTCGCCGGGCATGCGGTCGTCGATCGCGTTGAGCCGCTCGGGGCGGTTCAGCGTGATCGTCGCGATGCGCCCGCGCACCGCGAGCTTCAGCGTCGAGAAGCGTGGCATTCAGATCCCCAGCTGGCGCGCGGCGAGTTCCTTCATGATCTCGTCGGCGCCGCCGCCGATCGTCATCACCTTGACCTCGCGGTAGATGCGCTCGCTCTTCGTGCCGCGCATGTAGCCCATGCCGCCGAGGATCTGCACCGCGGCGTCGGCGCAGTGCTGCATCGTGCGCGTGGCGTCGTTCTTCAGCAGGCACAGGTCGGCGACCGTCTCGGCGTCGGGGCGGCCACCGGCGCCGTCGAGCCGGCGCGTGACGTCGGCGAGCAGCGCGCGGCTGGCGACGATGCGCGTGCGCATGTCCATCAGCTTGTGGCGCACCGCTTGGTGCTCGACGAGCGTGCGGCCGAAGGTGCGCCGCTGGCGCGCCCAGTCGAGCGCCTCGTCGTAGGCGACCTGCGCGAACGCGACGGCACCGGCGGCGAGCACGAGCCGCTCGCCGTTGAAGTTCTCCATGACGAGGCGAAAGCCGCCGTGCTCGGCGCCGATCAGGTGGTCGGCCGGCACGCGCACGCCGTCGAAGCGCAGGTGCGCCGTGTCGCTGCACCACCAGCCCATCTTCTTCAGCGGCGTACGGGTCAGCCCGGGTGCATCGCCCGGCACCGCGAGCAGCGAGATGCCGCCCGCGCCGGGGCCGCCGGTGCGCACCGCCACCGTCAGCCAGTCGGCGCGCATCCCCGACGTGATGAACACCTTCTCGCCGTCGATCACGTACGCGTCGCCGTCGCGCCGCGCGGTGGTGCGCAGCTGCGCGACGTCGGAGCCGCCACCGGGCTCGGTGACGGCCAGCGCGGCGATCTTCTCGCCGGCGAGCACCGGCGCGATCACGCGCCGCTGCAGCCCGGCGCTGCCGGCTGCGAGCAGCGGCGGCAGCGCGATGTTGTGCGAAAACAGGCTCGCGAGGAGCCCGCCACTGCCGGCGCGCGCGATCTCCTCGACGGCGACCAGCCGCGTCGCGAAGTCGCACGGCGTGCCGCCGAGATGCTCGGGGTAGCCCAGTCCGAGCAGACCGAGCGCGGCAGCGCGCCGGTACAGCTCGCGCGGGAATTCGCCGGCCTCGTCCCACGCGTCGACGTGCGGCGCCACCTCGCGCTCGACGAAGCGCCGCACGCCGGCACGGAAGTCGTCGAGGCTCGCGGCGTCCACGCCGGTCAGGCCAAAGCGTCGGGCAGATAGCGCACCGACAGCACGCCGTCGATGCGCCGCAGCTCGGCGAGCACCGCGTCGGTGACGGGACTGTCGACATCGACGAGCGTGTAGGCCATCTCGCCGCGCGACTTGTTCACCATGTTGTGGATGTTCAGCCCCGCGCGCGCCATCGCCGTCGAGATCTGGCCGAGCATGTTCGGCACGTTGGCGTTGGCGATCGCCACGCGCCACGGCGACTCGCGCGCCATCGTGACGCTCGGAAAGTTGACCGCGTGCTCGACCTGGCCGTGCTCGAGGTACGCGCGCAGCTGGTCGATCACCATGCGCGCGCAGTTCTCCTCGGCCTCGTGCGTCGACGCACCCAGGTGCGGCAGCGCGACGACGCGCTCGCGGCCGTGCAGCGTCGCGTTCGGGAAGTCGCAGACGTAGGCGTGCAAGGCCTTGCGCTCGAGCGCGGCGACGACGGCCGCGTCGTCGACGACGCCCTCGCGCGAGAAGTTCAGCAGCACGGCGCCGCGCTTCATCAGCGCGACGTTGTCGGCGTTGACGAGGTGCCGCGTCGACTCCGCGAGCGGCACGTGCAGCGTGACGAAGTGCGCGTGCTTGAGCACGTCGGCGACGCTGGCGGCCTTCCTGACCTGCGACGGCAGGCTCCACGCCGCGTCGACCGTGATGTGCGGGTCGTAGCCCAGTACGTCCATGCCGAGGCGGATCGCGGCGTCGGCGACGAGGCAGCCGATCTTGCCCAGCCCGACGATGCCCAGCGTGCGCCCGGCGAGCTCGAAGCCGGCGAAGGCCTTCTTGCCGTCCTCGACGGTCTTCTCGAGGTCGGGTGACGCGGAGTCGAGTGCGGCGACGAAACGCAGCGCCGGCGCCAGGTTGCGCGCCGCGATCAGCATGCCGGCGAGCACGAGCTCCTTGACCGCGTTGGCGTTGGCGCCCGGCGCGTTGAACACCGGCACGCCTCGCGCGCTCATCGCCGCGACCGGGATGTTGTTCGTGCCGGCGCCGGCCCGCGCGATCGCCTGGACGCTGGCCGGGATCGGCGCCTGGTGCAGGTCGGCCGAGCGCAGCAGGATCGCGTCGGGGTCGGCGAGGTCCTTGCCGACCTCGTAGCGCTCGGGCGGCAGGCGCTCGAGGCCGTGCGCCGAGATCTGGTTGAGCACGCGCACGCGCAGGCGCGCCGCCTGGCCTTCAGCCATGGCGCGCCTCGAACTCCTTCATGTAGTCGACCAGCGCCTGCACGCCCTCGATCGGCATCGCGTTGTAGATCGACGCGCGCATGCCACCGACCGAGCGGTGGCCCTTGAGCTGCACCATGCCGCGCTCCTGCGCGCCCTTCAGGAACGCCTCGTCGAGCGACTCGTCCTTCAGCCTGAACGGCACGTTCATCCGCGAGCGGTCGGCCTTCGCGACCGGGCTGACGTAGAAGCTGCTCGCGTCGAGGAAGTCGTACAGCAGCGCGGCCTTGCGCTCGTTGTGCGCGGCCATCGCGTCGAGCCCGCCCTGGTCCTTGAGCCACTGGAACACGAGGCCGGCGATGTAGATCGCGTAGGTGGGCGGCGTGTTGAGCATCGAATCGTTGTCGGCGAGCTGCTTGTAGTCGAACACCGACGGCGTGACCGGCAGCGCCTGGCCGATCAGGTCGTCGCGCACGATCACGATCGTCAGCCCCGCCGGGCCGATGTTCTTCTGTGCGCCGGCATAGATCAGGCCGTAGCGGCTGACGTCGACCGGGCGCGAGAGGATGTTGCTCGACATGTCGGCCACCAGCGGCACGTCGCCGGTGTCGGGTGTCCAGTGGTACTCGACGCCGCCGATCGTCTCGTTCGCGCAGATGTGCACGTAGGCGGCGTTGGGGTCGAGCTGCCACTCGGTGCGCGGCGGCACGTGCGTGAAGCGGCTCGCCTCGGCGGTGGCGGCGATGCGCACCTCGCAGTACTTCTTGGCCTCCTGGATCGACTTCTTCGACCACTCGCCGGTGTGCACGTAGTCGGCGCTCGTGCGCCCGCGCAGCAGGTTCATCGGCACGATCGCGTTCTGCGCGATCGCGCCGCCCTGCATGAACAGCACCTTGTAGTTCGCGGGAATGGCCATCAGCTCGCGCAGGTCGGCCTCGGCCTGCGCGTGGATCGCCATGTACTCCTTGCCGCGGTGGCTCATCTCCATCACCGACATGCCCGAGCCGTGCCAGTCGAGCATCTCGGCGGCGGCGCGCTGCAGCACCGGTTCGGGCAGCGCGGCGGGGCCGGCGCTGAAGTTGATCGCGCGGGTCATCGGGGTCTCCGGGGCACGGGAAGGGGGCAGGGCGACAAGCTTAGCCGAAGCCCCGCAGGCGCTGCGTTATCGTGCACCCGATGGACGCGTTCACCTTCTTCTGGCACGACTACGAAACCTTCGGCCGCGATCCTCGCCGCGACCGCCCCGCGCAGTTCGCCGGCGTGCGCACCGACGCCGAACTCAACGAGATCGCGCCGCCGGTGATGCAGTACTGCCGCCCGGCGCCGGACCGCCTGCCCGACCCCAAGAGCTGCCTGCTGACCGGCATCACACCGCAGCACGCGCTCGAGCACGGCGTGAGCGAGCACGACTTCGCCGCCGTCGTCGAGGCCGAGCTCGCGGCGCCGCAGACGGTCGGCGTCGGCTACAACTCGATCCGCTTCGACGACGAGGTCACGCGCTTTCTGTTCTGGCGCACGCTGCGCGACCCGTACGCGCGCGAGTGGAAGAACGGCTGCGGGCGCTGGGACCTGCTCGACGTCGTGCGCTGCGCCTACGCGCTGCGCCCCGAGGGCATCGCGTGGCCGGCGGGCGACGACGGCCGGCCGAGTTTCCGCCTCGAGAAGCTGACCGCCGCCAACGGCCTCGCGCACGCGTCGGCGCACGATGCACTGAGCGACGTGCGCGCGACGATCGCGCTCGCGCGCCTGCTGCGCACGCGCAAGCGCAGGCTGTGGGACTTCCTGCTCGCGCGCCGCGGCAGGCAGGCCGTGGCCGACGAGATCGCCGCCGCACAGCGCGCCGGTGTGCCGCTGCTGCACGTCTCGGGGCGCTACCCGGTCGAGCGCGGCTGCCTCGCTCTGGTGTGGCCGCTGGCGCCGCACCCGACGAACCGCAACGAGGTCATCGTCTGGGACCTTGCCGAAGACCCGCAGCGCCTGGCCGGCCTCGACGCCGGCGAGGTCCGCGCGCGGCTGTTCACGCGCAGCGACGAACTGCCCGACGGCATCGAGCGGCTGCCGCTGAAGACGATCCACCTGAACCGCGCGCCCGTCGTGATCGGCAACCCGAAGGTGCTGACGCCGGCGATGGCCGAGCGCTGGGGCATCGACGGCACGCGCGTCGAGCGCCACCTGCACGAGGCGCAGCGGCTCGCCCCGTCGCTCGTCGGGCTGTGGCCCGACGTGTTCGCACGCCCCGGGCGCGGCGAGCCGCTCGACGTCGACGAGGACCTGTACGGCGGCTTTGTCGGCGACGCCGACCGCCGCGCGCTCGAGCGGCTGCGTGCGCTGCCGCCCGACGAGCTGGCACACCGGCGCCCGGCCTTCGACGACCCGCGCCTCGACGAGCTGGTGTGGCGCTGGCGCGCGCGCAACTTCCCCGCGACGCTCGACGCCGACGAGCGCCGGCGCTGGGAACGGCATTGCGCCCGGCGGCTGTACGACGGGGCGGGCGGTGCGCTGACGCTGGCGGCGTACCAGGAGCGTATCGACGCGCTGGCGGACGCTCACGCCGACGACGCGCGCGCGATGGCGCTGCTCGAGGCCCTGACCGACTGGGCCGAGCAGATCGCGCCGCCCGCGTGAGCGGCGCGCTTGTGCATTCGCGCAGCCGGTGCGAGCATTGCGGCCCGCACGCCACCGCACCGAGGAAATTCGATGAGCAAGCCCGCTTTCGACGCCGACGCCCTGATCGCGATGTTCGAGTCGGCGACGGCCACGCAGTCCGAGCAGTTGCGCCAGGCAGTGGGCCAGGCCACGCTGGCGGCGCTGCAGGGGCGCGAGCTGACGCTGAAGAACATCCGCCAGGTGCTCAAGACGGTCACCGATGCGGCCGGCGCCGGTCTGGCGAAGAACCCGCTCGGCGCCGACGTCGCGCCGCTGCTCGACCAGGCCGTGGCCGGGATGGACGACGCGCTGCTCAAGGCCGTCGACGCGAACCGCGTCGCGCTGCAGCAGCTGCTCGCCCAAGGCGCCGACCTGCGCGACAAGCACCTGAAGAAGGCGCTCGACGACCTCGACAAGATCGAGGACACGCTGATCGCCGCGGTGAAGAAGGGCGCCGAGGGCGCCGGCGCGCCGCTGGCCGGACCGTGGCAGCAGGTGCTCGAGAAGATGCAAGCCGGCGGCACGCTGGCCGGCGGTCAGGCCGCCAAGACGGTGCAGGCCGTCGAGCAGATGGTCGCGCAGATGCAGGGCGCGGCGCGCGAGTCGCGCCGTGCTGGGTTGCGCGCGGCGCAGGCGCTGGCCGAGAGCTACGCCGCGATGGTCAGCGGCGTGCTGATCGGCATGTCGGACGCGCTTCGCCAGGGCGCAGCGGCGAGCGCCGCAGCGCCGTCGGCGACCACGGCCAAGACCGGCGGCGCGCGCCGGCGCTGAGCGGGCCCACCCACGCGGCCACGCCCTGGCGGCCGCGTCGTCGGGGCGGTGTGATCGCGGCATCGCCGCCTCAGGGCGCGCCACGCCGTCGCTCGCGGGCGCGGCGCCGACGGCGGTGGCACGGGCGGTGGCACGTTCGGCCGCGACGGCGTCGCCGAGCTCGATCACCGCCCGCGCGTAGTAGCTCGAGCGGTTGTAGCGCGTGACGACGAAGAAGTTCGTCGTGCCCGCGACGTGGCTGCGCGGCGCGTCGCCGTTCTCGACTTCGACGAGCGCGAGCAGTCCGTCGTGCGCCCGCCCGGCGTCGTCGAGCACGGCGCCGCGCTCGGCGAACTGCGCGGCGGTGAAGCTGGGCGCGATGTCGGGGGCGAGCAGCTCGTCGCGTGCGGGGCCTTCGGGCGGCGGTGTCACGGCGAAGTGCGTCGGCACGTCGCGCTGCCAGCCGAACGCGGCGAGGTAGTGCGCGACGCTGCCGATCGCGTCGGCGGCGCTGCGGCGCAGGTCGATGTGGCCGTCGCCGTCGTAGTCGACGGCCCAGCGGCGGATGCTGCTGGGCATGAATTGCGGCAGCCCGATCGCGCCGGCATACGAGCCGCGCACGCTGGCCGGGTCGATCGACTCGGCGGCGGTCCACGCGAGCAGGTGGCCGAGCTCGTCGCGAAAGAACGCGCTGCGGTCGCTGCGGCCGGCGGGGAAGTCGAAGGCCAGCGTGGCCAGCGCGTCGAGCGTGCGGAACTCGCCGGTGAAGCGGCCATAGAAGGTCTCCACACCGATGATGCCGACGATCAGCGCCGCCGGCACGCCGTACTGCGCCTCGGCGCGCGCGAGCACGGCCTCGTTCGCCTGCCAGAACGCGGCGCCGGCGCGCACGCGCTGCGGCTCGACGAAGCGCGCGCGGTAGGCGGCCCAGTTCTTGGGCACGCCGGCCGGCGGCGGCATGATCAGCCGCGTGACGGCGCCGACGTGGCGCGCCTGGCGCAGCTGGCGCGCGACCCACTCGGCGTCGAGGCCGTGCGTGGCCGCGACCTCGGCGACGAAGCGGCGCACGTCGGCGCGCTCGGTGTAGGGGGGTGGTGCCGGTGTGCGCGATGTCGCACGCGTCGGCGCGTCGGCCACGCGCACCGGACGCCCGTCGGCGGCGGGCGCCGCTGCGGCGGCCGCCGCCAAGGCGACCGCTGCGGCGAGGGCCGGCCATACGGTCGGCGCGAACGGCAGGCGGCGCAGGGACACGGGGCGATTATCCGGGCCGCCGCGTCATGCCCTCGCGCGGCGCGCGGCGCGCACCGCGCGGTCGAAGCCGCGCCACCACGGCCCCGGTTGCAGCGGCGCACCGCCTTCGGCGTAGCGCAGGCGGTCGAGCCGGCGCAGCTGCTCGGCCACCGGCGCGCCGGCGGCGCCGAGCGCCGCGTCGACGCGTGCGGCCAGCGTGCGCGGCGCCTCGTGGGCGCCGGCCGCGACGCCGAGGTCGCCGAGCCGCTCGCGCAGGCGGCGGTGCAGCCGCTTCCACGGGTCCTGCCGCCAGCGGTCCCACGCCGCCCAAGCGGCGCCGCCGAGCGCCGCGGCGCTCAGGATCGCCACGAGCAGCACGCCGAGGTCGGCCCAGTCCGGCGCGCTGAAGCCCAGCGCGCGCAGCAGGTCGAACTGTTGCCCGCGCGAATAGTTCAGCACCCACCGGTTCCACTGGTGGTTCAGTGTCTCCCAGCCGCGGCGCAGCGCGGCCAGCAGCTCGGGGTGGACGTCGCCGAGCGCGCCGGCGACGAGCCCGGGCGGCGGGCGCAGCGCGAGGCTGCGCTGGATGCGCTCGGGCGCGACCGCCGCCGTCGGATCGACGCGCACCCAGCCGCGCCCGGCCATCCAGACCTCGGCCCACGCGTGCGCATGGCTGTTGCGCACGACGACCCAGCCGTCTTGCAGCACCGGGTCGGCGCCCTGATAGCCGGTGACGACGCGCGCCGGCACGTCGAGCGCGCGCATCACGACGACGAAGGCGGTGGCGAAGTGCTCGCAGAAGCCGGCGCGGCGGTCGAGCCAGAACTCGTCGACGGCGTGGCGGCCACGCTCGTCGCCGTAGGTGCCGGGCGACAGCGTGTAGCTGAAGTTCTCGCGCCGGATGTGCGCGAGCACCGCCTGCACCAGCGCCGGCGCGTCGGCCTGCGCGTAGGCGCTCTGGCGGCGCAGTGCCGCGGCCCACTCGAGCGTGCGCGGGTTGTACCCCGAGGGCAGCTCTAGGTAGTCCTGCAAGCCGAGCACGCTACGCGCCGGGCCGTGCGCGAAGTCGGTGTAGGCACGCGCGCGCAGCTGCACGCGGTCGGTCAGCGGGCGGTCGGCGAGCCACTGCAGGTCGGGCGTGAACGTCAGGCGCATCCCGTCGATGCGCGGCGCGTCGGGTCCGCTGTCGGGCGTGGCCTCGAGCAGCGGCAGCGTCGGCAGCCGCGACGGCTCGACGACGATCTCGTAGCCGATGCCGTCGCCGCGCGTGCGCAGTTCGGCGCCGGGCTGCAGCGCGGCGGGGAAGGTCGGCGACAGCCGCCGCCAGTCGCGGCCGTCGAACTGCGCGAGCACCGGCCCGCGCCAGTACAGCGCCTCGGGCGGCGGCGGCGGACCGTCGAAGCGCGCCCGCAACGCGATCGTGTCGTCGGCGACGAGGTCGGCCATGCCGCCCATCGTCAGCGTGCCCGAAAGCCCGGTGCGCGCCGTCGCGTCGTGCGGCAGACCCCACAGCGGCCCGAAGCGCGGGAACAGCACGAACAGCACGACCATGATCGGCGCGCCGAGCAGCGCCGCGCGCCCGGCGATCGCCATCGCCTGGCGCAGCCACGGCCGCCCGACCGGCATGTGCGCGAGCACGAGTGCCGTCAGCAGCCCCCACACCGCGATCAGCATCGCCGCGGCGACCGCGAGCGACTGCGAGTACAGGAAGTTCGTCAGCACGAGGAAGAAGCCGAGGAAGAACACGACGAGCGCGTCGCGCCGCGCGCGCAGCTCGAGCGTCTTGAGCACCATCAGCACGACGAGCAGCGTGACGCCGGCGTCCTTGCCCAGCAGCGTGCCGTGGCTCCACGCCGTCAGCGTGGCGGCGGCGACGAGCACGCCGGCGACCGCCCAGCGCCCCGGCAGCGGCTGCTGCAGCAGCGCCAGCCGCGCGCGCCACAGCAGCACCGCCGCCGTCATCGCGATACACCACGCCGGCAGGTGGCCGGCGTGCGGCAGCACGGTCCAGGCGATCACGCCGAGCAGGAACAGCGCGTCGCGCGTGTCGCGCGGCAGGTGCGCCCAGCCGGGCCACCAGGTCGACACCGCGAAGCCCTTGTCGAGGGCGTCGATCGCGCGGTGGTTCACGCCGCCCCCCCGCCGGTGAACAGTGCCAGCGCGTCGAGCGCGCGGCGTCGGTGCGCGTCGCCGTGGCCTGGTGCGAGTTCGATGCCAGGCAGGCGCAGCCCGTGGTGCACGTCGGCGCGCTCGGCGGCCATCACCCACGCGGCCAGCCGCGACAGCCGCGCCTCGGCGTCGCCGCGCCCGGCGGTGGCGGCCCACTCGAGCCACAGCTCGTGCGCCGCGGGCCGCCGCGTCTCGCGGCTGACGAGCTCGCCGGTGCGCGCGGCCTTCTTCCACACCACCTGGCGCAGCGCGTCGCCGCGCTGGTAGGCGCGCACGCCGTCGAACTCGCCGCGCGCGGCGCGCACGCCGGGCCGCTCGCCGGCGCGCGGCTCGGCCGCGGGCAGCGGCGCCGGCGGCTGCTCGGGCACCGGCCACGCCAGCACCTCGGCCTGCGGGCGCCACAGCGACCAGGCGCGGAACAGCCCGAACGGAAACCGCGTCTCGACGTGCAGCGCCGGTACCGCGTGCGTGCCGCGCCGCTGCGGCACGAAGGCCAGCCGCGCGACGGCCTGCCCTTGCGCCGGCACGTCGACCCACGCGGTTTGGCGCTGCGCCGGCGGCGCGTCGAACGCGACGCCGATGCCGTGCCGCTCGCGCGACGGGCTCGAGATCAGCACCTCGACCGTGACCGGCTCGCCGGCGAAGCCCGGCGCCGGCGTGCGCAGCTGCAGCGTCAGCCCGCGCAGCGTGCCGTGTGTCAGGTGCATCGACACGAGCCCGGCGCCGGCGAGCAAGAAGGTCAGCACATAGCCGAGGTTGAGCTGGTAGTTGATCGACGCCACGAGCATCAGCAGCAGCGTGAACGCGAACAGCGCGCCGGCGCGTGTGGGCAGGATGTAGACGTTGCGCTGCGTCAGCGTCCAGCGGTCGGTGCGCGGCAGCCGCGCGAGCCACCAGCGACGCGCGCGGGCGCGCCAGCCGCGGCGGGCGGCGTCGGGCGCGAGTCGCTCGGCGGGTGCGGCCACGCTCACCGCAGGCCGTCAGGGCAGGTCGATCGCTTCCATCATCGCGCGCACCTGCTCGGCGCGCCCGCGGCCGGCACCGGCGGCGGGCACCAGCCGGTGCGCGATGCACTGCACGAGCACGGCCTGCACGTCGTCGGGGGCGGCGTAGTCGCGCCCGTCGAGCAGCGCGCGCGCCTTGGCCGCGCGCAGCAGCGCGATGCCGGCGCGCGGGCTCAGTCCCTCGACGAACCACTGCCCGCTGCGCGTGGCCGCGATCAGCGCCTGCACGTAGTCGAGCAGCGCTTCCGACGCGTGCACGCGCAGCACCTGCCGCTGCGCGGCGATCAGCTCGTCGGCGCTCATCACCGGCGCGAGCCGCTGCACCGCATCGCGGCGGTCCTCGCCGGCGAGCAGCGCGCGCTCGCTCGCGCGGTCGGGGTAGCCGAGCGTGAGGCACATCAGGAAGCGGTCGAGCTGGCTCTCGGGCAGCGGGTAGGTGCCGAGCTGGTCGCTCGGGTTCTGCGTCGCGATGACGAAGAACGGCCGCGGCAGCGCGCGTGTGTCGTTCTCGACCGTGACCTGCTGCTCCTCCATCGCCTCGAGCAGCGCGCTTTGCGTCTTCGGGCCGGCGCGGTTGATCTCGTCGGCCAGCAGCACCTGCGTGAACAGCGGGCCGGGGTGGAACACGAAGGCCTCCTTGCTGCGCTCGTAGACCGACACGCCGGTCAGGTCGCTGGGCATCAGGTCGGCGGTGAACTGCACGCGGTTGAACGCCAGCCCGAGCGAGCGCGCCAGCGCGTGCGCCAGCGTCGTCTTGCCGACGCCCGGCACGTCCTCGATCAGCAGGTGGCCGCCTGCGAGCAGGCACGCCACGCAGTCCTCGATCTGGCGGCGTTTGCCGACGATGATCGTGCTAATCTGATCGACCAGCCGGGCGAGCTGCGACGACAGCGGCGATGTCGGCCGCATCACACCTTCGAGCGAGACAAGCTTCATGAGTACCGCTTTCTTCAGCCACCCGGATTGCCATGCCCACGACATGGGTGCCGGCCACCCGGAGTGCCCGCAGCGGCTCGATGCGATCGCCGACCACCTGCTCGCCACGGGGCTGGACATCGCATTGGAGCATCACGAGCCTCCCCTGGCGACGCTGGAGCAATTGCAGCGCGCGCACAGCGTGCAGTACGTCATGGAGCTCAAGAACCTGCTGGAGCGCGTGCGCGACGAGGGCACGACGAAGGCGCTGGACCCCGACACGATCGCCAACCCGCACACCTGGCGCGCGGCGCTTCGCGCGGCCGGCGCCGCGGTGGCCGCCACCGACGCCGTGCTCGCCGGCCGCGTCGACAACGCGTTCTGCGCGGTGCGCCCGCCGGGCCACCACGCGACGCGCGACCAGACGATGGGCTTCTGCTTCTTCAACAACGTCGCGGTCGCGGCGCGCCACGCGCTCGACGTGCATGGGCTCGAGCGCGTGGCGATCGTCGACTTCGACGTGCACCACGGCAACGGCACCGAGGACATCGTCGCCGGCGACGAGCGCGTGCTGATGGCCAGCTTCTTCCAGCACCCGCTGTATCCGGGCACGGGCGCGGTGCCGATGGGCACCAACATGGTCAACGTGCCGATCCCGCCGTACACGCGCGGTGCCGAGATCCGCGAGCTGATCGAGCAGATGTGGATGCCGCGGCTGAACGAGTTCCGCCCGCAGATGATCTTCGTCTCGGCCGGCTTCGACGCGCACCGCGAGGACGACCTCGGCCAGCTCGGTCTCGTCGAGGCCGACTACGAGTGGATCACGCGCCGCATCAAGGACATGGCCGACCGCCACGCCGGCGGCCGCATCGTCTCGTGCCTGGAGGGCGGCTACAACCTGTCGGCGCTGGCGCGCAGCGTCGCGGCGCACCTGCGCGTGCTGGCCGGCGTCGCGGCATGAACGTCGGCGAACTGTCACTGCGGCCCGGGCCGGAACTCGAAGCCTTCGTCGCCAAGCTGTTCAGCGCGTCGGCGCTGGCCGAGCTCGCGCTGCTGGCGGCGTGCCTGGGCGGCGCGTGGCTCGTGGTGCGGCTGATCCGCGGGGCCGCGGCGCGTCCCGGCAGCATCTGGTTTGGCGACCGCATCGTCGACGGCGTGCTGTTCCCGGTGCTCGCGCTCGGCGCGGCGCTGCTGGTGCGCTGGCTGATCCGGGACGCGGTGCCGGTCACGGTGTTCCGGCTCGCGGTGCCGATCCTGTCGTCGCTGGTCATCATCCGCGTCGGCGTGCGCGTGCTGCACGTCGCGTTCCCGACCTCGGCGCTGGTGCGGGCGCTCGAGCGCACGCTGTCGTGGGTCGTGTGGGTCGGTCTCGTGCTGTGGCTCACCGGGCTGCTGCCGCTGATCGTCGCCGAGCTCGACCAGATCCGCTGGACGATGGGGGGCACGCAGGTGTCGGTGCGCGCGCTCGTCGAGGGCGCGCTGACGGCTATCGTCGTGCTCGTGTTCGCGCTGTGGGTCTCGGCGGCGATCGAGTCGCGGCTGCTCGCCGTCGAAGGGCGCGCGGCCGACGAGCTGTCGCTGCGCAAGATCGCCGCCAACGCGACGCGCGCGCTGCTGCTGCTGGTCGGCCTGCTGATCGCGCTGTCCGCCGCGGGCATCCCGCTCGGCGCGCTGGGCGTGCTCGGCGGCGCGATCGGCGTGGGCATCGGCTTCGGGCTGCAGAAGCTGGCGGCTAACTACGTCAGCGGCTTCGTGATCCTCGCCGAGCGCAGCCTGCGCATCGGCGACCTCGTGCGGGTCGACAACTTCGAGGGTCAGATCACCGACATCACGACGCGCTACACCGTGATCCGCTCGCTCGGCGGGCGCGAGTCGATCGTGCCCAACGAGATGCTGATCACGTCGCGCATCGAGAACCTGTCGCTGGCCGACCGCAACGTGCTGCTCAACACCGTCGTGCAGGTGCCGTACGGCACCGACGTCGAGCCGGTGATGGCGCGGCTCGCCGACGTCGTGCGGGCGGTGCCGCGCGTGCTCGCCGACCCGGCGCCGTCGGTGCGGCTGACCAACTTCGCCGCCGACGGCCTCGAGCTGACGCTGTTCTTCTGGATCGGCGACCCCGAGAACGGGCAGGCCAACGTGCGCTCCGAGGTCAACCTCGCGATCCTGCGCACGCTCGGCGAGATGGGCATCGAGATCCCGTTCCCGCAGCGCGTGCTGCACCTGCCCGCGGGCGCGCAGCTGACGCGACCGGCGTCCTGACGCCGCCCGCGAATCAGCGCGCCGGCGGCAGCTTGGCCAAAATGGCCTGTACCGCGCGCTCGATGTCGTCGTCGGCCGGTGCCGCCGACGCATAGGCGTCGTCGACGCTGCCGCTCCACACCTGCTGGCGGCGCTGCGCATCGACGAGGTCGATCGTCAGCCGCGTGTCGCGCACCGGGCCGCCGGCGATCGGGATCGAGAACCCGACGCCGAGCCCGACACCGACCGACCCGCCCGAGACGCCGCCGGCGCCGACGCCGACGCTCATTCCCGAGCCGCTCGACGCACCACCGCTGCGCGAGGTCGAGAACGTGACCCAGCACGCCGGTGCCGCGGCCGTCGGTGCGCGGCCCGCGGCGTCGAGCGTGCGCTGGATCGCGTTTCGGATCTTCTGGTCGGCGATTGTCGCGGCCGGCGCGTTGGCCTGCGGCGGCATCCAGCCCAGGCTGCGGCACGCGCTCGCCTCGGGCAGTGCGGTGGTGCGCACCGCGGGGCCGGCGGCGCAGCCGGCGAGTGCGGCGACGAGCGCGATCAGCGCGGCGGTACGGGCCCGGCGGCCCGGGTGCAGGGGGAAGTCGTCAGCGTCCATGAAGCCAGCGTATCACCGTTACAGCCCGTCGCGCGGCAGCGCGCCGTGCTCAGCGCGCCAGCCCGTTGAGCTGCGCCCACCCGTCCCAGATGAACTGGATGCCGATGCACAGCAGCATGAACGCGAGCAGCCGCATCATCACCAGCGTGCCGATCGGCCCGAGCTTGCCGAGCACGCGCGCCGAGTTGGCGAACACCAGGTACAGTACGAGCGCCGTCACCGCGGCGCCCAGGATGGCCACGCCGGCACCGGCCACGTACATCACCGGCGAACTCGGCAGCTGCGCACCGAGCGCGATCGACGCGGCGATCGTGCCCGGCCCGGTCGTCAGCGGGAACGTGATCGGGAAGAAGCTGCGGCGCATCACCTCGACGTCCGACAGCGCACTCGCGCTCTCGGCCGTGGCGGTCTGCACCTCGTCGCCGGCCTGGCTCGACAGCATGCGCCACGCGGTGGCGGCCACAAGCAGCCCGCCGCCGATGCGCACGATCGGCAGCGAGATGCCGAAGAACTCGAGCACGACGTTGCCCACCAGCAGCGACGCGACGAGCACGAACCACGCGTTGATCGCGACCTGGCGTGCCAGGCGCTTCGCGACCGCGCGGTTGTGGCCGGCGGTGGCGACGAACACCGATGCCGCCGTCAGCGGGTTGATGATCGGCAGCAGCGTCACCGGCACCAGCGCCAGCGACTTCAGCAGCGCGACGAGCTCCAACCGCGCCCGCCAGCCTCAGGCGACCGTGACCGGGATCTTGCCGATCCGCGCCTGCCACTCGCGCGGCCCGGTCTGGTGCACGCTCGTGCCCTGGCTGTCGACGGCCACCGTGACCGGCATGTCCTGGACCTCGAATTCGTAGATCGCCTCCATGCCGAGGTCCTCGAAGCCTACGACCCTGGCCGCCTTGATCGCCTTCGCGACGAGGTACGCGGCGCCGCCGACGGCCATCAGGTAGGCGCTCTTGTGCTTGCGGATCGCCTCGATCGCCGCCGGGCCGCGCTCGGCCTTGCCGATCATCGCGATCAGGCCCGTCTTGGCGAGCATCGTCTCGGTGAACTTGTCCATCCGCGTCGCCGTCGTCGGGCCGGCGGGGCCGACGACTTCGTCGCGTACCGGGTCGACCGGGCCGACGTAGTAGATGACCCGGTTCGTGAAGTCCACCGGCAGCTTCTCGCCGCGGGCGAGCATGTCGACGATGCGCTTGTGCGCAGCGTCGCGGCCGGTGAGCATCTTGCCCGACAGCAGCAGCGTCTGCCCCGGCTTCCAGCTCGCGACCTGCTCGCGCGTGAGCGTGTTCAGGTCGACGCGCGTGCTCTTGTTGTAGTCGGGCGCCCAGTGCACGTCGGGCCACAGGTCCAGGCTCGGCGGCTCGAGGTAGGCCGGCCCCGAGCCGTCCATCACGACGTGTGCGTGGCGCGTGGCCGCGCAGTTCGGGATCATTGCCACCGGCTTGCTCGCCGCGTGCGTCGGGTACGTCGCGATCTTGACGTCGAGCACGGTGGTGAGCCCGCCCAGGCCCTGCGCGCCGATGCCCAGCGCGTTGACCTTCTCGTACAGCTCGATGCGCAGCTCCTCGAGCCTGTTCGCGGGTCCGCGCTGCAGCAGCTCGTACATGTCGATCGGCTCCATCAGCGCTTCCTTGGCCAGCAGCATCGCCTTCTCGGCGGTGCCGCCCACGCCGATGCCGAGCATGCCCGGCGGGCACCAGCCGGCGCCCATCGTCGGCACCGTCTCGAGCACCCACGCGACGAGGTCGTCGCTCGGGTTCATCATCTTGAATTTGCTCTTGTTCTCGCTGCCGCCGCCCTTGGCCGCCACCGTCACGTCGAGCTTGTCGCCGGGCACGACCGTCATGTGGATCACCGCCGGCGTGTTGTCCTTCGTGTTCTTGCGCTCGAAGATCGGGTCGGCGAGGATGCTGGCGCGCAGCTTGTTGTCGGGGTGCAGGTAGGCGCGGCGCACGCCCTCGTTGACGGCGTCCTCGATCGAGCCGGGGAAGCCCTCGAAGCGCACGTCCATGCCGATCTTCAGGAACACGTTGACGATGCCGGTGTCCTGGCAGATCGGGCGGTGGCCCTCGGCGCACATGCGCGAGTTGGTGAGGATCTGCGCGATCGCGTCCTTCGCCGCGGGGCTTTGCTCGCGGTCGTAGGCGCGCGCGAGGTGCGCGATGTAGTCGGCCGGGTGGTAGTAGCTGATGTACTGCAGCGCGGCGGCGACGGTCTCGACGAGGTCGGCGTGGCGGATCGTGGTGGGCATGACGGTGTCTTCGGCAGTGCGGGAACGCCGAAAGTGTAGCCAGCGCCCCTGTGGCGAGGCTGTCGCGCTGTCGCCGCGGCGCCTGCAAGCCGCCGCTCAGCCGGCGTCCCTACAATCGCGCGGCCTTTGCGGGGGGAGCGCGGCGGTGAGGGTCCGCGGCCCTGCCGTGTGCCCACGATGAACCTGCTCGCCCTGATCGTCCTGCTGCCGCTGGTGGCCGGCACCGTGCTGTGCCACGCCGTCGGCCGCGTCGAGACGACCGCGCGCCGGCGCGCGACGGCCGTCGTCGCCGGCGCCGTCGCGGCGTCGGCGTTCGCGCTGCTGATGTCGCTCGCGCCCGGCGTGTTCGCGGGCGAGGTGCTGCTGCACCACGCCGAGTGGGTGCCGGCGATCGGGCTGAACGCCAACTTCCGCCTCGACGCGCTGGGCTGGATGTTCGCGTCGCTGATCAGCGGCATCGGGCTGCTGATCGTCGTCTACGCCGCGTACTACCTGCACCCCGGACCCGATGGCGACCCGGCCGGCAAGTTCTTCGCGACGCTGATGCTGTTCATGGCCGCGATGCTGGGCATCGTGCTCGCGGACAACCTGCTGCTGCTGCTCGTGTTCTGGGAGCTGACGAGCATCAGCTCGTTCCTGCTGATCGGCTACTGGGGCACGCGCGAGGAGAGCCGCACCGGCGCGCGCATGGCGCTCGCGATCACCGGCGGCGGCGGCCTGGTGATGCTGGCCGGCATCGTCGTGCTCGGCCAGATCGCCGGCACCTACGACCTGTCGGGCATGCTCGGCCGTGGTGCCGAGATCCAGGCGCACCCGCTGTACCCGGTGGCGCTCGGGCTGATCCTGGTCGGCTGCTTCACGAAGAGCGCGCAGCTGCCGTTCCACTTCTGGCTGCCCGAGGCGATGGCCGCGCCGACGCCGGTGTCGGCCTACCTGCACTCGGCGACGATGGTCAAGGCGGGGCTGTTCATGCTGATGCGCCTGTACCCGGTGCTCGGCGGCACGGCGCTGTTCGAGGGCATCGTCGCCAGCGTCGGCCTCGCGACGATGGTCTTCGCCGCCTTCGTCGCCACGTTCAAGCACGACCTCAAGGGCCTGCTCGCGTACAGCACCGTGAGCCACCTCGGGCTGATCACGTTCCTCATCGGGCTGGGCTCGCCGATGTCGGCGGTGGTCGCGGTGTTCCACATCCTGAACCACGCGAGCTTCAAGGCGGCCCTCTTCATGAGCGCCGGCATCGTCGACCACGAGACGCACACGCGCGACATGCGCCGCTTGGGCGGCCTGATGGCGATGATGCCGGTGATGGGCACGCTGGTGCTCGTCGCCGGCGCCGCGATGGCCGGTTTGCCGCCCCTCAACGGTTTCATCAGCAAGGAGATGATGCTGGGCGAGGCGCTGCACGGCGGCGCGATGTGGGGCCCGCTCGGCTGGGCGGTGCCGGTGCTCGCGACCCTGGGCGGGCTGTTCTCGATGGCGTACTCGCTGCGCCTCGTGCACGACACCTTCTTCAACGGCCCGCCGCGCGACCTGCCGGTGGCGCACCCGCACGAGCCGCCGTGGGGCATGAAGGCCCCCGTCGTGCTGCTGGTGGCCGCGTGCATCGCGGTGGGCCTGATGCCCTTCCTCGCCGAGCCGCTGGTGCGCGTGACGGCATCGGCCGTGCTCGGCGCGCCGGCGCCCGTGTTCCACCTCGCGCTGTGGCACGGCCTGAACTGGCCGCTGGCGATGAGCGCGGTCGCGGTGGCTGGCGGCGCGGCGATGTACGTCGCGCTGCAGAAGGACGGGTGGCTGCACCGCTACGTGCCCAGCGGGCGCGGCGGCAAGGCGATCTTCATCGCCGCCATCGACGCGCTGTTCGGTGCCGCCGGGCGCTTCACGTGCGCGCTCGAGAACGGCTCGCTGCAGCGCTACGCGGCGTGGATGGTGGCCACCGCCGTCGTCTTCGCCGCCTGGCCGTTCTGGACCGCGCCGGGCGAGGGGCTGGGCGCGCAGGCGCGCGCGCTGCTGCCGGCGCCTCCCGTGGCCGTGGCGGTGTGGGGGCTGCTGCTCGCCATCGGCGCGCTGCTGCTGGTGCAGCACCGCCAGCGCTACGTCGCCGTCGTCCTGACCGGCGGCGTCGGGCTGGTGGCGTCGCTCGCGTTCGTCGCGCTGTCGGCGCCGGACCTGGCGATGACGCAGCTGTCGGTCGACGTCGTCTCGACCGTGATGCTGCTGATGGGCCTGGCGCTGCTGCCGCAGTTCTCGCCGAACGAGTCGAGCGCGCCGCGGCGCTGGCGCGACGCCGTGCTGGCCGCGGCCGGCGGCGGCGGCATCGCGTGGCTGACGTGGCTGATGCTCACGCGCGACCACGAGTCGATCAGCTGGTACTTCCTCGACCAGTCGCTGCCCGGCGGCGGCGGCGCCAACATGGTCAACGTGATCCTGGTCGACTTCCGCGGCTATGACACGTTCGGCGAGATCACGGTGCTGGGCATCGCCGGCGTCGGCGTGCTCGCGCTGCTCGACGGTTTCCGCGTGCGCCGCCCCGACCGCGACCCGGCCGGCCGCGCGTGGAGCTACGGCCAGGAGCCGCTGATGCTGCGCATGGCCGCGCGCGTCGTGTTGCCGATGGCGCTCGTCGTCAGCGCGTTCATCTTCTGGCGCGGCCACAACCTGCCCGGCGGCGGCTTCATCGCCGGGCTGGTGACGTCGGTGGCGCTGGTGCTGCAGTACATGGCGCAGGGCCAGGAGCGCGCCGAGGCGGTGCTGCACGCCGCGGGTGGGCGGCGCTTCACGCGCTGGATCGGCCTGGGCCTGGGCATCGCGTGGCTGACCGGCGTGGGCGCCTTCTTCTTCGGCAAGCCCTTCATGACCAGCGCGCACGGGCACCCGAGCGTGCCGCTTCTCGGCGAACTGCCGCTGGCCAGCGCGGCGCTGTTCGACCTCGGCGTCTACGTCACCGTGGTCGGCGCGACGATGCTGATGCTGTCGGTGCTCGGCGCCGCGAGCAAGGAGCCGCCGAAGCCGCCGCTGCCGGGGAGGGCGCCGCGATGACGATGGAGTTCCTGGTCGCCACCGGCATCGGCTGGGTCGTCGCGGTGGGCATCTACCTGCTGCTGCGCGGGCGCACGTTCCCGGTCGTGCTCGGGCTGACGCTGATCGGCTACGCCGTCAACGTGTTCATCTTCGCGATGGGGCGGCTGTGGGCCGGCGCGCCGCCGATCCTCTCGCCCGAGGCCGCGAGCTTCGCCGACCCGCTGCCGCAGGCGCTGGTGCTGACCGCCATCGTGATCGGCTTCGCGACCACCGGCTTCGTGATCGAGCTCGCGCTGCGCAGCCGGCACGAGAACGGCAGCGACCACGTCGACGGCCGGGGCGATCGCCCACAGGATGTCCCGCACGACGGCCAGGAAGGCGGCCGATGAGCGGGTTCGCCGACCACCTGCCGATCCTGCCGGTGCTGCTGCCGTCGGTGACGGCCATCGTGCTGCTGCTGCTCGGCGACCACGGCGGCGACGCGCACGGCGGCCACGGCCACCACAAGCTGCTGTGGGCGCGGCGCATCGCGCTGGCGTCGACGCTGCTGTTCCTCGTCGTCGCCGCGCGCCTGGCCGTCGAGGCAGCCGGCGGCGACGTGCGCGCCTACCGCGTCGGCGACTGGCCGGCGCCCTACGGCATCGTGCTCGTGATCGACCGCCTCGGCGCGATGATGCTGCTGCTCACCGCCGTCGTCGCGCTGCCGGTGCTGTGGTACGCCACCGGCGGCTGGGACGCGCACGGGCGCCACTTCCACGCGCTGTTCCAGTTCCAGCTGATGGGGCTGGGCGGCGCCTTCGTCACCGGCGACCTGTTCAACCTGTTCGTCTTCTTCGAGGTGCTGCTGATCGCGTCGTACGTGCTGATGCTGCACGGGCAGGGCGCCGAGCGCTTCCGCGTCGGCGTGCACTACGTGGTGCTGAACCTGACGGCGTCGGCGCTGTTCCTGATCGGCGTCGCGCTGCTGTACGCGAAGACGGGCACGCTGAACCTGGCGGACCTCGCGCTGCGCGTGCCCGAGGTCACGGCGCCGGAGTCGGTCGTCGTGCAGGCCGCGGCGCTGCTGCTGCTCGTCGTGTTCGGCTTCAAGGCGGCGCTGATGCCGCTGGCGATGTGGCTGCCGGCGACCTATGTGGCGGCCAGCGCGCCGGTGGCGGCGCTGTTCGCGATCATGACCAAGGTCGGCGTCTACGCTATCGTGCGCGTGCACGGCGTGGTGTTCGGCGCCGGGGCCGGCGATTCGGCGCTCACGGTGGCGCCGCTGCTGCTGCCACTGGCGCTGGCCACCAGCGTCGTCGGCGTGCTCGGCGCGCTGGCGGCGCGCACGCTGGGGCGGCTGGTGGCGTGGCTGACGGTGGCCTCGGTGGGCACGGTGCTCGCGGCACTCGGCCTGTTCACGCCGGCGGCGTGGTCGGCGGCGCTGTACTACATGGCCAACAGCACGCTGGTGGTCGCGGGGCTGTTCCTGCTGGCCGAGCTGGTGGCCGCGCAGCGCGGCGACGCGGCCGACCGGCTCGAGCCGGCGTCGCCGGTGGCGCAGCCCACGCTGCTCGGGCTGATGATGCTGCTGGCCGCCGCGTCGGCCGCCGCGCTGCCGCCGCTGCCGGGCTTCATCGGCAAGCTGATGATCCTGGAAGCGTCCGCCGCGCATGCGTGGCAGGCCACGGTGTGGGTCGTCGTGCTCGGCGTCGGCTTCCTGACGCTGGTGGGGCTGGCGCGCGCCGGCAGCGTGCTGTTCTGGCACGCGCGCCCCGAGCTGCCGGCCGCCGGCCCCGCGGGCGCGAGCCCCAAGCTCGTCGGCGCGACGATGGCGCTGTTCGCCGCCACCGTGGCGATGACGGTGTTCGCCGCACCGCTGCAGCGCTACACCGACGCCGCCGCGAAGCAGCTCGCCGACCGCGCCGCCTACGCGCGCGCCGTGCTCGGCAGCGAGGCGCTGGACACGACCAAGCCCTACCGCTTCGAGCCGCGCCCCGGCGCGCCGGCGCCGGAGACCCCGCGATGACGCCGCGCCACGACCCCCGGGACGACGGCGGCTGGTTCGCGCACCCGGCGCTGTCGGTGCTGCTCGCAGTGGTGTGGCTGCTGCTGCGCCAGAGCGTGGCGCCGGCCGACCTGATCGCCGCCGTCGTGCTCGGCCTCGTGGTGCCCCGGCTCACGCACCGCTTCATCGGGCCGGCGGCGAATCCGCGCGCGCTGGGCACCGCGCTGCGCTTCACGTTCGTCGTGCTGTGGGACATCGTCGTGTCCAACGTCACGGTCGCGCGCATCGTGCTGAACCCGGCGTCGGCGCCGAAGCCGGCCTGGGTGCCGGTGCCGCTGGACACGCAGCACCCCACCGCGATCACGCTGCTGGCCACCATCATCACGACGACGCCAGGCACCGTGTCGTGCGTCGTCGACGACGCGCACGGCCAGATCCTCGTGCATGCGCTCGACTGCGACGATCCGGCCGAGATGGCCGCGCAGATCAAGCAGCGCTACGAACGACCGCTGATGGAGATCTTCGGATGACGCCGACCGAACTCGTCGCCTGGGCGCTGGACTTCGCGTTCGCCGCCGTCGGGCTCGCGCTGCTGGTCAGCGCGGTGCGCCTGCTGCGCGGCCCCGAGGCGCCCGACCGCGTGCTGGCGCTGGACACGATGTACATCAACGTCGTCGCGCTGGTGATCCTGTTCGGCGTGCGCTTCGGCACCGGGCTGTTCTTCGAGGCGGCGCTGCTGATCGCGCTGCTGGGCTTCGTGTCGACGGTGGCGCTGTCGCGCTACCTGAGCCGCGGCGACGTCATCGAGTGAAGGAGGGCCGGCGATGATCGAGCAACTGCACTGGGCCTGGGCCGTGGCGATCGCGGCGATGCTGGTGGTGGGCGGCGTGTTCGCGCTCGTCGGCGCCATCGGCATGCTGCGCTTTGCGGACTTCTACATGCGCCTGCACGCGCCGACCAAGGCGACGACGCTGGGCGTGGGCGGCGTGCTCATCGCGAGCATGGCGGCCAACTGGTCGCAGGGCAACCACGGCCTGCACGAACTGCTGATCACGCTGTTCCTGTTCATCACCGCGCCGGTGTCGGCCAACCTGATGGCCAAGGCCGCGCTGCACCTGCGCGCGCCGTCGAAGGCGGCGGTGCCGCCGGGGCAGCCGCATCCCTGAAGGCACGCGCCCGCGCCACGGCGAGCAGCGCGGCAGCGCCAGCGGCGTCGTGCCTGCGCGCGAAGGCACCCCAGGCGCCGCCGGATCGGCGGCCGTCATTCCGCGGGCGTCTTGCCGGCCGAGACGGTGGGCACCGTCCTAGGGCTTGGGCGCTGCACCGGAATCCGCAGGCGGCTGCTGCGACGCCTTGCGGACCGCGCCGCGCAGCAGCGCCAGCAGCGAACCGCCGGTGAGCATGCCGAGGACGTAGACGACGGCCACGAGCACCGACGCGGGCAACGTCAGCGAGGCGGTGAGGAAGGTGATCGTCACCGACTGAACCTGAATCCAGCAGTTCACCGTCCGTCATCGCGCGCTAAGCGAGCACTGGCGCGGCTTTGACGGGTCTTGGCACACTCACCCGATGGGTGAGAGCAAACAACGCATGCGCGAGGTGGCCCTGGCGGCCGAAGTGGCGGCCGGCGCGCCGCAGGTGGTGGACACGCTGGGCGGGCGCATGCACGTGCGCTGGGACGAGGGTGCGGCG
>NZ_QOAZ01000045.1 GCF_003574675.1 Azohydromonas sediminis
TGACCGCCTCGATGAGCCGCAAGGGCGATTGCTGGGACAACGCACCCACCGAGAGCTTCTTCAACAGCCTGAAGAACGAGCGGGTGCACGGAACCGCCTACGCGACGCGAGCCGACGCGATGGCCGACCTGTTCGACTACATCGAGGTGTTCTACAACCGCAGTCGCCGCCACTCCACCCTGGGCTACAGCTCGCCGGTTCGGTTCCTCGAGAACTGGATCAGCAAGCATGCTGCTCAGCAATCCAAGGCAGGATGAGAGCGGCCCCTTGGAAGGCGAAATTCGACGGGCACCTCATTGGTTGGCGGCGTGCGCCACGCGCGTCAGCCAACTCGTTGCGCGCGCGTAGGGGCGGCGGTGAGGGGCCGTGCCCGCCCGGGTCGGTGGCGGCCGACAATTATCTTGAGCGCTCAGCGACAACTATCCTGAGCGGTTGACCCGCACCGCTCACGATAGTTGTCGCTGACAGCTCAGGATAGTTGACGCCGGGCATTGCCGCGCAGGTTCAGGGTGAGCGTGTGGCTCAAGCGGCTCGATGCGGCGCCGACGTCGGCGTCCGAGAGCAGCAGCGTATACGCGATGTCGAACAGACCGGCCGTGCTGGTGTTCAGTGCCACCTCGAAGGCGTCGCCCGAACCAAGGGTGGAGCGCACGATGTCGTAGGGACCGGCGCCACTGAAACCGTCGAAGTCGAAGCCGACACTGTTGGCGCCGGCCATATCGAACAGGCTGAAGCTGTGCGGCGCGATGGCACTGAACTGATCGACGGTGCCAAAGTCGAGCGTGAGCGAGGTGACCAGCGTGTCGGCCGAGAACGACGGGGCCGCGTGCAGCAGGTAGGTGTAGATCAGCGTCATCGTCCCCGACCACGTCAGTGCGGACTCGGTACTTTCGGTGCCGCTGAAGACGTCCGAGAGTTGCTCGGCGCGCAGCATCTGCGCGCTGTGGGCGACGTCGACATTTCCGGTTCCGACGTAGGCGGGTTTCGTGCCCGATGGAAGAGTCGCGTTCGTGGCAGCCGGACCACTGACCGACGCTGAACCGGTGCAAGCGCTCTTCCACTTCGCTTCGCAGTTGTCCGTGACCTGGATCTGGCCGAAGGTCTGCGAGATTCCGGGCGCGGATATCGCCGCGGTGCTGCTCCCAGTGCCGATGGACGTCACGTCGAAGTTCTTCTCGGTGCCGCCGCCATCCGTCGAGCGCACCCAGGCCGACTGCGTGCGCGTCGAGGACAACTGCAACGTCGTTCCGACGAGAACACCGGTGGCCGGATCGAACTGGGCAAACGTCGCGCTGGCCACAGACTTGTCGACATGGGTGGTCGGGCCGTTGCCTTCGCTGTCGGTCGCCTTGGCGGTGCCGGCGAAGGTGGCGCTAGCCGTGACAGTCAGCGGTGCCGCCGTCGCGGGCAGTGCTGCAGCCAAACCAAGCACCGCGGCGGCAAGTGCGTGGCGCGTGAAGATGAAAGGCGTCGTCATGGCGGACCTTTGCATTGCGATGGCCGCGATGGTGCGTGGGCGCCGTCGTCCGTGCAGTGCAGTCGTTCAAGGCCGGCAGGGCTGTTACGGCGCGACCCCTCGACCAAGGGGAACGGCTTCCACCCGATTCGCGGGGTGGAGTCCGGCAGGCTCGTCGGCCTGCGGGGCCAAGGGCGCCGGTCGCCTTGTACTGGCCAAGGCCTCCCGCGCGCGGGCCGCGCCTCAGTCGCGATCGCCGAACGGGTCGCGCACGTCGAGAAAGCTGAACTTCCGGAAGTCGCGGTCGTTCGTGTAGATCGTGGCGATACCGTTGTCGCGAAGCACGGCCGCCAGATGGGCGTCGGGCACCAGGTTGCCGCGTGTGGGCACCTCGTCCGTGAGCTCCCGATAGCTTGCCCAGAAGCCCTCGTGCTCCCCGATCAGCCGGCAATGGGGCAGCGCCATCAGGGCCTCGACGTTGCGCACCGCATCGGCGTGCGGCAGCGGCTCGCTGAAGATCCGGGGGTGCGTCGCCATGCGCAGGTAGCTCATCACCGTGAGCCACGCCAGGCAGAAGACCTGGCCGCTGCGGGCGCAGCCTTCGAGGAACTGGAGCGCGCGCGGGTGATGCGGGCTGCTGCGGTCGGACGCGTAGAGCAGGACGTTGACGTCGATGGCGAAGCTCATCGCGGCGACTCGTCGTCCAGGGCGTCGCGAACGGCATCCTTGTCGCACAGATCGATGCGCGCCCGCATGGGCCGGCTCGTCCACCGGAACGCAACGGGCTCTGGCGGCGCCGCGCGCTGCGCCGCCAGCGACTGCGCCAGCAGGTCCGAGACCAGCCGCCCGAGGGACTTGCCCTCGCGCTGCTGCAGGCGCTTCAGGTCCCGCAGGATGGGGTCGTCGATGTCGATCGTCGTGCGCATGGTGCGTGATGATATTCGAGAACGCATCAGATGCGCGCCTGGTTGCGCGTTGGGCCCGTTTGGCGGCCGCCCATGCCGATGTGCCCCCGGTGGCGCACGTCCGTCGTCTCTGCCCGGCCTTGCCTAGACTCCCGCCGGTCGCCTCTGCCCACTTTCGCCATGCTCCTGCGCAACACCACCCTCCCCGACGGCCGCACCGGCGTCGACGTGCTCGTCGCCGACGGCCGCATCGCCGCCGTCGGGCCTAACCTGCCCGCACCCGAGGGCGTCGAGCCGATCGACGCCGGAGGCTGGCTGCTCGCCCCGCCGTTCGTCGACGCCCACTTCCACATGGACTCGACGCTCACCTACGGCACGCCGCGCGTCAACCGCTCGGGCACGCTGCTCGAAGGCATCGCGCTGTGGGGCGAGCTCAAGCCGCTGCTGACGCAGGAGGCCATCGTCGAGCGCGCGCTGGCGTACTGCGACTGGGCGGTGGCGCGCGGGCTGCTCGCGATCCGCTCGCACGTCGACGTGTGCGACCCGCGCCTGCTCGCCGTCGAGGCGCTGCTGCACGTGCGCGAGCGCGTCAAGCCCTACCTCGACCTGCAGCTCGTCGCCTTCCCGCAGGACGGGGTGCTGCGCTCGCCCGGCGCGCTGGCGCAGCTCCAGCGCGCGCTCGAGATGGGCGTCGACGTCGTCGGCGGCATCCCGCATTTCGAGCGCACGTCGGCTGACGGCGCCGAGAGCGTGCGCGTGCTGTGCGAGCTCGCCGCCGAGCGCGGGCTGCGCGTGGACATGCACTGCGACGAGAGCGACGACCCGATGAGCCGCCACGTCGAGACGCTGGCGTTCCATGCGCAGCGCCTCGGGCTGCACGGGCGCGTCGTCGGCTCGCACGTCACGTCGATGCACTCGATGGACAACGACTACGTCGCCAAGCTGATCCCGCTGATCGCCGAGGCCGGCGTCGGCGTCGTCGCGAACCCGCTGATCAACATCACGCTGCAGGGCCGCCGCGACACCTACCCCAAGCGCCGCGGCATGACGCGCGTGCCCGAGCTGATGGTGGCTGGCGTCACGGTGGCCTTCGGCCACGACTGCGTGATGGACCCGTGGTACCCGCTCGGCAGCGCCGACATGCTCGAGGTTGCCGCGATGGGGCTGCACGTCGCGCAGATGACGGGCACCGACGCGATGCGCGCGTGCTACGACGCCGTGACGGTCCACGCGGCACGCCTGCTCGGGCTCGACGGCTACGGCCTCGAACCCGGCTGCCGGGCCGACTTCTTGCTTCTGCGGGCGCGCGACCCGGTCGAGGCGATCCGCCTGCGCGCGACGCGCCTGCTCGTGGTGCGCGCAGGCGAGGTGATCGCCCGCTCACCGGCCGCGGCCACCACGCTGCACCTGCCGGGCCGGCTAGCGACGGTCGACTTCACGCGGCCGCGCTGAACGCAGGGCGGCCCGCCTTCCGCGCGGCGGGCGCGCGGGAGGCGATCGCTAGAATCGGTTACACGCGACAACTCGACGGACGGACCCAGGCATCCATGAAGCTCATCGGCTCACTGACCAGCCCTTACGTGCGCAAGGTCCGCGTCGTGATGGCCGAGAAGCGCCTGGACTACCACTTCATCGTCGAGGACCCGTGGGCCAGCGACGCGGTGCTCAAGTCCAACCCGCTCGGCAAGGTGCCCTGCCTGGTGATGGAAGGCGGCGAGGCGGTGTTCGACTCGCGCGTGATCGTCGAGTACGTCGACACGCTGTCGCCGGTGGGCAAGCTGATCCCGCCGTCGGGGCGCGAGCGCGTCGAGGTGCGCACCTGGGAGGCGCTGGCCGACGGCCTGCTCGACGCTGCGGTGGCCGCGCGCATGGAGCAGACCTGGTCGGGCCGGCGCGACAGCGAGCGCTGCGAGGCCTGGATCGACCGCCAGATGAGCCGCGTGCACTCGTCGCTGAAGGCGATGAGCCTGGGCCTGGGCGACCGTGCGTGGTGCGCCGGCGGCAACCACCTGTCGCTGGCCGACGTCGCGGTCGGCGTCGCGCTCGGCTACCTCGACTTCCGCTTCGCGCACATCGACTGGCGCACCGACTACGCGAACCTGAAGAAGCTCTACGACAAGCTCGCCGCGCGGCCGAGCTTCGTCGACACCGCGCCGCCGGGCATGGCGCCGGTGGCCTGAGCGCGTGGCCCGTCAGGCCACGGCCACTTCGTCGCTGCGGCGCACCGCGATGCCAGCGGCGGCCGGCGCGGCCGCGGGTGGCGTGCCGGCCGGCGCGAACGTCGCCGCATCGGCCAGCGGCCAGTACAGTCGGTAGACGTTGTGCGGCCAGTCGGCCTCGCCGCGCACCGCCGCGAGCAGCTCGCCCGGGCGCACCTGCGGCAGCAGGTGCGCGAGCAGGCGCACCTCGCTCTTGCTGACGCGGCGCACGATGTGCGTCGCGCGGAACTCGCCGGGGTGCGTGAGGCCCGCGGCCTGCGTCAGCTCCTTCAGCGCCTCGAGCGTGCTCTGGTGGAAGCGCCAGACACGCTCGGCCTTGTCGGGCACGACGAGCGCGCGCTGGCGGCGCGCATCCTGCGTCGTCACGCCGGTCGGGCAGGTGCCGGTGTGGCAGGTCTGCGCCTGGATGCAGCCGAGCGCGAACATGAAGCCGCGCGCCGCGTTGCACCAGTCGGCGCCGAGCGCCATCGCGCGCGCGATGTCGAACGCGCTGACGATCTTGCCCGACGCGCCGAGCTGCACGCGATCGCGCAGCCCCAGGCCGACGAGCGTGTTGTGCACGAGCAGCAGCCCTTCCTGCAGCGGCGCGCCGACGTGGTCGCTGAACTCGAGCGGCGCCGCGCCGGTGCCGCCTTCGGCGCCGTCGACGACGATGAAGTCGGGCGCGAGCCCGGTGGCGAGCATCGCCTTGCAGATCGCGAACCACTCCCACGGGTGGCCGACGCACAGCTTGAAGCCGACCGGCTTGCCGCCCGACAGCTCGCGCAGCCGCTGCACGAACTGCAGCAGCCCGATCGGCGTGTCGAACGCGCTGTGCCGCGCTGGGCTGACGCAGTCGACACCCACCGGCACGCCGCGCGCGGCGGCGATCTCGGGCGTGACCTTCGGCCCCGGCAGCACGCCGCCGTGGCCGGGCTTGGCGCCCTGGCTGAGCTTGACTTCGACCATGCGCACCTGCGCGTCGGCCGCCTGCGCGGCGAAGCGCGCGGGGTCGAAGCGGCCGCGCGCGTCGCGGCAGCCGAAGTAGCCCGAGCCGATCTCCCAGATCAGGTCGCCGCCGTGCACGCGGTGGTGGGCGCTGATCGATCCCTCGCCGGTGTCGTGCGCGAAGCCGCCCTTCTTCGCGCCGGCGTTGAGCGCGAGGATCGCGTGGGCGCTCAGCGACCCGAAACTCATCGCCGAGATGTTGAACACGCTCGCCGCATACGGCTGCGTGCAGCCGTTGGCCGCGTCGCCGACCGGCACGCGAAAGTCGTGGCTGGCCAGCACCGTGGGCACCAGCGAGTGGTTGATCCACTCGTGGCCGTCGGCGTGCACGTCGAGCTGGGTGCCGAACGGGCGCTTGTCGGACTGGCCCTTGGCGCGCTGGTACACGAGGCTGCGCTGCGTGCGCGAGAACGGCGTCGCCTCGTTGTCGCCCTCGATGAAGTACTGCCGGATCTCGATGCGCACGAACTCGAACAGGAAGCGCAGGTGCCCGATCACCGGGTAGTTGCGCAGCACCGCGTGGCGCGACTGGCGCACGTCGCGCCAGCCCAGCCCCACCAGCGCGCCGCCGGCGAGCGCCGGCAGCGCGGGGCCGCCAGCGGCCCACCACAGCGCGCCGGCCAGCGCGAGCCCGGCGCTCGCGAACCAGGCGCCATAGCGCAGCGGCAACAGCGAGTCGACGCGGGCGAGCCAGGCGTGCATGCGGCCTCCGGGCGCAGTGACGGTGCGTGCAGCGTAGGCGCGCGCGGCGGTGGCGACGGCGCGAAAAGCCCGGCGTCGCGGTGCCAGATCGCGGCGGGCGGTGTCAGCGCGCGAAGAAGTCGAGCAGCGCCTGCGCCGTCTCGGCGGGCCGCTCCTCGGGGATGAAGTGCCCGGCCGGCATCGCGTGCCCGCTGACGGTGCCGGCGCACTGCGCGCGCCACAGCGCCAGCGGGTCGAACAGCCGGTGCACGACGCCGCGCTCGCCCCACAGCACGAGCAGGTCGCAGGCGATCTGCTCGCCGCGCTCGCGCGATGCGCGGTCGTGCTCGAGGTCGATGCCGGCGCTCGCGCGGTAGTCCTCGCACGCGGCGTGGATCGCGTCGGCGCGCGCGAAGCAGCGCTCGTACTCGGCGAGCGCCCTCGGCTCGAGGTGCGCGAGGCCGCCGCTGCCCCAGCCGCCGAGCTTGGCGTGCAGGTAGAACCGCGGGTCGGCGCCGATCAGCCGCTCGGGCAGCGGCGCCGGCTGGATCAGGAAGAACCAGTGGTAGTAGGCGCGCGCGAACGCCATGTCGGTGGCGGCGTACATGTCCAGCGTCGGCGCGATGTCGATCACGGCGAGCCGGGCCACCGCCTGCGGGTGGTCGAGCGCGAGGCGGTGCGCAACGCGGCCGCCGCGGTCGTGGCCGGCGACGTCGAAGCGCGCGTGGCCGAGCGAGCGCATCAGCGCGACGACGTCGGCGGCCATCGCGCGCTTGCCGTAGGCGGCGTGGTCGGCACCGCCCGGTGGCTTGGCCGAGTCGCCGTAGCCGCGCAGGTCGGGCAGCACGAGGCGGAAGTGCGGCGCGAGCCGGCGCGCGACGCGGTGCCACATCGCGTGCGTCTGCGGGAAGCCGTGCAGCAGCACGAGAGGCGGCGCGTCGGCGCGCCCGCCGGTGCGCGCGAACAGGCTCACGCCGTTGACCTCGTACTCGCCGGCGTCGAAGCCGTCGAACCAGCCGTCAGCGTCCATCGTCGGCGTTCTTCAGCGCGAGCGCGCGTTCGTACAGCGCGTTGCGCGGCGCGCCCGTCACCTGCGCCGCGATCGCGACCGCCTGCTTCAGCGGCAGCGCCGCCAGCAGCGCCGGCAGCCAGCGCAGGGCCTCGTCCAGCGCCGGCGACGCCGCGTCGTCGCGCGGCACCGGCGCGCGCGCGTGCAGCACGAGCACGAACTCGCCGCGGCGGCGGTCGGCGTCGGCGGCGAGCCAGCCGGGCAGCTCGCCGGCGGGCATCGTCGTGACCGTCTCGAACTGCTTGGTCAGCTCGCGCGCGATCGTCAGCGGGCGTGGCGCGTCGAGCGCGGCCAGCGCGCGCGCGAGCGCCTCGATGCGGTGCGGCGCCTCGAACGCGACGACGCAGCCGTCGTCGGCGTGCAGCGCCTGCAGCCAGCGCTCGCGCTCGGCGCCCTTGGCCGGCGCGAAGCCGGCGAAGCGAAAGCCCTGCGCGTGCGCGTCGCCGGCGGCGCTGAGCGCCGTCGTGACGGCGCTCGCGCCGGGCAGCGGCAGCACGCGGTGGCCGGCCGCGCGCGCCGCGGCCACCAGCCGCGCGCCGGGGTCCGAGACGGCCGGCGTGCCGGCGTCGCTGACGTAGGCCACGCGCTCGCCGCGCGCGAGGCGATCGACGACGGCCGCGGCCGCGGCCTGCTCGTTGTGCTCGTGCAGCGCGAGCAGCGGCTTGTCCAGGCCGAGGTGGCGCAGCAGCTGGCCGCCGACGCGCGTGTCCTCGCACGCGACGGCGTCGGCGAGCGCGAGGGCGTGGATCGCGCGCAGCGTCAGGTCGGCGAGGTTGCCGATCGGCGTGGCGACGACGTACAGCGTCGCTGCCGGATACTGCTGCGCACCGGCGGCCTCGGCGGCCGCGCGCTTCAGGGTGGAGTCGATGCTCAAGCGACGGACGACCAGGCAGGTGGGCGACGCGGCCGAGGCGCTGGCGCTGGCGCACCTGCAGCGCGAGGGCCTGAGTCTCGTCGCGCGCAATTATCGGGTCGGCGGCGGTCCGCACCGGCCTGCCGGCGAGGTCGACCTGATCGTGCGCGAGCGCGACGGCACGCTGGTCTTCGTCGAGGTGCGCGCGCGCCGCGACGCGTCGCACGGCGGCGCGGCGGCCAGCGTCGGCGCGGCCAAGCAGCGGCGGCTGATCCGCGCGGCGCAGCACTTCCTGCTGCGCTGGCCGAGCCCGCCGCCGTGCCGCTTCGACGTCGTGGCCGTCGACGGCGAACGCATCGAGTGGCTGCGCGGCGCGTTCGACGCCGGTGCCTGAGCCGCGCGATGCCCCCGGGCTTGGCGCGGGTATGGCACGGCCCCAGAATCGGCCGTGGGGCATGTGCCTCGCTGGTTCGGAGGTGCGCGCGATGAAGGGTCTCCCGCATTCGATCGTGGCGCTGGCGCTGGCCGGCGCGAGCGGTGTCGCGCTGGCCGGGATGGGCTGCGATGACAAGATGGCCGACGGCCTGCACGACGAAGTGCCGCCGCCGAAGGCCGCCAAGGCCGACGCCAAGGCGACGACGCCGGCGCGCGACGCCCGTGCGCCAACGGCCACGGCAAGCCGCACGCCGACGCGCGCCGACGCCAAGGTCGTGCAGGCGACGAAGTAGGCATCGGCCCTGTGGCCGCGTTCGAGGCCGCCGGCGGGACACCCCGCGGCGGCCTCGTCGCTTGCGGGCCCCACCGATCCTGCACGCGGCGTGCAATCGCGCTCAACCCCGCGGCGGCCGCCGGCCCGTACAGTGCACGCCATGGACACCCCGACCCTGCCCCTTTCCGTCACCCGCCCGCGCAGCGTCGAGCGCCTGGTGGCCGGCACGCCGACCCGCGACGGCGCCGGCGTCAAGCTCACGCGCGTGCTGACGCAAGACCTGCAGCGGCGGCTCGACCCGTTCCTGATGCTCGACGCGTTCGGCACCGACAACCCCGACGACTACATCGCGGGCTTCCCCGACCACCCGCACCGCGGCTTCGAGACCGTGACCTACATGCTCGAAGGCCGCATGCGCCACCGCGACAGCGCCGGCCACGAGGGCCTGCTCGGCCCCGGCGGCGTGCAGTGGATGACGGCCGGGCGCGGCGTGATCCACAGCGAGCTGCCCGAGCAGGAAGAAGGCCGCATGGAAGGCTTCCAGCTGTGGCTCAACCTGCACTCGAAGGACAAGATGCGCCCGGCGTGGTACCGCGACATCCCGTCGGCCGAGATCCCGGAAGTGACGACGGCCGACGGCGTCACGGTGCGCGTGATCGCCGGCGCGAGCCATGGGGTGGCCGGCGCGATGCAGCGCGAGACGACCGAGCCGCTGGTCCTCGACCTGCACCTGCCGGGTGGCGCGCCGTTCGCGCAGCCGCTGCCGGCGGCGCACAACGCGTTCGCCTACGTGTACCGCGGCAGCGTCACGATCGAAGGCACCGCGGTGCCGGTGCAGCGCATGGCGATCCTCGCGAACACGCCGGGCAGCGACGGCGTCGTGCTCGCCGCGGGACCCGACGGCGCGCGCGCGCTGCTGATCGCCGGGCGGCCGCTCAACGAGCCGATCGCGCAGTACGGCCCGTTCGTGATGAACACGCACGACGAGATCTTCCAGGCGGTGCGCGACTTCCAGGCCGGCCGGCTCGCCTGACGAGGGCGAGCGGCAGGCGAGCCTCTGGCTCGGCTTCGGGCGTACAGTGCCCGTGAGCACGCATCCAGGAGCTGCGCGATGTCGTCCGGCAAGATCCTCGTCGCCCAGGGTGGCGGCCCGACCGCCGTCATCAACCAGTCGCTCGTCGGCGTCGTGCTCGAGGCGCGGCGGCACCACGGCGTCACGCGCGTCTACGGCGCGCGCCACGGCGTGCGCGGCATCGTCGACGAGGACTTCGTCGACCTGACGCAGGAGACGAGCCACAACCTCGAGCTGGTGGCGAACACGCCCGCGTCGGCGCTCGGCTCGACGCGCGACAAGCCCGACCTGAAGTACTGCCAGCAGATCTTCGAGGTGCTGCGCGCGCACGAGATCGCGCACTTCTTCTACATCGGCGGCAACGACAGCGCCGACACGGTGCGCATCGTCGCCGACGAGGCGCGCGCGGCCGGCTACCCGCTGCGCAGCATCCACATCCCGAAGACGATCGACAACGACCTCGTCGGCAACGACCACACGCCGGGCTTCCCGAGCGCGGCGCGCTTCGTCGCCCAGGCGTTTGCCGGCGCGAACCTGGACAACGCCGCGCTGCCTGGCGTCTACGTCGGCGTCGTGATGGGCCGCCACGCCGGCTTCCTGACCGCCGCCTCCGCCTTGGGCAAGAAGTTCGACGATGACGGCCCGCACCTGATCTACGTGCCCGAGCGCACGTTCGCGCTCGAGCGCTTCCTCGCCGACGTCAAGGCGACGTACGACCGCCTCGGGCGCTGCGTGATCGCGGTCAGCGAAGGCATCCACGACGGGTCGGGCACGCCGATCGCGGCACGGCTCGCGAAGGACCTCGAGCGCGACGCGCACGGCAACGTGCAGCTGTCGGGCAGCGGCGCGCTCGCCGACCTGCTGTGCGAGGAGATCAGGACGAAACTGAAGATCAAGCGCGTGCGCGGCGACACCTTCGGCTACCTGCAGCGCAGCTTCGTCGGCTGCGTGTCCGACGTCGACCAGCGCGAGGCGCGCGAGGTCGGCGAGAAGGCGGTGCAGTACGCGCTGTGGGGCGACCGCGACGGCAGCGTGTCGATCCAGCGCACCGGCTTCTACTCGGTCGACTACAAGCTTCAGCCGCTCGACGCGGTGGCCGGCAAGACGCGCACGATGGACGACGCCTTCATCGCCGCCAGCGGCACCGACGTGACCGACGCGTTCCGCCTCTACCTGCGCCCGCTGCTCGGCTCGGGCATGCCCGACGCGTTCCGCCTGCGCCCGGCGCCGGTGCCGAAGGTGCTGGGCCGCGGGCGATGAGCGCGTCCGCGCCGCCGCTGCCCCCGCCGGTGGCGGGCGAGCGCGTCGAGGTCGGCACCGCGGCGACGGGCCGCGTCGCGGCCTGGGTCGCCGGCCCCGCCGGCACGCGCGCGCTGCTGCTCGTGCACAGCGTCAACGCGGCGGCTTCGGCGGCCGAGGTGCGCCCGCTGTTCGAGCACTACGCGCGCACGCGCCGCGTCTGGGCGCCCGACCTGCCGGGCTTCGGCGCTTCCGAGCGCAGCGACCGCGCCTACACGCCGCGGCTGATGACCGATGCGCTGCTCGCGACGCTCGATGCGATGCAGCGCGAAGCGACGGACCGCCCCGACGTGCTCGCGGTGTCGCTGGGCTGCGAGTTCGCCGCGCGCGCCGCCGTCGAGCGCCCGGGCGCGCTGCGCAGCCTCGCGCTCGTGAGCCCGGCCGGCTTTCGCGGCACGCGCGCCTGGCGCGGCGCGCCGGGCAGCACGCGCGGCATGCCGTTGCTGTACCGCGCGCTGCGCGGCCCCGGCTGGGGCGGGGTGCTGTTCCGCCAGCTGACGCGCCCAGGCGTGATCCGCTACTTCCTCGAGCGCACGTGGGGCAGCAAGGCGATCGACGAGGACCTGTGGCGCTTCGACGTGCTGACGACGCGCCAGCCCGGCGCCGAGCACGCGCCGCTGCACTTCCTCGCCGGCCACCTGTTCAGCGCCGACGTGACGACGCTGTACGAGTCGCTCGCGCTGCCGGTGTGGATGAGCCACGGCGTGCGCGGCGACTTCACCGACTACCGCGGCAAGCGCGTCGTCGAGGGCCGCGCGAACTGGCGCTTCGCGGTGTTTCCGACCGGAGCGCTGCCGTACTTCGAGCGGCGCGACGAGTTCGTCGCCGCGTACGACGCGTTCCTCGGCGGGCTGGCTTGCTGAACCCGCGCCGCGGTCTCGGGCCGCCGCCTCGGCGCGGCGTCGGGGCAGCGATCTTGCCCGCCCGCCCATGCGCACCGCGGCGGCGTCGCTACAGCCAGCCCTTGCGCTTGAAGTACCAGAACGGCGTCGCGACGCTCAGCGCCATCAGCACCAGCGACAGCGGGTAGCCGTATTGCCAGCGCAACTCGGGCATGTGTTCGAAGTTCATGCCGTAGATGCTGGCGATCAGCGTCGGCGGCAGCAGTGCGACCGCCGCGACCGAGAAGATCTTGATGATGCGGTTCTGGTTCAGGTTGATGAAGCCGACGGTGGCGTCCATCAGGAAGTTGATCTTGTCGAACAGGAACACCGTGTGGCTGTCGAGCGAGTCGATGTCGCGCAGGATCTGCCGGGCGACCTCGAACTGCTCGGCGTTGAGCATGCGGCTGCGCATCATGAAGCTCAGCGCGCGGCGCGTGTCCATCACGTTGCGGCGGATGCGGCCGTTGAGATCCTCCTCGCGGGCGATCGCCGCCAGCGCTTCGGCGGCCACCGCGTCGGTGACGTTGGCGCTCTGGCGCAGCACGCTGGCGCTGACCTTCTCGAGGCTGTCGTAGATGCCCTCGAGCACATCCGCTGAATATTCCGCGTCGGTGTCGTAGAGCTTGAGCAGCACGTCCTTGGCATCCGTGATCAGAGCCGGCGTGCGCCGCGCGCGCAGGCGCAGCAGCCGGAACACCGGCAGGTCCTCGGCGTGCACCGAGAACAGCACGTTGTCGCGCAGGATGAAGGCCACGCGCACGTTGCGCGCCGTCTTGCCGCTGGGATCGTCGTCGTTCTCGATCAGGAAGTCGGAGCGGATGTGCAGCTCGCCGTTGTCTTCCTCGTAGAAGCGCGCCGACTCCTCGATGTCCTCGTCGGCGACGTCCTCGGGAATCACGAGGCCGAAACGCCCGGTGATCCAGCCCTTCTCCTCGGTCGTCGGCGACTCCAGGTCGACCCACACCGGCCGCAGGTCGGCCAGCGCGGCGGCACTGTCGATTTCTTGCTGGACCAAGCGGCCGTTGGCCAGCGTGAAGACGTTGAGCATGGCGATCTCCGGCGCCACGCAAGGCCGCGAAGGGGTCCGGCTGCGGGCGGGGTGACGAGTGGAAACCGTCTCACCCCGCAGCCTCGGGCGGTCGTGTCGGGCCGAGCCCGCCGCCAGCGGCCGATCCGGAGTGGACGGTCACCGAGGGTGACTCTGATCCAACGTGCGGTCTCCGAGAAACAGCGCTTGATTATGGCATCGGCGATCGCGGCGAAGGCGGCTGCCATCGGCTTGTCACGCGGGACCTTCGGCGGCACACTGACTCGGGCGGGCCCGCTCGGCGCGAAGCGCCCGGCGGTGTGTCCCGCCCCACCCGAAAGGAGCGACCTCATGAACCTGACGATCAGCGGACACCACCTCGAAGTGACACCGGCCCTGCGCGAGTACGTCGTCAACAAGCTCGACCGCGTGACCCGCCATTTCGACCAGGTGGTCGACGTCAGCGTGCTGCTGACCGTCGAGAAGCTCAAGGAGAAGGAGCGCCGCCAGAAGGCCGAGGTGACGGTGCATGTCAAGGGTCGCGACATCTTCGTCGAGCACTCGCACGAAGACCTGTATGCCGCGATCGATCAGCTGATGGACAAGCTCGACCGCCAGATCGTGCGCCACAAGGACAAGACGCAGGATCACCATCACGTGCCGGTGAAGCGGCTGGACGCAAACCTTTGAGCCGAAGTGGGCGCACGCCTGCCGCGGGCGGCGGCCCCAGGACTTGTTGCGGCGCAGCATCCGTGCAACACCTGACGAATGGCGCTGCGGCGTCGGTGGCACCGGCCGGCGGCGGTGCCTAGAATGCAACGCACTGTCACACCGGCCGGGTCTGCGCCGCCCAGCGGCCGCCAACCGGCGCCCACGACATGAACCGTCTCGCCGCCATCCTGCCCGCCAGCAACGTGCTGGTGAACGTGGACGCCACTAGCAAGAAGCGCGTGTTCGAGCAGGCGGGCCTGCTGTTCGAGAACCAGCATGCGATCGCCCGTGCGACCGTGACCGACAACCTGTTCGCGCGCGAGCGCCTCGGCTCCACCGGGCTCGGTCACGGCGTGGCGATCCCGCACGGGCGCATCAAGGGGCTGAAGAACCCGCTGGCCGCGGTGCTGCGGGTGCAGCAGCCGATTCCGTTCGACGCGCCCGACGACGAGCCGGTCACGCTGCTGATCTTCCTGCTCGTGCCCGAGGCCGCCACGCAGCGTCACCTCGAGATCCTGTCCGAGATCGCCGAGATGCTCAGCGACCGCGAACTGCGCGAGCGGCTGAAGACGGAGCCCGAGGCCGAGACGCTGCACCGGCTGATCTCGAACTGGGAGCCGCTCAAATCGGTGGCCTGATGCCGCGCGGCGTGATGCCGCTTTGCGCATGAAGCCGACCACGCTCAGCGCGGAGGCGCTGTTCGAGGAGCACCGCGCGACGCTGCGCTGGGAGTGGGTTGCCGGCCACGCCCGCCCCGACCGCCGCTTCGACGAGGCGGCGATCCGCGAGGCCGGCTCGGCCGCGGATCTGATCGGCTACCTGAACTACATCCACCCGTACCGGGTCCAGATCGTCGGCCGGCGCGAGGTCGCCTACCTGAACGACGCGGCGCCCGAGGTGCAGGAGCGGCGCATCGCGCGCATCGTCACGCTCGAGCCGCCGGTGCTGATCGTCGCCGACGCGCAGGTGCCGCCGGACCGGCTCGTCGCGCTGTGCGATCGCGCCGACATCCCGCTGTTCGTCACGCACGAACCCGCGGGGCACGTGATCGACGTGCTGCGCGCCTCGCTGTCGCAGCGCTTCGCCGAGCGCACGACGCGCCACGGCGTGTTCATGGACATCCTCGGGCTGGGCGTGCTGCTGACCGGCGAATCGGGCCTGGGCAAGAGCGAGCTCGGGCTGGAGCTGATCTCGCGCGGCCATGGGCTGGTGGCCGACGACGCCGTCGACCTGTACCGCGTCTCGCAGACCGCGATCGACGGCCGCTGCCCCGAACTGCTGATGAACCTGCTCGAGGTGCGCGGCATCGGCCTGCTCGACATCAAAGCCATCTTCGGCGAGACCGCGGTGCGGCGCAAGATGCGGCTCAAGCTGATCGTGCACCTGGTGCGCAAGGAGACGCTCGAGCGCGATTTCGAGCGTCTGCCCTACGAGCCGATGTACGAGGACGTGCTCGGCGTGCCGGTGCGCAAGGTCGTCATCGCGGTCGATGCCGGGCGCAACCTCGCGGTGCTCGTCGAGGCCGCGGTGCGCAACACGGTGCTGCAGCTGCGCGGCATCGACACCTACCAGGAGTTCATCGCGCGCCACCAGCGCGCGATGGAGCAGGGCGGCACCGACTGAGTGCGGCTACTTCGGCCGGTGCGGGCACGCGGCCTTCGTGCACTCGGCGTACAGCGCCAGCGTGTGCTCGCGCAGCGCGAAGCCGCGCGTCTCGGCCACCGCGCGCTGGCGCGCCTCGATCTCGGCGTCGAAGAACTCCTCGACGCGCCCGCAGGTCAGGCACACGAGGTGGTCGTGGTGCTGGCCCTCGTTGAGCTCGAACACCGACTTGCCGCTTTCGAAGTGGCTGCGCGTCAGCAGACCGGCCTGCTCGAACTGCATCAGCACGCGGTACACGGTGGCCAGCCCGATGTCGGAGCCGTCGGCCAGCAGCGCCTTGAACACGTCTTCGGCGGTCATGTGGCGCTGGCTGCTGCGCTGGAAGACCTCGAGGATCTTGATGCGCGGCAGCGTGGCCTTCAGTCCGCTGCTCTTGAGTTCTTCGACGTGGGTCATCGCACGGGGTCGGGGCGGTGTGGCGCTGCGCGCCGCTAGAATTTCTGATCATAACGACGCGCCTTGACCTTGCCGAGCGCGCGCCTTCCGATGAGCTTCGATGCCCCCTCTTTGCTGTCGCCGCTCGCGCGCGCACTGCTGCTGAGCACTGCCGTGACGCTGGGGGCGTGCTCGACGAGCGCCCCGCAGGACCGCCTGTTCGGCCTCGTCACGCCGTACCGCATGGAGATCGTGCAGGGCAACGTCGTCACGCGCGAGCAGGTCGAGCGGCTGCGCCCGGGCATGACGCGCGAGCAGGTCGCCGCCGTGCTCGGCTCGCCGCTGCTGGCCAGCGTGTTCCACGCCGACCGCTGGGACTACGTGTTCACGATCCGCCGCCAGGGCGCCGAGCCGCAGCGGCGCAGCATCGTCGTCTGGTTCAAGGACGACCGCTTCGAGCGCGCCGAGGTGCCCGAGCTGCCGAGCGAACGCGAGTTCGTCGCGGCGATCAGCAACGTGCGGCCGGCGCCGGTGCCGCGGCTGCAGCTCAGCGACGAAGAGATCGCGAAGCTGCCGGCGACGACGCGGCCCGCGGCCACGACCGGCACCGAGCCGCAGGGGCCGGCGCGCAGCTACCCGCCGCTGGAGCCGCGATGACGCCGCCGGTGCTGCGCGTGGCCATCGCCGGCGCCTCGGGGCGCATGGGCCGCATGCTCGTCGAGGCGGTGCTGCAGTCGGCCGACTGCGCGCTCGCCGCCGCCTTCGACCGCGCCGGCAGCGACGCCGTCGGTCAGGACGCCGGCACCTTCCTCGGCCGCACGACGGGCATCGTCGTCACCGACGACGTGCGCGCCGCGCTGGCCGGCGCCGACGTGATGATCGACTTCACCCGCCCCGAGGGCACGCTCGCGCACCTGGCGCTGTGCCGCGAGCTCGGCGTCAAGGCGGTGATCGGCACCACCGGCTTCACCGACGCACAGAAGGGGCAGATCGCCGAGGCGGCGCGCGACGTCGCGATCGTGATGGCACCGAACATGAGCGTCGGCGTCAACGTCGTGCTCAAGCTGCTCGACACCGCCGCGCGTGCGCTCGCCGAGGGCTACGACATCGAGATCATCGAGGCCCACCACCGCCACAAGGTCGATGCCCCCAGCGGCACCGCGCTGGCGATGGGCGAGGTCGTCGCGCGCGCGCTCGGCCGCGACCTCAAGGCCTGCGCGGTCTACGGGCGCGAAGGCGTCACCGGCGAGCGCGACCCGTCGACGATCGGCTTCGCGACGATCCGCGGCGGCGACATCGTCGGCGACCACACCGTGCTGTTCGCCGGCACCGGCGAGCGCATCGAGATCACGCACAAGAGCGCCAGCCGCGCCACCTACGCGCAGGGCAGCCTGCGCGCGGCGCGCTTCCTCGCCGACAAGCCGAATGGCCTGTACGGCATGGACGCCGTGCTCGGGCTGGCCTGAACCCTGCTGCGCGCATGGCCGGTTTCGCCCCGTTATGGGCCCAGAGCGACGCCGTCGGCCGCGCGGTTGCGCTGCTGCTGCTCGCGATGTCGGTCGCGACGTGGATGCTGATCTTCTGGAAGGGCTGGGTGCTGCGCCGCGCGCGGCACGATCTCGCGCGCGGCGTGGCTGCATTCTGGGCCGCACCGAGCGTCGAGACGGCACGCGAGCGGCTGGCCGCGATCGACCGCGAACAGCTGCTGCTGCCGCTGGTCGACGCCGCGCAGCAGGCGCCGGCCGGCGGCTCGCTCGAGACGAGTGCGCACCTGGACTCGCAGCTCACGCGCCGGCTGCGCGGCGCGCTGCACCGCGCGGTGGCACACCTGCAGTACGGGCAGGTCGTGCTCGCGTCGGTCGGTGCCACCGCGCCGTTCGTCGGGCTGTTCGGCACCGTCTGGGGCATCTACCACGCGCTGCTGGCGATCGCTGCGGCCGGTGCGGTGACGATCGACAAGGTCTCGGGGCCGGTCGGCGAGGCGCTCGTGATGACTGCCGCCGGCCTCGCGGTGGCGATCCCCGCGGTGCTGGCCTACAACATCTACGGCAAGTGGGTCGCGGCCAGCGAGGCCGAGCTCGAGGGTTTCGCGCACGACCTGCGCGAGATGATGATCGACGCGGCGCAAGGGCGATGAGGCCTCCCGCCTGCGACGCCGTCGCTGCGCCGCCGCCCGAGGCGGGTCGGCGGGGCGGCCCGCGCCGGGCGCCATCGTGAGCGCGACATGAGCTTCGGCCGCCTGGGCCGCGAGACGAGCGGCCGCCCAATGAGCGACATCAACATGACGCCGCTGATCGACGTCATGCTCGTGCTGCTCGTGATCTTCATCATCACGGCGCCGCTGATCGCGCCGGCACTGCGGCTGGACCTGCCGCAGGCCGAGGGCGGCGTCGCCGACGTGCCCGAGTTCGTCAGTGTCGCGATCGACCGCGACGGCACGCTGTTCCTCGGCGACGCCGCGATCGACGCCGAGCAGCTCGCCGCGCGGCTGGCCGACACGGCGAAGCGCAACCCGCGCACCGAGGTGCAGCTGCGCGCCGACCGCGCGGTGCCGTACGGGCGCGTGGCCGAGCTGATCGACCTCGTGCAGCGTGCAGGGCTGAGCCGCGTCGGCTTCGTCACCGAGGCGCCGGCCGCGCGCTGAGCGCCGCCGCGCACGCCGCGGCCCGGCGGGGGCGCTCCCTACAATCCCGCGCATGAACGAGAAATACGTCCCCGCCGAGGTCGAGGCCGCGGCGCAGCGCCACTGGGCCGAGCGCGACGCGTACCGCGTGCGCGAAGACGCCGCCAAGCCGAAGTACTACGCCTGCTCGATGCTGCCGTACCCCAGCGGCAAGCTGCACATGGGGCACGTGCGCAACTACACGATCAACGACATGCTCGCGCGCCAGCTGCGCATGCGCGGCTACAACGTGCTGATGCCGATGGGCTGGGACGCCTTCGGCCTGCCGGCCGAGAACGCGGCGATGAAGAACAAGGTGCCGCCGGCCGAGTGGACGTACTCGAACATCGCGCACATGAAGGGCCAGATGCAGGCGATGGGGCTGGCCATCGACTGGTCGCGCGAGGTCACGACGTGCAGGCCCGACTACTACAAGTGGAACCAGTGGCTGTTCCTCAAGATGCTCGACAAGGGCATCGCCGAGCGGCGCACGCAGGTCGTCAACTGGGACCCGGTCGACCAGACCGTGCTCGCCAACGAGCAGGTCATCGACGGGCGCGGCTGGCGCTCGGGTGCACCGGTCGAGAAGCGCGAGATCCCCGGCTACTACCTGAAGATCACCGACTACGCGGAGGAACTGCTCGCCGCCGTCGCCGACCCGACCGACAAGAACTTCCTCGCCGGCTGGCCCGAGCGCGTGCGGCTGATGCAGGAGCACTGGATCGGCAAGAGCGAGGGCGTGCGCTTCGCGTTCCTGCACGACATCCGCGGCGACGACGGCGCGCTCATCGGCGGCGGGCGGCTGTACGTGTTCACGACGCGCGCCGACACGATCATGGGCGTCACGTTCTGCGCCGTCGCGCCCGAGCACCCGCTGGCCGCGCACGCGGCCAAGACCGACCCGGCGCTCGCCGCGTTCATCGACGAGTGCAAGAAGGGCGGCACGACCGAGGCCGAGCTGGCGACGAAAGACAAGGCCGGCCTGCCGACCGGGCTCACGGTCACGCACCCGCTGACCGGCGAGGCGGTGCCGCTGTGGGTCGGCAACTACGTGCTGATGGGCTACGGCGACGGCGCCGTGATGGGCGTGCCGGCGCACGACGAACGCGACTTCGCGTTCGCGAAGAAGTACGGCCTGCCGATCAAGCAGGTCATCGCCGTCGAAGGGCAGACGTTCTCGACCGATGCCTGGGCCGAGTGGTATGCCGACAAGGCGCGCGGGCGCTGCGTCCACTCGGGGGTGCTCGACGGGCTCGGCCACAAGGCCGCCGTCGACAAGGTCGCCGCGCTGCTCGCCGACAAGGGGCTGGGCGAGAAGAAGATGACCTGGCGGCTGCGCGATTGGGGCATCAGCCGCCAGCGCTACTGGGGCACGCCGATCCCGATCATCCACTGCGACGCCTGCGGCGTCGTGCCGGTGCCCGAGAAGGACCTGCCCGTCGTGCTGCCCGAGGACCTGATCCCCGACGGCAGCGGCAACCCGCTGGCCCGGTGCGCGTCGTTCCTGAACGTCGCGTGCCCGATCTGCGGCCGGCCCGCGCGGCGCGAGACCGACACGATGGACACCTTCGTCGACTCGTCGTGGTATTTCATGCGCTACTGCGACCCGACGAACGAGCACGCGATGGTCGGCGAGGGCACGCGCCACTGGATGCCGATGGACCAGTACATCGGCGGCATCGAGCACGCGATCCTGCACCTGCTGTACGCGCGCTTCTGGACCAAGGTCATGCGCGACCTCGGCCTCGTGCAGATCGACGAGCCGTTCACGCGCCTGCTCACGCAGGGCATGGTGCTCAACCACATCTACTCGCGCCGCGGCGACAAGGGCGGCATCGAGTACTTCTGGCCGCACGAGGTCGAGAACGTCTACGACGACGCCGGCAAGATCGTCGGCGCGCGCCTCAAAAGCGACGGCTCGCCCGTCGACTACGAAGGCGTGGGCACGATGTCGAAGTCGAAGAACAACGGCGTCGACCCGCAGGAGCTGATCGACCGCTACGGCGCCGACACCGCGCGCCTGTTCGTGATGTTCGCGAGCCCCCCCGAGCAGACGCTCGAGTGGAACGACGCCGGCGTCGAGGGCGCGCACCGTTTCCTGAAGCGGCTGTGGGCATTCGGCGTGCGCCACGCGGTGGCGATCCGGCGCGCGGCCGCGGGCGACGTCAGCGCGGCGGCGCTGCGCGCCGAGGCCAAGGCGCTGCGGCGCGAGGTGCACCTCGTGCTGCGCCAGGTCAGCTACGACTACGAGCGGCTGCAGTACAACACCGTCGTCTCGGGCTGCATGAAGCTGCTCAACGCGCTCGAGGGCTTTGCGCCCGACGGCAGCGACGGCGACACCGCCGTGCTGTGCGAGGCCACCTCGGTGCTGCTGCGCGCGCTGTACCCGGCGTGCCCCCACGTCACGCACGCGCTGTGGGTCGAGCTCGGCTACGCCGCGCGCCTCGGCGACCTGATCGACGCGCCGTGGCCGCAGGTCGACGAGGCGGCGCTGACGCTCGACGAGGTCGAGCTTGTGCTGCAGGTCAACGGCAAGCACCGCGGCGCGATCCGCGTGCCGGCGCAGGCCGACCGCGCCGCGATCGAGGCCGCCGCGGTCGCGAGCCCCGAGTTCGCGCGCTTCGCCGAGGGGCGTGCGCCGAAGAAGGTCGTCGTCGTGCCGGGCCGGCTCGTCAACGTCGTCGTCTGAGGCATGCCGACGCGGCGCGACGGTCTGCACGCCTTCGCGGCCATGGCGGCGTCGGCGGCGCTGGCCGGCTGCGGCTTCGAGCTGCGCCGCGCGCCGGCACTGCCGTTCCGGCGTATGGCGCTCGTCGGCTTCTCCGACCGCACGACGACCGCCGACGAACTGCGCCGCGCGCTGCCCGACGACGTCACCGTCGTCGACGACCCGCGCGACGCCGACGTCGTGCTCGAGGCGCTGGCCGACCAGCGCCGGCGCAGCGTCGCGGCGAGCACCGCGGCCGGCCAGGTGCGCGAAGTCACGCTGGTGTCGACGCTGACCTACCGGCTGAGCACGCGCGGCGGCAAGCCGCTGTTGCCGCCGACGACGGTCGAGCTGCGCCGCGACATGAGCTACAGCGAAACGCTCGCGCTCGGCAAGGCCGACGAGGAGCAGACGCTGTGGCGCGCGATGGAAGCCGACATCGCGATGCAGGTGCTGCGCCGGCTGGCGGCCACGCCGCCGCTGTGACCGCGGGCGCACGGATGCAACTGCGCCCCGAGCAACTCGCCGCGCACCTGCGCGACGCGCGCGGATTGAGGCCGCTGTACACGGTGCACGGCGACGAGCCGCTGCTCGCGCAGGAGGCCGCCGACGCGATCCGCGCCGCTGCGCGCGCAGCCGGCTACGGCGAGCGGCAGGTGTTCACCGTCGGCGGCGCGCACTTCGACTGGAGCGGCGTGCTCGGCGCGGCGCAGGCGATGAGCCTGTTCGCCGAGCGGCGCCTGATCGAGATTCGCATCCCGTCGGGCAAGCCGGGCAAGGAGGGGTCGCAGGCGCTGCAGCGCTACTGCGACGCGCTGCCCGACGACGTGCTGACGCTGGTGCAGCTGCCGCGGCTGGACGGCCAGCAACTGAAGAGCGGCTGGTTCGCCGCGCTCGATGCCGCCGGTGTCACGGTGCGCGTCGACCCGGTCGAGCGGCGCGAGCTGCCGCGCTGGCTCGCGCAGCGGCTGGCCGCACAGGGCCAGCGCGTCGCCGACGGCGACGAGGGCGAGCGCACGCTCGCGTTCTTCGCCGACCGCGTCGAGGGCAACCTGCTCGCTGCGCAGCAGGAGCTGGGCAAGCTCGCGCTGCTGTACCCGCCGGGCGTGCTCGGCTTCGAACAGGTCGAGCGCGCGGTGCTCAACGTCGCGCGCTACGACGTCTTCAAGCTCGGCGACGCGGTGCTCGCCGGCCAGGTCGGTCGCGCGCTGCAGATGCTCGACGGCCTGCGCGCCGAGGGCGAGGCGCCGGTGCTCGTGCACTGGACGCTGGCCGCCGACCTGCTTGCGCTGCAGCAGGTCAAGCGCGCGCTCGCCGCCGGCCGCCCGCTGCCGGTCGCGCTGCGCGAGGCGCGCGTGTGGGGCCCCAAGGAGCGCCTGTTCGAGCGCGTGCTGCCGCAGCTCGGCGAGGCCACGCTCGCGCGCCTCGTCGACGCCGCGAGCGTGTGCGACGGCATCGTCAAGGGGCTCAAGCATCCGGACTGGCCGCTCGACGCGTGGGACGCGCTGCGCCGGCTCGTGCTGCTGACGGTGCAGGCCTTGCGGCCGGCGGGCGCGCCGGCGCTGGCGCTCGACGCGTGAGAGCGTGAGAGTTTTTCGTCCGCTGCCCTCGTGCTGGCATGTCTCTGGCTTGCTGTTGGGCATGAGCGATCCGAAGCACCAAGACAGAGTGGCCGGGGTTTTGTTCGAGGACTTGGCGCCCGTCGATGAGCAAGCAGCGCAGGCCGCCGCGCAAGCGCGAGCCGTTGCGCTGCGCGCGCAGCCGCCGCGGCTGCTGCAGCCCAACCGCAAGCAGATCGAACTGCGGGCATCGGACCTGGAGTCGCTGCTGGGCGAGGACCACCGAGCGCGGCTGGTATGGGGCTACGTCGAGCGGCAGGACCTGAGCCGGCTGACCGATGCGATCAAGGCGCGCGGTAGCAACGCCGGACGCGCGGCGATCGACCCGCGCATCCTGTTTGCGCTGTGGCTGTACGCCACGCTCGAAGGCGTGGGCAGTGGACGCGAGCTGGCGCGGCT
>NZ_QOAZ01000046.1 GCF_003574675.1 Azohydromonas sediminis
CTGGCGCCACAGTTGCTGGGTCTGGGCCCAACTGCGTCTGCCGCAGCCGCAAGGACTGTATGAACCGCGAAAACCCCGGCAAAACCCTGCCTCGCGACCGCCCTGCGGGTGCTGGACGGACGAAGGGTCGCGTGCGGCCGATGCCGGCGTCGACACCGCGCGCGATCAACGCCACTCGATCAGCGCTCAGCGCCGATCGAATGATTCACAAGCTCTGAGGCCGGCGCGCTCAGCGCGGCGTGCCAGGCTTTGCCGCGCCGCGGCGCAGGCCGAGCATCGCGACGAGCATGGCCACCAGCGCGACGCGCGGCACGTCGAGCACGCTGCTGACCGCCCCGACGAGTGCGACGCCGGCCAGCGCCGCGGCGAGGAACGGCGCCAGCGTGTCGCCGTGCCGCGCCGCATCGAGCAGGCGCTGCAACGCCAGCCCGGCCAGCGCCAGCAGCGCGAGCGCGCCCGCGGCACCGCGCTCGATCAGCAGCTCGAGGTACAGGTTGTCGATGTGCCACGGCACGTACCACGCCTGCGCCGACGGGAACCAGCGCGCGGCGCCGCGCGCGAAGTCGCCGTGGTGCAGCAAGTCGGCCCCGCCGCCGGCGCGCAGCTGCACGCGCTCGAGCAGCGCGGCGGTGCCGGCGTCGTAGACGGCGATCGACAGCAGCGCGCGCCGCGCCGGCCACCACGGCTGCGCGGCGAACGCGGGGCCGTCCAGCGGCACGTCGAGCGTCGCGACCGCCTCGGGCGGCGGCAGCGTGACCAGCGCCTCCTGGCAGCGCGCGTCGTACAGCAGGTGGCGCTCGCACACGCGCAGCCACAGCCGCGCCGCAGGCGCCTCGGCGGCGCCGGCGCGCAACGCCTGCGACCGCGCCTGCAACGACACCACGTAGCGCGCGCCCGGCACGTGCGGCACCCGCTGCGTCAGCGCATACAGCCCGCCGATCTCGTCGACGACGGCCGGGCCCTCGAGCCGCGGACGCAGGCCCTGCGGCGTCGCGACCCAGCGGATCGCTCCCGAAAACTCGCGCTGCACGTCGGCGGCGGCGTAGCGCGCCGGCAGGCGGCCGAGTCCGATGCCCAGGGCCACGTCCCGCGGCGAGTCCAGCACGCCCAGGCCGTGGCGCCAGTGCGCGATGCGGCCGCCGGCGTCGAGCGTCGTCTGCGCGAGGCGCTCGACGAGGAACGAGCCGCCGGCCACCACCGCGACGACCTCGGTGGCCAGCGCCAGCGCGAGCAGCGCGCCGGCCGGCGCGCGCCAGCCGAGCGCGCGCACCCGCCGCCACGCGAGCAGCAGCAACGCGCTCGCCGCGAGCCACACCCAGCCGAGGCCCGCGTAGCCCTCGATCGCGAAGGCACCGACGAGCACGACGACGGCAAGCAGCCCGAACCCGACCACCGCGCCGCGCGGCCACGGCGCACCGCACTGCCGCGAAGACACTGACGCCGCCTCACCGGCGCGCGCCGGCACCGCGGCGCGAGGCCCGAGGCGCTGCCACAGCCAGGCCAGGCCCAGGCCCAGCAGCGGCAGTCCGACGGCCAGCAGCACGCCGCGCGCGAAGGTCACCAGCGCCGCGTGCACCGTGAGCACGGCCAGCAGCGCCGCGACGGCAAAGCGCACCGGTGTGCGCGCGCCCCACACCGCCCACGCGACGACGGGCGTGGCCAGCGCGAGGTACGCATCGATCGCCGCGCCACCGACGTGCATCTCCCAGAACCGCGCCGTGATCCGGTACGGCCCCGAGAACTCGAGCAGGCCGGGGTACGCGATGCGCTCGCCCAGCGCCGCGACGCCGACGACGGCAACGCCGAGCGCCATCCCCAGCGCGAAGCGCCGCGCGGCCGCGGCCAGCGCCGCCGCCTCGCGCGGCAGCAGCGGCCACAGCGCGAGCGCGAACGCCAGGCTCTTGCCCGCGCGCAGCGCGTTGGTGGCATCGGTGTAGCCGTCGAACGCGCTCGGTGCGCCGCCGCCGGCGTCGAGCCAGCCGCGCACGACGCCGAACCCGAGCAGCACGGCCAGCAGCGCGACGACGCCGAACTCACGACGCGGCAACGGCGGCGTGACGCCGCGCCACCGCGCCGCAGCGCGCGCCGCGTGAGCGCCGGCCAAGAGCGCGAGCACGAGCAGGTCGAACTCGTCGACCATCGTCCAGCCGGTCCAGGGGTTCAGCGCGATCCACGGCATCACCGCCGGCAGCACGAACCACGTCGCGCCGCTCCAGCGCGCCGCGAGCGCGCCGGCCAGCGCCACCGCCGCCAGCGCGATACCCGGTGCGAGCGGGTGCGCGGCGCCCAGCGCCAGCGCAAGGCCTGCGGCCGCCGACGCGAGCAGCGCGCTCGGCAGCGCCGCCGCCCAGCGCGGCGCCGTGGCGGTGGTCAACGGCGGCGGCGACACGCCATCGACCTCGACGCGGCCCGGTCCGCCGAACGGCCACGGCCGCGTCGACGCACCGCCGCAGGCGCGCCGCTACGCGGCGAAGACCTCGGCATCGGCGAGGCCGACGGCGGCGGCGTCCTTGGGCGCGAGCAGCGGTGCGCGCAGGCCCGGCGGCAGCGGCCACGCGATGCCGATCGCCGGGTCGTCCCAGCGGATCGCGCGCTCGCAGTCCTTCGCGTAGACGTCGGTCGTCTTGTAGAGGAAGTGCGTGTCGTCCTCGAGCGCGACGAAGCCGTGCGCGAAGCCCTCGGGGATCCACAGCTGGCGGCGGTTGTCGGCGCTGAGCTCGACGCCGACCCAGCGCCCGAACGTGGGCGAGCCGCGGCGGATGTCGACCGCGACGTCGAACGCACGGCCGCGCACGACGCGCACCAGCTTGCCCTGCGCGTGCGGCGGCAGCTGGTAGTGCAGCCCGCGCAGCACGCCGGCCTTCGAGCACGAGTGGTTGTCCTGCACGAACGGCCGCGGCACCGGCAGGCCGAGCGCGCGCAGCCCCTGCTCGAAGCGCGGCTGGTTGTAGCTCTCCATGAACCAGCCGCGCTCGTCGGCGAACACGGCGGGCTCGACGACGACGACGTCGGCGATGGCGGTGGGCGTGAGCTGCATCGCTTCAGTACACCGTCTCGCGCAGCACCTGCATCAGGTACGCGCCGTAGCCGTTCTTCAGCATCGGCTGCGCGAGGCGCTCGAGCTGCGCGGCGTCGATCCAGCCGGCGCGAAACGCGATCTCCTCGGGGCAGGCGACCTTCAGGCCCTGGCGCTTCTCGAGCGTGGCGATGAACTGGCCGGCGTCGAGCAGGCTGTCGTGCGTGCCGGTGTCGAGCCACGCGTAGCCGCGGCCCATGATCTCGACGTTCAGCTCGCCTTGGCGCAGGTAGCGCGCGTTGACCTCGGTGATCTCGAGCTCGCCGCGTGCCGAGGGCTTGATGTCGGCGGCGATGTCGCACACCTGAGCGTCGTAGAAGTACAGCCCGGTGACGGCGTAGTTGCTCTTGGGCGCCTTGGGCTTCTCCTCGATGCTGATCGCGCGGCGCTGCGCATCGAACTCGACGACGCCGTAGCGCTCGGGATCGTGCACGTGGTAGGCGAACACGGTGGCGCCGTGCGTGCGCGCGTCGGCGCGCTGCAGCGCGGCCTTGAGGTCGTGGCCGTAGAAGATGTTGTCGCCGAGCACGAGGGCGCTGGGCGCGCCGCCGACGAACGAGCGCCCGAGGATGAACGCCTGCGCGAGCCCGTCGGGGCTGGGCTGCACGCAGTAGCTCAGGTTCATCCCCCAGCGGCTGCCGTCGCCGAGCAGCGCCTCGAAGCGCGGCGTGTCCTGCGGCGTGCTGATGACGAGCACGTCGCGGATGCCGGCCAGCATCAGCGTCGACAGCGGGTAGTAGACCATCGGCTTGTCGTACACCGGCAGCAGCTGCTTGCTCAGCGCGAGCGTGGCCGGGTGCAGCCGGGTGCCGGAGCCGCCGGCGAGCACGATGCCCTTGCGTGGTGGCATGTCGATCTTCCTCGTTCAAGGGCCGAGCACCTCGGCCAGCATGCGCTCGACCCCGACCTGCCAGTGCGGCAGGTGCAGGCCGAACGCGGCGCGCAGCTTCGCGGTGTCCAGGCGCGAGTTCAGCGGCCGGCGCGCCGGCGTCGGGTACTCGCGCGTGGGGATCGGACGGATCGCGTCGGGCGCGACCTTGATCGGGTGGCCGCGGGCGCGCGCCCACTCGATGACGAACCTCGCATAGTCGAACCAGCTCGTCTCGCCAGCGGCCACGCAGTGGTAGGTGCCGGCGAGCTCGGGCCGCGCGGCGAGCGTGCGCAGCGCGTGCGCAGTGACGTCGGCCAGCAAGTCGGCGCCGGTGGGCGCGCCGATCTGGTCGTCGATCACGGTCAGCACCTCGCGCTCGGCGGCGAGCCTGAGCATCGTGCGCGCGAAGTTGCCGCCGCGCGCCGCATAGACCCAGCTCGTGCGCAGGATCAGGTGCCGGCAGCCACTGGCACGGACCAGCTCCTCGCCTTCGAGCTTGGTGCGTCCGTAGACCGACAGCGGCGCGGTGGGCGCGTCCTCGCCGCGCGGGGCGTGGCCGGAGCCGTCGAACACGTAGTCGGTGCTGTAGTGCACCAGCGTCGCGCCGATCGCGGCCGCCTCGCGCGCGAGCACGCCCACCGCCGTGGCGTTGATCGCGCGTGCGAGCTCGGGCTCGCTCTCGGCCTTGTCGACGGCGGTGTGCGCGGCGGCGTTGACGACGACGTCGGGCGCGGCCGCACGCACGATCGCCGCCAGCGTCTGCGACTCGCTGAAATCGGCGCGCCACGGCGCGGGCGAGTCGACGTCGAGCGCGGTCAGCTCGCCGAGCACGGCGAGCGAGCGCTGCAGCTCCCAGCCGACCTGGCCGTTCTTGCCGAGCAGCAGGATCTTCATCGCGTCAGCACCGCCCGGCCGCTCCGAAGGCGCTGACAGCCCCTCGGGGGCTGCGAACGCAGTGAGCATGGGGCTGTTTCACTTCAGGCCAGCAGCGTGTCGCGGTAGTTCGTCGCCAGCCACTCGCGGTAGCTGCCGCTTTGCACCTCGGCGACCCAGTCGGGATGGTCGAGGTACCACTGCACCGTCTTGCGGATGCCGGTCTCGAACGTCTCGGCCGGGCGCCAGCCGAGCTCGCGCTCTATCTTGCGCGCGTCGATCGCGTAGCGGCGGTCGTGCCCGGGGCGGTCGGTCACGTACGTGATCAGGCGGCTGTAGGGGCCGGCGGGGTCGGGGCGCAGTTCGTCGAGCAGCGCGCAGATCGTGTGCACGATCTCGCGGTTGGTCTTCTCGTTCCAGCCGCCGATGTTGTAGGTCTCGCCGATGCGGCCGCGCTCGAGCACGGCGCGGATGCCGCTGCAGTGGTCGCGTACGTACAACCAGTCGCGCACGTTCAGACCGTCGCCGTAGATCGGCAGCGGCTTGCCGGCCAGCGCGTTGACGATCATCAGCGGGATCAGCTTCTCGGGGAAGTGGTACGGCCCGTAGTTGTTCGAGCAGTTCGTCGTCACCACCGGCAGCCCGTAGGTGTGGTGCCACGCGCGCACCAGGTGGTCGCTGGCGGCCTTGCTCGCCGAATACGGGCTGTTGGGCTGGTACGGGTGCGCCTCGGTGAACGGCGCATCGTCGGGGCCCAGGCTGCCGTAGACCTCGTCGGTCGAGACGTGGTGGAAGCGAAAGCGCGCCTTCGCGTCGGCGTCGAGCGCCGTCCAGTACGCCCGCGCGGCCTCGAGCAGCGTGAAGGTGCCTTCGACGTTGGTCCTGATGAAGGCAGCCGGCCCGTGGATGCTGCGGTCGACGTGGCTCTCGGCGGCGAAGTGCACGATCGCGCGCGGCCGGTGCTCGGCCAGCAGCCGATCGACCAGCGCGCGGTCGCCGATGTCGCCCTTGACGAAGACGTGGCGCGCATCGCCCTGCAGCGACGCGAGGTTGCGCAGGTTGCCGGCGTAGGTCAGCGCGTCGAGGTTGACGATGGGCTCGTCCAACCGCTCGAGCCAGTCGAGCACGAAGTTGCTGCCGATGAAGCCGGCGCCGCCGGTGACGAGAACGGTCATAGATCCGTGCATCACGAGGTCGACGGAAGCGACGCGCGACTTGCTCGCGCCGCATTGCCGATCCCGCGCGATTGAGTAAAGGGACTTTGGATTCTGCGTCCAAAGCGCCGCGGCAAACCGCGCGATTGGTCACGGTGGGGCACCAGCCGTTGGCCTGGCACCGCCAAGTCCCTCGAGATCTCGCTTTCCAGGTCTCGCAACGCACGTTCCAAGTGATCTTTTGGACCCGCGACGGCAGCATTGGCTCAGGGTCATTGCCGACGAGTGCAAGGCGGCACATGCAAGCCCGCTTCACTCGAGGCCCCAGTTGAATCTGTCTCAACCCCAAGGAGCATGTTATGAAAAGCTTCGTTCACCAACCCGCCTCCGTCCCGACCGAGCCCTCGCGCGCGGGCTCACCTGCCCGCGGCATCTTCGAACTCGCGAGGCAGTACGCTGCAACCATCTGGCATCCGCACACGCTGCGGGAGCGATCGGTCAGAAAGCTGCTGGTGGCACTGCAGCGCGGTCAGTCGGCCTGCATCAGCCCCTTCCAGATCGTTGCGCCGCTGAGCGCCACGGCGCAGCGAGAGCTCGAGGGCAGTGAGCTCTTCAGGCGCACCCTGCAAGCCTTGACTTCGTCGAGCCAGGCTCCCCTCCTGGTCGTCGAGCAGCACACGCCGCGGCTTGACGTCGACCTCGGCGACTGGCCGGTGCCTTTCCGTCTCGTGGCTGGCGTGCACCTCCTTTACGCGTGCCGCAAGCTCGGCCGCAGCGTCCACGTGAGACTGCTGCGGGACGACAGGGTCGACGATCTCCTTCGTCAGCTGTGCGAACGCAACCCGCGGTGCGGCATTGCAGCGATCGAGTGGGGCCACCTGTTTCGCAGAGCACTGGCCAGACGGCTCTTCCCGAGTCAGGCAGCGCTGGCAAAACGGATCGGCTGGACACGCTCGACGGTGCAGCGAGCGGTCAAGCTCGCGTCGCTGCCCGACTCGATCCTGCGTGCGTTCGACGCAGCGCAGCTGCTGGGCTGGCACGACGCCGAGATCCTGAACCAGGCGACAACCTGCGATTACCACGCGGTCCGGGTCGAGGCTGCAACGTTCGCCCGGCAATCCCCGCGGGCGGATCGTCGCGAGGTCCTCGAGCGAATGCGCCGAATCGCCGGCCGGGCACCCTCGTCACCCGCCGTGACGGCGAAGGCGGTATCCGCCGCAAATCGCGACCCGTCGCTGAAGCACTCGAGCGGGCCGCTCGCCGCGATCTCGGCCCGGGCGAGGCCAGAAAGCGCTTCCCGCCCGAGCGACGTCGATGAAGGCGCCAGCAAGGGCGGGCGGCAAGACGGCACGCCAGCTTCATGGCCCGCAGCGGCGCTTTGAACGTCGCGGGTGAGGCCGCGCCGGACAGCGCACGCGTCACGACCTGAACCTGAGGCAGACGCAGCGGGCCGCACGTGGCACCAAGGCCTGGCATCGAGTTTCCCCATCCAGCAAACCGAAGGAGAACACCATGGATACGTTTGAGTCGATGAAACCGGCATCACCCGCGCTGCCACCTGCCGGGTACGGCATCGTCACAGGAACCTGGCTCGATACCGCGCCGCGCCCGACCCAATCACCACCTGCGTGGTTGACGCCGTGCGCCACGGCGCTCGCGCGGGCTCGTGAGGCGCTCGAGCGCCACGACGCCGCGCGCGGCGGCACCAAAGACGAGGCCCTGAGCCAAGCCTCCGTCGCGACCTACCGCAAGAAGGCCCGTCGCCTGCTCACGTCGATCACCGTGACGGCCACCATGGACTTGCGCGGCGCCTTGATCAAGTCGCTCTCGCGCTGCGCGCCCAGCAGCAACCACTACTACGCGATGGTCGCCGCGTTGCGCTGGGCTTTGCGCAAAAACCTGACAAAAGATGCCCAGCAGTTGGCCGGGGAACAGCCCCCGCCGCAGTACGAGCGTCTGTGCGAGCGCGTCGAGTTCACGATCGAGTTGCTGCAGTTGGTCGACAGCGTGTCTCGCCGGGAGGTTCTCGAAGTCAGCGGCCAACGACCACGCCCGCGCCGCTCGAAGCGCCACCATCTCAGGTACTTGCCCGCGAACTGGAAAGAGCGCATGGTCGCCGCGAGTGCGTCGTCGCCGACCTACGCAGTGGCCGTCGAGCTCCTGTCCCTGTGCGCGCCGAGACCCGCCGAACTGGAGGAGGGCATATACCTCTACGTCGATGCCCCCGGCGGCGACGTCGTGGTGTTGATCCCCGGCGTCAAGGTGACCGATGCCTACGGGCAGCCGTGGCGCGAGCTTCGCGTCAAGCGCCACGCCTTTGGCCCCGCGGTGCTCGCAGCACTGGACGACAACGCATTCATGTGGATCGAAGTGAACAGGAACTCGCTGCGTGACTACCTGCGGCGACTTTCCAAACGGCTGTGGCCGAATCTGCGCGCGGGTCGCGGCTCCAAAGCGCGCCCCGTTGTGGTTTCCGCCTACAGCTTTCGCCACGCCCTCGCCGAGGAACTGCGCGATGCTGGCTGGGACGACCACCAGATCTCGATGGCCATGGGTCACTGCGCGGAAGAAACTCAGCGACAGTACGGGCGCCGGCGGCGTCGAGGAGGCAGGATGCCTCGCGCCAGCGCGATCACGTCCGTCCAAACTGCGCGACCGGTCCGGCAGCCCAACCCGGATCGGCTCGCCACCCTGCTCGCGAGCAAGCGACCCAACGGCCCGAAGCCGCGCCCGTGACGGCCCGTGACTGGACGTTCGACGCCTTCTCCTGGCAACCACCGCACAGGTCGAGACAAGCTCGCCCGCGCCGCTCGGCGCAGCGGAAAGAAGACCGGAATCGCCACCAGCGCCGTGGCCTGGTAGACCAGCGCCAGCGGCGCGCCGGCACGCGCGAAGTCGCGCAGCGTGTAGCGACCTGACGACATCACCATCAGCTTGGTCTGGTAGCCGTACGGCGTCAGGAAGGTGCAGCTCGCACCATAGATCACCGCCATCACGAACGGCCGCGGGTCCAGCCCCGTCGTCTGCCCGACGCCCAGCGCCACGGGGAACGAGACCTGACCCTGGCGCCGAGCGGCCGCGCGGTGGCGGGCCAAGTCAGCCACGTCAGGCAGCGACGTTCTTGAACACCTCGCGCGCCAGGCGGAAGCTGTCCACCGCTGCCGGCATCCCGCAGTAGACGGCGGCGTGGAGGAACACCTCGCGGATCTCGTCCTTCGTGACGCCGTTGCGCAGCGCGCCCTTGAGGTGCAGCTTCAGCTCGTGCGGGCGGTTCAGCGCCGTGAGGATCGCCAGGTTCAGCAGGCTGCGCGTGCGGCGGTCCAGCCCGGGGCGGTTCCACACGTCGCCCCAGGCGTACTGCGTGACCAGCTCCTGCAGCGGGCGGCTGAAGTCGTCGGCGTCGCGGATCGCGGCGTCGACGTAGTCGGCGCCGAGCACCTCACGGCGCGTGGCCAGCCCGCGGTCGAAAAGCTCCTGATTCATCGGCAGATCCCTTGTCGTGTCGGTCGGCTTGCAGCTTACCCGGATGGCGCCGCCGGCGCGCCGCACGCACACTCGCCGCGACGCGACAGACCGCCACACACCGAGGAGACCGCGATGACGCTGACCCGCCGCCGCCTGCTCGCCGCTGCGAGCGCCACCGCCGCGCTGCCGATCGTGCTGCCGCACGCCGCGTGCGCCCAGACCCCGTGGCCGACGCGGCCGGTGCGCATCGTCGTGCCGTTCCCGGCCGCCGGCACCACCGACATCCTCGCGCGCGCGCTCGCGCCCGAGCTGCAGCGCGTCTTCGGCCAGCCGTTCGTCGTCGACAACAAGCCCGGCGCCGGCGGCAACACCGGCAGCGCCGAGGTCGCGCGCGCCCCGGCCGACGGCCACACGCTGCTGATGGGCACGGTGGGCACGCACGCGATCAACGCGTCGCTGTACGCGAAGATGCCCTACGACCCGGTGAAGGACTTCGCGCCGGTCACGCTGGTGGCCAGCGTGCCCAACGTGCTGGTGGTCAACCCGGCCAGTGCCCAGAAGTACGGCGTCGCCAGCGTCGCCGACCTGGTGCGCGTCGCGCGCGCCAACCCCGGCCGGCTCAACATGGCCAGCTCGGGCAACGGCACGAGCATCCACCTGTCGGGCGAACTGTTCAAGGCGATGACGGGCACCTTCATGGTCCACTTCCCGTACCGCGGCTCGGGGCCGGCGCTGATGGACCTGCTGGCCGGCAACATGGACCTGATGTTCGACAACCTGCCCAGTTCGATGCCGCACATCAAGGCCGGCAAGCTGCTCGCGCTGGCCGTCACCAGCGCGCAGCGCTCGCCGGCGCTGCCCGACGTGCCGACGGTGGCCGAAGCCGGCGGCGACGCGCTCAAGGACTACGAGGCCAGCTCGTGGTTCGGCCTGTTCGCGCCGGCGGGCACACCGGGCGACGTCATCGCGCGCGTGCAGCAGGAAACGGCCAAGGCGCTGGCGCTTCCGGCCGTCAACGAGCGCCTCGTCGCGCAGGGCGCGGTGCCGGTGGGCCACACGCCGGCGGCGTTCGCCGCGTTCGTCGACGCCGAGACCAAGAAGTGGGCGCGCGTGGTCAAGGCCTCGGGCGCGAAGGTCGACTGAGGCGCCGCCCCGCTCAGCGCAGCGGGAAGAACACGGGAATCGCCACCAGCGCCGTCGCCTGGTACACCAGCGCCAGCGGCGCGCCGGCGCGCGCGAAGTCGCGCAGCGTGTAGCGCCCCGGCGACATCACCATCAGGTTGGTCTGGTAGCCGTACGGCGTCAGGAAGCTGCAGCTCGCGCCGTAGATCACGGCCATCACGAACGGCTGCGGGTCCAGCCCCGTCGTCTGCGCGACGCCCAGCGCCACCGGGAACGACAGCGCGGCTGCGGCGTTGTTGCTCATCAGCTCGGTGAGGATCCACGTGACGACGAGGATCAGCGCCAGCGCCCCGTACGGCCCGAACGCATCGATGCCGGCCAGCAGCGCCTGCGCGAGCAGCACCGCCGCACCGCTGGAGACCATCACCTCCGAGATCACGAGCGATGACGCGATGATCAGGATGATCGCGTACGGCATGTTGCGCCGCAGGTCGGCCGGCTTGGCCAGGCCGAGCAGCAGGAACGCCGCCAGCAGCACGAGCAGCGCCTTGAGCAGGTCGACGACGCCCAGCGCCGCGAGCGCGACGGCGCCGACGAAGCCGGCCATCGCAAGCAGCCCCTTGCGCGGGTCGGTGAACTTCTGCACCTGCCGGCGGGAGACGATCACGAAGTTGCGCTGCAGGTTGTTGCGCTTCTCGAAGTCGTTGCCGACGACGAGCACCAGCGTGTCGCCGACCTCGAGCGGCACGTTGGCGATCGGGCCGCGCAGGCGCTCGCTGCCGCGGCGCACCGCGATCACGGCGGCGTCGAACTGCGCGCGGAAGTTGACGTCCTTGAGCGTGCGGCGCGCCAGCGTCGAGTCGGCCGCGATCACGACCTCGACGAGGTTGTCCAGCGGCAGCCGGTAGTGCTGCCCGTGCGTCTCCAGGCCCTCGAAGCGCGTGAGCACGTCCAGCCGCGTCAGGTCGCCGGTGAAGACGAGCAGGTCGCCGGCGCGCAGCATGCGGTCGGGCTGCACCGGCGCGATCGTGAAGCCGTCACGCACGATCTCGGCCAGGTACAGGTGCGCGAGGTTGCGCAGCCCCGCGGCCTCGACCGTCTTGCCGATCAGCGGCGAGTCGGGCCGCACGGTGGCCTCGAGGAAGTAGTCCGACGACGTCTCCTCGGCCGGCGGCTGCGCGGGCAGCAGCCGCGGGTACAGCAGCACCATCGTCGCGCCGCACGCGAGCACGATCAGGATGCCGACCGGAAAGAGGTCGAAGATGTGCAGCGCGGGCATGCCCTGCCCGATCACGAGGCTGTTGACGAGCAGGTTCGTCGACGTGCCCACGAGGGTGAGGATGCCGCCCAGCGACGCGGCGAAGCACATCGGCATCAGCAGCCGCGACGGCGCGTGCGTGCGCAGCGAGCGCAGCGGCCCGATCAGCGACGCGACGACGGCGGTGTTGTTGAGGAACGCCGAGTAGGTGGCGGTCGCGACGTACAGCTTGGCCAGCGCCCAGCGGTACGGTCCGCGCACGAGCCAGCCGGCCATCGTCTCGAGCAGATGTGACCGGTCGAGCACGACCGACAGCAGCAGCAGCACGACCACCGTCACGAGCCCGCTGTTGGTCAGCTGCGCGAGGCCCTTCTGGACGCTGACGAGGTCGAGCAGCACGAAGGCGAACGCGACGCTGGCGAACACCGCCGCCGGCGCGCGCTTGCCGCGCAGCAGCTCGACGACGAGCGCGGCCAGGCCGACGAAGACGGCCACCTGCTGCCAGGTCACGGCGCGCTCAGTCGATCAGGCCCAGCGCACGGATGCGCTCGATCACCGCGTCGGCAGCCTGCTCGGGCGTGCACTCGACGGTGTTGACGCGCAGCTCGGGCGCTTCGGGCGCCTCGTACGGCGAGTCGACGCCGGTGAAGTTCTTCAGCTCGCCGCGGCGCGCCTTGCGGTACAGGCCCTTGACGTCGCGCATCTCGGCCACGTCGAGCGGCGTGTCGACGTGGATCTCGACGAACTCGCCGTCGGCCAGCAGGCTGCGCGCGAGCGCGCGCTCGGCGCGGAACGGCGAGATGAACGCGGTGAGCACGATCAGCCCGGCGTCGACCATCAGCTTGGCGACCTCGGCGACGCGGCGGATGTTCTCGACACGGTCGGCCTCGGTGAAGCCGAGGTCCTTGTTCAGCCCGTGGCGCACGTTGTCGCCGTCGAGCAGGTAGGTGTGGCGCCCCATCGCGTGCAGCTTCTTCTCGACGAGGTTGGCGATCGTCGACTTGCCCGCGCCCGACAGCCCGGTGAACCACAGCACCCCCGGCTGCTGGCCCTTCAGGCGCGCGCGCGCGGCCTTGTCGACGTCGAGGTGCTGCAGGTGGATGTTGTGCGCGCGGCGCAGCGCGAAGTGCAGCATCCCGGCGCCGACGGTGTTGTTCGTCAGGCGGTCGATCAGGATGAAGCCGCCGGTGTCGCGGTTGACGGCGTACGGGTCGAACGCGACCGGGCGGTCGAGCGCGAGGTTGCACACGCCGATCTCGTTGAGCGCGAGCTGCTTGGCCGCCAGGTGCTCCAGCGTGTTGACGTTGACCTTGTACTTCGGCTCGGTCACGCTCGCGCCCACGGTGCGTGTGCCGATCTTCAGCACGTACTGGCGCCCGGGCAGCATCGGCTCGTCGGCCATCCAGACGATCGTGCACTCGAACTGGTCGGCGACCTCGGCGGGGCTGTCGGCCGCGACGATCATGTCGCCGCGCGAGATGTCGATCTCGTCGGTGAGCGTCAGCGTGATCGACTGGCCCGCGACCGCGAGCGGCAGGTCGCCGCTGGCGGTGACGATGCGCGCGACGCGGCTCTCGCGCCCCGACGGCAGCACGCGGATGCGGTCGCCCGGCTTGACGACGCCGCTGGCGATCGTGCCGGCGAAGCCTCGGAAGTCGAGGTTGGGCCGGTTGACCCACTGCACCGGCAGGCGCAGCGGGCCGGCCTGCTGGCGCGCCTCGTCGACCTCGACGGTCTCGAGGTAGGCCATCAGCGTCGGGCCGCGGTACCACGGCGTGCGATCGCTGTGCGCGAGCATGTTGTCGCCCTTGAGCGCCGACAGCGGGATCGGCGTGATGTCGGCGAGGCCGATGCGCTGCGCGAACTCGCGGTACTCGTCGACGATGCGGCGGAACACCTTCTCGGAGTAGTCGACGAGGTCCATCTTGTTGATCGCGAGCACGACCTTGCGGATGCCGATCAGGTGCACGAGGTAGCTGTGCCGGCGCGTCTGCGTCAGCACGCCCTTGCGCGCGTCGATCAGGATCACGGCGACGTCGGCGGTGGAGGCGCCGGTGACCATGTTGCGCGTGTACTGCTCGTGGCCCGGCGTGTCGGCGACGATGAACTTGCGCCGCTCGGTGCTGAAGAAGCGGTACGCGACGTCGATCGTGATGCCCTGCTCGCGCTCGGCCGCCAGTCCGTCGACGAGCAGCGCGAAGTCGATGTCGCCGCCTTGCGTGCCCCACTTCTTGCTGTCGGCCTCGACGGCGGCGAGCTGGTCCTCGAACAGCATCTTGCTGTCGTACAGCAGCCGGCCGATCAGCGTGCTCTTGCCGTCGTCGACACTGCCGCAGGTGATGAAGCGCAGCAGGCTCTTGTGCTGGTGCTGGTGCAGGTACTGCTCGATGTCGGTGGCGATCAGGTCGCTGACATGGGCCATGACTGTGCTCAGGGGTCGTTCGTTGAGGTGACGGGGACGCCGCGCAAGTTCAAGCGGCCGCCGCGGATCCGGCTTTGCCGGTCCGCCGGCGGCGCCCCCTCGAGGGGGAGCGCCGCAGGCGCTTCGGGGGTGGTCAGAAATAGCCTTCCTGCTTCTTCTTCTCCATCGACGCGGCCTGGTCGTGGTCGATCAGCCGCCCCTGGCGCTCGCTGGTGCGCGCGAGCAGCATCTCCTGGATGATGTCGGTCAGCGTGTCGGCGTCGCTCTCGATCGCGCCCGACAGCGGGTAGCAGCCCAGCGTGCGGAAGCGCACCTTGCGCATCACCGGCACCTCGCCGGGGCGCAGCGGCATGCGCTCGTCGTCGACCATGATCAGGGTGCCGTCGCGCTCGACGACCGGCCGCTCCTTGGCGAAGTACAGCGGCACGATCGGGATGTTCTCGAGGTGGATGTACTGCCAGATGTCGAGCTCGGTCCAGTTCGACAGCGGGAACACCCGGATCGACTCGCCGCGGTGCTTGCGCGCGTTGTACAGGTGCCAGAGCTCGGGGCGCTGGTTCTTCGGGTCCCAGCGGTGCTGCGCGGTGCGGAAGCTGAAGATGCGCTCCTTCGCGCGGCTCTTCTCCTCGTCGCGCCGCGCGCCGCCGAACGCGGCGTCGAAGCCGTAGTGGTCCAGCGCCTGCTTCAGGCCCTGCGTCTTCCACATGTCGGTGTGGATCTGCGAGCCGTGGTCGAACGGGTTGATGCCCAGGCGCTTGGCCTCGGGGTTCTGCCAAACGAGCAGCTCCATGCCCATCTCGCGCGCCATGCGCTCGCGCATCGCGTACATGTCGCGGAACTTCCACGTCGTGTCGACGTGCAGCAGCGGAAACGGCGGCGGCGACGGGTAGAACGCCTTCTTCGCCAGGTGCAGCATGCACGCGCTGTCCTTGCCGATCGAGTACAGCATCACCGGCTTCTCGCACTCGGCGACGACCTCGCGCAGGATGTGGATGCTCTCGGCTTCGAGGCGTTGCAGGTGGGTCAGCTTCATCGTGCCGGTCCTCGCGGGAGTCGAAGGGGTGGGGTCGGCGGCGGGCGCATCGCGGCGATGCGCCGTGGCCAGCGGTGCGGCCGCGGCGGGCGCCGATGCGGCAGCAGCGGGTGTGGCCGAAGGGGCCGTCGCAGCGCTGGGCGACGGCACGCGCGTCGTCGCCGCCACGGCAGGCGCCGCCACCGGCAGGCCGACCGGGCACGGCAGCAGCTGCAGGTCGCCCGCGGCGTCTTGCGCCAGCAAAGCGGCCAGCGGCTCGATCGGCACGCCGTGCCACAGCAGCGCCAGCGGCCCGGCCCAGGTGCGGCGCAGCCGCTGCGCAAAGTCGAACAGCCGCTGCGTGTCGTTGATCGCGCGCACCGGCAACCACGCGAGGCTGCCGCGCAGCGTCTGCACGACGAGCAGCCGGCCGGCGCCGCCGGGCACCGCGGTGTCGGCCGCCCACAGCAGCGCGCGGCCTTCGGCGCGCGCGCGGCGTGCCAGCGCCGGATACGCGTCGCGCCACCACGCCGCGCCTTCGCTCGTGGACTGCGCGGCCTCGCGCAGCGCAGGCGGCTGCAAGCCCCAGCGCGCGAGCGTGCGCAGCACCGTGCGCTCGCTGACCTCGACGCCGAAGCGCGCCGCGACGAGCGCGCGCACGCCCTGCGGCGTCCACAGCCGCCCGTCGGCGGGCAGCGCCTCGAGCACCTCGTGGCGCAGTTGCGCGTCCTGCGCCGCCGTCAGCGCGCGGCCCTCGCCGGGGGCGCGACCGCGGCCCTTGCCCGCGATCGCCGCCCAGCCGCCGGCCAGGAACGCCTTGTGGGCGGCGATGATCGTCGGCGCACTCAGCCCCGTCTCGGCGCGGATCTGCGGCAGCGGCCGGCCGGCCAGCCGCAGCTCGACGGCGCGGCGGCGCCGCTCGGGCAACGGCAGCGACGACGGCGGAGGCGACGAACCGACTGTCATGACAGTTAAACTTTAAGCTCTGAGAAGGTCAGAAAGATTTTCTGACGCTGATTATCCACGTCACCCGGGAGTCCCATGAACGCGAAGGCCCAATCCATGCAAGAACTGCTCGACGCCGTGGTGCAGATCACGCGCGACGCCGGGCGGGTGATCCTCGAGGTCTACGCGACCGACTTCGCCGTGCGCGGCAAGGACGACGCGTCACCGGTCACCGAAGCCGACGAGCGCGCCGAAAAGCTGATCGTGCCGGCGCTGGCGGCGCTGACGCCGGGCGTGCCGGTCGTCGCCGAGGAGGAAGTCGCCGCCGGCCGCGTGCCGGCGATCGGCGAGCGCTTCTGGCTCGTCGACCCGCTCGACGGCACCAAGGAGTTCATCGGCCGCAACGGCGAGTTCACCGTCAACGTCGCGCTCGTCGAGCGCGGCGAGCCGGTGCTCGGCGTCGTGCTCGCGCCGGCGCTCGGCGTGCGCGGGCGGCTGTTCGCCGGCGCCGCGGGCGTCGGCGCCTGGGTCGACGACGACGCGGGCCGGCGGCCGATCCGCTGCCGCGCGGTGCCGCCCGAGGGGCTGACCGTCGTCGCGAGCCGCTCGCACGGCGACGCCGCGGCGCTCGACACGTTCCTCGCCGGCAAGAAAGTTGCGTCGCTGGCCAGCGCCGGCTCGTCGCTGAAGCTGTGTCTGATTGCCGCCGGCGAGGCCGACCTGTACCCGCGCCTGGGCCGCACGATGGAGTGGGACATCGCCGCCGGCCACGCCGTGCTGCGCGCCGCCGGCGGCGAAGTCACGCGGCTGGACGACGGCCAGCCGCTGCGCTACGGCAAGCCGGGCTTCGACAACCCGCACTTCGTCGCCGCGGGCCGACGATGAAGGTGCCACGGTGTCCGCGACACCCTGTTGACGGTCACGTCAACACCCGCGAACGAGACTGCCTCTGGACGAAGACGGCACCCGGTTGCTGGGCGCTCGCAGGCGCCCATGCGCAGGCGCGCAGGACGCAGTCAACAGCAGAACCCGCCGGTCACGCAAGACGAGGATCAAGGCCGCCCGTCAGTTCGTCGCAGGGCGCGACGAGCGAATCGAGCGCGACCACCCTACGAGCAACAGGGCGCAACCGGTGAGCAGCAGTGTCCCTGGAGTGGGCAAGTCGCGCGAAGCATTGAGCTGCCGCAAAGCAGCTGTTGCAGCATCTTCGGAAGGCACCTGCGCCACCGCGATTGGCGAGAAGCTGTCAGTCGTTGCGATCAGCCACTTGTTCGTCGTATCGACTGTCGTCGGCAACAGCTCCCAGCGGCCAAGCTGCTCGTCAAAGTGAAACACCTTCAACAGGGACGGATCTGTGACCGCGCTTCCGTATGGAATGTAGATCTTGGACTCGCCATTGAGCGTGCCATTCACCTCAATGTCCCAAGCCTGCAGGCTCGTGGAGATGGTGTTGAAAACAAACAAGTCAGACGCCGATACCGAGGCCGCCGGATTGACGGAAACCTGTAGATAGCCGTTGTCGGGAAAGTCAATCGAGATGCCGGCGCTGCTGCTACCACCCGCCCCGCCGAAGAACGGGATAGGGCCTGTCGCCGTGGCTGGCACCTGCTGCACTTCGACGAGGGTCACGTAGCCCCCGGCCACCGTGTTCGGAATGGGGTTGTTCCGGTTCTGGCGCGTCGCGCCATAGTCGCCCACGCCGAGCAAGTTGTATGCGATGTAGTCGAGCGGTTCCCGTTCGGCCAAATTGATGAAGCCGTCGGAGTAGTACATGACGAAGTCGTTGTTCCCGGTGCCGTTCGAGCTGAAGCCACTATTGAGGTCCTTGGGAACGTCGCCGTGGACCTGAACCGTCCCGGTCGGAACGCCGTTGAGGAAATAGACCTCGACGAATGTGTTCGCCGTGGTCCACGTCGTGTTGAAGCTCTGGCGGGTGGGGTCGTTGGGAAAGGGCACGAAGGTCTGGGCCTGATCGAACACGATGCTGGTCGGGCGCACCTTGATCGAGCCGCTCGGATTCGCCAACGAGCCCGTCCCCCCGCGTCAGAATTGTTGTCGCCCCGATAGAACCTGGTCTTCGTTGAGTTCCAGGTTCATGTAGATGGTGGTGGGAGGCTGTGGAGCTTGTGGGCGAAGGCCTGCGCGGTGGGCAACGCGACAGCGTTGTCCACGGCGAGCTGGCCGGTGCGCGCAGCGCATCGCCCATAAATCCACAGCCTGCTCGGCCGCCGCATTTCGTAGACCCGGGGACGATGACAGAGAACGAGTTGGCTCGATACGGACAAGCATTCAAGGACCGCGCGGTAGCCAGGCTGCTGCCGCCGCACAGCGCCGCGC
>NZ_QOAZ01000047.1 GCF_003574675.1 Azohydromonas sediminis
CTGGCGCCACAGTTGCTGGGTCTGGGCCCAACTGCGTCTGCCGCAGCCGCAAGGACTGTATGAACCGCGAAAACCCCGGCAAAACCCTGCCTCGCATCCCCGCTGCAAGCGCAGGATGCGCGAATGATCGCTTGCGGGTGCAGCCGGCGTCGACAACGCCCGCGATCAACGTCATTCGATCAACCCTCAGCGCCGATCGAATGCTTCACAGGCTCTGCGGCCCCGCCCGTTGCCACCGGGACGGGGCCGCGAGCCACTGCCAGGCCCGCGGCCTGGCGCGCGGGGCTCAGGCCGCGAGGTCGAAGCGGTCGAGGTTCATCACTTTGGTCCACGCGGCGACGAAGTCGTGCACGAACTTCGCCTCGCCGTCGCTGCTGCCGTAGACCTCGGGCAGCGCGCGCAGCTGCGCGTTCGACCCGAACACGAGGTCGACGACGGTGGCCGTCCACTTCAGCGCGCCGGTCTTGCGGTCGCGGCCTTCGAGCACGTGGGCGTCGGTGGCCGAGCGCTGCCACACCGTGCCCATGTCGAGCAGGTGGACGAAGAAGTCGTTGCTCAGCGTGCCCGGCCGCTGCGTGAACACGCCGTGCTTGGCGGCGCCGGCGTTGGCACCGAGCACGCGCAGGCCGCCGACGAGCACCGTCATCTCGGGCGCGGTCAGCGTCAGCAGCTGCGCCTTGTCGACGAGCAGCTCGGCGGCCGAAGGCTCGAGCCCCTTCTTGACGAAGTTGCGAAAGCCGTCGGCGCGCGGCTCGAGCACGGCGAACGACTCGACGTCGGTCTGCGCCTGCGACGCGTCGGTGCGCCCGGGCGCGAACGGCACCGTCACGTCGTGTCCGGCCTTCTTCGCCGCGGCCTCGATCGCGGCACCGCCGGCCAGCACGATCAGGTCGGCCAGCGAGATCCGCTTGCCGCCGGTGGCGCTGGCGTTGAACGACTTGCGGATGCCTTCGAGCGTCGCGAGCACCTGGGCCAGCTCGGCCGGCCGGTTGACTTCCCACTCCTTCTGCGGCGCCAGGCGGATGCGCGCGCCGTTGGCGCCGCCGCGCTTGTCGCTGCCGCGGAAAGTCGCCGCCGAGGCCCACGCGGTGCGCACGAGCTGGTCGATGCCGAGCCCGCTGGCGAGCACCTGCGCTTTCAGCACCGCGACGTCGTGCGCGTCGACCAGCGGGTGGTCGACCGCGGGCACCGGGTCCTGCCAGATCAGTTCTTCCTTCGGCACCAGCTTGCCGAGGTAGCGCGCACGCGGGCCCATGTCGCGGTGCGTCAGCTTGAACCACGCGCGCGCGAACGCGTCGGCGAACTCCTGCGGGTGGGCCAGGTAGCGGCGCGCGATCTTCTCGTAGGCCGGGTCGTGGCGCAGCGACAGGTCGGCCGTGGTCATGATCGGCGGGTGCTTCTTCGACGGGTCGTGCGCGTCGGGGATCAGGTGCTCGGGCCGCACGTTCTTCGCGACCCACTGGTAGGCGCCGGCCGGGCTCTTCGTGAGCTCCCACTCGTAGCCGAACAGCATTTCGAGGTAGCCCATGTCCCACCGCGTCGGGTGTGGCTTCCACGCGCCCTCGATGCCACTGGTCGTCGTGTGCGCACCCTTGCCGGTGCCGAACGCGTTCTTCCAGCCCAGCCCCTGCTCCTCGATCGGCGCGGCCTCGGGCTCGCGGCCGACGAGCTTCGGGTCGCCGGCGCCGTGGCACTTGCCGAACGTGTGGCCGCCGGCGATCAGCGCGACGGTCTCCTCGTCGTTCATCGCCATGCGGCGGAAGGTCTCGCGCACGTCGCGCGCCGAGGCGAGCGGGTCGGGCTTGCCGTTCGGGCCTTCGGGATTCACGTAGATCAGGCCCATCTGCACCGCGGCCAGTGGGGTGGCCAGCTCGCGGTCGCCGCTGTAGCGCTCGTCGCCGAGCCAGGTGGTCTCCGGACCCCAGTCGATGTCCTGCTCGGGCTCCCAGATGTCGGCGCGGCCACCGCCGAAGCCGAAGGTCTTGAAGCCCATCGACTCGAGCGCGACGTTGCCAGCGAGCACGAGCAGGTCGGCCCACGAGAGCTTGCGGCCGTACTTGCGCTTGATCGGCCACAGCAGCCGGCGTGCCTTGTCGAGGTTGGCGTTGTCGGGCCAGCTGTTCTCGGGCGCGAAGCGCTGTGCGCCGCGGCCGGCGCCGCCGCGTCCGTCGTGGATGCGGTAGGTGCCCGCGGCGTGCCAGGCCATGCGCACGAACAGCGGCCCGTAGTGGCCCCAGTCGGCGGGCCACCAGTCCTGCGAGTCGGTCATCAGCGCGCGCAGGTCGGCGACGACGGCGTCGAGGTCCAGCGTCTGGAACTCCTTGCGGTAGTCGAAGTCGGCGCCCATCGGGTTGGACTTCGCCGAGTGCTGGTGAAGGATCGCGAAGTTGAGCTGCTCGGGCCACCAGTCGCGGTTGCCCTTGGCCCCGGCTTTCGCGTGTGGCGCGGCGCTGCCGGCGTACGGGCACTTCATGTCGGTCGTCATGGCGATCTCCTGCGGTGTGCGTGAAGGGAAACGGCCGAGCCAGTCTAGGAGTCGCCCCCCGGCCGCGGCAATGCAAGCGCCTCAATCACCGCGATAGACCGGGCCGGCGCGCATCGGTTCGGTCGCAAGCGCACGTGCCGTGAACGACGCGGCTTCGCCGGGCTCGCGCCGCGGCAGCGTCACCGCCGCGACCATCGCCTCGAGCGGGCCCACCGTGACGTCGCGCGGCGGCGGACCTCGGCTCTTCCTGCGGCCGGCCGGGCATGGCAGCGACGGCGAAAAACAGTGTTTCGCGCCGGTGCTTCACGGCTGCCGTGCGGATTTGCTGCAATCGCGGGATGCACGCGTTCACGTTCCAGGCCAACCCGACGCGCGTCGTGTTCGGCGCCGGCGCGCTGCAGCAGCTCGGCGCCGAGGTCGAGCGGCTGGGTGCGCGGCGCGCGCTCGTGCTTGCCACGCCCGAGCAGGTCGACAGTGCCGAGCGCGTCGCGGCGCTGCTCGGCGGGCGCTGCGCGGGTGTGTTCGCACGCGCGGCGATGCACGTGCCGATCGAGACCGCACGCGCCGCGCGCGCCGAGGCGCAGCGCCTGGGCGCCGACTGCGCGGTGGCCATCGGCGGCGGCTCGACGACGGGGCTCGGCAAGGCGATCGCGCTCGAGTCGTCGCTGCCGATCGTCGCGATTCCGACGACCTACGCCGGCAGCGAGATGACCTCGACCTACGGCATCACCGAAGGCGGCGTCAAGAAGACCGGGCGCGACGCGCGCGTGCGCCCGAAGACGGCGATCTACGACCCCGAGCTCACGCTGACGCTGCCGCTGGCACTGACGGTGACGAGCGCGCTCAACGCGATCGCGCATGCTGCCGAGGGCCTGTACGCGCACGACGGCAACCCCGTCGTCGCGCTGATGGCCGAGGAAGGCATCCGCGCCAGTGCGGCGGCGCTCGCGCCGCTGGCGGCGAACCCGCAGGATCTCGCCGCGCGCAGCGACGCGCTGTACGGCGCCTGGCTGTGCGGCATCGTGCTCGACAGCGTCGCGATGGGGCTGCACCACAAGCTGTGCCACACGCTCGGCGGCAGCTTCGACCTGCCGCACGCGCAGACGCACACCGTCGTGCTGCCGCACGCGCTGGCCTACAACGCCGCCGCCGCGCCCGACGCGATGGCGCGCATCGCGCGCGCGCTGCACGCGGCCGACGCGACGCTGTGCGCGCCGGTGGCGGCCGACGCGCCGCTGGCGGTGCAGCGGCTGGCCGCGCGCCACGGCGCGCCGACCTCGCTCGCCGCGCTGGGCATGCGCGCCGACGGCCTCGACCGCGCGGCCGACCTGGCCGTGGCCACCCCCTACCCCAACCCGCGGCCGTTGGAACGCCACGCGCTGCGCGCGCTGCTGCAGCGCGCCTACGACGGCGCGCCGCCGGCGGCCTGAACTCGCCCGTCCACCGACCATGATCGACAAGATCGTCGCCACCTGCGCCGAAGCGCTCGCCGACGTGCCCGACGGTGCCACCGTGATGATCGGCGGCTTCGGCACCGCCGGCCAGCCCAACGAACTGATCGATGCGCTGATCGCGCAGGGCGCGAAGGACCTGACGATCGTCAACAACAACGCCGGCAACGGCGACACCGGGCTGGCGGCGCTGCTCGCGGCCGGGCGCGTGCGCAAGATCATTTGCAGCTTCCCGCGGCAGGTCGACTCGTGGCACTTCGACCGCCTGTACCGCGAAGGCAGGATCGAACTCGAGCTGGTGCCGCAAGGCAACCTCGCCGAGCGCATCCGTGCCGCCGGCGCCGGCATCGGCGGCTTCTTCACGCCCACCGGCTACGGCACCGAGCTGGCGCAGGGCAAGGAGACGCGCTTCATCGACGGCAAGTGGATGGTGCTCGAGACGCCGATCCACGCCGACTTCGCGCTGATCAAGGCCGAGCGCGGCGACCGCTGGGGCAACCTGACCTACCGCATGACGGCGCGCAACTTCGGCCCGATCATGGCGATGGCGGCGCGGGTCACGGTGGCCACGGTGCACGAGGTCGTGCCGCTGGGCGCGCTCGACCCCGAGGCCGTCGTCACGCCGGGGCTGTTCGTGCAGCGCGTCGTGCCGGTCGCGCGCACGAAGACGGGCGCCGGCGGCTTCAAGCAGGCGGCGTGAGGGGCGGGCGATGGGCAAGTGGAGCAAGGACGAGATGGCGCGGCGCGTCGCGCGCGACATCGCCGACGGCATGGTCGTGAACCTGGGCATCGGCATGCCGACGCTGGTGGCCAACCACCTCGGCGGCAAGGAGGTGATGCTGCACAGCGAGAACGGCGTCATCGGCATGGGCCCGACGCCGGCGCCCGGCGAGGAGGACTACGACCTCATCAACGCCGGCAAGCAGCCGGTCACGCTGCGGCCCGGCGGCTGCTTCTTCCACCACGCCGACAGCTTCGCGATGATGCGCGGCGGCCACCTCGACGTGTGCGTGCTCGGCGCGTTCCAGGTCTCGGGGCGCGGCGACCTCGCGAACTGGCACACCGGCGCGCCCGACGCGATCCCCGCGGTCGGCGGCGCGATGGACCTCGCGATCGGCGCGAAGAAGACCTGGGTCATGATGGAGCACACCACCAAGACCGGCGAGCCGAAGATCGTCGAGCGCTGCACCTACCCGCTGACGGGGCTGGCGTGCGTGAGCCGCATCTACACCGACCTCGCGGTGATCGACGTGACGCCCACGGGGCTGTGCGTCGTCGAGATCGCCGACGGGCTCGACTTCGACGCGCTGCAGGCGCGCACCGCGGTCGCGCTGCGGCGCTGAGCCGCCGCCGGCGGTGGCGGCCGGCGCTGACCGCGGTCAGTGCCGGAAGTGCCGCACCCCAGTGAACACCATCGCGATGCCGCGCTCGTCGGCGGCGGCGATGACTTCGTCGTCGCGCACGCTGCCGCCGGGCTGGATCACGCAGGTCGCGCCGGCGTCAACGACGACGTCGAGCCCGTCGCGGAACGGGAAGAACGCGTCGCTGGCGACCACCGAGTCCTCGAGCGACAGCCCGGCGTTCTCGGCCTTGATGCTGGCGATGCGCGCGCTGTCGATGCGGCTCATCTGTCCGGCGCCGACGCCCAGCGTCATGCCGCCCGCGCAGAACACGATCGCATTGCTCTTGACGTACTTGGCCACCGTCCACGCGAACAGCAGGTCGTCGAGCTGCTGCGGTGTGGGCTGCATCTTCGTGACGACCTTCAGGTCGGCGCGCGTGACGACGCGGTTGTCGGCGGTCTGCAGCAGCAGCCCCGAGCCGACGCGCTTGGCGTCGATCGCGTTGCGCCCGCGCGCCCAGTCGCTGTCGCCGCCGGGCGGCAGCGCGATTTCGAGCAGCCGCGTGTTCGCCTTGGCGGCGAACACGGCGCGCGCCTCGTCGCTGAAGGCCGGGGCGATCAGCACCTCGACGAACTGCTTGGCGACGCGCTTGGCGGCTTCGCCGTCGAGCGGGCGGTTGAACGCGATGATGCCGCCGAAGGCGCTCGTCGGGTCGGTCTGGAACGCCTTCGCGTACGCCTCGGCCGGCCCGCTGCCCAGCGCGACGCCGCACGGGTTGGCGTGCTTGACGATCACGCACGCCGGTGCGTCGAAGCTCTTGACGCACTCCCACGCTGCATCGGCGTCTGCGATGTTGTTGTAGCTCAGCTCCTTGCCCTGCAGCTGGCGCGCCGTCACGAGCGAGCCCGGCGCGGGCTGCAGGTCGCGGTAGAACGCGGCCTGCTGGTGCGGGTTCTCGCCGTAGCGCAGGTCCTGGACCTTGATGAAGCGGCCGTTGCTCTGCGCCGGGAACAGGCTGCGCGAGCCGTCGGGCTGCAGCGACGACAGGTAGTCGCTGATCGCCGCGTCGTAGTTGCTGATGCGGTTGAACGCCGCCACCGCGAGCCTGAAGCGCGTGGCCTCGCCGACGCGGCCGTCGGCCTGCAGCTCGGCGAGCACTTCGGCGTACTGCGACGCGTCGGTCAGCACTGCGACGTGCTTCCAGTTCTTCGCGGCGCTGCGCACCATCGCCGGACCGCCGATGTCGATGTTCTCGATCGCGTCGTCGAGCGTGCAGCCGGCCTTGGCGACGGTGGCCTCGAACGGGTAGAGGTTGATTGCCACCAGGTCGATCGTCTCGATGCCGTGCGCGGCCAGCGCGGCCATGTGCGCCGGCACGTCGCGCCGCGCGAGCAGGCCGCCGTGGATCTTCGGGTGCAGCGTCTTCACGCGCCCGTCGAGCATCTCGGGAAAGCCGGTGTGGTCGGCGACTTCGACGACGGGCAGGCCGGCGTCGGCGAGCAGCTTGGCGGTGCCGCCGGTCGACAGCAGCTTGACGCCCAGCGCGTGCAGGCCGCGCGCGAAGTCGACGATGCCGGTCTTGTCGGAAACGGAGATCAGGGCGGTGGTCATGGCGGGGCGACCGTCAGCGGTCGATCAACTTGTGGTCGAGCAGCTTGCGCCGCAGCGTGTTGCGGTTGATGCCGAGCCACTCGGCGGCCTTGCTCTGGTTGCCGTCGGCGTGCTTCATCACGACGTCGAGCAGCGGCTTCTCGACGGCGTTCATCACCATCTCGTGCATCGAGTGCGGCTCGGTGCCGCGCAGGTCGGCGAAGTACTGCTCGAGCGTGTCGCGCACGCACTGCTCGAGGGGGTGCTTGCGGCTCATGCGCGGCGCTTCAGCGAGCCGTCGTTGGCGGCGCCGTCGAACGCGGCAGCGAGGTCCGTCCCCAGCGGCCAGTGCCCGTGGCGCTCGCCGAGCTCGTCGAGCCAGTCGGCCACCGCGCGCCACTGCGCGTCGGCGGTGTCGATCGCATTGATGCGCTGGCGGAACTCCTCGCCGCCGGGCAGCGCGCGCACCGCCCAGCCGATGTGCTTGCGCGCGCTCCTCACGCCGCTGGCCTCGCCGTACAGCGTGTAGTGGTCGTGCAGGTGCTCGAGCAGCCACTGCCGCGCCTGCGCGACGGCGGGCGGCGCGCGGTGCGTGCCGGTGGCCAGGTAGTGCGCGACGTCGCCGAAGATCCACGGCCGGCCCTGGGCGGCGCGGCCGATCATCACGGCGTCGGCCCCGGTGTGGTCGAGCACCGCCACCGCCTTCTCGGGCGAGTCGATGTCGCCGTTGGCCACCACCGGGATCTGCAGCGCCGCCTTGACTGCCGCGATCGTGTCGTACTCGGCGTGCCCGCCGTAGCCCTGCTCGCGCGTGCGGCCGTGCACCGTCACCAGCGCGACGCCGCTGTCTTGCGCGCGGCGCGCGATCGCCAGCGCGTTGCGCTCGCTCGCGCACCAGCCGGTGCGCATCTTCAGCGTCACCGGCACGCCGCGCCGCGCACACGCGGCGACGACGGCGTCGACGATGCGCGCGGCCAGCGATTCGTCCTTCATCAGCGCCGAGCCGGCCCACACGTTGCAGACCTTCTTCGCCGGGCAGCCCATGTTGATGTCGACGATCTGCGCGCCGCGCTCGATGTTGTACAGCGCCGCGTCGGCCATCTCGGCGGGGTCGACGCCGGCGATCTGCACCGCGATCGGCCCCGGCTCGCCGGCGTGGTCGGCGCGGCGCGACGTCTTCAGGCTCGTCCACAGCTCGCGCTTGCTCGTGACCATTTCGCTCACGGCGTGGTGCGCCCCGAGGCGGCTGCACAGCACGCGAAACGGCCGGTCGGTCACGCCAGCCATCGGCGCGACGACGAGCGACACCGCGCGCGGCGCGCGCAGGTCGACAGCCATCACGGCCGGCAGCTCCACGTTGCCGATTTTCATCGCGGGGGAGGGTGGGGGAGGTGCTGAAAAAGGAGGCAAAAGTATAGCCCTCGGTCTGCCAGGGAGAATGCCGGCGATGGACCAACCTTGGGTGCAAACGCTGCTGGCGTGGCTCGCGCTGCCCGAGTACGGGCTGAGCACCGTGTTCGTGATGTCGCTGCTGTCGGCGACGCTGTTGCCGATGGCCAGCGTGCCGTTCGTCTACGGCCTCGTCGAGCTGAACCCGTCGCTGTTCTGGCCGGCGCTGATCGTGGCCACCGCGGGCAACACGGCCGGCGGCGTGGTCACGTACTGGATGGGCTGGGGTGCCGAGCGCGCGTACGAAAAGGTCGCGCAGCGCGCGCCGCGCGAGGCGCGCGCGCTCGCGTGGCTGCAGCGCTGGGGGCCGCCGGCGTGCCTGCTGTCGTGGCTGCCCTTCGTCGGCGACCCGCTGTGCGGCGTCGCGGGCTGGCTGCGGCTGCCGTTCTGGCCGTGCGTGGCCTACATGGCGATCGGCAAGTTCGCGCGCTACCTGGTCTACGTCGGCGGCCTCGTGTGGGCGTTCCCGTGGGCCACCGGCAGTTGAGCGGCCGGCGCCGCAGAATGCCGCGATGGACACCGCCACGCCTGCCTACGACGCGCTGTGCGCGCGCCACCTGCGTCTGCACCGCCTCGCTCACCTGCAGGCCATCGCCGGCTGGGACCGCGCGGCGTGGATGCCGCCCAAGGGCAGCGAGGCGCGCGCCGCGGCGCTGGCCGAGCTGGCCGCACTGCTGCACGGCCTGCGCACCGACGCCGCAGTCGGCGAGTTGATCGCGCGCGCGCACGACGAACCGCTGTCGGACATGCAGCGCGCCAACCTGCGCGAGATGCGCCGCGACTGGCGGCAGGCCACCGCGCTGCCGGCAGCGCTCGTGCAGCGGCGCGAGCTGGCCACCGCGCGCTGCGAGCACGCGTGGCGCACGCAGCGCCCGGCCAACGACTGGGCCGGCTTCGTCGCGAACTTCCGCGAGGTGCTCGCCGTGGCGCGCGAGGAGGCGACGCTGCTCGCCGAAGCGACGGGCCTGTCGCGCTACGACGCGCTGATGGACCGCTTCGAGCCGGGCATGACGGGCGCCGTCGTGGACCGCCTGTTCGGCGACCTGCGCCAGTGGCTGCCCGGGCTGATCGGGCGCGTGCGCGAGCGCCAGGCCGCCGGGCGCGTGCTCGTGCCGCGCGGGCCGTTCCCGCTCGACGCGCAGCGGCGGCTGTGCGAGCGCGTGATGCGCCGGCTGGGCTTCGACTTCGACGCCGGTCGGCTCGACGTCAGCGCGCACCCGTTCTGCGGCGGCGTGCCCGAGGACGTGCGCATCACGACGCGATTCCGCGACGACGACTTCCTCGGCAGCCTGATGGGCACGATCCACGAAACGGGCCACGCGCGCTACGAGCAGAACCTGCCGCGCGAGTGGCTCGGCCAGCCGGTGGCGTGGGCGCGCTCGATGGCGATCCACGAGAGCCAGTCGCTCGCGTTCGAGATGCAGCTGGCGGCGCACCCGGGCTTCGTGTCGTGGCTGGCGCCGGTGCTGGCCGAGACGTTCGGCGCGCAGGACGCGTTCGCGCCCGACAACCTGCAGCGGCTGCTCACGCGCGTCGAGCCGGGGCGCATCCGCGTCGACGCCGACGAGCTCACGTACCCGGCGCACGTGATCGTGCGCTACGAGATCGAGCGGCTGCTGATCGAAGGCGAGATCGAGGCCGACGACATCACGGCGCTGTGGGACGCGAAGATGGCCGAGCTGCTCGGCATCGACACGCGCGGCGACTTCCGCGACGGGCCGCTGCAGGACGTGCACTGGCCCGAGGGCCTGTTCGGCTACTTCCCGTGCTACACGCTGGGCGCGATGTACGCCGCGCAGTGGTTCGCCGCGATGCGCCGCGAGCACCCCGACCTCGACGCGCGCATCGCCGCCGGCGACCTGCAGCCGGTGTTCGACTGGCTGCAGCGCCACGTCTGGAGCCAGGCGAGCTTCTGGCCCACCGACGAACTCGCGCGCCGCGCGAGCGGCGAGGCGCTGAACCCGGCGCATTACCGCGCGCACCTCGAGGCGCGCTACCTAGGCTGAGCCTCGCGCGGTCGGCGCGATCGGCTGGGGTCAGGCCCGCACGGGGGGCGGCAGTGCGCGCTCGAGGTCGGCGAGCACCTGCTCGAGCCGCCTGAGCGCGCGCACGGTGCGCCCGCGCGCGAGCGGGCGGCGGCCGACGAGGTGGCGCTTCGCGTCGTCGAGCGCGCCTTCGTCGATCGCGATGCCGTGGCGCGCGAGCACCGGGCCCAGCGTCGCGCGGCGCGCGCGCAGGTCGGCACGCGTCTGCTGGTACGCGTGCTCGGCCACGACGCGGCGCTGCGAGTAGCTGAAGATGTTGGCGAGGAACATCTCGGGGTCGCGCTGGTCGGGCTCGAACAGCACGATGTCGACGTGCGGGTGGCTCGTCTCGTAGCCCTTCATGCCCAGCTCGAGGCGCGAGTGGATCAGCGAGCGGAAGGTCTGGCTCAGCACCACCGGCAGCCCGCCGTCGACGAGGCGCGGGATGCGCTCGTCGCCGCTGGCCAGCGTGCGCGTGTGCGGCGCCTGCGACGCGTCAAAGGGCACCAGCGGGTTCAGGCACAGCACCAAGTCGACGCCGCGGTCGAGCAGCACGCGGGTGTGCAGCGTCTTCTTCAGCGCGCCGTCGACGTAGTGCCGCGAGCCGATCTTGACCGGCGGGAACAGCCCCGGCAGCGCGGCGCTGGCCTGCACGGCCTGCGAGATCGGCACGTGGTCCCAGCCGGGCAGGCCGAACGGCGCCGACTCGCCGCTGTCGAGGTCGGTCGCGACGATGATCAGCTGGCGCGCGAGGCGCCGGAAGTCGTTGCTGCGCCCGTCGGCGTCGAACACGCGGCGCATCTGCGCCTCCAGCGGCGCGTTGCTGAACACGCCGGTGGGCAGCGCGCGGCCGAGCCGCTCGAACGCCGACAGCAGCGAGCGCCCCTTGAACGCGTAGCGCCAGCCGGCCTGCGCGACCAGCGCCGGCACCGACGCCAGCCGCTGCAGGTACTCGCCCCAGGCCGGGTGGACGAACGCGGTCGGCGACACCTCGAAGCCGGCGTCGGCGTCGTTCTCGATGAAGGCGCGGCACATCTGCCGCGGCGTGATGCCGTTGGCCAGCCCGGCGGCGATGAACGAGCCCGCCGACACGCCGATGTAGCCGTCGAGCGCGTTGAGGTCGAGGCCGAGCAGCGACTCCTCGAAAGCGCACAGCGCACCGATCTCGTAGATCGCCCCCAGCGGCCCGCCGCCGGCCAGCGCGAGGCCGATGCGCGGGGCGTGCGGGGTGCGGCGGGTCGCCATGATGCGCAGTCTACGGCCGGCCGTATCACCGGCAGTGGGCCGCGACGTCTAAAACGGCGCGTCTATTCCGGCGACCGCACCGACCCCACGCGGGCCGCGGCCTCGCTGCTGCGCGGCCGCCATTCGATACTGGATTGCAGCAAGTCGCGCAGCAGCGCCTGCGACGGCGCAGCGCGCGCGCCGTCCCAGTGCTGCGGGCGGCCCTCGTCGAGGTAGCAGCGCCAGCACATCTCCATTTGCACCGCGTGCACGCCGTCGTGCGGGCTGCCGTAGGCGCGCGTGATGTGGCCGCCCTTGAAGCGGCCGTCGACGACGTGATCGAACACGGCGACGTGGCGCTGCAGCACGTCGGTCAGCCGTTCGCGCAGCGACGGCGCGCAGCTCGCGCCGCCGGCAGTGCCGAGGTTGAGCGCCGGCAGCCGCCCCGTGAACAGCCATGGCAGCTGCGAGCGGATGCTGTGGCCGTCGAACAGCACGGCGTGGCCGTACCGCGCCTTCACGCGCGCGAGCTCGGCGGCCAGTGCGTCGTGGTACGGCTGCCAGTAGTGCGCGACGCGCGCCTGCACCTCGGCCGCGTCGGGCTCGGCGCCGGCACGGTACGGCGGCTCGCCGGTGAAGAACGTGCGCGGCACGAGGCCCGTGTTGTTCGCGCCGGGGTCCATCGGCGCGTCGTCGCGCGGGCGGTTGAGGTCGATCAGGTAGCGGCTGTGGCGCGCCGTGATCAGCGTCGCGCCGAGCTCGCGCGCGGCGTCGTGCAGGCGCTCGAGGTGCCGGTAGGTGTCTTCGACGTCGAGCGCGCGCGGCACCAGCTGCTCGCGCAGCCAGCCGGGCAGGTCGCGCCCGCAGTGCCGTACGCTGACGACGAGCGGCGTCGTGCCGCGGTGCAGCGTGAACACGGCGCCGGCGGGCGGGGCGACATCGGCCAGGCGCCGATCGTCAGCCGGCGGCGGCTGGCTATGCTCGCGCATGGCCACGCCCCGCACGCTGCTGATCGTCTACCACTCGCACACCGGCGGCACCGCGCAGATGGCACGCGCCGCGGCAGAGGCCGCCGCCGCGGCCGAGCCGGCGCTCGCGGTGCGGCTGCAGCGCGCCGTCGACACCGGCCCCGCCGACGTGCTCGCCGCCGAAGGCTACCTTTTCGCGACGCCCGAGATGCTGGCCGCGATGGCCGGGCCGATGAAGGACTTCTTCGACCGCTGTTACTACCCAGTGCTCGGCCGCGTCGAGGGCCGCCCGTACGCGGCGCTGGTGTGCGCCGGCAGCGACGGCACGGGGGCCGCGCGACAGCTCCAGCGCATGGCTACCGGCTGGCGGCTGCGCGCGGTGGCATCGCCGCTCGTCGTGTGCACGCACGCGCAAACACCCGAGGCGATCGTGGCGCCCAAGCGCATCGGCGAGGAGGACCTCGGGCGATGTGCCGAACTCGGCGCGGCGCTGGCCAGCGGCATCGCGCTGGGCGTGTTCTGAACGCGCAACGGCCTTCGATTGACTCAGTCGCGTGGCGCCGTGCGCGCGCGGCGTCGTCGCCGGTCGCTCGCTGCGGCCGCGCCGGCCCAGCCCATCACGGCGGCGATCAGGGTCGCCACCGTGCCGGGGACCGGCACGGTGCGCACGTCGCGCTGCCAATCGATGATGCGGCCGTCCTGGCGGGTGTAGCCGGCGTTGGCGTCGCCGGTGAGGTAGACGAACTCGTTGACGTTGTCGAACAGCCGCACATAGAAAGGCACCGACACCGGCTCGTCGGTCGGCACGGCGAGCCGGCACTCGAGCGACGGCTTGCACTGCCCGACGACGATGCCGGTCGGTTCACCCTCCCCGTCGCGGCCGAGGAGCTGCGCGAACGCATCGGTGGGAACGAGACCCGGCCGGTAGGCGAGGTCGGTGCTCACGTAGTCCAGCAGCCGCAGCACTGTCACGCCGGGGTCTCGGGGCGTGGCGACTGCGTCCAGCGTGACCGTGATCTGTCCCGTGCGGCCGGCCAGCGGACCGAGGTCGCCATAGTGCACCGTGAACGTGTGGTCGACCCATGCTGCCTGTGCAGGCAGGAACGAGAGCGCGAACACCGCGGCACACAGTGCGCGTGCCATGGCCTTTGAGGTGCAGGGGCGCATCGTCACTGCTCGCCCTCCGGTTCGGGTCCGCCGGGACGGACGACACCGCGATGGCGTCGCCAATCCTGTTAACGATCAACGATACCGTCGCAGCGCGGCGCCGGCAACCTGCTGGCGCCGCCGCACGCTCCGCGGTCAGCGGCGGCGCGGCCACGCCAGCCGTGGTCCCCGATCAGGCGTCCGTCGACGTCGCGCGGCCTGCGCGGCGCGACCAGCCCAGCAGCCCGAGGCCGGTCAGCGCCATCGCCAGCGTCGCGGGCGCGGGCACGGCGTTCGTGGCGACCGTGATGCGGAAGGTGTCGCCGACGGTCAGGCCGGCCAGCGACAGCGTCCAGTCGGTCTTCGACGACGGCGGCCCGAACGCGTCGCCCACCTCGACGCCGAGGAACTCCGGCGCGGCGAAGTAGACGTTGGCGAAGTCGCTCCCGACGACGATGCGGTCGATGCTGCCGCCGAACTGCGGCGTCACGGAACCGATGCTCTGGAAGCTCGCGCCGTGCAGCGCGAAGCCCAGCACGTCGAAGCCGGTGCCGGGCGCGAGCAGCACCGCGTCGAAGGCCAGCGGTGCGAGCAGGTCGTCCGCCTCGACGCGGAAGGTCAGCGTGACCGGGGCGGTGTTGCGGAAGTCGACGTCGAAGGACAGCTGGCCGGGTGCGCTGAAATCGGTGACGGCGGTCGCGCCGACCGTCTGCGACTGCATCAGCACCAGCGCCGAGGCCGGCGCGGCGGCCGCCGCCAGTGCGGCGGCCAGTGCGAGGGAGTGGAGTCTCATGATCATGGTTCGAGGGTCCTGACGAGAAGGATGCTCACAGCGTGCCGCGTTCCCACGGGCCCGTGATGGCCAGCGTGATCCCGGGGGTGTAGAGGTTGACGAACAGCACGCGGCCGTCGGGGCTGAACACGCATCCGGCCCACTCGGTGTTGCGACGGTCGCCGGCGAGCGAGCCGCTCTTGCCCACGGCGGTCAGCTGCGCGCTGGTGAAGTTGAAGTTGTGCTTCGCGAACACGTAGCTGCTGCCGTTGGGGTGCAGCACCTTCAGGTGTTGCGACGTGATCGCCGGCACGTTGCCCGGCCCGCTGGTGCCGCCGTCCTCGCAGAACATCAGGCCCCCGCGCGGGCTGATGCAGATGTTGTCGGGCGAATTGCCGACCTGCAGGCTGTTGCTGACGAAGATGGCCTTGAGCGTCATCGACGCCAGGTGCAGCGCCCAGATGCGCCCGGCGCGCGCGCCCGGCGCACTGGTGCTGACCTGCTTGTCGGTGAAGTACACGACGCCGTTGGCGACCCAGCAACCTTCGTTCGCGCCGAACGTCGCCGCACCGTTGGCCCAGGCTTGGAGGAACGGGCCGCTCATCGAGACGTTGCTGCCGGTGGCCGACGAGAACACGGTCGCACCATCGAGGTCGGGATTGGCGATGTCGACCCACTCGCAGACGTACTCCTGGCACAGCGTGGTCATGCGCAGGTCGGCATTCGCCACGCCGCGCACCGCCAGCCCCTGCAGCGTGCCGCCGGCGTGCAGCGAATCCAGTCCGCCTTGCAGGTTGTGCGGGCGGAAGCGCTACAGCGTGTTCGCGTTGCCCTGGTCTTCGGTCAGGTACCAGTAGCCGGTTTCGGGGTCGAGCGCGCTGGCCTCGTGCGCCATGCGGCCCATCGCGACGATGGGTTCGGGGTTGGCGGCGCGCACGCTGATGTCGGCGGGCACCTCGAAGATGTAGCCGTGCCGCTTGCCCGTCGAGCTGACGTTGTTGGAGCGGATCTCCTCGTTGCTCAGCCACGAGCCCCACGTCGTCGCGCCGCCGGCGCAGGGCCGATTGAGGCCGCCGAGACTGGCAAAGCTGCCGACCCAGTTGCCGTCGCGCCAGACCAGGTTGGTGTTGCCGCCGATCTGGTACACGCCCCCCGTCGTGCCGGTGTCGTACTTGCTGACGCTGCTGCGCCCTGCGCCGACGATGTTGGCGGCGTTGCTGCTGGTCGAGCGCTCGTGGTTGCGCACGAGGATGATTTCCTGACTGCGGCCGACGCGGCGCGAGACGACGACGCCCATGCCGTCGTGTGCGCCCGGCGTGACCAGGCCGTCGGACATCGTGTCGCCGGTCCAGCCGTAGCTCTTGTAGCTGAAGCCCGGCGGCAGCTCGATCAGCGGCAGCCCGGTGCTCAGGTCGGCGACGGGTGCCGTCGGGCCGTAGGGGCTGTCGATCAGGCCGGAGGCGGTGGCCGCCTGGCACGACGGTGCGACCGAGGCTTCGGCGATGCGCGTGGCCAGCGCGGCGATCGGGCCGCCAAAGGCTGCAGCGACGGCGGCACCGCTGCCCTGCAGCAGCCGACGGCGCGAAAAATCGGGGTTCTGTGAGGACATGCACGCTCCTGGTGATTGACATCGGAGCGTGATGCTGTCGGTGATTGGTGAAGCGGCTATGACACGCCCGACCGGCGATGCCCGCGTTCAAGGGGAAGCCCGCCGCATCGGCGCGCGATGACCAAAGGGGTGACGGGGCCTGAGAGCGTGAGAGTTTTTCGTCCGCTGCCCTCGTGCTGGCATGTCTCTGGCTTGCTGTTGGGCATGAGCGATCCGAAGCACCAAGACAGCGTGGCCGGGGTTTTGTTCGAGGACTTGGTGCGCGTCGATGAGCAAGCGGTGCAGGCCGCCGCGCAAGCGCGAGCCGTTGCGCTGCGCGCGCAGCCGCCGCGGCTGCTGCAGCCCAACCGCAAGCAGATCGAACTGCGAGCATCGGACCTGGAGTCGCTGCTGGGCGAGGATCACCGAGCGCGGCTGGTATGGGGCTACGTCGAGCGGCAGGACCTGAGCCGGCTGACCGATGCGATCAAGGCGCGCGGCAGCAACGCCGGACGCGCGGCGATCGACCCGCGCATCCTGTTTGCGCTGTGGCTGTACGCCACGCTCGAAGGCGTGGGCAGTGGACGCGAGCTGGCGCGGCT
>NZ_QOAZ01000048.1 GCF_003574675.1 Azohydromonas sediminis
ACGTCAGTCGCCTCGCATCGAGTGCTCATGCCCTGAAAAACGGCATCGCCCACCCGCCGCTGTCAGGGTTTGCCCAAATCTTCACAAGCTCTCAGGCCATCACGATGCGCACGTCGGGTTCGGTCGGCACGTCGGTCACCGCAGCGCGCAGGTCGCGGTGCGTGCGTCCGCTCTCGAGCGCGGCCACGCAGGCGCGCCACGCGGCGTCGGGTTCGTCGATGCGAAACCCGTAGACGCACGAGCCGCCGGGGCGCACGCCGCGCACGGCGGCCACCTGCAGCGTCGAGCGCACGCCCAGGCCGAGCTCGATCGACACCGTGCCCCAGACGTCGAGCGGCAGCGGCCGCGGCACGACGGCCTGGAAGCCCGACAGCGAGACCTCGACGACGTCGATGTCGAACGGCCCGGCATCGCTCCAGCCGTGCAGGTGCAGGCGGCCGGGGCACTTGAGCGAATAGCGCTGGTGGCGCCGCAGCGCGAGCCCCGCGGGGCGGCGCGCCGGCAGCGCCGGCAGCACGTCGCGGTACTCGGGCAGGTCGTAGATCGAGTGCAGCAGCAGCCGCCGGCGCAGGTCGAGCGAATCGAACACCTGCGTGCGCCGGTTGAAGAAGTGGTCGAGCAGCTGCGGCGTCATCACCGGGTCGTTCGTCGTGTGGTACGGGCGCGCCGGCAGCTCGATGTGGGGCATGCGCGTCTCGACGAAGTAGCGGTGCAGGTTCTTGCGCTCGCGCTTGTGGCCGTAGACGGTCTGGAAGTCGAGCCGCGCCTGCTGCAGATCCAGCGTCGCGCCCACCGCGGGTGCACCGTTGGCGAAGTCGTAGTGCTCGACGGTGTGCTGCGTCAGCCGCTGGAACAGCAGCAGCGACTCGTACAGCTCGATCTTGTTCGGGTTCACCGCAATGACGAGGTGGCGCGTGTCGAAATACTGCGTGCAGTACTCGTACATGAACTTCATCAGCGGGAACAGGACCGCGCCACCGGTCTTGCGAAACGCCGGGTGCACCGCCAGCGCCGAGACCTCGGCGATGCGCCCCTCGCGCGCGCGCACGGCTGACAGGTCGAACGCCGACTGCAGCGGGAAGCCGAACACCCCCTCGCGGATCAGCGACAGCGTGCCGACCACTTCGCCGTCGAACTTCGCGCACAGCGTCGTCGTCGTCGGCAGCGCGTGGTACGGCGTCACGCGCAGCCCAGACGGGTGCGGTGTCATGAAACCGCTGGCGACGTAGGCGTCGTGCAGCAGCGCGAAGCACGCCTCGAGGTCGTCGCGCGTCTCGGCGATGTGCAGCGACAGGCGCGGGTCGGGGTGCGGGTCGCAGTCGACCAGCGCGCGGTACAGCGCGAAGCGCGACTCGCGCGGCAGGAAGCCGAGCGCGCGGCGCACGCCGTCGTGCACGGCGCGGCGCCAGCGCGAGCGCAGCGTGCGCTTCATCGCGCGGCGGCACCGCGGCACGGGTGCCGGGTGGGGCAGGGGTGGGCAGGGCGGGCCATCGGTGACGCGACGGGCGGAGTGCGAACCGCCCGTCGGGTTTTCGGCCGCCGTCGCCCCCGACTTGAGGCGGGCGGCCGGCGGCCGCCCCGCGCCCGCGCCGCGCGCGTCAGCTTTCCTTCAGCGACTTGAGCAGCCGGCTCACCTCGGCCTGGCCGTTGAACTTGTCGCCCAGCGCGGCGAGTTCGTTGAGCGTCTTCTCGGCGTCGGCCTTGCGGCCGGCCTTGATGTAGATGTTGGCCAGCGTCAGCTTGTACATCGGCGTGTCGGGCTGCGCGGCGACGGCCTTTTGCTGCACCTCGATCGCGCGCTCGTGCTGGCCGGCTTCCGACAGCACGTAGCCCAGCGTGTCCATGAACACCGGCTGGTTCGGCGCCAGCCGGTTGGCCTTCTCGGCGTACTCGAGCGCGCCGGGCTTGCCCTGCCGCGCCATCGTCCACGCGACGTTGTTCAGCGCGATCGCGTTGTCGGGGTTGATCTCGAGCGTGGCGCGGTAGCGCGCCTCGGCGCCGGCGTAGTCGCGCTGGAACAGCGCCAGGTCGCCGAGGTGGAACAGGAAGCGCGCGTCCTTCGGGTGGTCCTTCATCCAGCCGGCCGAAAAGCGCTCGGCCTCGGCCGTCTTGTTCGCTGCGCGCAGCGACGAGTGCAGCTTGACCGCGGTCTCGCTCTGGTTCGGCGCTTTCGCGAGCGCGGTGCGGTACGCCATCGCGGCGGCGTCGAAGTTGCGCTGCGCGGCGTGGATGTCGCCCTCGAAGACGAAGCCCACCGCCTCGCCGGGGCGCTGCTTCTGCACCGTGCGCGCGGTGGCCAGCGCCGCCTCGGGCTTCTTGGCCGTCATGTCCAGCGCGATCAGCTGCTGCTGCGCGGCTACCAGGTTCGGCGTGATCCTCAGCGCACGCTCCAGGCTCTGCCGCGCCGCGGCCTCGTTCTTCATCGCCAGCTGCACGCCGGCCACGCGCAGGTGCGGCTGCGCCGCCTGCGGCTGCAGGCTCGCGAGCTTGTTGAACGTGGCCAGCGCCTGCTGGTGGTCGTTGGCGGCCATCTGCACGCGGCCCAGCGCGTCGAGCAGTTCGGGGCTGTTGGGCTGCGCGGCGACGCCGGCCTGCGCGACGGTCGTCGCGGCGCGCGTGTCGTTGTTCCGCAGGTGGTGCTCGATCAGCAGCAGGCGCGGGCGCACCGCGTCGGGGGCGGCGGCGACGGCGTCGGCGAGCAGCTTGCCGACCTCGTCCTTGCTGCCGCCGGTGCGCGCGCTGAGTTCGGCCAGCGCGAGCAGCGCGGGCACGTTTTTCGGATCTTTCGCGAGGATGCCCTGGAAGCGCGCGCGCGCGGCGTCGGTCTTCTTGTCGGCCAGGTCGAGCGCGGCCAGCGCGGCGGCGGCCGGGAAGTACACCGGGTCGAGCTTCAGGGCCTGCTCGAAGCTCGCCCGCGCCGCGTCGGTGTTCTTCTGCGCAAGCTGGACGCGCCCGCGCAGGTTGTGCGCCATCGGCTTGTCGGGCTGCTTCTTCTCGAGGCCGGCGATGGCCTTGAGCGCGGCATCGAACTCGCGGCGCATCAGGTGCGCGCTGATCAGCGCCATGTCGGCGATGGTGCCGGTCTTGTCCTCGGCAGCCAGCGCCTCGAGCTGCTCGAAGCCGTCGGCCACGTTGCCGCGCGAGATGTCGGCCAGCGCGACCGCCGAGCGGCTGCGGATGTCGGCCGGGTTCAGCTTCGCGGCGCGGCCGAAGTAGTCGGTGGCCTCCTTGACGTTGCCCGCCAGCAGGTGGGCCTCGGCGGCGAGCGCGAACGTGACCGCATCGGCGCCGGGCGCCTTCAGCGCGGGATCGATCGTCTCGAGCGCCTTGTCGGCCTGGCCGCTGCGCAGGTAGGCCTGCGTCAGCAGCCGCCGCGCCAGCGGCAGGTTCGGGGCGAGCTGCAGCGCGCGCGCGAGGTAGGTCTCGGCCTGCAGCGGCGAGCCGGCCTGCAGCTCGACGGCGCCGGCCAGCTGCAGCACGCGCACGTTGTCGGGCGTGACCTTGACCAGCGCGAGCACCGTCTCGCGCGCCTTCTTGAAGTCGCGCTCGAGGAACGCGAGCTGGGCGTCGAAGTACTGCGTCTGCGGGTGCTTCGGGTAGACCTTGCGCAGCTGCTCGAGCTGCGGCTTGACCTGCGCCGCGTCGTTGCGCGTGAACAGGATCGCCAGCGCGCCGGCGTGCGCGTCGAGGTTGCGCGGGTTGAAGCCGGCGGCCTTGCGGTACGCGTCGAGTGCGCCGTCGCGGTCGTTGCGTGCGGCCAGCAGCAAGTCGGCCTTGAACTTCCACGCGCCGTCGTCCTGCGGGAACTGCGCGATGACTTCGTCGACGATCTTCATCGCGCCGTCGACGTCGCGCTGGCCGGCCAGCAGCCGCGCCTGCAGCACGCGCGCGCCGGGATGGTCGGGCTGCGCCGCGAGCGCGGCCTTGACCGCGGCGTCGACCTGCTCGGGCAGACCGCGCGCGACGTAGGCGTTGGCCAGCGTGACCTTCAGGTCGGCCTGCGCCTTCGGGTCGTCGAGGCGCACGTCGTCGAACTGGTCGTTCAGCGGCTTGAACTGGCCTTGCGCGAGCATCGCGCGCGCCAGCAGCGGCACGACCTCGTTGTCGGGGTGCTTGAGCTCGCGCGCCTTGCGCAGCTCGACGGCGGCGCCGGCGGCGTCGCCGCTGGCCAGCAGCGCGCGGCCCAGCAGGAAGCGCGCCTCGGCCGAGTTGACGTCGGCCTGCAGTGCGTTCTTCAGCTGGATGATCGCGGCGGCATGGTCGTTCTTCGCGAGGTACTCGCGCGCCGACGCGACGAGGGCCTGCGGGTCCTTCGAGTCGCCGCAGGCGGCAAGCAGCGCGGCGGCCGCAAGGGCGGCGATGAGGGGGCGGGGCGTGCGCATCGGGTGGGTCCGTTCGGGTGTCGGTGCGGCGGCGGCTAGGTCTTGATCGCCAGCCGGTTGAGCAGGTCGTACAGCGTCGGGCGGCTGACGCCGAGCAGCTCGGCTGCCTTGGCGATGTTGTCGTTGGTGCGCGCCAGCGCGGCGACGACGGCGGCGCGCTCGGCGCGCTCGCGCACCGTGCGCAGGTCCAGCGTGTCGGCGTCGGCCGCGGCGGGGTCGGCGGGGGCCGGCACCGGCAGCCCGAGGTCGTCGCAGCCGACGCGGTTGCTCTCGGCCATGATCGCCGCGCGCTTGACGACGTTGAGCAGCTGGCGCACGTTGCCGGGCCACGGGTGGCGGTCGATCGCGGTCAGCGCCTCGTCGGTGAAGCTGAGGCTCCTGCGCTGCTCCTGCGCGAAGCGGCGCAGGAACGCGTGCGCGAGCAGCACCGCGTCGCCCTGGCGCTCGCGCAGCGGCGGGATCTGCACGACGATCTCGGCGAGCCGGTAGTACAGGTCCTCGCGGAAGCGCCCGTCGCGGATCTGCTGCTGCAGGTCCTGGTGCGTCGCGCAGACGACGCGCACGTCGATCGGGATCTCCTGCCGCGCGCCGAGCCGCTCGACCTTGCGCTCCTGCAGGAAGCGCAGCAGCTTGGACTGCAGCGCCGCCGGCAGGTCGCCGATCTCGTCGAGGAACAGCGTGCCGCCGTGCGCGGTCTCGATCTTGCCCGGCGTCGTCTTCGCCGCGCCGGTGAAGGCGCCCTTCTCGTAGCCGAACAGCTCGCTCTCGAGCAGGTTCTCGGGGATCGCCGCGCAGTTGATCGCGACGAACTTGCCCTTGCGCCTGCTCGCCTGGTGCAGCCCCTGCGCGAGCACCTCCTTGCCGGTGCCGGACTCGCCGAGCAGCATCACGGTGGCGTCGCTGGGCGCGACCTTCTCGATCGTGCGCGCGATCTTGAGCATCGCCGCATCGCGCGTGATGAGGCCCGCGAGCGCGTCGGGCTGGTGCATCTGCTGCAGGCGCTGGTTCTCGGTCTGCAGCTCCCACACGCGGTACGCGCGCGCGATCGTCAGGTTCAGCAGCTCGGGCTCGAACGGCTTGGAGAAGAAGTCGTAGGCGCCCAGCGCAATGGCCTTCAGTGCGTTGGCCTGGTCGTTCTGGCCGGTCAGCACGATGACCTTGACGTTGGGGTCCGCGTCGAGCAGCTGCTCGAGCAGCTTGAAGCCCTCCGACGTCGAGTCGGGGTCGGGCGGCAGCCCGAGGTCCATCGTGACGACCGCCGGGTTGTGGCGGCGCATCGCCACCAGCGCACTGTCGCGGTCGTGCGCGGTCACCGACTCCCAGCCGTCGAGCGACCACTTGATCTGCTTCTGCAGCGCGAGGTCGTCTTCGACGATCAGCAGCGGAGGGGGCTTGGTGGCGCTCATCGGGGGCGGGGGGTCAGGCCTGCAGGGCCAGCGGGCGGTCCTCGGTGCCGGCGTCGAACAGCGGCATCAGCAGCGTGACGACGGTGCCGGCACCTTCGCGGCTGTCGACCTCGATCTTGCCGCCCAGTTCCTGCACGTACTGGAAGCTCTCGAACGTGCCGATGCCCATGCCGGTCTTCTTCGTCGTGCTGAACGGCTTGAACAGGCGGGTGTTGACGAACTCCTGCGACATCCCGCAGCCGGTGTCGCCGACCTCGATGCGCGCCTGGCCGCTGGCGCGCTCGAGCTTGAGCCACACGCGCTGGTCGGGCTGCGTCGCGTCGAGCGCGTTGTGCACCAGGTGGCCGAGCACCCGCTCGACGCGCTCCTCGTGGCCGCGGGTCATCACGCGGTCGATCACCATCACCTCCACCTCGCGGCCGCGTTCGCGCGCCATCGCCGCCAGCCGCTGCGCGATCGGCACCAGGTCCACGCCGCTCGGGCGGCCGGCCGCGGGCGCCTGGCCCTCGCGCAGCTGCAGCATCAGCTGGCGCATCTTGTCGAGCGAGTTCTCGACCGTGGCCAGCATATCCTGCTGGAACTCGGGGTTGTCGCGGTGGCGCTGCGCGTTCTTCAGCAGCAGCGAGAGTTGTGTCACGATGTTCTTCAGGTCGTGCACGACGAACGCCGACATGCGGTTGAACGCGTCGAACTTGCGCGCCTCGAGCAGCGCCTCGGTGGCCTGCATCTGCGCGAGGAATGCCGCGGCCTGGCGCGCTGCGGTCTTCAGCAGGTCGGTGACTTCCCAGTCGAGCTCGAGCGGCGTGCGCGCTCGCGCGAGCACGACCCAGCCGATCAGCGCGTCGGCGACGATCAGCGGCACGACGAGCCACGCCTGCGGCGCACTGCGCACGCTGTCGGGCACGACGAGGCCGTCGTAGCGCGCCGGCCGCTCGCGGCACTCGTCGAGGTCGACGATCCAGCCGCGCTCGAGCAGGAACGCGGCGAACGGCGAGTCGGCCGGCTCGCGCGCGGCGCTGGGCGGCATGTTCCAGCCTGCGGCCTGCACGAAGGCGCGGCCGTCGGCGCTCTTGAGCCACAGCGCGCCGGCCGGGCTCTCGACGAGGTCGGCCAGCCCGTGCGTCACCGACGTGCCCAACTCCTGCGGCGAGTGGGTTGCCGTCAGCCGCGACGTGAACTGCAGCCACTCCTTGCGGTAGTCGTAGCGGTAGTGGAACAGGTGCTTGCCGAGGAACACGCGCAGCTTCGCACGCACCGTGCCCGACACTGCGAGCACTGCCAGCGCGGCCAGCGCCGCGACGAGCAGCGCGATCTGCAGCGCACGGCCCCACTCGCCGCCGGTGTAGCGCACGTAGTAGCCGATCGCCGACATGAACAGCAGGTACGCGCCGGCCAGCAGCAGCGTCGCCGAGTGGAACGCCGCCGCGCGCGAGACGCGCAGCTTGGCGATCCAGTTCGCGTGGCGCTTCGACGCGACGAACAGCAGCGGCACCGCCAGCGCGTGCACGACGCCGCGCACCGCGAGCGCGTCGCCGTCCAGGTGCGCGAACAGCACCGCCTGCGAGTACAGGTAGATGTCGTAGACGAACACCAGCCCCAGCCCCAGGCACAGCGGCTTGGCGCTCCAGCGCGAGTCCTCGGGCAGGTTGCGGAACAGCTGCTCGACGAGGATCAGGCCGAGCACCGCGATGCCCAGCAGCAGCAGCGGCTCGACGCGCAGGCGCCAGGTGGGGTGCAGCGCGCGCGCCGCATCGAGAGCGATCAGCGCACCGGTGGCGACGATCAGCGCCGCGGCCGCCACGCCGAGCACGCCGAACTCGCGCCACGCCGGCCGCGCGCCCGTGCCCGGGTGCAGCAGCCCGAGCAGGAAGCCGAGCCACAGCGCGTGCCGCGCCAGGTCGGCGCCGACGATCGATGGCGCCGTCGCGTCGCCGGTGACCCACATCTCGACCGCGCCGACGACGCCCCACAGCGCCGTGGCGGCGACGGCGCCGAGGAACGTCCACGGCGCCGCCGGCTGCGACTTCTTCAGCAGCCCCGTAAAGGCCAGATGGGCGCCGAACGCCGCGTACAGCAGCGCCGCCACGGCGAAGCCGTAGCCGGTCAGGTCGGTGGCGGCGGTGTCCATGGCCGAAAGTCTAGGCCCGGCGCCGCGGCGACCCGCACGGCGCCAGCGCGCCGAAGCGCCCGAGCGGAACCGGCGGCGGCGTCAACGCGAGCCGCGCGCCGTCAGCACCACCGCGATCGTCTCGAGGATGATGACGAGGTCGAGGAACAGCGAGTGGTTCTTCACGTAGTACAGGTCGTACTCGAGCTTGCGCTTGGCGTCCTCGACCGACTCGCCGTAGTGGTAGCGCACCTGCGCCCAGCCGGTGACGCCGGGCTTCATGCTGTGGCGCACCGCGTAGAACGGCACCTGCTGCGTCAGCTGCTCGACGAAGTAGGGCCGCTCCGGGCGCGGGCCCACGAGGCTCATCTCGCCGCGCAGCACGTTGATCAGCTGCGGCAGCTCGTCGATGCGCAGCTTGCGGATCAGCCGGCCGACGCGCGTGACGCGGTCGTCGTTGGCCTTGGCCCAGCGCGGCTTGCCGTCGCCCTCGGCGTCGCTGCGCATGCTGCGGAACTTGACGACCTCGAACGGCTTGCCGTTGTAGCCCACGCGCACCTGGCGGTAGAACACCGGCCCGCGCGACTCGAGCTTGATCGCGATCGCGGTGACGACCATCACCGGCAGCGCCAGCGACAGCAGCACCAGCGCGCACACGACGTCGAACACGCGCTTGACGACGGTGCGCAGCCAGCCCTGGTTGAAACCCTCGCCGAAGATCAGCGCACCGGCATGCACGTGGTCGATGCGGATCTGCGCCAGCGACTTCTCGAAGTGCGACGAGATGTCGAGTACGCGCACGCCCGACAGCTTGCAGTCGAGCAGCTGGCGCAGCGGCATGCTGCCGCCGCGGCGCTCCGACAGCGCGACGACGATCTCGTCGACGCGCAGGTCACGCGCCAGGTCCGACAGCGGCCGGTCGGACTTCAGGATCTCGTGCGACGACACCGCGATCTCGGTCTCGTTCGGGCCGACGACGAAGCCGACGATCTCGGCGTGCGGGTCCGACTGCGTCAGCGTCTGCGCGACCAGCTGCGCCGCGGGGCCGGCGCCGTAGATCAGGATGCGCGTGCGGATCAGCGACTGCGCCTTCGAGTGCGCGAAGAACACGCGCTGGCCGAATACGGCGGCCACCCCGCCCATCGCGGCGAGCTGCATCAGCTCGCGGCCGGGCACCGCCGCCGGCAGCAGCCCGAAGATCAGCCACGCCAGCGGCAGGCCGACGACGATGCCCGCCGTCGCACGTGCGAGCGACTGCAGCAGCGTGCGGTTGTGCGCGTACTCGTAGAAGCCGGTGGCCGAGTTGATCACGAACACGCACGCGGCCAGCACCAGCGCCGCCAGCAGCGGCAGCGCGATGCCCTGGCCGGCATCGCCCAGCGGCCCCAGGCTCAGCGCCAGCACCAGCGCCACGATCAGCCCGAGGTCGATCATCACCTGCAGCAGCGTGCGGCGGTGCAGGTAGTGGTTGAAGATGCGGATCATCGACGGCTCGGTTGGCGGGGGTCGTGCGGCGGCCCTTCGGACCGCGCTGGCCGACCGGGGTCACCCCGCAGGGTGTCGGTGCACTTGACACTTGACGCGAACGCATCGTGCAGGACGGGTCCGCGTGCGTCATCCCCGCGAATGGGTGGCGGGCTCGAAAACGCGCAGTTTTGCGCGCTCGCGCCTGCGCGCGGGATCGCGGCTGGCCCGTGGGGCGTGACGGCGTGACCTCGGGAGCGGCTGTTTCGGCTGCATGGGTTCGCCCGGCATGTATCGCGGGCTGTTGCACGAGCCGTGGTGCGAAATTAAGCGTTGGGCTTTGGAGCCGCCCTTGCCGCCCCCGAGTCGACGATCTTGACAATCTGTAACGGCCTTGCCTTCAGGCCGGCTGCTTGCGCCGGCTTCAAGCTTCGCAAGTGCTTGATTCTTCGAGGGCAAGCGTCCCAACGGGGTATGTTGGCCTGAAGTTTGCTGGGTCTACGCCGCATCAGGATTCGAGGAGTCGAGATGCTCAAGAGCGCAGGCAAATTGGTGTTCGCGAGCGCGTTCGCGTTGAGCGGCGCTGCCGTGATGGCGATTCCGACCCTTCAGGTTGGGATTGCAGGGGCCACTTACGACGATTCGACGCAAACGTCGGTGGCGACGTCGAACTCGTTCATGTTGTACGCGTTCCTGACACCTGGCAATGGCGCGTTGCTTGCGGACACCTATTACATCGCGGCCGCCGTCGCGCCCCGGGTGCCGTCGCCAGCTTCGTTGGGTTCGTTCACGTTCGCGGGCACGACGATCAACGTCACCTCGGACATGGTCTACGGCACGCCGCCGCTGGAGACGGTTGTGACGCAGCTGTCGGATCCAGGCGACTTGTCGGGGCACGGGATCTACGAAACCTACTTCAAGCAGATTGAGTTCAAGTTCGATTCGACCAAGCAATACAAGCCACTCAACGTTCAAGACTCTCCGGCACTGCCGTTCGAAACAGGCACCGGGATGTATTACGCCGCCTTCGAGGTCAACGTCATCAACTTGAGCCAGGACTACGCCATCCACTTCGACCTGTACAACTCGACGGTCGCGGCCTGCAGCACGAACGGGAACAACGGGAACTCATGTGTTTCTGGTGACATCGACGTCAACGACTTTGCCCCGTTCTCGCACGACGCGGAGTCTGGCAAAGGCGGTGGCGGTGGCGGTGGCGGTGGCGGTGGCGGTGGTATTCCGGAGCCCGGCTCGATCGCTCTTGTCGGGCTGGGACTTCTGGCGGCAGCGTTGACGAAGCGCCGCCGCCGTTCGAACTGAATTTCGGCGCTGGATCAGTTCAAGGGGGCTCGCTGCGAGCCCCCTTGTTTTCTGGCCAAAGCAAGGCGCGTGGCGACAAACGTCGGCCGCGCCTTCCCCTCGGGCTTTGAAGTGCTCAGCGGTAGACGGTGGACGTCGTCGACGACGTGTTGCCCGCGGCGTCTTTTGCTTCGACGCGCAGGGTGTAGGTGCCAGCGGCGATCTTGCGCGTGTTCCAGCTGTAGCTCAGCGAGCCGCTGCCGGTCGTCGTGGCCACGCGCGTGCCGTTGATGAACAGCGACATCGTCAGCCCCGCGACGCCGCTGTCGTCGGAGCCGCTGGCGGTGATCCTGACGGTGCCCGACACTTTCGTACCCGCGGCCGGGTTCGTCAGCGCAACGACCGGCGGTGTCGTGTCGGCCGCCGCGGTGTTCGCGACGTTGACGGCGACGCTCGACGATGTGGCTGCATTGCCCGCCGCATCGAACGCCCGCGCCTGCAGCGACGCCGCGCCGTTGGCCACGCGGGTGGTGTCCCAGCTGAAGCTGTAGGGTGCCGACGTGTCGGTGGCCAGCAGGCTGCCGTTGACCCACAGCTCGACCTTGCTGACGCCGACGTTGTCGCTGGCCGTCACGTCGACGGTGGCCACACCGCTGACGGTCGACGACGCGGCCGGCGACGCGATGCCGACGCTCGGCGCCTGCGTGTCGGCCGCCTTGGCCACCGTGATGGCCTGCGCCGCCGCGGCGACGGCCGCTGCCGCGTTAACGCGGCCGTAGCCGTAATACGGGTCGCGGCCGGCGGCGCCGAGGTCGACGGCGGTGCCGAACAGCAGGCCCTCAACGTCGGCCGGCTTGAGGCTGGGGTTGGCCGACATCATCGCGGCCACGACGCCGGCCGTGATCGGGCTCGCCAGCGACGTGCCGCTCCACGGCTGGTAGCTCCCGCCGCGCGAGGTGGTCCAGATGTCGGCACCCGGCGCCGACATCGCCACGAAGCTGCCCCAGCTCGACCAGCTCGTCTTGTTGTCGCTGCCGTCGGTGGCCGACACGGGGATCATCGTCGTCGTCGGCGAGATGCCCTCGTCCTTGCCGTTGTTGCCGGCGCACACGACGACCAGCCCGCCGCGGTCCTTGGCGTACTGCGCGGCGCTGCGCACCGTGCTGCTGCCGGCCACACCGACGTAGCTGATGTTGATGACGCGCGCGCCGTTGTCGGCGGCCCACGTCACGCCCTGCGCCACCGTGCTCCAGTAGGCGTAGGCGTTTGCGTCGGCGATGCGCACCGGCATGATCCTCGCCTCGCCCGCGATGGCGGCTACGCCGGCGGCGTTGTTGGTCGACGCGGCCGCGGCGCCCGCCACCGCGGTGCCGTGGCCGTGCACGTCGGCGGTGTTGGCGTTGTTGTCGTAGAAGTTCCACCCCGGCACGAGGCGCGCCTGCAGGTCGGGGTGGCTGGCGTCGACGCCCGAGTCGAGGATCGCGATCGTGACGCCCGCACCGCGCGTGTACTGCCAGGCGCCGGCGGCGTCGATCTTCGGCAGGTGCCACTGGCTGCCGAGGTAGGGGTCGTTCGGCGTGTAGCTGGCCGAGACGAGCTGGTCGAGCTCGACCGATTCGAAGTGCGGGTGGTTCTTCAGCCGCGCGCGCACGGCGGTCTCCGACGCCTGCGGCGGCAGGTCGACGACGAAGATGCGGCTGTTGCCCAGGCGCTTGCCCTTGCCGCCTTCGCCCTTGACGGCCTTGTCGACCTCGCTGTCGGGCAGGCCCGGCTTGGCCACGACCAGCAGGCGCGCCTTGGCCCACGGGCCTTCGGCCGAGCGCTGCGGCGGCGCAGCCTGCGCGCCGGCCGCCGCGGCGAGCAGGCCGGCGGCCAGCGCCGTGGCGGCGAGCCGCGACGCGGCGCGGTGTGAGGCGGACGGCCTGCGGACGTGGCCCGCGGCGGCAGGCTTTCTTGGATGGCTGTGCACGGATCGACTCCAGAACCTTGTGCGGGCTCTGGCCCCGGGTCGGTCGGTGCAAGATCCGGCGGCAGCGCGATGCGGGCCGCGGGCCGAGACGCGTCGGCCGCGGTGCACCGGGTGCACGCGGCGCCGAAGCCGGCTGCGGTTCGGCGCCGATGAATCTGGCAGTCCAGCCGTCCTGGGGCACGGGGCCCTTTAGACCGATGACTTTGCGTCGCCCGCTTTCGCGGGTTTTGCCCTTGTCAGACTCCCAACGACAGGTGATGCAGTGACGGAGATGCTAGGCGTTGGCCGTGTTGCCAGGCTTCAGCAGCCGGTAAGGGCGGGTAACAAACGCATCGCGGCGGTGTCTGTGCGCATCTCGCGGCGCGCAGGGCCTGCGCTGCCGCAGGCCCGGGGCCGGTCGCAGCGCACGGTGCGCGCTGCCGGGCGTCGGCGCCGGCCGGCGCACGCGGGCGCGACGCCCGTGGTGAGGCGCCTCAGCCGCCGCGCGCGGCCGCGCGGGTGGCCTGCACCTCGGCCGGGCGCAGGTCCGCGGCCACCTTGTCGAGCACGCCGTTGACGTACTTGTGGCCGTCGGTGCCGCCGAAGGTCTTGGCCAGCTCGACCGCCTCGTTGATCGCGACCTTGTACGGCACGTCGAGGCAGTGCTTGAGCTCGTAGGTGCCGATCAGCAGCGCCGCGTGTTCCACCGGGCTGAGCTCGCTCGTCTTGCGGTCGACGTGGCGCGCGAGCTGCGCGTCGAGGTCGGCCGCCTGCTCGATACAGCCGTGCAGCAGCGCGTCGAAGTGCACGCGGTCGCAGTGCGCGAAGCCGTCCTGCTCGCGCACATGGGCGTCGATCGCGCCGGCGTCGGCCTTGCCGACGAGCCACTCGTACAGGCCCTGCAGCGCGAACTCGCGCGCGCGCCGGCGCGCGTGGCGCGGGTTGGCGCGGCGGCCGCTGCGCGGCGGCGGCGTGGGGGTGGGCTCGGTGGTCATCGCAGGTCGTCCAGCAGCAGCGCCATCTCGACGGCCACGCGCGCGGCGTCGCGGCCCTTGTCCTCGGCGCGCGCCCAGGCCTGGGCCTCGTCCTCGACGGTGAGGATGGCGTTGGCCACCGGCACGCCGTGGTCGAGCGCGACACGCGTGACGCCGGCGCCGCTCTCGTTGGCCACCAGCTCGAAGTGGTAGGTCTCGCCGCGGATCACGCAGCCCAGAGCGACGAGCGCGTCGAACTCGTCGCGCTCGGCCAGCGCCTGCAGCGCGACGGGCACCTCGAGCGCGCCGGGCACCTCGACGACGCGGGTGTTGTCGGCCGCCACGCCCAGCGCTGCGAGCTCGGCGCGGCACGCGTCGAGCAGCTTCGTCGTGAGGGCGTCGTTGAAGCGCGCGCGCACGACGCCCACGCGCAGCCGCGAGCCGTCGAGCCGCGCGGCGCGGCCCTGGTCGGCGTGCTTCATGCCGCGGCCCGCTGCAGTGCGGCCGCGGGGCCGGCGACGAAGCCGGTCACCTCGAGCCCGTAGCCGGTCATGCTCGGCATGCGGCGCGGGTGGCCCAGCAGCCTCATGCGCGTGATGCCCAGCTGGCGCAGGATCTGCGCGCCCACACCGTAGGTGCGCAGGTCCATCTGCCCGCGCGGCGCCGGCGCGGCGCTGGCCGGCAGCGCGCGCGCGAGCAGCGCATCGGCGTCGTCGCCGGCGTTGAGCAGCACCGCGACGCCGCGGCCTTCGGCCTGCAGCGCGCGCAGCGCCTCGGGCAGCGGCCACGAGTGCGGGCTGCTGCCGGCATCGAGCACGTCCATCAGCGACAGCGGCTCGTGCACGCGCACGAGCACCTCGTCGGCGCCGCTCCACTGGCCGATGGCCAACGCCAGGTGCACGCCGCCGGTGCGGTCCTTGAAGACGGTGCAGTCGAACGGCCCCCACGGCGTAACGAGCACGCGGCGGCCCATGCGTTCGATCAGCGACTCGTTGTGGCTGCGAAACGCGATCAGGTCGGCGATGGTGCCGATCTTCAGCCCGTGCTCGCGCGCGAAGACGACGAGGTCATCCAGCCGGGCCATCGTGCCGTCGTCCTTCATGATCTCGCAGATCACGGCCGCGGGCGTGCAGCCGGCCATCGCGGCGAGGTCGCAGCCGGCCTCGGTGTGGCCGGCACGCATCAGCACGCCGCCATCTTGCGCCTGCAGCGGGAACACGTGGCCGGGCTGCACGAGGTCGCTCGGCTTGGCGTCGCGCGCCACCGCGGTCTTGATCGTGTGCGCGCGATCGGCGGCCGAGATCCCGGTGGTCACGCCCTCGGCGGCCTCGATCGAGACGGTGAACGCCGTGCCGTGCTTGGTGCCGTTGCGCGCGGCCATCGGTGGCAGCTGCAGGCGCTGGCAGTGCTCGCGCGTGAGCGTCAGGCAAATCAGCCCGCGGCCGAAGCGGGCCATGAAGTTGATCGCCTCGGGCGTCACGTGATCGGCGGCCAGCACCAGGTCGCCTTCGTTCTCACGGTCCTCCTCGTCGACGAGGATCACCATGCGGCCAGCGGCCAGCTCGGCCACCAGCTCGGGGATGGGGGAAATCATGGGTTCGATTGTAGGTGGCGGGTGCAAGTCGCCGCCCGAGGCGGTCCGTCAGCCTGCCGGACGGTCATCGCCGGTACGGCCGCCGACTCGCGCGAGGGCGATCCGGCGGCAGCGGGTTGGCGAAGGCTCGGCAAGAAACGAAACAGCCCGACCGGGGTCGGGCTGTCGATTCGAGTCTCGGTGGCGGACGCGCCGCTGCACCTCAGACCGATTGACGGCGGCGCATGCGTGCGATGGCGAACAGGCCGAGCCCGGCCAGAGCCAGCGTGTTGGGCAGTGGCACGTTCGTAGAACCTTGCGTCGTGACGGCCAGCACCTTGATGGCATCTACGCCCGTGCTCGCGCCCGACCCTCCGAAGGCGCTGTTGAATGCGCTGATCAGCCAGTAGCTCGACGACACGTTGCCCGCGTTGACCGCGTAATTCACATCGGGCGTCGAGATGTTGCCAGCGCCGTTGACCGTCGTCACGAGCGACCAGCCACCCGTCAACATCTGGGCGGCCGTCTTGCCGACAATCGAGCTGGTCGAGAACGGCGTGCTGCCGGTGTAGGCCAGCACCTGGAAGTCACCGTCTGACCCCGACCAGCCGATCGTGACGCTCTTGAGAATCTCGGCGCTGGTGAAGCTCAGCAGCATCATGTCGATGGCGCCAACGCTGGTGCTGTTGTCCATCGAATGATTGGGGGATCCCACACTGGTGCCTTCAAGCTGGTTGTAGACACCGAATCCGGAACCAGTATCCCAATAGTTCAGCCTGAATCCAGCAGTTCACCGTCCGTCATCGCGCGCTAAGCGAGCACTGGCGCGGCTTTGACGGGTCTTGGCACACTCACCCGATGGGTGAGAGCAAACAACGCATGCGCGAGGTGGCCCTGGCGGCCGAAGTGGCGGCCGGCGCGCCGCAGGTGGTGGACACGCTGGGCGGGCGCATGCACGTGCGCTGGGACGAGGGTGCGGCG
>NZ_QOAZ01000049.1 GCF_003574675.1 Azohydromonas sediminis
GCGCGGCGCTGTGCGGCGGCAGCAGCCTGGCTACCGCGCGGTCCTTGAATGCTTGTCCGTATCGAGCCAACTCGTTCTCTGTCATCGTCCCCGGGTCTACGAAATGCGGCGGCCGAGCAGGCTGTGGATTTATGGGCGATGCGCTGCGCGCACCGGCCAGCTCGCCGTGGACAACGCTGTCGCGTTGCCCACCGCGCAGGCCTTCGCCCACAAGCTCCACAGCCTCCCACCACCATCTACATGAACCTGGAACTCAACGAAGACCAGGTTCTATCGGGGCGACAACAATTCTGACGCAGGGGGAAGGCCTCGGCCAGCTCAGGCATCGGGGTCGTAACCCATCTCGCGCATCAGCGGCGCGATCACGGGCAGGATGCGCTCGATGGCCTGCGGGTTGTGCTCGCGCCACTTCTGCTTCTTCGGCGTGCCTTTGACGATGCTAGTGGGCCGCAGGTGCTCGCAGCGCACCCGCAGCTCGTCGGTGAACGGCACGCCGAGCCGCTCGAATGCGTCGCGGAACATCTCCACCGGGCGCTCGAAGAGGTCTTCGTAACGCAGGTGAATCCACTGCTCGGGTGGGATCCGGCGCTTGGCATCCAGCGCTAGCCGGTTGGCCGAGACCCACTGGAAAGCGCACACCTCTTCGAGGCTCGCGCGGTTGTAGCGCTGCCAGCCCGGCGGCAGGAAGAAGGCCCAGTCGGTGAACTGCCCGCCGTCGATGGCCACCGGCTCCGGGAACGGGCCGAAGAACTGGCCGAGGTGGAAGTCGCCGTCGTTGCGTCCGTGGCGCCAGCCGTCCATCATCGAGCTGACGTTGTCGCGCCCGTCGCGCTGGATGAAGACGAACTTCGCCTTTGGAAACAACGCATGCAGGTACGGGATGCGCATCACGTTGATGCACGTCTTGTCGAGCACCCAGCCCGCGCCCAGGCGCTGGTAGAAGTAGCGCAGCGCGGCGTGCCGCTGTTCGGGCCGCGCGTGCTCGGCGCCTGCCGCCTCGGAGTGCCAGCCGTTGTTCTGCGGGCCGTACAGCCCGTCCCAGAACTGCGGGATCTCCCAGCCGAACTTGAGGAACTGCGGCGCTGCGCCCAGCGTCTCGTACGTCACGGTGGTGCCCGAGCGCGAGCAGCCGACGAGGAACACCGGGTCCGGCATCGCCGGGCGGGCAAGGTCGTACCAGAGACCGCGCAGCTCCCAACGCAGTGCCTGAACATTCTTGGCGCGGATCTCGGGGTCGAGCAGCTTGTGCAAGTTGCGCAGGCTAGGCATGGTCGGAACGTGCCGATGCTGCAGACATTGCCTGTGACCGCAGGCTCAGTCGCCTGTAGCCGGCCATCTCGCCCAACGCAGCGGCGCTGCGTACGAGGTAGAAGCGGCGCCGCGCCGATCCGAACGAGGTCAGGGCTCGGAAGGCATAGCCGGAGAGTTTGCGAAAAATGTGCAGCGGAATACCGCGTCTGCCGCGGCCAGCCGTTTCATGCAGGACGATCGCCGAAGCGCTGCGGTGATACGCCTTACGCATCAGATACGACAGCGCCAATCGGGCGAGATCCACGTGGTGGTACTGCACGATCTCGGGTACGTACCAGAGCCGCTCGCCGGCTCGAAGCGCGCGCAGCATGTACTCGGTGTCTTCGCCGCCGGCCAAGTCGTGGCCTTGTGGCCCCAACTCGGTCGAGAACGGCCCCAGCCGCCGCAGCACATCGACTCGGATGATTTGGTTGCCACCGCCGGGCATGGGGTCGCCGACTTTGAGCTCGCGCGCGTTTGCCCCGAAGTCTTGCCTGGGGATGGGCAGCGGGTAGATGCGGTAGGGCCCGTCGTCATGCACCCATGTCGGCTCTCGGCCATCCCAGTCCGGCAGGATGCGGCCACACAGCAGGCTGGCCTGCGGATGCTCGGCGATGGCTTGGGAAACTCGGAGTAGAAAGTCTTCCTTTACGCGATGGTCGTCGTCGACGATCGCCACCCAGTCGCCTCGCAGGGCGACTGCGCCGCGGTTGAGCGCGTGCGACTTGCCAGGCTTCGGCTCGGCGAGCCACGCCAGGGGCAGCAGCCCGTCGCCGTCCGCGCGCGCCCGATAGGCATCGAGCATCCCGTGGGTGCCATCGCGGCAGGCATTGGCGATGACCAGGATGTCGACACTCCACGAGTCCGGTCGCTGGCACTCGTTCAGCGAGCGGAGCACGTTTGCCAGCAGCGCTGCGCGGTTGTGCGTGCAGATCAGGACAGTCAGCCGCGATGTCACAGGTCAGCGCGAGCGGTACAGGCCCTGCATCAGGCCCAGGAAATGGAAAACGACGATCTCTCGATTGAAAGCCTCGTCGGCCGGCAGTGTGAAATGACTCCATAGCATGCGGCTGACGGCACGCAGCAGTTGCGGGTACACGTAGAGTGGGATGTTGAAAAGCCGCCGCCCACCCGGCACGCCGCAGCTCTGCGCGATGTTTCGGCTGGTCTGGAAGCGCCAACGCCGGAAGTACTGCTTGGTCGTGCGGAACGCCTCCACCTTGTGATGCACGCGGGAGCGGCCCAGGAACACCACCTTCATGCCCGCGGCCAGAATGCGCTCGAACATGTCGCCGTCCTCGCCACTGGCCAGCACGGTGCCCTTGCGCCCACGACTGGTGTCGAACAGGCCGACGCGGTCGAACACGTGGCGTCGGAAAGCCATGTTGGCGCCGTAGGGGGGAGGCGTCTCGGCAGTGATCGGATAGTCGTCGTTGCGGTCCGTGCGAACGGCCAAGAACCCGTAGAACCGCTCGGTGAGCCAAGCCGGCGGCGGGGTCTCCCAGATCGGCCCGATCCACCCACCGCACGCGTCGGCGCCATGGGTTTCCAGCCCGGCGTGGGTCGTTTCCAGCCACTCGGGCTCGGGCAGCACGTCGTCGTCGGTGAACAGGATCACGTCACCACGCGCGCAGCCGATGCCGTGATTGCGCGCGTGCGACAGCCCCTGCTCGCCCTCGAATTCGTAGCGCAGCAGTGGCCAGGCCCGCTGCGCCTCCTCGACCACGGCCCGCGTGTGATCCTTCGAGTTGTTGTCGACGACGATCACTTCCCACGTTCGCCCGGGCGCAGGCCTCAGCGCCTGCAGCGCACGCAGCGTGTCGCGCAGCGACTCGGCACGGTTGTAGGTGCAGACGATCACAGAGCAGTCCATAGTTAAGTTAAGCGCTCCGCATAAACGTCCGCTTTGACGTGGTCTCCAAACGCCGCTGCGCTTGGAGACGCCACAACCACTGATGCGCCGGATGAAAAATAGCACCGCGGCGAGCGGTGTCTACAACTTCACCATCTGCAAGTAAATCTCTGCTTGCCTCTTCCCCATGGCGGCTTCTTTGTAGAGGGGGTGGTCTTTCGGCCATCTGGCGAGCACATAGTCGTAGTTGTTGATGGCCTGCTCGAGCTGGTTTCGCCGGGTAGGTTTATGCAACTCGCTGACCTGACGATTCATAAAATTCATCGCGTAACAGAAGTGATGCAAGTGGTCCCAGATGGGGCGTCCCAGCTTGGCTTGGTACGCCTCCCACTCCGCCTTGGTGCCCTGATCCAGTCTGACGCGACATGCGTCTGGCAGTGCCCTGATTTCCGTTGGTGTAGGCGCGAAGGGTTGCCCGGTAAGCGCAGGCGCGCAAATGGCCATGCTGCTGAGCGCCAGCGAGAATCGCAACCTCTGAAGACGGCTGGGAGAGGACATCATGAGGCAAACTTTAAAAATGGTTGGGGACAACGTCTACGGTCATGAAGCGTCTGTCCGGTCAACGTCTGCTCGCGTGCGGTGATCCATTCCGACCGGCGCGCCGCCACTGCAGCAAGCGCAGATGCCATCTCTCTGGCAGCCAACACGGAAGCATGTGGGCCCAATCCGCGGGCCCACCGTAGGCGTTCTGCATCACGGCCCGGAAGATGCTGCGCGCAGCCGGGATATCACCTGCCCAATAGGCCTGATAGCCACGCTCGAGTAACTGGCCCAAAGTGAGAGTCCGTATTCGCCTTATCCCCAACCGTTGAGCGAACTCTGGCTGCTCGTGCAAAAAATGGCGCTGTGCCTGCAAATGCTGCAGCGCTGCACGAGCTATTTGGGACGTTGCCTGAGGGCCGCCGTGGAAGTGGTAATAGGCCAGTACCTGCGGCACGCGCACCAGTGGGCCAGCCATGGCCACACGCAGCCAAAGCGCATAATCTTCGGAATTCTTCAGTGTCGTGTCGAACATCCCTGCCGCCAACACGACGTTGCGGCGTGTCATCGCGGCATGGATCGGCCAGCGGCAATTGACGAAGAGCGTCTCCAGCTTCGCGTTCGTCTCGTAGTCGGGGGGTACGAACGGCTGTCCGCGCCCGCCGGCCAGTCCAACGTTCTGCCAGCCGCAGTATGCAAGTACCGCTCCCGGGCTTGCCCTCAGCGTGCTAAGCATGATTTGAAGGAAGTGAGGTTCCCAAGTGTCGTCAGCATCCAGAAATGCCACGAATTCGCCGCGCGCCAGCACCAACCCAGCGTTGCGCGCAGCACTGACACCCTGATTGGCCTGGACAAGCACGCGGATGCGGGGGTCGGTCTGTTGCTCGAGCCACCCGCGTGTGCCATCGGTGGAACCGTCGTCAATGGCTATCAACTCCCAGTCAGGCAATGTCTGCCCCAGCACATTTCCCACGCTGCGAGGCAGATGCTCTAGGGCGTTGAAGCAAGGCATGACTATCGACACTGCGGGTGCCATGGGGTTCTCATTTCCCCCTTGTCGCGCGCTGCCACACGCGGCGCGCCACGTATCGGACCATGTGGGCCCAGTCCACATCGTGTGAGGCGAAGACGATCTTGCGCGCGAAGGTATCCACAGTGTCCTGGTTGAACACCGTCAGGCGGCGAATTCGCAACGGGTTGAGGTCGTGCAGCGCCCAGCCCGTGCGCGTGTGGCACGCCGCTTGGTAGCCGGCTGTGCGCACCGCTTCCTCGCACCGTTCGTCCCAAAGGCCGTACGGGTAGGCGAAGGACTTCACCGGTTGACCAATCGCATCCTCCAATGTCGCCTTGGAATCGTGCAATTCAGCGTGAAGCTGCGCTGCGCCGCAGTCCGGCAGGCGGGCATGGCTCACGGTATGCGAGCCGATCTCCATACCAGCGGATGCCATGTCGCGCAGCTCGGCTGCGGTCAGCAGGCGCGTCGGTGGGCGGCCGGGGTCTTTCCACGCTGGCGCACGACCGATCGAGCCACTGACGACAAACCAGGTGGCGCGCATGCCCCGCCGATACAGCTCGTCGACGGCTTCCAGGTTGTCGACGTAGCCATCGTCGAACGTGATCGCCACCATATGCCGCGCCGCCCGTGCCGTGCCGGCTTGCAGCTCAGAAACGGTCACTGCCGCGTAGCCCTCGCCGACCAAATGGTCCAGTTGCTGCCGCAATCTCCCCATGGAAACAGCCCAAGGCCAAGCGGGGGTGCCGCTCCCCGGCGTGACCGCGTGATACATCAAGCTGACCGCACCATGGGTATCGCCCCGACGCCGCAACAGCATGCGCGTGAACCGGGTTGGTGCGCTCATGGCCGGCATACAGCCTGGTACGCGTCAAAGTGCACTTTTGCCATGTCCGCCCAAGTTAGAGCCTCTGCCTGCCTGCGCGCCTCCGCCCCCATCGTGTCCAACGGGGCGGCCGCGGCGGCCTGAAGTGCCCGCGCGAGATCGCCGGGCAAGGTTGGGTCGAACAGCATGCCGCAACGCTCGTCCACGTACTCGGGCACCGTCGCAATGCGTGGAGCGATGACAGCACAGCCGAAGCTCATGGCAAGCATTACCGAACCGCTCGTCTGCGTATGGCGGAATGGGAACACTGCCACGTGCGCTGCGCGGAAGTACGTCTGCACTTCATCGTCGGGCACGAAACGCATTACGGTGCGAACGCGGCTGTCGGCAGCTGCAAGCGACTCCACGTGCGCCTGGATTGCTTCATCCAGCGGTTTGCCTACCACGAGAAGCCGGGCGCTTTCGTCTGGCAGCGCCCGGAAGGCCTCGATCAGATCCTCGACACCCTTGTAGGGCTTGATGTAACCGAAATACAGGTAGACGCGAGACCCCTGGGGCAGGCCAAGGCGTTGACGCGCCTGTTCGCCGGAGAGGTCGTCTTCGTACCAGCCGACGTAGGAGGCGTGGCGGGCCAGGTCGACAGGTCGACGGTAGCCGAGGCGACCACACAGCGTGCGCCGGGTGTGCTCGCCATGCACGATCAGACGCCGGCTCATCCGCGACAGCATGAAGCGGAACCAAGCGTCGCGCCGCGGGAAACGTGACTCGTAAGCGTCCAGCTCATGAACTGTCCATACGACATTGTTCCTGAGGAGCCTGTACAACCCGAGCACTGCCAGCGCGTGCAAGCACTGGCCCATCGTCCCGTACAGCCCGTGTGGCCAGTGCACGTGCACCACGTCCAGGCCGTCGCGCCCAAATAGGATGCGAAGCAGGCTCAGTGGCGGGTTGCCGATCACCCGCACGCCCAAGGCGTTGAGCTCGCGCTTGAGCAGAAGCTGATAGGGGTTCTGAGGCCACCAGGGCAGAAAGCCAACGGTAATCATGATGCCCGATGTCCCACTCCGAGCAGGTCGCCCAGACGCTTCAGGTACCAGGCCGCAGCGCGCCGCGCGGGCCATGGCATCGTGGCTTCGAAGGTCGTCACCGCCACGCCGCCCCATGCTTCTCCCGAAAGTGGGCTGTGTCGCAGTCCGCGCAGCGCGAACGCGAGGGCACGCCGCGGCTTCCGCATGGCGCGATAGTGGTAGTACCAATCGAGGTAGTCGCGGCCCAGCGTGCACGGCGCACCTCGCCATCGGCGCCAAAAAGTTGGCCGTATTGACTTGGCCATTTCGGATGCGTCCTCACCGAGCGCCTGGCGCCGCTCCAAGGCACGCTCGCGAAGCTGCTGTACGGTCTGGAACTGGGTCCGCAGGTTGGTGACCGACACCTGGGCTGGGTGAATCCGGTAGCTCAAGAGCGGTTCGTCAAGGTTCGCAAGGCGATGGCGGTCTGCCAAGCGAAGCCAGAGGTCGTAATCCTCTGCATGTCGGGCCTGCGGGTCATAGCCACCCACGGCCCTGACCACATCGCGACGAAACACCACCGTAGGATGAACGAGACAACATTCCTCAATAAGCAGTGCACGTATCGCCGTTGGATCGGTCGGATAGCGCAAACCCGAGAAACGCCGCCCAACGTTGTCGATGAGGTCCACGGCCGTTCCGAGTACCGCGATGTCGGGGTGTGCCTCGAGATAGGTCAGTTGCATTTCCAACCGCCGCGGCTGCGCCACGTCGTCTGCATCCATGCGGGCCACGTACCGACCGCGTGCGAGTTCGAGGCCACGGTTCAGTGTTGCAATCAGGCCAAGGTTGCCCGGGTTGCGTTCGATGCGCAGGCGTCGGTCGTCCAGCGCCTGCAGTGCCTTGAGCGTCCCGTCAGTCGACCCATCGTCGATGACCAGCAGTTCGAAGTCGCGCCACGTCTGTTCCAGGATGCTGCGGGCCGCCTCTGCGACGTAGCGCTCGGCGTTGTAAGCCGGCATCAGGACGGTGACGGACGGTGCGTCAGTCATGCGGGCCTCGATGAAAACCTCACGCGACCGTGGCGGCCAGCAGCGCCTCGTCGAGTCTGGCGAAGGCTGGCAAATCGCTGCGCCCCGGGAGCCATGTGTCCAGCAGGTTGCCCAGCTTGCGGTAACGATTGTCGACGTGGAACACCGGCATGCCGCTCATCCAGCCCAGTATCAGCGCGTGCAGCCGGTCCGTCACCAGCGTGCGGCCGCCGTGGATCTGACGCAGCCCGCGTGCCAGCCGCTGGTCGGCCATCCGACGCGCGCCCGTGCGCTGGGCCCAGGAGATGACACTGCGTGGCCAGTGAGTGCGCTGCCAACGCCCCCGCACCGTGCCCCACCGGTAGAGCCATTCGGCACCCGGCGGGGGCTCCTCGAGCCAGTCGGCAACCGAGACGCAATCGCCCACCGCAAGGCCGCCATGTTCGGGCGCAGCCTTCTCGCCATCGGTGCGGGAGAGTACGACGGCGGCCAGCGGCGCGTCTGCTGGCTTGAAGCGCGGCACATCGAGCAAGAACGCCATGTCGGGGCACAGATAAGTCGGTGTGTCGTAGCTACGCTGCACGAGATCGAGGCTGACCTGATCGCGCACCACCAAGTGAAAGTCCGGGTGCGCGGAAAAGTCGGCGCGCGAGGCCTCCAATGCCGCGGGATCGTCAAAGTGGACGGACTGTGGCAACTGGACAACGCGTCGGTCTGGAAAGTCGCGAAGCACGGCTTGCCTGATCTGCTGGTGACGTGGGTAGAGGTCGCCGAAGTTGCCGCCGCCGTTGATCAACACAATCCCCTCGGGCAGCGCGCGCCGCAGCGCGTTGCGGTCGTATGTCTGCCAGTCCGCCACGTAGTGCACGGCACAGCCTCTATTGCGAAGATAGGCCAGTTCCCCTAGGTAAATCGCGCTGTCGCCCACGTTGGGGTAGTGCGGGAAGTCGACGAGCGCACAGGGCGCTCCGGCGGGAATCAGCGAGTCCAGCGTCTTGTAAACAATGGTGCGCAGACGGGCAATCGCCTCCTCGCGGCTCTCGTTGCGCGCGCCTGGCCGCGGTGCCGACGCGAGCGCTCCCACGTCTTGGGCAGGCGGCGTCGGTGCCAGCAGTTCGGCGGTCACTTGCATGACAAAACGCGTCTCACGATGGGCTCTTCAGATCTCAGCCAGTTTGCGCACACACCAAGAGCCCGCACTCACGTCGATCGAGATGACGCCCTGATAAGGTGCGAAGTATTCGTCCACGGCCTTTCTGCAGGATCCGTAGTCCAGGTAGTCATCGAAGATCATCGCTCCGCCGACGTTCAGGCGCGGAAAGATGCTCCGAGCGCAATGAAGTACCGGGTCGTACCAGTCCACGTCGATATGGGCGAAGGCGACGCGATCGGCGTCGATCATCGTGTTCTGCACCAAGCCCTTGATCAGCTTCACGCGCCGCGCGGTGGTTGCGGGCAGATGTTCATCCAGTGTTCTTCGCACCGACTCCAGCAGGTCATTGCGGTATCCGTAGTACACGCCCCCATCAATGCCGACCGAATCTCCAGAGGCAATCACGCGGAAGCGTTCGTGGACGTCGGGTGTGTCCTGCTCCGTAGGGGGTGGCATGCCTGCGAACGTGTCGTAGACGTGGAGCTCCGCGGCGCGCGGTAGCAGGCTCGCGATGAGTACGGTCGAGCCGCCGAGGGCACAACCCGCCTCGATGAACTTGCCACCACGCGCATTCTTGGCTGCGGCACGGCACTCGGAAATCAGAGAGGCGATCTTGGAATCGGACAGGTAGGTCAGCCCAGAATCCTTTACCGCGCGCACGACACGCGCCACTTGCTCCTCTCGCAGCTTATCGAAGGGCCACACGTGAACGTCCTTGAAAAGATGAGCGAACAGCTCGAAAGAGTCGGATCGCTTCAACTCAACTGGCGCGCAGCAGGGATCTCAGCTTGCGCTTGGCACGCCCCAACATGCTGGCCCGTGTATGTTCGCTACGGTAGGCCGTAAGTTTTCGCTGAAGCGCCTCTAGCCATGGGCCGTGACGACCCTGCCGTTGCGCGTACTCCACGATCGTTTCCAGCTCAGTGGCCTGGGCGGGGAATCGCAGCTGCATTCCACTGATGGCGTCGATATCTAGTGGCTCGTCGAAGCAAGCAGGCCTCTCGTTACCTACGGCCATGAAGTTAAGCTTGGTGCGGAGACACTTTTCGCAATGGCCGCAGTTGCGCTCGGGGTCAGGTCCTTCCCAGCATACCTTCAGGGTGCGAGTCGGGGTCGCATAGCGGTTCACGACTTCGACCTTCTCGGTTCGGGAAAAGGGCGTGCCATCCACCACGAGCCGCATGGCATCGCCCGACATCAGGGGGTCGGTGACGGGATTCGAGCCCCAAGGAAACACCATGTGGTCATAGGGTTCGCTGCTGCCCATCAGACCGTATCGGAATTCGTGCGAGAAGTTGTGCAGACAGGCGGCGAGCTGGGCGCCGAAGCTGTATTCCCAGTACTGGCCAGAAAGCTCTTTGAGATCCGTGCGAAGCAGCCGCACGCGCAACCCCAGTTCGTCCAGTGTGGGTCGGATGCGTCGCAATAACCGTTCGAATGCGTCCGGCCGGGCCAGCGGTACGTCGAAGCCATGCACGAGGAGAACGTCGCTGAGTGGGTAGCTGGCGTCACCAGCGAGCCCATGGCGATGCCGCAGAGCAGTGAACGTGCCGTCGACGCCGCCCGAAAACAATGAGATGGCGCGCGGATCCTGCCAGCGAGGAGGAAGTATGTCGACGATCTGATCGGGCTTGATTTCGACCGGGCTGTAGCGTGTCGGGCACCAGCAGGCCCACGCGCGCTGAAACTCTTCGAAGTTGTAGAGCGCCGTGCGCGTCAGCGCGCCGTGTACCCTGACTCGGGATCCATCGGCCATGACGAGGAACAGAACGGCAAGGAGGAAGCCGTCGAGCACTTGGGGCGCAGGCGCGTCACTCTCACCCAGCAAGTCGAAATGAAACAGTCGATCCGCGTTGGGGGACGACCCAGTTCGGTGCAGACGAAGTGTCCTTCGCGTGCCAGCCGGCAATTGCGACTGCGCGATCGTCAGTTCGACTGTTCCATTCATGCTGGTCGGCTGGATCGGGCGGTGCGTCTAGCGTCTCACGAGAAGATCGATTACGCCTGCATGGCCTGTTCACGCATGCGCGCCAACTGCATCATCAAGCCAATGAGCGACTTGTACTTGGCACTGTCGATGATGGCGTCGGGGCAGTCAATTGCCGATTCGGGTGGAGGCAGCAGTCGCTTGGCGACGGCGGGATCGAAGACGTCATCGCATTGCGAAAGCAAAGGGTGCACCGATCTGCGCAGAGCGGCGAAACCGGGACCGGAAAGATCGAAGTGGCGTACGTACTGCCTGGCCTCGCGGGGTGCGAGCCAGTGTCTGAACCGCTCTGCGGAGCGTTGCAATGCGGCACGGGCCGGCCAGAACGGTGTCGGACGAACTGGCGTCATGTCGGGGCCGCCGCGATCGAGAGGCAGTCTGGCAAGCCGCGGTAGCTTCGCGGTGAGGAACTCTGCCTGCAACCGGCGGTCGGCGAAAGCACAGGCAGGCAGCCCCGCCATCGTCTTCAGCAGTTCGTTGTCTGCGTAGGGCAATGTCGGCCAGCTACCGAAGGCGAGGCGAGCCGGCACGGCACCGGCGTGATGGCGCTGGCGGTGGTAAAGGTCGAATTGCCACGCCTTCTGCGAAGGTGTCCCTGAGTACGACCGCCACGTTGCACGCAGTTCGTCAACGATGGCCTCGCCGAGGCCAGGGCTGCGCAACAGCGCAGAAACTTCGGCGGGCGCGTAGCCCATCCGCAGGGTTCGGGCGAGCTGACGATCCATCGAAAACGCCGGCGGATCACCGCCGTAGGCGTACATGATCTGGCTGCCGCCCATGATGGCGTCACCGAGTAGGCCGGACATGATGCGCGAACCGTATTGGCAGGCCACCTCAGCCGCCGGCCACCACATGAAGTCCGTGAATGTGGCACCTGCGCCATCGAGCGCTTGTTGCCATCCAGCCCACTCGGGATATCGCGCAAGATCGACGGGGATGGTTCGCAGCCACCAGCGTAGCGACTTGGCGACCGCCTTGGCACAGTGCAGTTCATAGTCACCCGGTTCACCGAGCGTCAGTGTCGGCACCTTGTCTCGCGAGTGCCAGCGGAGCACGCCCGCGACGAGGCGCGAGTCGAGGCCCCCCGACAGCAGCACGGAGGTTCGCCCAAGCTTGGCTCGGCGCCGAACTGCATCGTTGAGCGCGTGAAATGCCGCGCGCTGCTGTGTCGAAAGAGGTTGGTCGAAGAATGTGTCGTCGACGGTCAGTGGATTGACCGCGCGCATAGTTACCTCGCGTCGGATCGGGTTCCAGGTCAAGAGGTGACCGGGGGGGACGCGGCGCACCTTTCGCCATATGGTGCGGTTGCCAGTCGGGTGTTGCGTGAGGAGCACGCCGGCGACGGCTGACAGGTCCACGGAGCGGTGAAAGAAAGGGTGGTAGATAAACGCATTGGGACTGGTGGCGAACGCGAACGTCGCACCGTGGCTCCAGTAGTAAAGGGGAAAGAGTCCCAGTTGATCCGCGCCAAGGTGCAGACTTTGGCTGCCATCGGTGGCGACTGCCAAGTAGTAGCCGTTTCGCGAGCAGACTGCGCTTGGACCATCGTCCTCGATTCGCCGTACGAGCCAGTCAGCGGTTGTGGTGGCTGCGTCGTCGTGAACGATGTCCCCGATGACTAGGACTGATGTGCCTGTCTCTGTGGACGTCTGGGCGAAAGGTATGTTCGCTAGACCGTCAACGGCCACCTTCAGATCTCGGCTGCGCCAGACTGTGCGCGCGAGCCATGGCAACGGTGGAGCGAGTTGCGCCGTGCTAGCGAGGAACGAGTCCGCGCGTTGCGCTTCCGAATCCCAGACGCCGACGATCAGTGCCATCTACCGAACCCTTCACGCCCGTATAGACATGTCCTGACTTTCCGGGCTTACGCTAGTTGGCCGAGGCTTTGTCTCTATGTGCTTAGGACTATCGATGAACCGAAATTCAGCCGGCGCTTCGACAATCTTCCACTGCTGGTTCAACGGCTCGGCTCGGGGGCTGCGAACAACGAAGGACCTCAACGACTCTCCATCGAATAGGACGCGATGGTGACGGTCCATGACCACCATGCGTACCGAATAGGTGCCGGTGGCCACGGGGTAGCTGGGCAGGTAATACTCGATCTCGTGCATTCCTGCCCCTAGGCTCAGCGCTGGCAACTGTGATCGCGTACTGGAGGCAGTGATGTAGACGAAATCGGTGCGGTGCGTGCCGACGACGATTTCTAGATCGTCCATCGCCCGGTGCAGCTCAAAACGAAGGCGTACTCGTAGTGGCTCACCAGGCGCAATGGCGGCGGCGGGTTCCCCATTCTTGTCCAGCACTGACACGTTCAGCAGCGTCAGCTCGCCTGAACCGGCAATGCGAGTCCTGCTGCGGGCCGCCATGTTGGCCTCGATGCGGGAATTGCTCTGCTCATAAAACCGCTCGCATACCGTCTGAGCACTGCCGTCCTCGACGAGGAGGCCGTGATCTATCAGCAGCGCGCGCTCACAGATACGCTCGATCTGCCGGATGTTGTGGCTGACGACAATTACCGCCCGACCCTCGTTGCGAATAATTTCCTCCATCCGGTCGAAGCACTTCCGCTGGAACGCCAGGTCCCCCACCGCCAGCACCTCGTCCACGATCAGGATTTCCGACTCGACGCTCGTCGCCACCGCGAACGCCAGCTTCACCTGCATGCCCGAGCTGTAGCGCTTGACCGGCGTGTCGATGAAGTCGGCCATCTCGGCGAAGTCGACGATCTCGTCGAACTTGCGGTCGATCTCGGCCTTGCTCATGCCGAGGATGGCGCCATTGAGGTACACGTTCTCGCGCCCGGTGAAGTCGGGCACGAAGCCGGCGCCCACCTCGATCAGCGGCGCAATGCGCCCGTTCACCTTCACCGTGCCGCTCGTCGGCGTGCTGATGCGCGCCAGCATCTTCAGCAGCGTGCTCTTGCCGGCGCCGTTGTGGCCGATGATGCCCACCACCTCGCCCGGCTGCACGGTGAAGCTCACGTCGTCCAGCGCCTTGAACAGCGGCCGCTCGGCCACCGGTTTGCCCAGCAGGCGGCGACCGGCGTTCAGCGCCGTGTCCTTCAGGCTCTGCAGCGCGCCGAGGCGGTATTCCTTGGTCAGGTGGCTGACTTCGATGGCGGGCGTGGTCATGGGCAGGGCGTGTCAGATCACGTCGGCAAACCAGCTCTCGGCGCGCTTGAAGAACGCGTACGACAGCGGCAGCAGCACCGCCACGGTCACGGCGCCGGGCAGCACCGCGCCCCAGTCGGGCGGCAGGCCGCGCAGCACCACGTTCTGGAACGTGTCGATGATGCCGGCCAGCGGGTTCAGCGTGTACAGCGTGTAGAGCGCGTGGCTCCACTCGCCGGCGGCTTGCTGCACCAGCAGCTTGTCTTTCACCAAGTGCAGCGGGTAGATCACCGGCGAGGCATACATCAGCAGGCTCAGCAGCACCGGCAAGGCCTGGCCCATGTCGCGGTAGTACACGTTGACGGCGGCGCCGAAGAAGCCGATCGTCAGCGCCGCCAGCACCGTGTACGCGATGATCAGCGGCACCCACGCGATGTGCACCGTGGGCGCCATGCCATACCACGCCATCAGCCCGGCCAGGATGACGAAGTTGATGCCCAGCTCGATCAGCTTGGTGCCCACCGCGGTGATCGGGAAGATCTCGCGCGGAAAGTAGATCTTCTTGATCAGCGCGGTGTTGCTCACGACGCTGTTGACACCGTCCGAGGCCGACTCCTGGAAGAAGATCCACGGCATCAGCGCCGCGAACACCAGCACCGGGTACGGCACGCCGCCGCTGTCGATGCCGACGAAGCTCTTCACCAGCGTGAAGATCAGCATCAGCGTCACCGGCTTGATGACGGCCCACGCCAGGCCCAGCACGGCCTGCTTGTAGCGCACCGCAATGTTCTTCCACGCCAGCGTGAAGAGCAGCTCGCGGTAGTCGTAGAGGTTTTGGGCGACGCGAAGCATGGTGGGATCGGGGCAACGCGCCTGTGGCCACCTGAATGGCCCGTTCAACGCTCGTTCGATGCTAGCAGCGCGCTGTGTCGTTCACGCCGGTGCCACGGCCGGCGCTGTGCGATGCGTCACCGTCTTCTACCCCCTCGATCAAGGGGGCTACTTGACGAGCAGACGCAGCATCTTGGCTTGCTACTCCGCTGCCTGCAGGTCGGGCGCGAGGCGGCAGCTGGGGGCCAGGTGCTTGCGTGTGTACTGCAGGTGGCCTTCCGCCGCCTGCAGGTTGCCTTGGCGCGCCTTCATCGGCAGCGCGGGATTCATTGCTCGGGGTTGAGCGCTGCCAATCCTGGGCAGAAGTGGTTGAACCAAACGCCGCAGCCATACGCTTGAGGCGATGTCCCGTTCGCTGTTGAACCGTGACCGGTGACGGCCCCTCGGTGAACATACTACGCGGCCTTGAAGACGGTGCCGTCGTCGCTTGCCGGACGACGGGCATCCAGGGCCTTGAGGAGGGTGCGCATCTGGCCGCAGCCGCGCAGCTTGCGCATGCGCGTGGCCGCGTCGCTGAGCGCGCTGGCCACCCAGCGCAGCACCATCTGGCCGTCGCCCCAGCGCTTGACGTTGCGGCAGTAGTGCGCCACCGAGCCGTTCAGGTTCTCGATGGGGTTGGTCGTGCGCAGCGTGCGGTACAGCGCCCCGGTGATGCCCAGTGCCTGCACGGTCAGCGTCTCCTCCAGGCCCTCGCGCAGGCTGGCGGCCGCACCCGGGTGCCTGGCCTGCAGCGCGGAGGCCAGACGGCCGAGCTGCTTGCGCGCCAGATCGGCGTCCGAGGCCGACCAGGCGTCCTTGAGGGCCCGCTTGACGCTGGCGTGCAGCTGCTTGGGCAGGTGCTCCAGCACGTTGCGCCGCTTGTGCTCCTGGCAGCGCTGCACGAGCGCGCTGGCGCCGAAGGTCTGGACGATGGCCCGGCGCAGCGCCTTGCCGCCGTCGATCACCCACAGCCGCATGCGCTGGGCATCCAGCCCGCGCTCGACCAGATCCGACAGCAGCGCGG
>NZ_QOAZ01000005.1 GCF_003574675.1 Azohydromonas sediminis
GGCACTTGTCTTCGGTTCCGTAGCGCTCGAGGAACTCGGGCATCGAAAGTCCGGCTTGAAACTGCACTCGGTTCATCGGCATGGCGCGCCTCCAGCCAGTAGGGATGCGGCCATCTTCCTGGCTCACAGGCTCAAAGACTGAGCCTGCTGAGGTTGCTCGCTAATCAGGTGAGTACACGGCCCAACCGGGAGGCCTCCGGCGGCCCCTGCGGGGGGGCTGGAAGAGAGAGAATCCAAAAGCCCAAGCAGCCAACTTGACCGTCAGACCAGCCGGGTCTGACTCAAGCCAACAGGCCTCCTCGAAACCCGGTGCGGTTCAGCGGCGTGTCGCTCGCGGCGCTGCAGCTGGCCAAGGCGGCGGGCGCGAAGGTCATCGTGACGTCGCGCGACGCCGGCAAGCTCGAGCGCGCGGTGCAGATGGGCGCCGACGGCGCGGTGCACGGCGCGACGCAGGACATCGCGCGCACGGTGCTCGAGATGACGGACGGCCGCGGCGTCGACGTCGTGATCGAGAACGTCGGCGCCGCGGTGTGGAGCGCGGCGCTGAAGAGCCTCGTGCGCGGCGGGCGGCTCGTCACCTGCGGCGCGACGACCGGCGACCAGCCCGGCGCCGACCTGCGCCGCATGTTCATCCGCCAGCTGAAGGTGTTCGGCTCGACGCTGGGCACGCTGGCCGAGTTCCGCGACCTGCTGGCGCTGTGTGAACGCTCGCCGATGCGCCCGGTGATCGACAGCGTCTACCCGCTCGACGACGTGACGCAGGCGCTCGACCGCCTCGAGTCGGGCCGACAGTTCGGCAAGGTCGCCGTGACCGTGGGGTAGCTCACCGCGGGGGGGGGCACCAGGGCCTGCGACGGGGTTCGACCCGCGCCGCAGAGCACTTCCTACAATGCCCCTCGTGGACGAGTTGCACAAGTTCCTGTTCGAAGGCCTGCCGGTGCGCGGGATGCTGGTGCGGCTGACCACCGGCTGGCGCGAGCTGCTGCGCCGGCGCGATCCCGCCGCCGGCGGCATGGGCGCGTTCCCGGCGCCGGTGCGCGAGCTGCTCGGCGAGATGGCCGCGGCCGGTGCGCTGATGCAGTCGAACATCAAGTTCAACGGCGCGCTCGTGCTGCAGATGCACGGCGACGGCCCGGTCAAGCTCGCGGTCGTCGAGGTGCAGCCCGACCTCGCGTTTCGCGCCACCGCGAAGGTGATCGGCGACGTGCCGGCCGACGCGCGGCTCGAGGCGCTGCTCAACGTGCACGGGCAGGGGCGCTGCGCGATCACGCTCGACCCGAAGGACCGCCTGCCGGGGCAGCAGCCGTACCAGGGCATCGTGCCGCTGCATGGCGACCGCCGCGAACCGCTGCAGCACCTCGCGCAGGTGCTCGAGCACTACATGCTGCAGTCCGAGCAGCTCGACACCCGGCTCGTGCTGGCCGCCAGCGACGACGTCGCCGCCGGCCTGCTGATCCAGCGGCTGCCGGTCGAGGGTGCGGGCAACCTGGGCGCGCGCAACGAGGACGAGATCGGGCTGAACGAGCACTTCAACCGCATCGCGCACCTGGCGGCGACGCTGACCCGCGACGAGCTGCTGACGCTCGACGTCGACACGATCCTGCGCCGCCTGTTCTGGGAGGAGACGCTGCGCCGCTTCGAGCCGCTGCACCCGCGCTTCGCGTGCTCCTGCTCGCGCGAGCGCGTCGGCCGCATGCTGCTCGGGCTCGGGCGCGACGAGGTCGACGGCCTGATCGCCGAGCGCGGCGAGGCCGAGGTCGGCTGCGACTTCTGCGGCGCGCACTACCGCTTCGACGCCGTCGACGTCGGCGAGCTGTTCACGCCGCCGGCCGACCAGCCGCCGTCGAGCGCGTCGGTGCAGTGAGGCGCTCGACGGCTGCGCGCGTCAGCGCGGCGCGGCCTCGCGCAGCCGCTTGGCCGCGTGCTCGCAGTCGGGCATGTCGCACTCGCGGCACACCCAGGTCCACGCGGCCTGCGCCGCCTCGCGCCGTGCCAGCCGCGTGAACAGCCCGGCGTCGGGCGCGGCGTGCGCGCGCAGCAGCGGCGTCAGCGCGTCGAGCGCGGCCTCGACGCGGGCCTCGCCGGCCCCCCCGACCACCGACCACGCGAGCCCGTGGTCGACCAGCGCCTGACGCACCAAACGGTCGACCGGCGCGCGCACGTGTGGGCCGTCGCGCTGCAGCCCGTCGGGCTCCCACGGCAGGTCGACCGCGGTCAGCAGCGTCGCCGCGTAGCTGCGGTGCGCCTGCGCGGCCAGGCCGTGCAGCGAGCGGTCGTCGAACAGCAGCTCGCTGTAGACGGCCGTCATCAGCGGCGTCGTGTCGGCGACGACCCACGCGTGCGCCGCGGCCGCCGCGGCGATGCGGCGCTGCTGCTCGGCGGCGATCGCCGCCTGCTCGTCGGCGCGCGGCGTGCGGCCTTCGCGTGCGCACCACTCGCGCAGCCACTCGCCGACCCAGGTCGTCGGCTGGCCCGTCAGCGCGGCGATGCGCTCGGCCAGCGCCCGTGCGAGCGTCGTCTTGCCGGTGCTCTCGGCGCCGACGATCGCGATCACGCGGCCGCCGCTCACGCGCGCACCGCCTGCGCGTGCGCGAGCCGGCGCCACGTGCGCCAGCCCACCGCCGCCATCACGACGAACAGCGCGTACAGCAGCACCGTCAGCCACAGCCCCTTCCACGCGAACAGCCCGACACTGACGACGTTGACCCCGATCCACGCCGGCCAGTTCTCGACGTACTTGCGCCCGAGCAGCCACTGGCCGGCCAGGCTGCCGACGGTGGGCAGCGCGTCGAAGTAGGGCACGTCGCTGTCGGTGGCGCGGTCGAGGAAGGCGCCCAGCAGCGGCCACGCGGCGAGCACGAAGGCCACGACGCCCACGAGGCGCCGGCCGTCGAGGTGACGCACGCGCAGCGCGCCGCCGTCGTCACCGGTGCCGCGCAGCCACTGCCACCAGCCCCACGCCGCGACCGCGATGAACACGAGCTGCAGGCTCGCTTCGCCGTAGAGCTTGTAGTCGGCGAACAGCAGCCCGTACAGCGCCGACGACACCATCGCCAGCGGCCACGCGAGCGGGTTGACGCGCCAGTTGCACACGACCATCCACACCGCGAGCACGAACGCGACGACCTCGGTCCACGTGACCGGGCTGCCCCACAGCGCGAACGCCTGCGCGCCGACCAGCGCCCACAGCAGCTCCATCGCGCGCTCAGCGACGTGTGATCTGGACGAGGATCTCGTCGGGCTTGACCATCCCGAGCTCGGCGCGCGCCTTCTCCTCGACCATCTCGAGCCCCTCCTTGAGGTCGCCCACTTCGACGGCGAGTTGCTCGTTGCGCGCGCGCGCCGCGTCGTTGACCGCCTGCTGGTCGGCGAGCTGTGCGCGCAGCGACATCACGTGCGGCACGCTGCCCTGGCCGATCCACAGCTGCGCCTGCACCACCGCGAGCAGCGCGACGAGCCCTGCGGTGACCCAGCGCGCCGCCATCGGGGTGCCGAGCGCCGCTCAGCGCAGGTTGTAGAACGCGTCGCGGCCGGGATAGCGCGCGACGTCGCCGAGGTCTTCCTCGATGCGCAGCAGCTGGTTGTACTTCGCAATGCGGTCGCTGCGGCTCATCGAGCCGGTCTTGATCTGGCCGGCGTTGGTGCCCACCGCGATGTCGGCGATCGTGCTGTCCTCGGTCTCGCCCGAGCGGTGGCTGATCACCGCGGTGTAGCCGGCGCGCTTGGCCATCTCGATCGCGGCGAAGGTCTCGGTCAGCGTGCCGATCTGGTTGATCTTCACGAGGATCGAGTTGGCGATGCCGCGCTCGATGCCCTCCTTCAGGATCTTGGTGTTGGTGACGAACAGGTCGTCGCCGACGAGCTGCACCTTGCGGCCGAGCCGCTCGGTCAGCAGCTTCCAGCCGTCCCAGTCGCCTTCGCCCATGCCGTCTTCGATGCTGACGATCGGGTATTTGTCCACCCACGCGGCGAGCATGTCGATCCACGCGGCCGGCTCGAGCGTCAGCCCTTCGCCTTCGAGCACGTACTTGCCGTCCTTGTGGAACTCGCTGGCCGCGCAGTCGAGCGCGATCGCGATCTGCGTGCCCGCCTCGTAGCCGGCCTTGTCGATCGCCTCGAGGATCAGCTGGATTGCCGCCTCGTGGCTCGCGACGCTGGGCGCGAAGCCGCCCTCGTCGCCGACCGCGGTGCTCATGCCCTTGGCGTCGATGATCTTCTTCAACGCGTGGAACACCTCGGCGCCGTAGCGCACCGCCTCGCGGAAGCTCGGCGCGCCCACCGGCACGATCATGAACTCCTGCAGGTCGAGGCTGTTGTTGGCGTGCGCGCCGCCGTTGATCACGTTCATCATCGGCACCGGCAGCTGCATGCCGCCCATCCCGCCGAAGTAGCGGTACAGCGGCAGGCCGCTCTCCTCGGCAGCGGCGCGCGCCACCGCCATGCTCACGGCCAGCATCGCGTTGGCGCCGAGCCGGCCCTTGTTGTCGGTGCCGTCGAGGTCGATCAGCGTCTTGTCGAGGAAGGCCTGCTCGCTCGCATCCAGCCCCAGCACGGCCTCGCTGATCTCGGTGTTGATGTGCTCGACCGCACGCAGCACGCCCTTGCCGAGATAGCGGCCCTTGTCGCCGTCGCGCAGCTCGATCGCCTCGCGGCTTCCGGTGGACGCGCCCGACGGCACCGCGGCGCGGCCCATCGTGCCCGACTCGAGCAGCACGTCGCACTCGACGGTGGGGTTGCCTCGGCTGTCGAGGATCTCGCGGCCGACGATGTCGACGATGGCGCTCATGCGGGAAGGTCCTTTCTGCTTTGTGCGTGGTGTGGCGGCTCAGACGGGGGCGGCGACGCCCTCGACGAGCACCATGTTGAAGTACTCTGTGGTGCCTACGCGCTTGGCGCGCGCGGCACGGTACGGCTCGCTGTCGTAGAACGCCTTGGCCTGCTCGAAGCTCGGGAAGCGCAGCAGCGCGACGCGGTGTGGCTGCCAGTCGCCTTCGAGCGTTTCGTGGCGGCCGCCGCGCACGAGGTACTCGCCGCCGAAGGCCTTCACGGCGGCCGGGGCGTCGGCCATGTACTGCTTGTACTGCTCGAGGTCGCGGATGTGCATCTCGACGATCAGGTACGCCGGCGCGCTCATCGGGGGCTCCTCAGCAGCCGAAGTCGTTTTCCAGCAGCGGCTGGCTCTTGACGACGCGGTCGAGCGACTGCAGCTGCTCGAGCAGCGCCTTCATGTGCTTGAGCGGCACGGCGTTCGGCCCGTCGGACAGCGCGCGGGCCGGGTCGGGGTGCGTCTCCATGAACAGGCCCGCGATGCCCACCGCGACCGCGGCGCGCGCGAGCACCGGCACGAACTCGCGCTGGCCGCCGCTGCTGGTGCCCTGCCCGCCGGGGAGCTGCACGCTGTGCGTGGCGTCGAACACCACCGGCGCGCCGGTCTCGCGCATGATCGCGAGGCTGCGCATGTCGGAGACGAGGTTGTTGTAGCCGAAGCTCACGCCGCGCTCGCAGGCCATGAAGACGTCGTCGGGCAGGCCCTTCTCGCGCGCGGCGGCGCGGGCCTTGTCGATCACGTTCTTCATGTCGTGCGGCGCGAGGAACTGGCCCTTCTTGATGTTGACCGGCTTGCCGCTTTGCGCGACGGCGCGGATGAAGTCGGTCTGCCGGCACAGGAACGCGGGCGTCTGCAGCACGTCGACCACCGCCGCGACCGCCGGCACGTCGGCCTCGGTGTGCACGTCGGTCAGCACCGGCACGCCGATCTCGCGCCGCACCTTGGCCAGGATCTCGAGGCCCTTGTCCATGCCGGGGCCGCGGAAGCTCGCACCGCTCGAGCGGTTGGCCTTGTCGTAGCTCGACTTGAAGATGAACGGGATGCCCAGCGCGGAGGTGATCTCCTTCAGCCGGCCGGCGACGTCCATCTGCAGCTGCTCGCTCTCGACGACGCAGGGCCCGGCGATCAGGAAGAACGGCCGCTCGAGGCCGACGTCGAAGCCGCACAGTTTCATGGTCGGGATCCCCAGGCGAGGGTCAGGCCGCGGCAGCCACCGCGGCCTGGCCGGCGGCGGAGCGGCGTGCCTGGTGTTCGAGCGCGGCCTTGACGTAGCTGATGAACAGCGGGTGGCCGTCCCACGGCGTGCTCTTGAACTCGGGGTGGAACTGCACGCCGACGAACCACGGGTGCACGTCGGGCGGCAGCTCGATCATCTCGGTGAGCTTCTCGCGCTGCGTGATCGCGCTGATCACGAGGCCCGCGGCCTGCAGCCGGTCGAGGTAGCGCTCGTTGGCCTCGTAGCGGTGGCGGTGGCGCTCGGTGACGGTGGGGCCGTAGATCTTGTAGGCCAGCGTGCCGGGCTTGACGTCGGCGGTCTGCGCGCCCAGTCGCATCGTGCCGCCGAGGTCCGAGCTGGCATCGCGCTTCTGGATCGTGCCGTCGCGGTCCTGCCACTCGTCGATCAGCGCGATCACCGGGTGCGGCGTCGCGGGGTCGAACTCGGTGCTGTTGGCGCCCTCGAGGCCGGCCAGGTGGCGCGCGACCTCGATCGTGGCCACCTGCATGCCCAGGCAGATGCCCAGATACGGGATCTTGTGCTCGCGCGCGAACTGCGCGGCGAGGATCTTGCCCTCGATGCCGCGCTTGCCGAAGCCGCCGGGCACGAGGATCGCGTCGTACTGCGCGAGCTGCCCGACGTTGTCGGGCGTCAGCGTCTCGGCGTCGACGTACTCGATGTTGACCTTCGCGTGGTTGTGGATGCCGGCGTGGCGCAGCGCCTCGTTGAGCGACTTGTACGAGTCCGACAGTTCGGTGTACTTGCCGCACATCGCGATCGTGACCTCGTGCTGCGGGTGCTCGACGGCGTGCACGAGGCGGTCCCAGCGGCGCAGGTCGGCGGGGCGCGTGAGCAGCTGCAGCTTCATGCAGATGATCTCGTCGAGGCCCTGCTCGTGCAACATGCGCGGCACCTTGTAAATGGTGTCGACGTCCCACATGCTGATCACCGCCTGGCGCGCGACGTTGGTGAACAGCGAGATCTTCTCGCGCTCGTCGTCGGGGATCGGGCGGTCGGCGCGGCAGATCAGTGCGTCGGGCTGGATGCCGATTTCGCGCAGCTTCTGCACCGTGTGCTGCGTCGGCTTGGTCTTCAGCTCGCCGGCCGCGGCGATCCACGGCACGTACGTCAGGTGCACGAAGGCGGCGTTGTTAGGCCCCAGGCGCAGGCTGAGCTGGCGCGCCGCTTCCAGGAAGGGCAGGCTCTCGATGTCGCCCACGGTGCCGCCGATCTCGACGATCGCGACGTCGACGTCGGCCGCACCGCGCTGGATGAACTCCTGGATCTCGTTGGTGACGTGCGGGATCACCTGCACCGTCTTGCCGAGGTAGTCGCCGCGGCGCTCCTTCTCGAGCACGCTCTTGTAGATCTGGCCGGTCGTGAAGTTGTTCGTGCGCTTCATCCGCGTCGTGATGAAGCGCTCGTAGTGCCCGAGGTCGAGGTCGGTCTCGGCGCCGTCGTCGGTGACGAAGACCTCACCGTGCTGGAACGGGCTCATCGTGCCCGGATCCACGTTGAGATACGGGTCGAGCTTGATGAGGGTGACCTTCAGGCCGCGCGACTCGAGGATCGCGGCCAGCGACGCCGACGCGATGCCCTTGCCCAGCGAGGACACCACGCCGCCGGTGACGAAGACGTACTTGGTCATGGCAGACGGCACCCGAGGCTCGTCGCCTGCGAGTGCCGTGGTGTTAAAGCCCAATTATAGGCAGCGCCCCCGCCGGGCCCGGGCCGCGCCTGCGGACGCGGCGGGGTGGTCAGTTGCCCGCCAGCCGCAACGATCCGCTCGTGACGCTGTAGTTCTGGCCGTTGCCGCTGGTGACTAGCACGCTGCCGGCGTAGGTGCCGCCGGCGCTGGCACCCTGCTGACCGGCGACCCAAGTGTTGCCGACAGCGCCGACCGTGTTGCCGGCCGCGGTGCCCACCCGCACGCCCGGCTTGCTCGCGTTCAGGCCGAGGAGGGTGTTGCCGCCGGGCTGCGCCGCGGTGCCGAGGTCGAGCACCGATCCGGCGGCGCCATTGAGCAGCAGCCCGGCGCCGTCGGCCTGCGCGCCGCCGTTGTTGGCGATCGTCGCGTTGCGCACCGTCAGCGTGTAGACGCCGCCGTAGTAAGGCGGATTCGCCAGCCCGCCCAGCCGCACGCCCGCGCCGCCGTTGTCCTGGATCTGGCCACCGGTGATCGACAGCGTGCCGCCGTGCGGCAGGTGGATCGCGTTGCCGGTGAAGTTCTGCAGCACGCTGTCGGTCAGCGTGACGGTGGGCTCGCTGTACTCGCCGGCGTTGGGGGTGATGCCCTCGGTCGCGCCCTGCAGCGTGCTGTCGGCGATCGTCACCTGGGCCGCGCCGGTGATGCCGACGATGCCGAAGAACGGGCCGCTGACGGTCGCGTTGGCCAGTTCGAGCGACGCGCCCGCGCCGATGAGCGCGAAGGCCCGATAGCGGCTGGTGCTGCCGGCCTGCGTCACCGTGCTGCCGTTGGCGAGCGTGAGCTTGGCGCTGCCGCCGGCGATGCAGAAGGCGATCGGGTGGTCGAACGCACCGCCCGAGACGGGTCCGAGTTCGACCGCCACACCGTGCAGCGTGACCTGCGCGCTGCCGCCGAGCGACATGAACTTGCCCTGGTTGCAGCCCTGCCCCGCCGAGGCCAGTGCCGGATGGCTGAAGCGGCCACCGCTGACCGTCACGCCGCCGCTGCCGTGGGCCGCGTTGGTGTTGGTGAATTCGCCAGTGAAGTCGCTCGCCAGGTAGTTGAAGTTGGCCATGCCGTTAGTGTCGAGGCTGACGGTGGCGTTGGCGCAGCCGTTGCAGTAGGACATCACGTTGGTGAAGCGGCCGAAGGTCACGCCCTTCAACTGCACGCTGGCGTTGTTGGGCAGGACGACCGCCGGGCCGTAGCCGTGATTGGTGTCGCCGTTCACCGTGGTCAGGTTCACGCCGATCAGCGTGGCGGCGCCCTGCGCGACGATGCCGAAGTTCAGCGTCGCCTGCCCCGGCGTGCTGGCGCGCAGCGTGCGGCCTGCGGGCAGCGGACGAGTCCTGTTGTCGGCGGCGCTGGCGCCGGCCGCGACTTCGTCGGCCCAGGTGTAGGTGCCGTTGGCCAGCCACACCGTGCCGTCGGCACCGACCTCGGCAAAGGCTTTGGTCAGCGTCTTGTACGGCTGCGCCTGCGTGCCGGGGTTGCTGTCGCTGCCGTTGGGCGAGACGTAGCGGTCGGCGCTGACCGGCAGGGTCACCAGCACGGTGGTCGCCGCGCTGGTGGCGTGATTGCCGGCGGCGTCGAACGCCTTGGCGGTGAAGCTCACGTTGCCGACGTCCGCTTCCGTGAGGTTCACGCTCTGCGTGAAGCCGTCGCCCGGCGTGCCGTCGGTGCCGACCGGCGTGGCGCCGCGGTAGAACTCGACCTGCGTGACGCCGACGTTGTCGGTGACGTTGGCGGTGAGCAGCGTGCTGCCCGGCGCGCTGAGGGTGCCCGGGTTGGCCGACAGCGTCACCGTGGGCGCCGTGGTGTCGGGTGCGACGGTGACGGTCACCGTCTTCGTCGCCGTGCTGCTGTTGGGGCCGCTGGCGGTGAGCGTGAAGGTGCGCGTGCTGTCGACGCTCACCTGCACCGAGCCGCTGTCGTTGACGGTCTGTGCCGTGACGTCACCCACGCCCTGGTCGATGCTCACGGCGGTCGCGTTGGCCACCGTCCACGACAGCGTCGTCGTGCCCGAAGGCGGCGCGATCGTGGCCGGGCTGGCGGCGAAGCTGGCCACCTCGACGGTGGGCGACACGCGCGTGACCTTGACGATCTTCGTGTTGGCATGGTTGCCGGCGGCGTCGAACACGCGGCCGTAGAACCAGCGCACCAGCGGGTCGGTCTGGTTGAAGGGAATCGACGCGGGCGGGGTGTTGGCCGACGCCGAAAGGTACTGCGTCGGGTTGCCCGGTGGCATCACGTTGGGAAGCGTCGCCAGCAGCACGTGGGCGAACTGCGGCTGCGGTCCGGCGGGGCCATCGACCATGCTCATCTTCAGTTCCCACAGCTCGCCGAAGCTGCCCGCCTTCTTGTTGTCGGCGCCGCCGATGAAGTAGCGCATCGTGCCGCTCCCGTCGAGGTTCAGCGTCACGACTTTCGGGTCGGTCGCGCCGTTGCCGGGCGGCTGATCGGTGATGACCAGGTAGCCGCTGGGCGGCGTCTTGTCGGCCAGCAGCTTGAAATTGCCCGCGGCCACCTGCGACAGCTTGCACGAGGCCTTACCCGGCGCGACGGTGCACGGCAGCAGGTTGAGCGCCGTGGCGCTGTTGCCGATCAGCAGCGGCGGCGCCGGCGGCGCGTTGATCTGGCACAGCGCGCCGCCCGCGCCGCGCAGCAGCTCCATCGCCGCGTAGACGTCCTCGGCATCCTCGCGCGGCACGACGCTGTAGCCGATCGAGAACGCGCCCGGTTGGTCCTCCCAGTCGCAGTGCGGCGCCGGCGTGGAGTCCCAGTAGGTGGCGTTCTGCGGGATGCACTGCGCGTATGACTGGCCGGCGCCGTTGTTGGCGTTGCCGTCGACGTAGCTGCTGCTCTTCAGGCACCCGGACGGGCAGGTATCGCCGGGCACCCATTCCATACCCAGCGGCTTGCCGCCCGTGCCGTTGCAGGACTTGCCGGTGTCGGGGGGAGGATTGCTGGGCAAGCCCGAGAGGGCCGAGCCGCGCACGCGGGTGCCAGCGAGTTGCACGTCGTCGGTGGCGAACTCCCAAGTCGCCGCTTCGGACAGCGTGCCCAGCGAGCCGACGATGCGGTAGAGCGAGCCCGGCACGTACAGCGGGTCGGCGGCGGTCTCGGCGTCGGGATCGACCTTCTCGATCGCCAGCGTGCTCGCTTCGCTGACCGCGCCCGGCGGTATGGTCAGCGTCACCTTGCCGTCGTCCGAGGTGATGACCGCGCCGGCCGCGGTGACGTTGGGCTCGGCGCCGCCGCCTGTGCCGCCACCCCCGCCGCAGCCCGAGATCCAGGCAACCGCGACCGCAGCCATCAGCACCCGCCGTGCCGTCGTCGTCTGTCGTTTCATCGTGCTTCTCCCTTCCCCCGTCCGCGCGGCGGTGGCACCGTGACCGCCTCGGCCGCAGGTTCGCCGGCGAGGTCCTACGGATGACCTACCGAATCGGCTCGCCCCCTCGAAGGGGGGGTCGTGCGGCACGCTCGGCGGCGGCAGCACGCAGCGCACGCGGGCATGGCCGGTTCGCGCCGCGACCGCAGGGCCGCAGGGGAGCGGAGGGTGCCAGCGCGCGCGGCGCGGGCGCAGGCGCGCGAGCGCGACGCGCGCGCGGGCGAGCCAGCGGCGAAGAAGGGGCGACAGGGGCATGGTCGGTTGCGTCGCGCGGCGTCGGCGCCGCGTCGGGCCGACTGTCGCGGCCCAGGTCCTACCGATCGTCTACCGATCGGCTACCGGTCAGCGGACGACGCGCCGATGCCGACGTGCTGCCGCATGCGCCGCGCGTGCCGCTCGCGCGGCGCCACGGCCCAGGCGCTTTGCTGCAGTGGCAGCAGCGGCGCCGCGGCGTGCGTGCGCGCCCACCGCTCCAGCGCGGCTCGCTGCGGCCGTTGGGCGGCCGGCAGGTCGGCCCATTGCCGCAGCGCCCACAGGTCGCAGCCGATGCGCGCCGTGTCCAGGTGCACGGCGCCGGCCTCGAGCCGCAGCGCGGCACCGTGGTCGCCGAGCAGCCGGCGCAGCCGAAGCAGCGCGGCGTCGAACGACTTGCGCGCGGCGTCGCCGTCGAGCTCGGGCCACAGGTCGTCGACGAGCGTGGCCACCGGCACCGATGCCGGCCCGTGCACGGCCAGCGCCTGCAGCAACTCGAGCGGACGCTTTTGCACCTTGCCTTCGAACCTCAGCGGTAGACCGTCGATCACCACCTCGAAGCCGCCGAGCAGTTTCAGCTGCAGCGGCATCGGCCAGTCGGGCGCGATCGCGTCGGCCGGCGGCGGCAGCGCACGCCGGGCGATCCACCGATGGACGAAGGCCGTCTCGATGCCGTGGGCCAGCGCGGCCGCGGCGAGGTCGGCGAGCGCGGCGTCGGTGCCCAGCGCCGGGTGGACGATGTCGTGGCGCGCCAGGGGCTGCAGGGCCGCGGCCAGCGCGGCGGCCTCGCCGGCGGCGTCGCCGCGCCGGCGGGCCTGCCACGCCTGCAGGTCGTGCAGGTGGAAGTCGACCATCGCGCTGCCGGCGCGACGCGCCACGTCGCGCAGCACCGCGAGCGTGGCCTCGACGTCGGCGTCGCTGCCGCGCTGGCGGTGCGCCAGCGCCTGCGCGACCCAGCCGAAGGCCTCGCACATCGGGCTGCGGACCGCGCGCGCGCTGTCGATCGCCGCGCGCGCCTCGCGCAGTGCCGCCGCGGTGTCACCGCGCCACAGCGCCAGCCACGCGGCCTGGAACGCGGCGTGCCACACCTCGGTGAGCTGGGTGGGCTGCATCGCGGCGCGTGCCGCGCTCAGCAGTGCCTGCGCCGCGTCGAGATCGCCGGCGGCGAGTTGCGCGTCGTTGGCCAGCAGGCGGTGGTAGGTGTCGAGCGCGTGGATGCCGCACTGCTCGGCGGTGGCCAGCAGGCGGCGCAGCACGACGGGTGCATCGGCCAGCCGGCCCTGCGCCCAGCAGGCGTCGAGCTCGACCAGTCCCCACACGAGACGGCCGTAGTCCGCCAGCCCATGCTGGTCGATGGCGCGGGCGAGCAGGTCGTGCATCGCGCCGACTTGCTCGAACAGGCCGCTCCACAGCAGGTTGATGCCCAGCACCGACGCCACGCGCGCACGCAGCTGCAGCCCGATCGGCGCGTGAAGCGCGTCGAGCGCGTGCCCGCGCCAGCGCGGCAGATCCGGGTGTGCCGGCTCGCCGACGAGCAGCGCATAGACCACCGTCATCGCCACCTGGGCCTTGTCCTCGGCGCCGGGCAGCGCGTCGAAGCGCGGCGCGACGTCGCGCAGCTCGTCGAGCCAGCGGGTGATCGGGTAGTCGGGCGCGAAGTCGACGAACGACAGGTACGCCAGGTGCGCGAGCGTGCGCAGCCGCCCGGCGTCGTCGCCGCGCGCCACATAGCCCGCCGCGGCGCGCAGCAGGTGCACGCGCGCCTGTGCCGGCTGGGCCATCACCCGCACGAGGCCGCTCCAGTACTCGAGGTCGGGCTCGCGCTCGCGCCACTCGGTGGGGAAAGCGGCGAGCCATGCGCCGAGCGTGCGCAGCCGCGCCTGCGCGACGAAGCGCGGCGCGAGCGCGAGCACGGCCGCTGTCGCGCGCTCGAGGTCGCCGGCGGCGAGCAGCGCGGGCACCGCGGCCTCGGCGTCGCCGGCGTCGGCCAGCGCGCGCGCAGCGTCGCGCCGCAACGCCGCGAGCTCGCTGGCCGGCAGCGTCTCGTCGGCGTGGCGGCGCAGGTGGTCGCGGAGCAGCGGGTGCAGCACGTGCCGCGGAGTGGCGCCGCCTTCGGTCAGCACGAACAGGCCGCGGCGCGCGAAGCGCTCGAGCACCGCCGTCGTGCCCGCCAAGGCGGGCCATGCGCGCTCGACGGCGGCGTCGACGTAGGGCAGCTGGGCCGCCAGCAGCAGCCGCTGGCGCGTGGGTTCGTCGAACGACGGCCACACCTCGTGGCGCAGGTAATCGTGCAGCACGTCGTCGTCGATGGTGGGCAGCCGGCCGCCGGCGCGCAGCGTCAGCGCGACGGCCGCGGGCCAGCCCAGCGTGTGCGCGAACACGGCGTCGATCTCGGCCGCCGAGGCCCGGGCGTGGCGCTGCGCGAACAGGGCCGCGACCTCGTCGCGCGTGAGCGCCAGCTCGGCGGCATCGATCGTCAGCAGCCGCCCCTCGACGCGCGCGCGAGCCAGCGCTGCCGGCGGCGGCGCGCGCGACGTGACGACCAGCCGCGCCTGCGGCGGCACTGCGGCCACCGACTCGGCCCACAGCACCTGCAAGGCGTCGGCCGCCACCTCGGCCTCGTCGAGCACGAGCAGCGCCGAGGGCGGCAACGCGGCGAACAGCGCCGCGAAGTAGCGGCGTGCGAACGCCGCGATGTCGCCGAGGTGCTCGGCCTGCGGCGTCGGCAGGCGGGCCCCGGCGACGGCAGTGAGGTGGGCCACGAAGCTGGCGGGGTCGGTGTCGGCCGCCGACAGCCGCAGCCACGTGCAGCGGTGCCCGCGCGCCTGCGCGTACGACGCGGCCAGGCTGCTCTTGCCGTAGCCCGCCGGGGCCACGAGCCACACGGCCTGGCCGGCCGCGGCGTCGAGCCGCTGGAACAGGCGCTCCCGCGGCAGCAGCCCGCTGGCGATCGGCGGGCCGGCGGAGGCCGGCGGCGGCAGGGGGATCACGCGGGCACTGCACATCGCGACCGATGATGCCAGACGCGTGTCCACCCGCGCGATGAGGGTCAGCCGAAACCCTCGATCAGGGTCAGCACGGTGCGCGCGGTCTCGTCGGGGCGCTCCATCGGGTACAGGTGCGTGCCCTCGATCCACACGAAGCGCTCGCGTGCCAGCGCGCGCGACGCCTCCAGCCCGCCCTGGCGCACCTCGACCGACTGCGTGCCGGCGACGAAGGCCACCGGGCACTTCGGCGGGTGGCGGCGCAGCAGCCGCGGCAGCGTGTGCGGCAGCGTGTTGTAGATGCGTGCCTCGACGTCGCGGTCGAACGCCAGTTCGACGCGGCCGTCGCGCTCGACGAAGCCGGCCGCGACGTAGTCGTCGAGCACGCGCGGGTCCCAGCGGGCGAACGCGTGCTTGGCCGCGAAGTGGCGGCGCACCGCGTCGCGGTCGGGCCACTCGTGGCGGCGGCGCTGCGAGATGCGCCCGGGCGACACGCGCCGGATCAGCCCGCTGGCCTTGAAGATCTGCACGCCGTGCGCGCGCCAGCCGCCGATGACGGGCGAGTCGAGCATCACGACGCCGCGCGCCACGTCCGGCCGCCGGCATGCGGCCATCAGGCTGAGCAGGCCGCCGAGCGAGTGGCCGACGAGGAAGGCCGGCGCGCAGCCCTGCGCGTCGATGAAGTCGACGAGCTGGCGGCGCAGGTGCGGCCAGTTGCTCGTGACCGGATAGGCCGGGTCGTGGCCGAACTTCTCGAGCGCGTGCACCGTGTAGCCGGCGGCGCGCCAGGCGTCGAACAGCACGCGGTAGGTGCCCGCCGGGAAGCCGTTGGCGTGCGAGAACACGATCGCGCCGCGGCGGCCGGCGCGCTTCGGCGCACCCATCAGATGACTTTTTCGCCCGGGTGCGTGATCTTGCGCATCGGCTCGTAGCGCTTCGAGTCGACGAGCAGCGGGTGCTGCGTGTCGCCGCGGTCCCAGCGCGGGTCGTCCATCGCGTCGAACACTTCGCGCAGCCGCTGGCCCCAGGTGCTGCGCACCATGTGGAAGTACGGGTTGTGCTCGTCGATGCAGACGATGCGGTCGGTGCGAAACGTCCCTTTCTCGTAGACGAGCAGGTCCAGCGGCAGCCCGACCGAGAGGTTGGACTTCAGCGTCGAGTCCATCGACACCAGCGCGCACTTGGCGGCCTGGTCGAGCGAGGTCTTCGGCGTGATCATGCGGTCGAGCACCGGCTTGCCGTACTTGCTCTCGCCGATCTGGAAGTACGTCGTCTCGCGCGTGGCCTCGATGAAGTTGCCCGCCGAGTAGACGAGGAACAGCCGCATTGCCTCGCCCTTGATCTGGCCGCCGAAGATGAAGCTGGCGACGAAGTCGATGCCGGCGGCGCGCAGCGCGGGGCCGTCCTGCTCGTAGACGCGGCGCACCGCGCTGCCGAGCACGCGCGTGGCGTCGAACATGCTCTGCGCGTTCCAGATCGTCAGCGGTGGCTCGTGCGCGCCGCGGTCGAGCTTCTCGACCTGCAGGATCTCGCGCACGCTCTGGCTGATGCTCAGGTTGCCCGCCGACAGCAGCACCATGAAGCGGTCGTCGGGCTTCTCGTAGATCATCATCTTGCGGAACGTGCTGATCTGGTCCAGGCCCGCGTTGGTGCGCGAGTCGGACAGGAACACGAGCCCGGCGTCGAGCCGGATGCCGACACAGTACGTCATGGGTGCGAGGGGTGGGGGTGCACGGCACGGCGTGTGCCGCCGAGCGGCGAGCGTACCAAGTTTTGCGGCCATCGCCGGCGTCGAGCGCTCAAGTCGCGCGTCCCGCGGCCGACAACCGTGCGCATGGAAGCGGCCTACCTCGCGACCCGTCACGACCCGATGGTCGTCGCGCTGGCCTGCGCGCTGGCGGTGTTCGCGTCGTACGTGACGCTGGAGCTCGCGCGCCGCGTGCACGTCAGCGAGGGGATGCTGCGCATCGGCTGGTGGGCCGGCGGCGCGCTGACGATGGGCACCGGCGTGTGGGCGATGCACTTCGTCGCGATGCTCGGCTACGACGCCGGGCAGTGGCTGGGCTTCGAGCCGACGCTGACGGCGCTGTCGTGGCTCGCGGCGGTGGCCGCCGGCGGCGTCGCGCTGGCCGCCGCGGCGCGGCCGCGCATCGGCGCCTGGCACGTGCTCGGCGGCGCGAGCGCGATGGCGGCCGCCATCTGCGGGATGCACTACGTCGGCATGGCCGCGCTCGAGATGCTGCCGGGCATCGAGTGGGACCGTCGCTACGTGCTGCTGTCGGTCGTCGTCGCGTGGGCGGCGTCGGCCGCGGCGCTGTGGATCTTCGGGCGCCTGCGGCCGCTGCGCGGCGCGCACCGCATCCGCATGCAGGGTGCTGCGGCGCTCGCGATGGGGGTGGCCATCGCCGGCATGCACTTCGTCGGCATGGCGGCGGCGCGCATCCCGTCGGGCAGCGTGTGCGTGAGCGCCGACGGCCTCGGCGGCCGCGGCATGCTGCTGCTGGTGAGCACCGCGGCGTTCCTCGTGCTGACCGTGGCGCTGCTGCTGTCGCTGGCCGATGCGCAGCGCCAGCGCGGCGAGCGCCGGCTGCAGCGCACGCTGCAGGCGACCAACGCCGAGCTGCTGCAGGTCAACGCCGAGCTGCAGCGGCTGGCGTTTCGCGACCCGCTGACCGGCGTGTCGAACCGTGCACACCTGCTCGACCGGCTGCAGCACGCCTGCGAGCTGCTGGCGCGCGACGCGACGGACGCCGCGGCCGCGAAACTGGCGCTGCTGTACATCGACCTCGACGGCTTCAAGCCGGTCAACGACACCTTCGGGCACGACGCCGGCGACCGCCTGCTCGTCGAGATCGCGCAGCGGCTGCAGGGGCTGGTGCGCGACAGCGACACCGTGGCCCGCATCGGCGGCGACGAGTTCGTGCTGCTGCTCGAGAGCGACGACGCGCTGGCCAGCGGCGTGGCCTGCGCCGAGCGCGTGCTGCAGGCACTGCACCGGCCGTTCGAGATCGGCGTCGGGCAGTCGGTGCAGCTGTCGGCCTCGGTGGGCATCGCCGTGCATCCCGACCACGGCGCCGATGGCCACCTGCTGGCGCGCGCCGACATGGCGATGTATGCGGCCAAGCAGCGCGGCGGCGGTGCCTGGGCGGTCTACGACTCGCAGATGAGCGACGGCGCGAGCCAGCAGGTGATGCTGCAGCAGGCGCTGCGCGGCGCGATCGAGCGCGGCGAGCTGCAGCTGCACTACCAGCCCAAGATCGCCGCCGGCGACGGCGGTGTGCACGGCGCCGAGGCGCTGCTGCGCTGGTGCCACCCGCAGCGCGGCTGGATCAGCCCGGCGGTGTTCGTGCCGGTGGCCGAACGCTTCGGCCTGATCGGCGCGATCGGCCGCTGGGTGCTCGACGAGGCCTGCGCGCAGCTGGCGCGCTGGCGCGAGCAGGGTGTGCATTGCCGCGTCGCCGTCAACCTCAGCGCGGTGCAGCTGCGCCAGCCCGACCTCGTCGAGCAGGTCGCGCAGGCGCTGGAACGTCACGGCATCGAGCCCGCGTCGCTCGTGCTCGAGATCACCGAGACGGCGGTGATGGACGACCTGCAGCAGCAGGCGCAGCACCTGCAGCGGCTCGCGGCGCTCGGCGTGCGGCTGTCGATCGACGACTTCGGCACCGGCTATTCGAGCCTCGCGTACCTGCGCCGCCTGCCGGTGCGCCAGCTCAAGCTCGATCGCAGCCTGCTCGCCGACATCGAGACCGCGCCGGCGTCGCGGGCCATCGTCGAAGCCGTCGTGCGCCTGGCGCATGCGCTGGCCCTCGAAGTCGTCGCCGAAGGCGTCGAAACCGAGGCGCAGGCCCGCCTGCTGCGCGAGCTCGGCTGCGACGTGCTGCAGGGCTGGCATTACGCGCGGCCGATGCCGGCCGAGCGGCTCGCGGCATGGCTCGATGCGCGCCGTCGGGCCCCTGCCGAGCCGGCTGTGCCGGCCGTCGCCGAACTCAACGTCTGACGCACGCGCCGGCGGCGGCCGTCGTCAGTCCTTGCCGGCGCTCAGGGCCTTGAGCCGGTACAGCGCGTCGAGCGCCTGGCGGGGCGTGAGGGTGTCGGGGTCGAGGTCGGCGAGCGCGTCCTCCACCGGCGAGGCGGCCGGCGCCGGGGCGGGTGGCGGCGGTGCGAACAGGTCGACCTGCGCGGCACCGGCACGCTGCTGCGCCTCGAGCGCCTCGAGCGCGGCGCGGGCCTGGCGGATCACCGACGCGGGCATCCCCGCGAGCTGCGCGACCTGCACGCCGTAGCTGCGGCTCGCCGGGCCGGCTTCGATCTGGTGCAGGAACACGATGTCCTTGCCGGCGCCCTCGACGGCGCTGACGTGCACGTTGATCGCGCGCGGGTGCTTCTCGGGGAACGCGGTCAGCTCGAAGTAGTGCGTCGCGAACAGCGTGAACGCGCGGCAGCGGTCGTGCAGGTGGCTCGCGATCGCGCCGGCGAGCGCCAGCCCGTCGAACGTGCTCGTGCCGCGGCCGATCTCGTCCATCAGCACGAGGCTGTACTCGGTTGCGGCGTGCAGGATCGCGCTGGCCTCCGTCATCTCGAGCATGAAGGTCGACTGCGCGTTGGCGAGGTCGTCGGCAGCGCCGATGCGCGTGTGGATCGCGTCGATCGGCCCGAGCCGGCACGCGGCGGCCGGCACGTACGAGCCCATCGCCGCGAGCAGCACGATCAGCGCGACCTGCCGCATGAAGGTGCTCTTGCCGCCCATGTTCGGGCCGGTGATGACGAGCATCTTCGTCTTCGCGTCGAGCCGGCAGTGGTTGGCGATGAAGGCGCCGCCGCCGGTCTCGGCCAGCCGCGCCTCGACGACGGGGTGGCGCCCAGCCTCGATCTCGATACACGGGTGCGCGACGAACTGCGGGCGGCACCAGGCGAGCGTCGCGGCACGCTCGGCGAGCGCCGCCAGCGCGTCGAGCGTGGCCAGCGCGCGCGCGGCCGTGCCGAGTGCAGGCAGATGCGGCTGCAGCGCGTCGAGCAGCTGCTCGTAGAGCCACTTCTCGCGCGCGAGGGCGCGCTCCTGCGCCGACAGCGCCTTGTCCTCGAACGCCTTCAGCTCGGGCGTGACGAAGCGCTCGGCGTTCTTCAGCGTCTGGCGGCGCTGGTAGTCGGCGGGCACCTTGTCCTTCTGGCCGGCGGTGACCTCGATGTAGAAGCCGTGCACCTTGTTGTACTGCACGCGCAGGTTGGCGATGCCGGTGCGCGCGCGCTCGCGCGCCTCGAGGTCGAGCAGGAACGCGTCGCAGTTCTGCGCGATGCCGCGCAGCTCGTCGAGCTCGGCGTCGAAGCCGGCCGCAATCACGCCGCCGTCGCGCAGCAGCACCGCGGGCTCGTCGGCGATCGCGCGCGCGAGCAGCGCGTGGATCGACGGCGGCGGCTGCAGCGCGGCGTGCAGCGCGTCGAGCGCGGTGCAGCCCGACGGCGTCACGGCGCGCAGCGCCGGCAGCGCGGCCAGCGTCGCGCGCAGCCCGGCGAGCTCGCGCGGGCGCACCTGGCGCAGCGCGATGCGTGCCGTGATGCGCTCGACGTCGCTGACGTGGCGCAGCGCATCGCGCAGCGCGTCGAAGCCGTCGGCAATCAGCCGCTCGACGGCGTCGAGCCGCTCGACGGCCGGTGCGCGATCGCGCGGCGGGTGCGTGAGCCAGTGGCGCAGCAGCCGGCTGCCCATGCCGGTGCGGCAGGTGTCGAGCAGCGACAGCAATGTGGGTGCCTCGTCGCCGCGCAGCGTCTGCACCAGTTCCAGGTTGCGCACCGTGGCCGGCGGCAGGTCGAGCAGCTCGTGCGCGCGCTCGACGGCCAGCGTCGTCACGTGCGCGAGCGCCTGCCCCTGCGTGTGCTCGGCATACGCGAGCAGCGCGGCTGCGGCCGCGTGCGCGACCGGCAGGTCGGCGGCGTTGAAGCCGGCCAGTGTCGCGACCTTCAGCAGCTCGCGCAGCTTGCGCTCGCCGAGCGCGGCGTCGAACTGCCACGCCGGGCGCTTCGTGCGTGCGGCGCGGTGCTGCAGCACCGCAGCGGGCAGCTCGTCGCGGTCGACGAGGATCTCGGCCGGGTTCAGCCGCGCAAGCCAGCCGGCGAGCTCGGCCTCGCCGCACTCGGTGAGGCCGAGCCGTCCGCTGGCCAGCCCCAGCCACGCGAGGCCGAACGTCGCGCGCTGGCGCGCGAGCGCGACGAGCAGCGTGTCGGCGCGCTCGCTCATCAGCTCGCTGTCGGTGACGGTGCCGGGCGTGACGACGCGCACCACCTTGCGCTCGACCGGCCCCTTGCCGGCGCCGACCTCGCCGACCTGCTCGGCGATCGCGACCGACTCGCCGAGCTTGAGCAGCTTGGCGAGGTAGCTCTCGACCGCGTGCACCGGCACGCCGGCCATCACGACGGGCTCGCCGGCGCTCACGCCGCGCGTGGTCAGCGTGATGTCGAGCAGCCGGTGGGCCTTGCGCGCGTCGTCGTAGAACAGCTCGTAGAAGTCGCCCATGCGGTAGAACACGAGCGTGTCGGGGTGCTCGGCCTTGATGCGCAGGTACTGCGCCATCATCGGCGTGTGCGCCGAGAGATCCGGCGTCGCCGTCGGCGCGTTCGGGGGCGGGGCGCTCATCGCGGCGGGGATGTTATGGGAGCGGGCAGCGACTGCGGGCGCCACGACGTCAGGCCGCCTCGGCGCGGGCGCGGCCGCCGCGCTTGGCGCGGTACAGCGCCTCGTCGGCACGGCGCAGCACGTCGTCGATCGAGCGGTCGTCGGGCTGCCACGCGGCGACACCGACGCTGACGGTGACCGGCGGCACGCCGGGGTCGTCGGCGCCGGCGGTGGCCGCGACGATGCGGCGCGCGGTCACGAGGCCGTCGTCGAGCGGCGTCTCGGGCAGCAGCGCGACGAACTCCTCGCCGCCCCAGCGCGCGAATGCGTCGCTCGGGCGCAGCATGGCCTGCACGCGGCGCGCGAACTGCCGCAGCACGGCGTCGCCGGCGGCATGGCCGTGGCGGTCGTTGACGGCCTTGAAGTGGTCGAGGTCCATCAGCAGCAGCGAGAACGGGCGACCGTAGCGCCGGCTGCGTTCGAGCTCGTGGTCGAGCAGCGGCTGCAGCGCGCGGCGGTTGCGCGCGTGCGTCAGCGGGTCGTGCATCGCCTGGTGCTCGAAGCGCTCGCGCACGCTGTCGGACGCCCACAGCGCGAAGCCCAGCGCGATCATCAGGATGCCCACCGTGTAGCTGGCGGTGTATGCGGTCTGCACCCAGTGCGTGGCCAGCAGGTGATCCGCCTGCGGCGCCGGCACCGCGACCGCGTGCAGCCCGCGCCCGACGAATACCAGCCCCAGCAGTGCGAGCGCGACCAGCGTGAAGCTCTGCCCGACGTTGCGCCGACGCGCGGCACCGCGCAGGTGCCGCCCGAGGAACTGCGCGTGGTGGAGCACGATCGCGGCGAACAGGGCGACGACGACGACCAGCCGGTGGCGGAAGCTCGGCTCGACGTGGGTGAACCACGCGACGGCGGCCATCGCGGCCGCCAGCGCCGCGAGCCAGGCGCGCCACGGCATCGGTGCGCCGAAGAAGCGCCGCGTGCCGGCCAGGTGCAGCAGGAACGCCGTCGACAGCGTCGCATTGGCCAGCGTGATCGACAGCAGGTCGGGCACGCGGCCGCGCAGCCCGAACAGGATCGCCGCGCCGAACGCGAGCCAGGTGCCCTGCGTCCACTCGCGCAGCCCCGGCACCGGCTCGGGGATCGAGCGGCGCAGCAGCTCGAGCACCAGCGCCATCAGCGCGCCGAGCAGCGACCCCATCAGGATCAGCGTGCGGGGGTCGACGAGGCTCATCGCGGACGGCGCTCACCTCTGGCCGGGCGCTGCGCGCCGGCCCGACGGCCGCGCAGCGTCGACGGACGATCGCGGTGCCGCCGCGACGGGCGGCACGTCATGACCGGCGGGCGACCCAGAGCGTCGTTGCGTCGGCGCCGTAGCGTTCGGCGTGCGGCACGTCGCGCGCGAGCTCGAAGCGCTCGCCCGCGCGCAGGTGGCGCGTCGTGCCGTCGCAGGTCAGCCACATCTCGCCCGCGGTGACGATCGCCTGCACGGCGAACGGGTGCGTGTGGGTGTCGACCCCGCGGCCCGCAGCCCAGCGGCGCTCGAGCACGTCGTCGAAGCCGTCGGCACGTGCGCGCGCTTCGAACTCGGCGAAGGTCGGCAGGGCCATCGCGATCGGCTCAGAACGGCGCGCTGTCGTCGCGCGGTGTGCCTGCCTTGCGCACGCGCACGGCCTTCTTGGCCGCCGGGGCGCTCCCGGCGGTGGCCAGCGCGGCCGGTGGCGTCGCTGCCGCCGCCGGCAGCGTCGCGTCGGCGCTGTCGGCGGGGATCACGCGGGTGTAGGGCGCGAGCAGCTGCACGAGCTGGCCGTAGACCTTCGGGTTGCCGGCGACGACTTCGCGCTGGTACAGGAAGTCGGCTTCGCCGGTGAAGTTGCCGATCAGGCCGCCGGCTTCGGTGACCATCAGCGAGCCGGCGGCGATGTCCCACGGCGACAGCCCCGTCTCGAAGAAGCCGTCGTACCAGCCGGCGGCGACGTAGCACAGGTCCAGCGCCGCGGCGCCCGGGCGGCGCAGCCCGGCGCAGTGCTGCATGACCTCCTCGAACATCTTGACGTAGCGCTTGAAGTTGTCGCCTTTGCGGAACGGAAAGCCGGTGCCTATTAGCGCGTCCTGGATGCGCGTGCGCTTGCTCACGCGCAGCCGCCGGTCGTTGAGGAACGCGCCGCGGCCCTTGCTAGCGACGAACAGGTCGTTGCGCGCCGGGTCGTAGACGACGGCCTGCTCGACCTTGCCGCGGTACGAGAGCGCGATCGACACCGCGTAGACCGGAAAGCCGTGGATGAAGTTGGTCGTGCCGTCGAGCGGATCGATGATCCACAGGTACTCGCTGTCCTTCGCGCCGCGCTCGCGGCCCGACTCCTCGGCGAGGATCGCGTGGCCCGGGTAGGCGCCGAGCAGCGTGTCGATGATGGCCTGCTCGGCGGCGCGGTCGACCTCGGTGACGAAGTCGTTGGTGCTCTTGGTCGCGACCTTCAGCACGTCGAGGTCGAGCGAGGCGCGGTTGATGATCGCTCCGGCCGCGCGCGCCGCCTTGACGGCTATGTTGAGCATGGGGTGCAGCGACGTCGACATGGGCAGGCGGGGACAGTGGAGGAGCGATTTGGCAGAGGCAAAGAGCGCACGCGCGACAATCGCTGCGTGATGCCCGCTAGTGTACCGGCGCATGGCTGACGAACTCTCGAGCGACGCGTCGAGGACGTCGGCGACGCGCTTCGTGCTGATGCACCCGAGCCACCCCGGCAACGTGGGCGCCGCGGCACGCGCGATCAAGGTGATGGGCTTCACCGACCTGGTGCTGGTGCAGCCGCGCTTTGCCGACGTGCTGATCCGCGAGGAGACGGTCGCGATGGCCAGCGGCGCGGCCGACGTGCTGGTGCGCGCGCGCGTCGTGCCGACGCTGGCCGATGCGCTCGACGGCATCACCTACGCCTGCGCCACCGCGATGACGCCGCGCGACTTCGGCCCGCCTACCTTTGCCCCGCGCGAGCACCTGTCGTCGCTCGCCGGGCGCGGCGAACGCGTCGCCTTCGTGTTCGGCGGCGAGCGCTTCGGCCTCGCGAACGCCGACGTCTACCGCTGCCACGCGTGCCTGAGCATCCCGACCGCGCCGGGCTACGGCTCGCTGAACCTCGCGCAGGCGGTGCAGGTCATCGCCTACGAGTGGCGCCAGGCGCTCGGCGGCTTCGACGTCGAGTCGCTGCCCGTCGAGGGCGAGCTGGCCGACGCGGCGTCGGTGCAGCGGCTGCTCGAGCACTGGCAGCAGGTGCTCGTCGAGATCGGCTACCTCGACCCGGCGGCGCCGAAGAAGCTCGTGCCGCGGCTGAACCAGCTGTTCAACCGCGCACGCCTCACGCGCGAGGAAGTGCACATCCTGCGCGGCATCGCGCGCGCCGTCGGCCGGTCGCGAACCGGGCAGGGTTGAACGCGGCCGCATACACTGAGCGCCCGCTTGTCACGGCGTCGCACCATGTTCAGCCGCCTGCGTGAAGACATCGCCTGCATCCTCGAGCGCGACCCCGCGGCGCGCTCGTCGTGGGAGGTGCTCACGTGTTATCCGGGGCTGCATGCGCTGGTCTGGCACCGTGCCGCCCACGCGTGCTGGCGCCGCGGCTGGCTGTGGCTCGGCCGCTTCCTGTCGCACCTCGGGCGCATGCTCACCGGCATCGAGATCCACCCCGGCGCGACGATCGGGCGGCGCGTGTTCATCGACCACGGCATGGGCGTCGTGATCGGCGAGACGGCCGAGGTCGGCGACGACTGCACGATCTACCAGGGCGTCACGCTCGGCGGCACGTCGCTCACGAAAGGGGCCAAGCGGCATCCGACGCTGGGCCGCGGTGTCATCGTCGGCGCCAACGCGCAGGTGCTCGGCGGCTTCACGGTCGGCGACGGCGCGCGCATCGGCTCGGGTGCCGTCGTCGTCAAGCCGGTGCCTGCCGGCGCCACGGCGGTCGGCAACCCGGCGCGCATCATCGAGGCCGACGTCGACGCGCGGCGCGAGGCGGCAGCCGCCAAGATGGGCTTCTCGGCCTACGGCGTCACGCAGGGCGACGATCCGGTCGCACAGGCGATGAAGGGCCTCATCGACAACGCTGCCGCGCACGAGCACCAGATCGCGCTGCTGTGGCAGGCGATCGAGAAGCTCGGCTCGCGCACGCGCGAACTGCCGGCCGACGCGTGCGTGCCGCAGGACGCGCACACGACCGAAACGTTCGACGCCGAGCGGCTGAACCGGCTCGTCAAGTAGTCAGCCTGCCGCGCGCGCGGGGCGCACGGCCGACTTCGGCCGGAACGCCTTGCACACCTCGTCGTGCGTCTCGAGGTACGGCCCGCCGATCAGGTCGATGCAGTACGGCACCGCGGCGAAAATGCCGTGCACCGGCGGCTCGGCCTTCGGCAGACCTTCGAGCGTCTCGGCGATCGACTTGGGCTGCCCCGGCAGGTTGACGATCAGCGCGCGGCCGCGGATCACGGCGACCTGGCGCGACAGGATCGCGGTGGGCACGAAGCGCAGGCTGATCTGGCGCATCTGCTCGCCGAAGCCGGGCATCACCTTGTCGGCGACGGCGAGCGTCGCCTCGGGCGTGACGTCGCGCGGCGCCGGCCCGGTGCCGCCGGTGGTCAGCACGAGGTCGCAGCGCTCGACGTCGACGAGTTCGACGAGCGTCGCGCTGATCGTCGCCTGCTCGTCGGGGATCAGCCGCTCGACAAACGCGAGCGGGTTCTTCAGCGCGCGCTGCAGCCACTCGCGCAGCGCGGGCAGGCCCTTGTCTTCGTAGACGCCGCTCGAGGCGCGGTCGCTGACCGAGACGAGGCCGATGCGCACGGGGTCGAAGTCACTCATCGCCGATTCCGGAAGACGCCACGTGGGGCTTGATGAACTGGAACAGCTCGCGCCACGCGCGGCCGTGGCGCTGCTCGGGTGGCAGCACGGCGTCCTTGCGCGCGCTGCGCACGAGGCTGCGCAGCCGCTGCGCGTCGCACTGCGGGTAGGCGGCGAGCCAGCGCGTGATCGCGTCGTCGTCGCGCGCGAGCTCCTCGCGCCAGCGCTCGGCCTCGTGCAGCGCGAGCGCGTCGTGCGCGGCGCCGAGCTGCGACTGCGCGACCGCGTCGCGCAGCGGCTGCAGGTCCTCGCGCCGCATCAGCTTGCCGACGTACTGCAGCTGGCGCCGCCGGCCCTCGTGCGAGCGCGTGCGGCGCAGCGCGTGCAGCGCGTCGCGCAGCTCGTCGGGCATCGCGAGCGCGGCCAGGCGCTCGTCGGGCAGCGCGGCGAGCGCCTCGCCCAGCCGCTGCGCCTCGTGCGCCTGCTGCTTCAGCGCCGTCTTGCTCGTACGCTCGACGACATCGTCGTCGGCATCGGGGGCGGGGGCGTGACGTCGCATGGCGAGGCAGGGGGTGGGTATCATAGCTTTGGCCTTGCCGCCTCCCGTTGCCGATTCCACGCCTCCATGACCGCACCGACGCCCCCCGGGTTCAGCTACACGCGCGCGCAGTTCGAGCAGCTCGTCGACGACGCGCTCGCGATCGCGAAGCGCATCGGCGCCAGCGACGCGGCCGTCGAGGTGTCCGAAGGGGTCGGGCTGTCGGTGTCGGTGCGCAAGGGCGAGGTCGAGAACGTCGAGCGCAACCGCGACAAGTCGATCGGCGTCACCGTCTACCTCGGCCAGCGGCGCGGCAACGCGAGCACCTCGGACTTCTCGCCGGCAGCGCTCGAGCAGACCGTGCGCGCGGCCTACGACATCGCTCGCTACACCGCCGAGGACCCGGCCGCCGGCCTGCCCGACGCCGAGGATCTCGCCACGGCCGAGCAGGCCGCGCTGGACCTCGACCTGTTCCACCCGTGGGCGATCGACGCCGCCGGCGCGACCGAGCTCGCGCGCCGCTGCGAAGCCGCGGCGTTCGCGACCGACCGGCGGATCACGAATTCGGAAGGGGCGGGCGTGTCGGCGCAGCAGTCGCACTTCTTCGCCGGCAACACGCGCGGCTTTCGCGGCGGCTTCTCGAGCTCGCGCCACTCGCTGAGCGTCGCGCCGATTGCCGGCCGCGGCGACGCGATGCAGCGCGACTACTGGTACAGCTCGATGCGTCGCCCCGACGACCTCGCCGCCCCCGAAGCGGTGGGCCGCTACGCCGCCGAGCGCGCGCTGTCGCGCCTGGGCGCGCGCAAGGTGCCCACCTGCGAGGTGCCGGTGCTGTTCGAGGCGCCGCTGGCCGCCGGGCTGCTCGGCGCCTACGTGCAGGCCACGTCGGGCGGCGCGCTGTACCGCAAGGCGAGCTTCCTGCTCGACAGCCTCGGCCAGCCGGCGCTCGCGCCGCACCTCGACGTCGACGAGGACCCGCACCTGCGCGGCGGCAAGGGAAGCGCGCCGTTCGACGACGAGGGCGTGGCCACGCGGCAGCGGCGCGTCGTCGACGGCGGTGTCGTGCAGGGCTACTTCCTCTCCAGCTACTCGGCGCGCAAGCTCGGCATGCGCACGACGGGCCACGCGGGCGGCTCGCACAACCTGACGCTGGCCAGCCGGCTGACGCAGCCCGGCGACGACCTCGACGCGATGCTGCGCAAGCTGCACCGCGGCCTGTTCGTGATCGAGCTGATCGGGCAGGGCGTCAACTACGTCACTGGCGACTACTCGCGCGGCGCGGCCGGCTTCTGGGTCGAGGGCGGGCAGATCGTCCACCCGGTGCACGAGGTGACGATCGCCGGCAACCTGCGCGAGATGTTCCGGCGCATCGTTGCCGTCGGCGCCGACGCGTACACGACGGGCAGCAAGACCTGCGGCTCGGTGCTCGTCGAGAGCATGAAAGTGGCCGGCAGCTGACGCTGCACGCCGGTGCGCGGCCGATGCGCGCCGCCTAGGGGTCAACCCGAATTTCAGGCAACTTCAAGGTCGCGCGCCTAGTCTGTGCCGGTTCGACGCGACGGTCGTCGGCAGGGCGTGCGTCTGCCGGCGGCGCGCTGCGCGCGGGAAACCCCCGTTGGCGCGGCGGCACGCTTCGTTGAGCATCCCCAACCTCATCCCATCCTGTTCGAAGGAGCTTCTGAATGGAACGTAGAGCATTCGTGCGTGGTGCCGGTCTGGCCGGCGTGCTGGCTGCCGGCGTCGCCCCCGCCGTGCACGCGCAGGCGAACATCCGCTGGCGCCTGGCGTCGAGCTTCCCGAAGTCGCTCGACACGATCTACGGCGCTGCGGAGACCTTCTCGAAGAAGGTCAAGGAGATGTCCGGCGGCAAGTTCGAGATTTCGGTCCATCCGGGCGGTGAACTGATGCCGCCTTTCGGCGTCGTCGACGGCGTGCAAAACGCCACCGTCGAGTGCGCGCACACGGCCCCGTACTACTTCTTCGGCAAGGACGAAACCTTCGCGCTGGCCTGCGCGATCCCGTTCGGCCTGAACAGCCGGCAGATGACGGCCTGGATGTATGACGGCAACGGGCTGAAGCTCATGCGCGAGTTTTATCGCAACTTCAACATCATCAGCTTCCCGATGGGCAACACCGGGGCACAGATGGGCGGCTGGTACCGCAAGGAGATCAAGACGCTGGCCGACGTCAAGGGCCTGAAGATGCGCATCGGCGGCTTCGGGGGCAAGGTGCTCGAGCGCATTGGCGGCGTGCCGCAGAACATCCCTGGCGGCGAGATCTACCAAGCGCTCGAGAAGGGCACCATCGACGCCGCGGAATGGGTCGGCCCGTACGACGATCTGAAGCTGGGCTTCAACAAGGTCGCGCCTTTCTATCACTATCCGGGCTGGTGGGAAGGCGGCCCGCAGCTCGACCTGTACGTCAACACGAAGGCCTACGAAGGCTTGTCGGCGGAGAACAAGGCCATCCTCGAGAGCGCGGCGGCATACGCGCACACCGAAATGCAGGCCAAGTACGACGCTCGCAACCCGGCTGCGCTGCGCCAACTGGTGGCGGCCAAGACGCGCCTCGTCGCGATCCCGAACCCGGTCATGAAGGCGGCGTTCGACGCCGCGATGGGCCTGTACGGGGAACTGAACGCGAAGAACCCGAACTGGAAGAAGGTCTACGAGGACTACGCGAACTTCCGGCGCGAGCAGAACCTGTGGTTCCGTTTCACCGAAGCGAGGTTCGACGGCTTCATGCAGAGCGCTCGCCTCTGAGCGCGCGCCGGCACTCGGACGCCTTGGCGGTCAGGCCTTGCCCTTTGGGCGAGGCCTTTCTTTTTGGGACCTGCCGCGGCCGCTTGCAGGCTTGCGGTGCAGGTCGGCCGAGGTGTCCATCCCGGACCCGGCGCGCCGGCCGAGCCGGCAGCCTGCTCATCGCTTGCCGCCGGGGTCGTTGTTCGGGCTTTCCTCGAAGATCTTCATCGGGTCATCATCGTCCGCGCCATTCGACGCAGCGTCGCTCGCCGGCATGTCGGCCTCGGAGGCCGCATCCTGCGCATCGGCGGCGCCCGGAAAGCCCATCTCCTGCAGGGCTTTGTCGGCGTCGATCGTGTCCGTCTGCTCGATGCCGCCGGTGACGAGCTGCGGAAACGCGATCAGTGAGGTGACCATCACCAGCTGGATCGCGATGAAAGCGACCGATCCCTTGTAGATCTGCGTCGTCGTGACGGCGGGAATCGTTCGACTGGTGATGCGGTCGACGTAGTCGTGGCGCGCCGCGACGCTGCGCAGGTAGAACAGCGCGAAGCCGAACGGCGGCGTCAGGAACGAGGTCTGCAGGTTCATCGCGAGGATGATGCCGAACCAGATCAGCGCGAAGTCGGCCGGCACCCCTTCGGGCAGCAATGCCGGGAGGATCTTTGCCGCCACCGGCGCGAGCATCGGCACGACGATGAAGGCGATCTCGAAGAAGTCGATGAACATGCCGAGCACGAACACGAGCACGTTCACGACGATCAGGAAACCCATCGCGCCGCCCGGGATCTGGTCGAACAGGTGCTCGACCCAGATGTGGCCGTCGGCGGCGTTGAACGTGAAGCTGAAGACCGTCGAGCCGATGAGGATGAACAGCACGAAGGTCGACAGCCGCGCCGTGCTGTCCAGCGCCTGGCTCAGCAGCTTGAAGCCGAGCTTGCGTTTGGCCAGCGCCATCAGCAGCGCGCCGACGGCGCCCATCGCCCCGCCTTCGGTCGGCGTCGCGATGCCGAGAAAGATCGTGCCGAGCACGAGGAAGATCAGCACCAGCGGCGGGATCAAAACGAAGGTCACGCGCTCGGCCAGCCGCGACAGCAGCCCGAGCTTGAGCATGCGGTTGACGATCGCCAGCAGCAGCGCCAGCACGCTGGCCACCGTCATCGTCATGATGACGATCTCGTCGCGCGGCGCCGGGAGTTCGCGGCCGATCAGCGGGTTGAGGATGCGCTCGTGCTGGCTTTGCCACACCCACCCGGCGGCGGCGCAGATCGCCAGCAGCACCAGCAGCGAGCGGTGCCCGCTCGCGCCGCCGGGCTCGCGGTAGATGCGTGCCTCGGGCGGCAGCGCCGGCACCCACGACGGGCGCACGATCGCGACAGCGGCGACGAAGGCGAGGTACAGGCCGACGAGCAACAGGCCGGGCACGAGCGCGCCGGCGTACATGTCACCCACCGAACGGCCGAGCTGGTCGGCCAGCACGATCAGCACCAGCGACGGCGGGATCGCCTGCGCCAGCGTGCCCGAGGCGGTGATCGTGCCAGTGGCGATCGTGCGGTTGTAGCCGTAGCGCAGCATGATGGGCAGCGAGATCAGGCCCATCGAGATGACGGCTGCGGCGACGACGCCCGTCGTCGCGGCCAGCAGCGCGCCGACGAAGATCACCGCGATGGCCAGACCGCCGCGCACCGGTCCGAAGACCTGACCCACCGTCTCGAGCAGGTCCTCGGCCATGCCCGAGCGCTCGAGGATGATGCCCATGAAGGTGAAGAAGGGGATGGCCAGCAGCGTGTCGTTTTGCATGATGCCGAACACGCGCAGCGGCAGCGCCTGGAACATGTTGGCACCGAACAGGCCGACCTCGATGCCGATGTAGCCGAAAAGCAGTCCGGTGGCCGCCAGTCCGAAGGCTACCGGAATGCCGGTGAGAAGAAATACCAGGAGTCCCGCGAACATCAGCGGGACGAAGTATTGGGCGATGACACTGGCCATCAGCGTGAGCCTCCGGCCGCTGCTGTCTCGACCTTCGCGGCGAGCTCCTCGGCCAGCAGCTCCTCTTCGGTCTTGACGTGCTCGACCGTGAACGGCTCGGGACGTGCGCCGGCGAGGAAAGCCAGCCGCTTGATCAGCTCCGACACGGCCTGCAACGCGAGGATGCCGAAGCCGACCGGGATCAGCAGCAGCACTGGCCAGCGGATCAGGCCGCCAGCGTTCTGCGAGGTCTCACCGCTGGCCCAGGCGCGCGCGAACAGCGGCCAGCCGAGGTCGATCATGATCAGCGATAGCGGGATGATGAAGACGACGATGCCGATCGCGTCGATGATCGCATTGGTGCGCTTGGACAGGCGCGACGAGACGAAGTCGATGCGCACGTGCGCGTTCTTCTGCAGCACGTAACCGACGCCGAGCATGAACACGGCGGCGAACAGGTACCACTGGATCTCGAGCCAGGCGTTCGAGCCCACGTTGAAGACCTTGCGCAACACGGCGTTGCCGGCACTGATGAGCACCGACCCCAGAATCAGCCAGCGGATCAGGTGGCCGAGAACGCCGTTGGCGGCGTCGATAAGGCTGGAAAGCTTGAGCAGCGCGGACACCGGGTCTCCTCTCAGGTGGGCGTGGACGTCAGCTGCCGGCCGCCCGGGCCGCGCACGGCGATTTGCTGCCTGCGCGTGGCGGCACCGCGCGGTTCGACGACTTCAGCGCTCGGGGCTGGTGGCGAGATGGTACAGCCGCGCCGAGCGCGCGCCCGAGCGGCAGAACAGCAGCAGCGGGCGCGGCAGTTCGTCGAGCAGGTGCGCGAACGCGGCGATCTGCTCGGGCGTCTGGTGCGCGCCGCTAACCGGCAGGAAGCGGTACTCGAGCCCGGCGGCGCGGGCGGCGGCCTCGATCGCGGCGTTGGTCGGCTGGTCGGGGCCGTGCTCGAAGTCGGGGCGGTTGTTGACGACGGCGCGAAAGCCCAGCCGCGCGGCCTCGGCCATCGCCTCGGGCCACAGCTGCGGCGCCACGCACACGCCCTCGGCGATCGGGCGGATCGACAGGTGATGAGGCGTCGTCATCGCGTCACCTCCCCAGCGCCTGCTTGACGGCGGCCGAGACGAGGGCCATCTCGGCCTGACCGCCGAGCTTTGCCTTGGCCGCCGCCATCACCCGGCCCATGTCGCCCGGACCCGAGGCGCCGAGTTCGGCGACCAGCGCGGCGACCTGCGCGGCGATCTCGTCGGCGCTCAGCCGCTGCGGCAGGTAGCCCTCGAGCACGCGGATCTCTGCCGATTCCTTGTCGACGAGGTCGTTGCGGCCGGCCTGCGCGTAGGCGGCCACCGAGTCCTTGCGCTGCTTGATCAGCTTGTCGACGATCGAGACGACGGCCGCGTCGTCGAGCGTGATGCGCTCGTCGACCTCGCGCTGCTTGCACGCGGCCAGCAGCATGCGGATCGTCGACAGACGCTCGGCATCCTTGGCGCGCATCGCGGCCTTCATGTCCTCGGTGATGCGGTCCTTCAGACTCATCGGGGCTCCTTCGCAAAACGTCAAAGCCCGCGTCGGCGGACCGCGCGGGCTCGTGCGTCAGAGGGCGGGGCGGCAGCCGACCCGCACGCGTTCGAGACTCAGTACAGCTTCTTGGGCAGCTGCATGCTGCGCACGCGCTTGAAGTGGCGCTTGATCGCAGCTGCCTTCTTGCGCTTGCGCTCGGCGGTGGGCTTCTCGTAGAACTCGCGCGCGCGCAGTTCGGTGAGCAGGCCGAGCTTCTCGATGGTGCGCTTGAAGCGGCGCAGGGCGACGTCGAACGGCTCGTTCTCTTTGACGCGGATCGTGGTCATGGAGCGGAAGGTCCTTCGGAATCTCGAAGCTGAGGGCTGCCGATCGAAGCGGCGCGATGCGCCGCCCCAGGCCGCCGCGTGACACCTCGCGCCACGCCGCGGTGGCGCTCAGGGGTGGGTGCTTCGGCCTACAAAATCGCGCATTATAGTCACGTCGCGTCGCGTCCCCAGTGCCGCTCTGATGCGTGCACGCATCGTCCTCTGCCGCCGGGGTGCGCCAAGCGGCCACTGGCGCCACCTCCCGGCGTCGTCGGCACGGCCAGCGCTGCGCTGCGTGCCGTCGCGACGAGCCGACCGGTGATGCGCCGCATCACCCTGTTCAAGCTAGGGAAAGCCGGGAAACCCGCGTTGATCCGGCTTGTGGGGTGCTTGCACTGGGCCGACGATACGCAGGCTCGCCGAGCAGGCCTCGCGACGAGCGAAACTGCCGGTCGCCCACACGCCTGAACGCCCCCCCATGTCGCCGCTCGCCTCGAATGCCGATGCCGCCGCGGGCGATCCCGACTGGGCCGCAGCGCGCTGGGCGCTGCTCGCCGCGTGGGTCGATCGGCAGCAGGCGGCGCTGGCGATCAAGGACGCCGAGAGCGGCCGCTACGTCGAGGCCAACGCCGCGATGGCCGCGCTGCTGGCGCGTGCGGCCGCCGACATCGTCGGCCGCACCGACGTCGAGCTCTTCGGCGCCGACGTCGCGCACGTGCTGCGCGCCGCCGACCGGGCGGCGGTGGCGGCGAGCGACGTCGCGTCGGTCACCGAGCACCGCTTCGACCTGCACGGCCAGCGGCGCGAGTTCACCGTGCTGCGGCTGGCGCACACGGCGCCCGACGGCCGGCGCTGGCTGGCCAGCCTATGGAGCGACCTCGCGCCGCAGCGCCAGAAGGACGCGCAGCTGCGCCAGGCGCTCGAGCAGCTCGAGCAGCAGCAGCGTGCCAACGCGCTGCTGCGCGTCGAGCTGCACGAGCAGCACGGCCTGCGCGATGCCGCCACCGGCCTGTACAACCGCGCCCACTTCGACGACTTGCTCAAGCGCGAGGTCGACCTGTCGAACCGTGAACACCGAGAGTTCGCGCTGGTGTCGATCGCGCTCGATCCATTGCCGGCCGAGGTGGCGGCGCTCGGCGCGCCGGCGCGGCGAGCGCTGCTGGCGGCCATCGGGCGTCTGCTGCGCGGCAACACGCGTGCGATGGACGCGTCGTGTCACCTCGACGAAGGCCGCTTCGCGGTGCTGCTGTCCGGCGTCGGGCTGGCCACCGCGCACTCGCGCATGGAGGGTCTGCGCCGCCAGTGCGCGACGCAGATCGTGATGCTCGACGGGCGCGAGCTCGGCTTCACCGTCTCGATGGGCGTGGCGAGCTTCCCGCACACCGCCCACACGCTCGACGAACTGCTCGCCGCGTGCCACGAGGCGCTGGCCGAGGCGCAGCGCCGCGGCGGCAACCACGTCACGCTGGCGAGCATCCGCTTCGAGCGGCCGTGAGCACGGCGCCGGCTGGCGCGCCGGTCGTCAGCCGAGCCACGCCTTGGCGAACATGTAGCTGGCCAGCCCGTAGAGCATGAATGCGAAGATGCGCTTGAGCTGACGCACGTCCATCGCATGCGACGCGCGCGCGCCCAGCGGCGCGGTGGCCACGCTGGCCAGCGAGACGACGACCAGCGCGGGCACGAACAGGTAGCCGACGGCACCGGGCAGCGCGGGCGGCAGCGTCCAGCCGGCGATCAGGTAGCCGGCGGTGTTGGCCAGCGCGATCGGAAAGCCCAGCGCCGCGCTCGTGCCGACGGCCTGGTGCATCGGCACGTTGCCACGCGTCATCCACGGCACCGACAGGAACGCGCCGCCGGCGCCGACCAGGCCCGAGACGAACCCGATCACGCCACCCATCGCCGCCGGGCCGCCGGCGCCGGGCAGTCGGCGCGTCGCACGCGGCGGCCGCGCCAGCAGCATCTGCGTGGCCATCAGCGCGATGAACACGCCGAACAGCAGCCCCAGCCAGCGGCCCTTGAGCAGCGCGAACGCGCCGGCGCCGGCAAGGAGCCCGCCGGCGACGATGCCCGGCGCGATCGTGCGCACGAGGTCCCAGCGCACGGCGCCGCGCGCGTGGTGCGCGCGCACGCTCGACAGCGACGTGAACAGGATCGTCGCCATCGACGTCGCGATCGCCATCTTGACCGCCAGGCCGGTGTCGACGCCGCGGTTCGAGACGATCAGCGTCATGAACGGCACCAGCAGCATGCCGCCGCCGACGCCGAGCAGCCCGGCCATGAAGCCGACCGCGGCACCGAGGGCGAGCAGCTCGGCGATCAGCAGCGCGTCGAGGCTCAACGCGCCGCGCCCTGCGCTTCGTCGAGCGCCGCGAGCACCGCGAGCCACTGCGCCGGCGTGACCGGCGTGATCGACAGCCGGTTGCCGCGCCGCAGCACCTGCAGGTCGGCCAGTTCCGGCCGCTCGCGCATCTCGCGCAGGCTGAGCAGCCGTGTCTTGCGCACCAGCCGCACGTCGACGTGCACCCAGCGCGGCGCGTCGGGTGACGAGCGGGGATCGTGGTACGGGCTCGCGGGGTCGAACTGCGTCGCGTCGGGGTAGGCCGCGCTGGCCACTTCGGCGAGCCCAGCGATGCCCGGCTCGGCGCACGACGAGTGGTAGAACAGCACGCCGTCGCCGATGCGCATCGCGTCGCGCATGAAGTTGCGCGCTTGGTGGTTGCGCACGCCGGTCCACGGCACCGTCTGCCGCGGCGCGCGCGCGAGGTCGTCGATCGAGCACTCGGCGGGCTCGCTCTTCATCAGCCAGTAGGCCACGGCAAAGGCGACGCGGGGTGAGGCGGGCAGCGGCGAAGGTGTCCGCCGCGAGGCGTGAGCCGCATTCCTGAACCCTCAGGGAAGTTCAGGTGGGCGAGGTCAGCGAGGCGTCGGGTTCGTCTGACGCGAGACGATCACACCAGCCGCGCGATGTTCCAAGCCCTGGCTCGATGAGCATCGGTTCAAGGAAATCTAGACCCACGCACACGCGACGGACGCGGCCATTCTAGGCCCCGAGGCGCCGCCGGGTCACAGCAGGCGGCCGTCGTCGCCGAGCGCGGCGTCGATGCGCGCGATCAAGTGCTCGATTTCGGCGTCGCCGGCGCCCGCGGGGCGCGCCGGCTCGGCCGCCGGCGGCGTGTTCGCCGGGCGCTCAGCCAGCTGGTAGGCGAGGTTCAGCGCCGCCAGCACCGCCATGCGCTCGCGCGCCTTGACCTTGCCGGCGTCGCGGATCGCGCTCATCTCGCGGTCGACGGTGGCCACCGCGGCCAGCAGCGTGGCCTCGCCGCCGTCGGGGCAGCCGAGGCGATAGCTCTGGCCGAGGATCGTGACCTCGATCTGCTTCACGTCGCATTCCCGGCATCGCTGCCGGCAGGCAGCCTGTCGAGCAGCGCGTCGATGCGTGCGCGCGCCGCGGCGAGGCGCGACTTCAGGCTGTCGCGCTCGGCGGTCAGCGCGGCCACCTGCTGCTCGAGCAGCGCGTTGGTGCGCTTGAGTTCCTCGTGCCGCAGCAGCAGCCGGTCGATGCGTTCGGCCAACGAGTCGAGGGTTGCCATGCGTTGCGCCGCCTCAGGGGGTGGCGACGATTGTAGGGGCGCGGTCAGCTGCCGCTGCTACGATCCGCGCCGTTGGTGCCTGGGTCGGCCGTCGTGCCGCCCCGGGGTAAACGGGAAGCAGGAAGGCCGGATCCGCCGGACGAGGCCCAACCTGCGCTGCCCCCGCAACGGTAAGCGGACGGGCGCGTGCACGCCACGCACCCCGCTTCGGCGCAGTGGCCACTGGTGCAGCCGCACCGGGAAGGTCGCCGAGGTCGCATCCGCCAGCCCGGATACCGGCCAACGGGCGGTGCGTCGCGCACAGCGACGCGCCATGTCGTCGGGGCCTGCGGGGAAGCGGGCCACGGCCCTCGAGTCCTTCATCGTCCATGATCGTCTCTCCCTTCGCCACGCGACGCGCCAGCGCGTGCGTCGCCACGTCGCTGGCCGCGACCCTTTTGTGTGCTGCAGCCGGCACCGCAGCCCAGGAAACACCCACCGTCGTCGTCACCGGCAGCGTGCTGCCGCTCACCGTCGGCACCGAGCTGGCCGCCGCCAGCGTGCTCACGCGCAGCGACCTCGAGCGCGCCGGCGTGCGCGACCTCGTCGCGGCGCTCGGCCTGCTCGGCACCGCGGTGCCCGAGCAGCTCGGCGGGCCTGGCACGCAGGCGGCGCTGCGGCTACGCGGCGCCGACACACGCGACACGCTGGTGCTGATCGACGGTGTGCCGATCACCGACGTCACCAGCGGCCAGGCGTCGATCGCGTCGATTGCGGTCGACGACATCGAGCGCATCGAGGTCGTGCGCGGCAACCTCTCGGCGCTGCATGGCGGCAATGCGACCGGCGGCGTGCTGCAGATCTTCACGCGCCGCGGCCGCAGCGGCCTCGACGTCAGTGCGCACGCCGGACTCGGCACGCGCTCGACGCGCGGGGCCGGTGCGAGCCTGGCCGGCGGCAGCGAGGTGCTCAACGCGCGCCTGACCGTCGGCGGCGAACGCAGCGACGGCTTCTCGGCGCAGGACCCGGCGCAGGTGCCCAACGTCAACCCCGACGACGACGGCTACCGCCGCCGCTTCGCGACGCTGGTCGCCGACGCGACACCTGCGCCGGGCCACCGGCTGTCTTTCGACCTGCGCTGGCTGCGCGGCGACGTCGCCTACGACAGCAGCTGGGGCACGCCGACGGACACGCACGACGCGACGATCGACCAGCGCGGGCTCACGCTGCGCGGACGCCACGCGCTGACGCCGGCGTGGTCGCTCGCCTGGCACCTCGGCGGCAACGACGAGGACCGGCGCGACACCACGGGCGATGCCTTCGGCACGTCGACTTTCGGCAACCGGCTGCACAACCGCTCCGCGATGGCCGAAGCCACCGGCACCCTGGTCGGCTCGCTCGCGCTGAAGGTGGCGGCCGAGCGGCTGCGCCAGTGGACCGACAACGCCACCTACCTTCGCCGCCAGCGCACGACCGACACCTGGCGCGTGGGGCTGCAGGACGAGCGCGAGGCGGGCGGCTGGCAGCTCGCGTGGCGGCACGACGACAGCAGCGACTTCGGCACCGCCACGACGTGGCTTGCCGGGGGGCGCCTGCAAGTCGCACCGGCGTGGAGCCTGCTCGCCAGCGCGTCGACGAGCTACACGCCGCCGACGCTGGACTTCCTCTACTTCGACTGCAGTCCGTTCGGCTTCGTCTGCTCGAACCCCGACCTGCGCCCCGAGCGTGGCCGCACCGTCGAGGTCGGTGCGCAGTGGCAGCAAGGGCCGTCGCGCGTGCGCGCCACGCTGTTCCACGCGCGTTACCGCGACAAGATCGCCAGCGATGCCTTCTTCGTGCCCCAGAACCTCGCGCGCACGCGCAACCGCGGCGTTGAGGTGGTAGGTCAGACGCAGTGGGCCGACTGGCGTGCCAGCGGCGAACTGCTGTGGCAGGACCCCGAGGACGCCGACACCGGCGAGCCGCTGCTGCGCCGCGCGCGCGTGCAGGCGTCGCTGCGGCTGGGCCGCGACATCGGCGCGTTCGGCGTCGACGCTGTCGTGCGCCACGTCGGCCGCCGGCCCGACGCCACCGAGATGCTGCCGGCGGCCACCGTGCTCGGCCTGAACGCGACGTGGCGCTTCGCGAAGGGCTGGGTCGCCGCGGCGACGTTCGACAACGTGTTCGACCGCGACGAAGTGCCGGCGTACGGCTACAACGGCCGCCCGCGCAGCGTCTTCGTGCGCGTGGCCTGGCAGTCCTGAGGGCGGCGCGACGGTGGTCGGGCGGTCCGACGGGTGGCGACGCGCAGTCGCGGCGGCGGTGCTCGCATTCGCGGGTGCCGTCGCTGCAGCCGCCGATGGCCGCCCCCCCCAGCGCATCGTCTCGATGGTGCCCGCCTTCACCGAGGCCACGTGCGCGCTCGGCGCGTGCGAGCGGCTCGTCGGTGTCGACCGCCACTCGAACTGGCCCGAGCGCGTGCGCGACCTGCCGCAGGTCGGCTCGCTCGAGGACGCGCAGGTCGAGCGCATCGTCGCGCTGCGGCCCGACCTCGTGATCGTCGCGCCGGGCGCGCGCGTGCGTGTTCGGCTCGAGGCGCTGGGTCTGCCGGTGCTCGTGCTGCAGGCCGACACGCTGGCCGAGATGCGCGCTGCGACCGAGACGCTGGCGCGCGCGCTCGGTGTGCCGGGCGGCGGCGAGCGGCTGTGGCAGCGCATCGACGCGCGCGTGGCGGCCGCCGCGGCGCGCGTGCCGCCGGCGTGGCGCGGGCAGCGCGTCTACGTCGAGGTCTCCCCGATGCCGCACGCCGCCGGCGAGGCCTCGTTCATCGGCGAGCTGCTCGCGCGGCTGGGCCTGCGCAACATCGTGCCGGCCGCGCTCGGGCCGTTCCCGCAGGTCAGCCCCGAATACGTGCTGCGCGCGCGGCCGGCGCTGGTGGTCGCCGCCGCGCAGGCGGTGGCCCAGATGCCGCAGCGTCCCGGCTGGGCGCGGCTCGACGCGCTGCGCGCCGGGCACGTGTGCGCGCTCGCGCCGGCGCAGTACGACCTGCTCGTGCGCCCGGGGCCGCGCCTGGACGAGGCGGCCGACGTGATCGCCGACTGCGTCGCCGCGCTCGGCAACGGGCGATGACGTCGCTGCCGGCGTCATCACGGCGCGCCGGCGCAGGGCCGCTGGCGCTGGGCCTGGGTGCTGCGGCGCTGGTGCTCGCCGCGTGCGGGCTGGCCGCCGGCAGCGACGGCTGGTCGTGGGCGTGGCGCGACGAGTGGGACCTCGTCGCCGCGGTGCGCGCGCCGCGCACGCTGGGTGCGCTGCTCGTCGGCGCGCTGCTCGGACTGGCCGGCGCGATCGCGCAGGGGCTGTTCCGCAACCCGCTGGCCGACCCGTTCCTGCTCGGCAGCGCCGCCGGCGCCGGGCTCGGCGTGATGGTGGTGCTCGCCGCCGCCACCGGACTGGTCGCGGCGCTGCCGGCGTCGCTCGCGGCGGGCGTGCTGCAGCTCGGTGTCGTCGGCGGGGCCTTCGCCGGCGCGCTGCTCGGCGTCGGGCTCGCGCTGGTGCTGGCCGGCGGCGCCGGGCGGCCGCTGGTGCTGCTGCTGGCCGGCGTCGTCGTCGGCGTGCTGCTCGGCGCGCTGGCCGACCTGCTCGCGCTGCTGGCGCCGGCGGCGCTGCGCGCGCGGCAGGCCTTCCTGCTCGGCACGACGGCCTTCCTCGGCTGGGACGGCGTCGCGTGGCTCGCCGCGGTCGGCGCGCTCGTGCTGCCGCTGGCGGTGCGCTTCGCGCGCGCGCTCGACGCGCTCGTGCTCGGCGAGGCCAGCGCCGCGAGCCTGGGCGTGCCGCTGGCGCGCGTGCGCCTGCTGCTGGTGGCCTCGATGGCGCTGGCCACCGGCACCGCGGTGGCGCACGCCGGGCTGGTGGCCTTCGTCGGACTCGTGGCGCCGCACCTGGTGCGCCGCGCCGTCACCGTGACCCACGCGGCGCTGCTGGCGCTGTCGGCGCTGGCCGGCGGCGTGCTGCTGCTGGCCGCCGACGTCGCCGCGCGCAGCGTGCGCGTGCCGCAGGAGCTGCCGGTGGGCCTGCTGACGGCGGTGTTCGGCGGGGTCTACCTGCTCGTGCTGCTGCGCCGCCGCCATGGCGGGGGAGGTGCGCGATGACGCCGCTGCGCGCGCACGGCCTCGCGCTGGCCTACGGCCCGCGCCGCGTCGTCGACGGCGTGTCGCTCGACTTGCGCGCCGGCGAGTGGGCGGCGCTGGTCGGGCCGAACGGCGCCGGCAAGAGCACGCTGCTCGCGCTGCTGGCCGGGCTGCGCGCGCCGCACGCCGGTCGCGTCGAGCTCGACGGCCGCGCGCTCGCCGACTGGCCGCCGCGCGAGCGCGCGCGCCGCGTCGCGTGGCTCGCGCAGCACGGCGAGGCCGACGGCGACCTCGCCGCGCGCGACGTCGTGCGCCTGGGCCGCCTGCCGCACCACGGGCTGTTCGGCGCCGTCACCGCCGCCGACGAGGCCGCGGTCGACGCGGCGATGGCCGAGACCGAATGCGCTGCGTTCGCCGAGCGCCGCCTCGGCGAGCTGTCTGGCGGCGAGCGCCAGCGCGTGCTGATCGCGCGCGCGCTGGCGGTGAATGCGCCGGTGCTGCTGCTCGACGAGCCGACGACGCACCTCGACGTGCCGCACCAGCGTGCCCTCGTCGCGAGCCTCGCGGCGCGCGCGCGCGCCGGCGCCGCGGTGGCCGCCGTGCTGCACGACCTGACGCTCGCGCTCGCCGCCGACCGCGTGCTCGTGATGGTGGCCGGCCGCCTGCGCGCCGACGGCGCGCCGGCCGACGCGGCGGTACGCGCCGCGGTCGTCGACGCGTTCGACGGCGCGGTCGCGATCGAGCGCGTGGCCACCGCCGGCGGCGAGCGCTGGGTCGCGCTGCCTGTCGTCGCGGCACGCTGACGCGCGCCGACAATCGCCGCATGGGCCCGCAGCGCATCGTCTGCCTGACCGAGGAGACCACCGAGTGGCTGTACCTGCTCGGTGAGGAGCACCGCATCGTCGGCATAAGCGGCTACACGGTGCGCCCGCGCCGCGCGCGCGCCGAAAAGCCCAAGGTCTCGCACTTCCTCGACGGGCGCATCGAACAGATCGTCGCGCTCGAGCCCGACCTCGTCGTCGGCTTCTCCGACATGCAGGCCGCGCTGGCCGACAAGCTGATCCGCGCCGGGCTCAACGTGCTGGTGACGAACCAGCGCAGCGTCGGCCAGATCTTCGACACGCTGCGCCTGGTCGCGTCGATGGTCGGCGCCGGCGACCGCGCCGAGCGCTGGATCGCCGGCTGCCAGGCGCGCCACGCGCAGATCGCCGCGGCGGCCGCCGCGTGGCCCAGGCGCCCGCGCGTGTACTTCGAGGAGTGGGACGCGCCGATGATCAGCGCGATCCGCTGGGTCAGCGAGCTGATCGGCATCGCCGGCGGTGACGACGTGTTCCCCGAGCTCGCTGTGCAGCCGATGGGGCGCGACCGCGTCGTCGCCGACGCGCTCGAGCCGGTGCGACGCGCGCCCGACGTCATCGTCGGCTCGTGGTGCGGCAAGAAGTTCCGCCCCGAGCATGTCGCCGCGCGTGCCGGCTGGGCCGACGTGCCGGCGGTGCGCGACGGCGAGCTACACGAGGTCAAGTCGGCCGACATCCTGCAGCCCGGCCCGGCGGCGCTGACCGACGGCGTCGAGCAGCTGCACCGGCTGTTCGCGGCGTGGGCGGCGCGCCACGGCGCGGGCTGAGGGTGCGTCGCGCTATCCTGCGCGCCCATGTACGAGCGCCACTTCGGGCTGCAGCGCGAGCCGTTCTCCATCGCCCCCGACCCGCGCCTGCTGTACATGAGCGAGCGCCACCGCGAGGCGCTCGCGCACCTGCTGTACGGCGTCGGCGGCGGTGGTGGCTTCGTCGTGCTGACCGGCGAGGTCGGCACCGGCAAGACGACGGTGTGCCGCGCCTTTCTCGAGCAGGTGCCGCCGCGCTGCCGCGTGGCCTACATCTTCAATCCGGCGCTCGACGTGATCGAGCTGCTGCGCACGATCTGCGCCGAGTTCCGCATCCCGGTGGCGGCGGCCGACGGCAGTGCGCACCCGACGCGCAAGGACCACGTCGACGCGCTCAACGAATACCTGCTGCGCACGCACGCCGCCGGCTTCAACAACGTGCTCGTGATCGACGAGGCGCAGGCGCTGTCGGCGGCCGTGCTCGAGCAGCTGCGGCTGCTGACCAACCTCGAGACGAACGAGCGCAAGCTGCTGCAGATCGTGCTGATCGGCCAGCCCGAGCTGCGCGCGCTGCTCGCGCGGCCCGAGATGGAGCAGCTCGCGCAGCGCGTGATCGCGCGCTACCACCTCGCGCCGCTCGACGCGGCCGAGACGGTGCGCTACGTCGCGCACCGGCTGGCCGCCGCCGGGCGCGACGGGCCGCTGCCGTTCGACCGCGCCGCGCTCGCGCGGCTGGTGCACCACAGCCGCGGCGTGCCGCGGCGCATCAACCTGCTCGCCGACCGCGCGCTGCTCGGTGCCTACGCGCTCGGGCGCGCGCAGGCCGACCGCGCCATCGTCGACCGTGCGGCGGCCGAAGTGTTCGGTGCCGCGCCGGCGGCGTCGAGCGCGGCGACGCGGTGGGCGTGGCGGGGCGCGGGGGCCGTGGCGGTCGCCGTGGCAGCCGGCGCCGGCGCGGTGTGGCTCGCCGGCGGGTGGGGCGAAGCCGCCCGAGCGCTGCGGGCGGCAGCGCCGGTGGCGGCCGAGCCCGCGCCGGCACCGCCCGCTGCCGCGTCAGCGGTCACGGCCGTGACGGCCCCGCCGGCCGATGCGTCGATCGCGCCGTCGACGCCGCCGGCACCGGCGGTCGACGCGATCGAGGCGCTGCGCGCGCGCCTGGCCGCGGCGCCGCAGGACGAGGCCGCGGCATGGGCGCAGCTCGCGCGGCGCTGGGGCGTCGCGGCCGTCGCCGACGACCCGTGTGCCGGCGCGGCCGACGCGACGCTGCACTGCCACCGCGGGCGCGACGGCACGCCGGCGCTGCTGCGCGGACTCGGCCGCCCGGCGATCGTCGTGCTGCGCGACGAACGGGGACCGCCGAGCCATGCCGTGCTGGCCGCGCTCGACGAGCGCGAGGCGCTGCTGCGACTGGGCGACGACGAGTTCCGCGTGCCGGCGCCGGTGCTCGCCGGGCTGTGGACCGGCGAGTACGCGACGCTGTGGCGCGCGCCGAGCGGCTACCGCGGGCAGGCGCTGAACCCCGCCGACCCGGCGACGGCGCGCTGGCTGGCGCAGCAGCTCGACCGCGTCGGCCCGCCCGAGGGGCTGCCGGTGCGCGAGCGCCTGCGCCGCTTCCAGGCCGCGCACGGGCTGCCGCCCGACGGCCTCGCCGGGCCGCTGACGCTGATGCAACTCAACCGCGCGGCCGGCGTCGACGAGCCGCGTCTGGACGCTCTCTGACGCTGCGGCGCCCACGGCCATGTCCTACATCCTCGAAGCCCTGCGTCGCGCCGATGCGCAGCGCGCGCTCGGTCAGTCGCCCGGCCTGCACGCGCAGTCGCCGGCCGTGCCGCCGGCGGCCGACGACGCGGCGGGGCTGCCGCGCCGCACGCGCTGGGCGCTCGGTGCGACCGGCATCGCCGTGCTCGTCGCACTCGCGGTGTGGGCGGGGTGGCGCGCGGCGCCACCGCCTGCGCCGGCGCCCGAGGCCGCGCCGGCGGCGGTCGTGCCGGCGGCCCCTGCGCCATCCGCGCCGGTCGCTGCGGCGCCGGTGGAACCCGCAGCAACCGCCGCGGCGCCGGCCGCCTCGCGCACGCCGCCGCTGGCGAGCCTGCCGCCGCTGCCGCCACCGGCCGCGACGGCACCCCCCGCGCGGCCCGCGCCACCGCCGGCGGACGCGGCAGCACCGTCGGCCGATGCCGCCGGCGCCGTCATGGCGCTCAGCGAGTTGCCGCCCGCGCAGCGCGCGCTGTTGCCGCCGCTCGTCGTCGGCGGCGCGGTCGACTCGCCGCAGCCCTCGGCGCGGCTGCTCGTGCTCGACGGGCGCGTGCTGCGCGAGGGCGAGACGATCGCGCGCGACCTCGTGCTCGAGCGCATCGCGCCGCGCCAGGCCGTGCTGCGCTGGCGCGAGCAGCGCGTGCGCATCGACTTCTGAACGCCGGCGACTCGCCGCGCGGCGCGCCGCCGCCGTGCCTCGTCGCCGCGTGGCGTCCCGCCGCGCGCCGGGCGCGCGCACGGGCCGCCGGCTCAGCCCGGTGGCGCCGTGCGGCCGCTGTCGCACCAGCGCCGCACCGCGCAGCGCTCGCACAGCGGCTTGCGCGCCTGGCACACGTAGCGCCCGTGCAGGATCAGCCAGTGGTGCGCGTCGTGCAGGTACTGCGGCGGCACGCGCTCGAGCAGCCGCTTCTCGACCTCGAGCGGCGTCTTGCCGGGCGCGAGTCCGGTGCGGTTGGCGACACGGAAGATGTGCGTGTCGACCGCGATCGTGGGCTCGCCGAACGCGACGTTGAGCACGACGTTGGCCGTCTTGCGCCCGACACCGGGCAGCGCTTCGAGCGCCTCGCGCGAGCGCGGCACCTCGCCGCCGTGGCGCTCGACGAGGATGCGGCAGGTCTCGATCAGGTGCTTGGCCTTGCTGCGGTACAGGCCGATCGTCTTGATGTACTCGGCTACGCCGTCGACGCCGAGCGCGAGCATCTTCTGCGGCGTGTTGGCCACCGCGAACAGCCGCCGCGTGGCCTTGTTGACGCTGACGTCGGTGGCCTGCGCCGACAGCAGCACGGCCACGAGCAGTTCGAACGGGGTCGTGAACTCGAGCTCGGTCGTCGGTGTCGGGTTGGCCGCCTTCAGCGTCGCGAAGAACGGCTCGATGTCCTCGGTCTTCATGTCGGCTCCTGCCGGCGCGCGCGCGCACGGGCCAGCGCCGCTTCGACGACGGCGCGCTTCTTGGCCAGCATCTCGGGGTCGGTCAGGCGGCTGTGCTGCTCGAGGTCGGCGAGCTTGGCCTGGGCCTTCGCGGCGAGGCGCTCGTCGTTCTCGCGCCGATCGCGCTCGAGGCGGAAGCGGTGGAACGCGTAGCGCTCGCGCGCGGCGGCGGCCTGCTCGGGGCTCCACGCGTCCCAGCCGGTGCGCGTGCCGGTGACGGGCAGCATCGCGATGCAGGCGACCGGGCACGCCGGCACGCACAGCTCGCAGCCGGTGCAGTCGTCCTCGATCACGGTGTGCATGCGCTTGCTCGCGCCGGCGATGCAGTCCACCGGGCAGGCCTTGATGCACAGCGTGCAGCCGATGCACCACGCCTCGTCGATCACCGCCACCGCGCGCGGGCCCTCGGTGCCGTGCGCCGGGTTCAGCGGGATCACCGGCCGTCCGGTGACTGCGGCCAGCCGCCGGATGCCCTCGGCGCCGCCGGGCGGGCACTGGTTGATCGGTGCCTCGCCGGCGGCGATCGCCTCGGCATAGCGGCGGCAGTCGGGGTAGCCGCAGCGCGTGCACTGCGTCTGCGGCAGCACGGCGTCGATGGCGTCGGCCAGCGAGGCGTGCGAAGGCTCGGCGGGGGTCACTCGCCGATTATCGAGCGGCGGCGCGCGCCGCAGCCGGCACGGCCGTGGCGCCGGCCGGGTTCAGCGCTGCGCGCGGCGCGGGGAGGTCTTGCGGCCCGACGCGGCGGCGGCGCGCGTCGCCGTCTTCGTGCCGGTGCGGCGACGGCGCGGTGGCGTGCCGGGGGGCACGTGCGGCGCGCCCGGCACCTCGACCATCTTGATCGGCCGCGGCACGTCGCCGGGGTGCGCGCCGTGGAAGTTGGCGATGAAGTCGCGCACGCGCGGGTAGACCATCTCGCGCCAGCGCCGGCCCGAGAAGATGCCGTAGTGGCCGGCGCCGGGCACGTCGTAGTGGAACTGGTGCTCGACCGGGATGCCGGTGCACAGCGCGTGCGCGGCCTTGGTCTGGCCGGCGCCCGAGATGTCGTCGAGCTCGCCCTCGACGGTCAGCAGCGCGGTGCCGGTGATGTCCTGCGGGCGCACGAGCCGGCCCTTGACGCGCCACGTGCCGTTGACGAGCGCGAAGTCCTGGAACACGACCTTGATCGTGTCGAGGTAGTACTCGGCCGGCATGTCGAGCACGGCGTTGTACTCGTCGTAGAACTGGCGGTGCGCCTCGGCGCTGTCGCCGTCGCCGCGGATCAGGTCGAGGAAGTAGTCGTAGTGCGACGACAGGTGCCGGTCCGGGTTCATCGCGACGAAGCCGGTGTGCTGCAGGAAGCCGGGGTAGACGGCACGTCCCGCGCCCGGGTAGTTCGGCGGCACGCGGTAGATGACGTTGTTCTCGAACCACGAGTGGCTCTTGTTCATCGCCAGGTTGTTGACCGCGGTGGGCGACTTGCGCGCGTCGATCGGGCCGCCCATCATCGTCAGCGTGCGCGGCGTGAACTCGCCGTCGCTGGCCATCAGCGACACCGCCGCGAGCACCGGCACTGTCGGCTGGCACACCGACATCACGTGCACGCCCGGGCCGATGTGGCGGATGAACTCCTGCACGTAGTGCACGTAGTCGTGCAGGTGAAACGGGCCCTTCTCGACCGGCACCATGCGCGCGTCGGTCCAGTCGGTGATGTAGACCTTGTGGTCCTGCAGCAGGCTGCGCACGGTGTCGCGCAGCAGCGTCGCGTGGTGCCCCGACAGCGGCGCGACGACGAGCACGGTCGGCTGCGTCTTCATCTTGACGAGCACGTCGTGATCGTCGGTGAAGCGCTTGAAACGCAGCAGCCGGCAGAACGGCTTCTCGATCGCGACCTTCTCCTGCACCGCGACGTCGACGCCGCCGACGCGCACCGTGTGGATTCCGAACGCCGGCTTCTCGTATTCCTTGGCCAGGCGGTGCAGCAGGTCGAAGCCGGCGGCGACGCGCTGCGCCATCGGCGTGTGCGAGAACGGCGACAGCGGATGGCTGTACAGCTTCGCCGAGGCACTGGCGAACTCGGAGAACGGCGCCATCAGCGCACGCTGTGTTTCATAGAGCTGGTACAGCATCGGGGCTTCCTCCGTCGTCGGGCCTGCCCGCATCGGGCGGCGGCACGGCCCCTCTCGGCCGCGTCACCGCCTTCTTTGTGCAGTGCAGCATTATCGTCCGGAACCGATGCTGCCGCGGCCCGGCGGGTGCCAAAAGCGAGAAAACACGTAGGGTGGAGGCGCGAATCGCCGGCCCCTGTCACCGAGGCGACAGGGGCGCCCTGCCGCGCGGGCGTGCGCGGTCAGCCGCGCATCACGTGCGCGATCGCGCTGGCCACCGCGTCGAGGTTGTGTTCGTTGAGCGCCGCCACGCAGACGCGCCCCGAGTCGACGCCGTAGACGCCGAACTCGCTGCGCAGGCGCTGCATCTGCGCCGCGCTCATGCCCGAGTAGCTGAACATGCCCTTCTGGCGCGTGATGTACGAGAGGTCGCCGGGCACGCCGGCGGCCTCGAGCTTGCGCTTCAGCGCCTCGCGCATCGCCTTGATGCGCTGGCGCATGCCGGCGAGCTCCTGCTCCCACTGCGCGCGCAGCGCCGGCGTCGTCAGCACGGTGGCCACGACCTGCGCGCCGTGCGTCGGCGGGTTGCTGTAGTTCGTGCGGATCACGATCTTGAGCTGGCTGAGCACGCGCGCCGCCTCGTCCTTGTTCTCGCACACGACGCTCAGCGCACCGACGCGCTCGCCGTACAGCGAGAAGCTCTTCGAGAACGAGGTCGCGACGAAGAAGTCGACGCCGCTGGCGAGGAACTCGCGCACCGCGACGCCGTCCTCGGCGATGCCGTCGCCGAAGCCCTGGTACGCCATGTCGAGGAACGCGACCAGGCCGCGCGCCTTCACCGTGTCGACGACGCGGCGCCACTGCGCGGGCGTCAGGTCGGCGCCGGTCGGGTTGTGGCAGCACGCGTGCAGCACGACGATCGTGCCCGCCGGCGCCGCGTCGAGCGCGGCGAGCATCCCCTCGAAGTTCACGCCGCGCGTCGCGGCGTCGTAGTACGGGTAGGTCTCGACCTCGAATCCGGCATTGGTGAACAGGGCGCGGTGGTTCTCCCAGCTCGGGTCGCTGATGAGCACCTTGGCGTCGGGCCGCAGCTTCTTCAGGAAGTCGGCGCCGACCTTCAGCGCGCCGGTGCCGCCGAGCGCCTGCACGGTGGCCACGCGCCCCGACGTGAAGGCCTCGCTGTCGGCGCCGAACACCAGCGCCTGCACCGCCTGGTCGTACGCGGCGATGCCGTCGATCGGCAGGTAGCCGCGCGGCTTCGGCGCCTCCATCAGCTGCTTCTCGGCCGCCTGCACGCAGGCCAGCAGCGGCAGCTTGCCGGTCTCGTCGGTGTAGACGCCCACGCCGAGGTTGACCTTGTTCGGCCGCGGGTCGGCGGCGAACTGCTCGTTGAGCCCCAGGATCGGGTCGCGGGGGGCCATCTCGACGGCGGCGAACAAGGTCATGGTGCTTCCTGGCAGGGTGGGGGCGGGTGAGGGCAGCGCGCTGCAGGCCGCTGCGTTAGGCTGTCGGGTTCGGCGGCGCTTGCACGCACACCCGATGCCCGCATTTTAGTGAGTCGTACAGGGAAACCCCGATGGCCGAACCGACCGTGACCGACGCCCCCGCGGCCGATGTGCCCGCGGGCGAGTTCGTCTCGTTCCCCGACTCGCCGTTCCAGCTGTACCAGCCGTACCCGCCGGCGGGCGACCAGCCGGCGGCGATCGCACAGCTCGTCGACGGCGTGCGCGACGGCCTGAGCTACCAGACGCTGCTCGGCGTCACCGGCTCGGGCAAGACGTTCACGATGGCCAACGTGATCGCGCGGCTCGGCCGCCCGGCGATCGTGTTCGCGCCGAACAAGACGCTCGCCGCGCAGCTGTACAGCGAGTTCCGCGAGTTCTTCCCGAAGAACGCTGTCGAGTACTTCGTCAGCTACTACGACTACTACCAGCCCGAAGCCTACGTCCCGCAGCGCGACTTGTTCATCGAGAAGGACAGCTCGATCAACGAGCACATCGAGCAGATGCGGCTGTCGGCCACCAAGAGCATCCTCGAGCGGCGCGACGTCGTCGTCGTGGCCACCGTCAGCGCGATCTACGGCATCGGCAAGCCCGAGGACTACACGCAGATGCGCTTCATCGTGCGCGTGGGCGACCGGCTCGGCCAGCGCGACGCGATCGCGCAGCTCGTGCGCATGCAGTACACGCGCGGCGACACCGACTTCGCGCGCGGGACGTTCCGCGTGCGCGGCGACCAGATCGACGTCTTCCCGGCCGAGCACAGCGAGCTGGCGGTGCGCATCGAGCTGTTCGACGACGAGGTCGAGTCGCTCGCGCTGTTCGACCCGCTCACGGGGCGCATCCGCCAGAAGGTGCCGCGCTTCGTCGTCTACCCGTCGAGCCACTACGTGACCCCGCGCGAGCAGGTGCTGCGCGCGATCGACGGCATCAAGGCCGAGCTGCGCGAGCGCCTGGCCGAACTGGTCGCCGCGGGCAAGCTCGTCGAGGCGCAGCGCCTCGAGCAGCGCACGCGCTTCGACCTCGAGATGCTGCAGGAGGTCGGCCACTGCAAGGGCATCGAGAACTACACGCGCCACCTCTCGGGCGCCAAGCCCGGCGAGCCGCCGCCGACGCTGGTGGACTACCTGCCCGCCGACGCGATCATGTTCCTCGACGAGAGCCACGTGCTGATCGGCCAGCTCGGCGGCATGTACAACGGCGACCGCGCGCGCAAGCAGACGCTCGTCGACTACGGCTTCCGGCTGCCCAGCGCGCTCGACAACCGGCCGCTGAAGTTCGAGGAGTTCGAGCGCAAGATGCGCCAGGCGATCTTCGTCAGTGCCACCCCCGCCGACTACGAGCGCGAGCACTCGGGGCAGGTCGTCGAGCAGGTCGTGCGCCCGACGGGGCTCGTCGACCCCGAGATCGCGGTGCGCCCGGCAACGACCCAGGTCGACGACGTGCTGCAGGAGATCCGCGAGCGCGTCGAGCGGCACGAGCGCGTGCTGATCACGACGCTGACCAAGCGCATGGCCGAGCAGCTGACCGACTACCTGGCCGACAACGGCGTCAAGGTGCGCTACCTGCACAGCGACGTCGACACCGTCGAGCGCGTCGAGATCATCCGCGACCTGCGGCTGGGCACGTTCGACGTGCTGGTGGGCATCAACCTGCTGCGCGAGGGGCTCGACATCCCCGAGGTGTCGCTGGTCGCGATCCTCGACGCCGACAAGGAGGGCTTCCTGCGTGCCGAGAGGAGCCTTATTCAGACCATCGGCCGCGCAGCACGTAACGTGCACGGCAAGGCGATCCTCTACGCCGACCAGATCACCGAGTCGATGCGGCGCGCGATCGGCGAGACCGAGCGCCGGCGCGCCAAGCAGATCGCCTACAACGCCGAGCACGGCATCGTGCCGCAGGGCATCCGCAAGCAGGTGCGCGACCTGATCGACGGCGTCGTCTCCGATCGCGCCGCGAAGGACGACCTGCAGCGCGCGCAGGCCGCGGCCGAGGTCGAGGCACTGTCCGAGAAGGACCTCGGCAAGCGCATCAAGCTGCTCGAGCGCCAGATGCTCGAGCACGCGAAAAACCTCGAGTTCGAGAAGGCCGCGCGCCTCCGCGACCAGCTCGCGCTGCTGCGCGAGCAGGCCTTCGGCGGGCCGGGGCACGACGCCAACGTCGTGCCGCTCGTCGCCGGGGGCAAGCCGTGAGCGCGGCGCTCGCGCGCGCCGAAGCGTTCGCCGCGCGCTTCGGCCTGCGGCTGCCTGTGCTGATGGCGCCGATGGCTGGCGCGAGCCCGGTCGCGCTCGCGGCGGCAGTGGCCGACGCCGGCGGGATGGCCGCGCTCGGCGCACTGCCAATGCCGCCTCCGGCGATTGCCGAGTGGGTCGCCGCGTACCGCCGCACGGGCGACCGGCCGCTGCAGATCAACCTCTGGATCCCCGACCCACCGCCCGTGCGCGACGCGACGCACGAGGAGGCGCTGCGCGCGTTCCTCGCGCGCCACGGCCCGCCGGTGCCCCCCGACGCCGGTGACGCGCGCCCGCCCGACTTCGCGGCGCAGTGCGAGGCGCTGCTCGCGGCACGTCCGACGGCCGCGTCGTCGATCATGGGGCTGTACCCCGAGCGCGTCGTCCAGCGGCTGAAGGACGCCGGCATCGCGTGGTTCGCCAACGTGACGACGGTGGCCGAGGCGCGCGCCGCCGCCGCGGCCGGCGCCGACGTGATCGTCGCGCAGGGCGCCGAGGCCGGTGGCCACCGCGGCGCGTTCGACGCCGCGCGGGCGCGCGACGAGGCCGTCGGGCTGTTCGCGCTGCTGCCGCAGGTCGTCGACGCGGTCGACGTGCCGGTGGTCGCCACCGGCGGCATCGCCGATGCGCGCGGCGTGGCCGCCGCGCTGCTGCTCGGTGCGAGCGCGGTCCAGCTCGGCACCGCGCTGCTGCGCACGCCCGAGGCCGGCGTCGCGCCGTGCTGGGCCGCCGCGCTGGCCACGCTCGCGCCCGAGGCGACGCGGCTGACGCGCGCGTTCTCCGGCCGCTGGGGCCGCGCGATCGCGACCGACTACGTGCGCGCCGCCGCCGCGCCGGACGCGCCGCCGCCCGCGCCGTACCCGGTGCAGCGCGGGCTGACCGCGGCGATGCGCCAGGCCGCCGAAGCGGCCGGCGACCTGCGGCACCTGCAGGCCTGGGCGGGACAGGCGGCCGCGCTCGCGCACGCCGACTCGCCGCGCGTCACGCTGCCGCGGCTGTGGGCCGACGCGCGGAACCTGCTGGCCGGCGGCGCCTCGGAGGCGGCATGACGAACGTCCTCGTGCCGACGACGCGCGTGCTGATGGTGTGCATGGGCAACATCTGCCGCTCGCCGACCGCCGAGGCGGTGCTGCGCACGCAGGCGGCGCTGCGCGGGCTGGCGCGGCGCGTCGAGGTCGACTCGGCCGGCACGCACGGCTGGCACGCCGGCGAGCCCCCCGACCCCCGCGCGCAGGCGCACGGCGCGCGGCGCGGCTACGACCTCGCGCCGCTGCGCGCACGCCGCGTGCAGGCCACTGACTTTGAGCGTTTCGACCTGATCCTCGCGATGGATCGCGACAACCTCGCCCAGCTGCTCGAGCTGCGGCCGCCCGGCGCCGGGGCACGGGTCGAGCTGCTGATGCGCTTCGCGCGCCGGCACGCGGTCGACGAGGTACCCGACCCGTATTACGGCGCCGCCGACGGGTTCGAGCGCGTGCTCGACCTCGTCGAGGACGCCTGCGAGGGACTGCTCGACCACCTGTGCGCGACAACCCTGAGGCCGTAAGGGAACCAACGCGCGCAAACTCGACCGAAAGACTCGGCTTCACGTATACTCGACTCAAACGCTCGGAATAGCGATCGGCCGTTCCGATGCGGGGCCCGTCATCGCGGGCCCGGTCGCGGTATCGGCCGCGGCGGATCCGATCGGTCCGCCGTCACGAGGGCGCGCCACCGGCGCACATTTCGGGTCAGCGATGCCGCAAGGCGAAAGGAGTTGTCGATGCGTCTCACCACCAAGGGCCGATTTGCCGTCACCGCGATGATCGATCTGGCACTGCGCTCCCACTCGGGGCCGGTGGCCCTGGCCGCCATCAGCGCCCGCCAGCAGATCTCGCTGTCGTACCTCGAGCAGCTGTTCGGCAAGCTGCGCCGGCACGAGCTCGTCGAGAGCACCCGCGGGCCGGGCGGCGGCTATTCGCTCGGCCGCAAGGCCGAGGACATCACGGTGGCCGACATCATCGTCGCCGTCGACGAGCCGATCGACGCCACCGGCTGCGGCGGCAAGGAAGGCTGCATGGGCGAGGACACCGGCAAGTGCATGACGCACGACCTGTGGGCCAGCCTGAACCAGAAGATGATCGAGTACCTCGACTCGATCACGCTGAAGAAGCTGGTCGACGAGCAGATCGCCAAGGGCGTGTCGATCGAGGAGGCGCCGGTCAAGCGCGCGATCTCGAGCGTGCCGGTGGTCAAGCCGATCAAGGTCACGGCGCCGAACTCGGTGTTCGCGCTCGGCGGCGCATTGACGAAGTAATTCACGCGACGGACTGGACGAGGCCACGGCCGATGGACATGACCCCCCACTTCCCGATCTACATGGACTACGGCGCCACCAACCCGGTGGACCAGCGCGTCGTCGACGCGATGATCCCGTGGCTGCGCGAGCACTTCGGCAACCCGGCGTCGCGCAGCCACGCGTGGGGCTGGGAGGCCGAGGAAGCCGTCGAGAAGGCGCGCGCGCAGGTCGCCGACCTGATCGGCGCCGACCCGCGCGAGATCGTCTGGACCTCGGGGGCCACCGAGAGCGACAACCTCGCGCTCAAGGGCGCGGCGCACTTCTACAAGACGCGCGGCAAGCACATCGTCACCGTCAAGACCGAGCACAAGGCGGTGCTCGACACCTGCCGCGCGCTCGAGCGCGACGGCTTCGAGGTGACCTACCTCGACGTCAAGGAAGACGGTCTGCTCGACCTCGACCGCTTCAAGGACGCGCTGCGTCCCGACACGATCCTGGCCTCCGTGATGCTCGTCAACAACGAGATCGGCGTGATCCAGGACATCGCGACGATCGGCGCGATGTGCCGCGAGCGCGGCATCATCTTCCACACCGACGCCGCGCAGGCCACCGGCAAGATGCCGATCGACGTCAAGACGTTGCCGGTCGACCTGATGAGTCTGGCGTCGCACAAGACCTACGGGCCCAAGGGCATCGGGGCTCTCTACGTGCGGCGCAAGCCGCGCGTGCGTCTCGAGGCGCAGATGCACGGCGGCGGCCACGAGCGCGGCATGAGGAGCGGCACGCTGCCCACGCACCAGTGCGTCGGCATGGGCGAGGCGTTCCGCATCGCCAAGGAAGAGATGGGCACCGAGCTCGAACGCATCCGCATGCTGCAGCAGCGGCTGCTGCGCGGCATCGCCGACATCGAGCAGGTCTACATCAACGGCAGCCTCGAGCACCGCGTGCCGCACAACGTCAACGCGTCGTTCAACTACGTCGAGGGCGAGAGCCTGATCATGGGCATCAAGGGCATCGCGGTGTCGTCAGGCTCGGCGTGCACCTCGGCGAGCCTCGAGCCGAGCTATGTGCTGCGCGCGCTCGGCCGCAGCGACGAGCTCGCGCACTCGAGCCTGCGCATGACGATCGGCCGCTTCACGACCGAGGAAGAGATCGACTACGTCGTCACCACGCTGAAGGACCGCGTCGCGAAGCTGCGCGAGCTGTCGCCGCTGTGGGAGATGTACAAGGACGGCATCGACCTCAACACGATCCAATGGACTGCCCACTGACGAGAGACCGTCCCTGCGGACGGTCTCTCGCGGTGGGCAGGCCCTGCGGCATGCAGGCCGCAGGGCTTGCGCACTGACGAAGCAGCAAGGAGCAGTAGACATGGCCTACAGCAACAAAGTCATCGACCACTACGAGAACCCGCGCAACGTCGGCTCGTTCGACAAGGGCGACGAGACGGTGGGCACCGGCATGGTCGGCGCGCCGGCGTGCGGTGACGTGATGAAGCTGCAGATCAAGGTCAACCCCGAGACGGGGCTGATCGAGGACGCGCGCTTCAAGACCTACGGCTGCGGCTCGGCGATCGCGTCGAGCTCGCTCGTCACCGAGTGGGTCAAGGGCAAGTCGCTCGACGAGGCGCTGACGATCAAGAACACGCAGATCGCCGAGGAGCTCGCGCTGCCGCCGGTCAAGATCCACTGCTCGATCCTCGCCGAGGACGCGATCAAGGCCGCCGTCGAGGACTACAGGGCCAAGCACGGCGCGCCGGCCGGCTCGCACTGAGTGCCATGGCGGTCACGCTGACCGAAGCCGCCGCGCGGCACGTCACGCGCTACCTGGCCCGCCGGGGCAAGGGCATCGGCGTGCGCCTGGGCGTCAAGACCACCGGCTGCTCGGGGCTGGCGTACAAGCTCGAGTACGCCGACGAGATCGCGCCGGAGGACCACGTGTTCGAGGGTCACGGCGTCAAGGTGCTCGTCGACCCGAAGAGCCTGCCGTACATCGACGGGACCGAGCTCGACTTCGTGCGCGAGGGGCTCAACGAGGGTTTCAAGTTCCACAATCCGCGCGAGAAGGACCGCTGCGGCTGCGGCGAGTCGTTCCGCGTGTGACGCGCTGCCACCCCCGGGCGCGGCCGACGGCCGCGCCCGTTCTTTTCCCGATGCCCGACGACCTCGCCATCGCCGCCGAACGTCCCGACCAGCGCGCCGTCGTCGCGCTGCTCGACCGTCTCGACGCCTACCTCGCGAGCCTGTATGCGCCCGAGGACAACCACATCCTCGACGTGCCGGCGCTGATGGCGCCCGAGGTGACGTTCCTCGTCGCGCGGCGCGGCGGCGACGTCGTCGGCTGCGCCGCGGTGCGCCGCATGCCGGGCGAGGCCGCGACCGGTGGCATGCCGTACGGCGAGGTCAAGCGCATGATGGTCGACCCGGCGCATCGCGGCCAGCGCATCGGCGCGCGGCTGCTCGCCGCACTCGAGCGCGTGCTCGTCGCCGACGGCATCGGCCTGGCGCTGCTCGAGACCGGCCGCGACCAGCACGAGGCGCTGCGCCTGTACGAGCGCGCCGGCTACACGCGCTGCGGCGCGTTCGCCGGCTACCCCGACAACGGCCTGAGCGTGTTCATGCGCAAGGCCTTGCCCGCGAAGGCAGCGGCGTGAACCTCGCCGACGACGACTTCACGCTGTTCGCGCTGCCGCGCCGCTTCGCGCTCGACGTGGCCGAGCTCGACGCGCAGCGGCGCACGCTGCAGGCACAGGTGCACCCCGACCGCTTTGCCGCGCAGGGTGCCGCAGCGCAGCGCGTGGCGATGCAGTGGTCGGTGCGCGTCAACGAGGCGTACCGCCGGCTGCGCGACCCGCTGCAGCGCGCGGCGTACCTGTGCGAGCTGGCCGGCGTGCCGGTCGGGCTGCACGACAACACCGCGATGCCGCCGGCGTTCCTGCTGCAGCAGATGCAGTGGCGCGAGGCACTGGCCGAGGCCGGCGATGCCGCCGCCATCGAGGCGATCGACGCCGAGGTCGCGGCGGCGCAGCGCCGCATGCTCGACGACCTTGCGCGCCAGATCGACGACGAGGGCGACTTCGCCGCCGCTGCAGGCACCGTCAGAGCCCTCATGTTCGTCGCGCGCTTTCGCGACGACGTCGCCCGCCGGCTCGACGCGCTGGGACAATGACGGCCATGGCGCTGTTGCAGATCTCCGAACCCGGCCAGGCCCCCGACCCGCACCAGCGGCGCGTGGCGGTGGGCATCGACCTCGGCACCACGCACTCGCTGGTGGCCGCGGTGCGCCACGGCGTGGCCGAGTGCCTGCCCGACGCGCAGGGCCGCGTGATCCTGCCGTCGGCGGTGCGCTACCTCGAAGGCGGCCGGCGCCAGATCGGCCACGACGCGCTCGCCGCGCAGGCCGACGACCCGCACGACACGATCGTCTCGGTCAAGCGCTTCATGGGCCGGCGGCTGGCCGACATCGCCCACCCCGAGCGGCTGCCGTACCGCTTCGTCGACCGCCCCGGGATGGTCGCGATCGAGACGCGCGACGGCGTCAAGACGCCGGTCGAGGTCTCGGCCGAGATCCTCGCCGCGCTGCGCCAGCGCGCCGAGGACACGTTCGACGCCGAGCTGTTCGGCGCCGTGATCACGGTGCCCGCGTACTTCGACGACGCGCAGCGCCAGGCGACGAAGGACGCCGCGAAGCTCGCCGGCCTGAACGTGCTGCGGCTGATCAACGAGCCGACCGCCGCCGCGGTGGCCTACGGTCTCGACCGCGGCGCCGAAGGGCTGTACGCCGTCTACGACCTCGGCGGCGGCACGTTCGACATCTCGCTGCTGCGGCTGACCAAGGGCGTGTTCGAGGTCGTGGCCACCGGTGGCGACGCCGCGCTCGGCGGCGACGACTTCGACGCGGCGCTGGCGCAGTGGGCGCTCGCGCAGGCCGGCCGCCGCGCGACGAGCGCGCAGGACAAGCGCGCCGTGCTGGTCGCCGCACGCGCCGCGAAGGAGGCGCTGACGGGTGCGGCGACGGCGCAGCTGCGCGCGAGCCTGTCCGACGGGCCGCTCGAGGTCGAGGTCACGCGCGCGCAGTTCGAGTCGCTGACGCGCCCGCTGCTCGAGCGCACGCTCGCCGCGGTGCGGCGCGTGCTGCGCGACGCGAAGGTCGGCCGCGACGAGGTGCACGGCGTCGTGCTCGTCGGCGGCTCGACGCGCATGCCGCAGGTGCGCGTCGCGGTGGGCGAGCTGTTCGGGCGCGAGCCGCTGGTCGACGTCAACCCGGACGAGGTCGTCGCGATCGGCGCGGCGATCCAGGCCAACCAGCTCGCCGGCAACGCGCCCGACGGCGAGATCCTGCTGCTCGACGTGATCCCGCTGTCGCTGGGGATCGAGACGATGGGCGGGCTGGTCGAGCGCATCATCGAGCGCAACAGCACGATCCCGGTGGCCAAGGCGCAGGACTTCACGACGTTCAAGGACGGCCAGACGGCGATGGCGATCCACGTCGTGCAGGGCGAGCGCGAACTGGTCGCCGACTGCCGCTCGCTCGCGCGCTTCGAGCTGCGCGGCATCCCGCCGATGGCTGCCGGCGCGGCGCGCATCCGCGTCACGTTCGAGGTCGACGCCGACGGCCTGCTGCAGGTCTCGGCGCGCGAACTGACCTCGGGCGTCGAGGCCAAGGTCGCCGTCAAGCCGAGCTACGGGCTCGGCGACGACGAGATCGCGCGCATGCTGCAGGAGGGCTTCGCCCGCGCCGAGGAAGACATGGCCGCGCGCGCGCTGCGCGAGGCGCGCGTCGAGGCCGAGCGCATGGTGCTCGCCACGCGCTCGGCGCTCGCCGCCGACGGCGACCTGCTCGGCGACGCCGAGCGCGCCGCGATCGAGGCGCTCGTCGAGCGCACCGTCGCCGCCGCCGCCGGCAGCGACGCCCACGCGATCGACGACGCCGTCAAGGCGCTCGCCGAAGGCACCGAACCCTTCGCTGCGATGCGCATGAACCGCGGCATCCGTGCCGCGCTCGCCGGCCGCAAGGTCGAGGAAGTCTGACCACCGATGCCCACCATCACCGTCCTGCCGCACGCCGAGTACTGCCCCGAAGGCGACGTCATCGAGGCGCCCGCCGGCACCTCGATCTGCGAGGCGCTGCTCGACAACGGCATCGCGATCGAGCACGCGTGCGAGATGAGCTGCGCCTGCACGACGTGCCACGTCGTCGTGCGCGAGGGCTACGAGTCGCTCGGCGAGATGGACGAGGCCGAAGAGGACCTGCTCGACCGGGCCTGGGGCCTCGAGCCGACCTCGCGGCTGAGCTGCCAGGCGATCCTGTCCAACCGCGACGTGACGATCGAGATCCCGAAGTACTCGATCAACCACGCCAAGGAGCAGCACGGCTGAACGCCGGGCTGCCCGCTGTCGGTGCGCCGCGCACCGTCGAGGGGCGAAAAAAGAACGCCTCCCGCGAGGGGAGGCGTGTCAAAGGGCATCGCCCTGCTGAGGAGATAGACAGACACCGCGCTCCAGTGTCGACCACGCTGCACGCAAGGGGCGTGCCATCGCGGCGGCCTCACCACGCGATGTAGGCGTAGCCCTGCTCCTGCAGTTCCATCAGCGTTGCCGCACCGACCTCCTCGACCTTGGCGACCTCGACGAGGTCCTGCGCGGTCCAGCCCAGCGTCTTCATCGTGTTGCCGCAGGCGATGAAGGTCACGCCGTAGTCGCGCGCCTGGCTGATCACGCGCTGGCGCAGCGCCGCCGCCACGGGGCGCTTGGGGTTCTTGGCCAGCAGGTGGATGCCGGGGCCGAAGACGACGACGGCGATCGCGACGTTGTCCTGGTACTTGCCAATCATCGCGCCGACCGAGTTCAGGATGTGCTCGATGTAGGCGTTGTCGGCTTCGTTGAGCTGGTAGACGACCTTGTGCTGCGGCGGGTCGCCGGGGAAGCGCTCGGCCTTCGGCGCATCGGCGGCGCGGGTCGCGGTGGCAGCCAGCGCGCCGCCGGCCAGCGGCAGCGCGGACAGGGTCATGAAGCGGCGGCGGTTCGACATCGGCAGTGCATCGGGGAGTCGGCTCGCGCGATGGTACGGGCGCGGCGCGTGCCGCGCTTGATCCAGATCCAGCGACGCGGGTGGCTACACTGCCGCGCGATGAGGGTGCTGGGGATCGAGTCGTCGTGCGACGAGACCGGCGTCGCGCTGGTCGAGGCTACGGACAGGGCCGACGACGCGCTGCCACGGCTGCTCGCGCACGCGCTGCACAGCCAGGTCGCGATGCACGAGGCCTACGGCGGCGTCGTGCCCGAGCTTGCGTCGCGCGACCACATCCGCCGGCTCGTGCCGCTGGTGCGGCAGGTCATGGCCGACGCGCGGCTCGCGCTGGCCGATGTCGACGTCGTCGCCTATACGCGCGGGCCGGGCCTCGCGGGCGCGCTGCTCACGGGCGCCGCGCTGGCGTGCGCGCTGGGCACGGCGCTCGGCCGTCCGCTGCTGGGCGTGCACCACCTCGAGGGGCATCTGCTGTCGCCGTTCCTGTCGGCCGACGCGCCGCGGTTCCCGTTCGTCGCGCTGCTCGTCTCGGGCGGACACACGCAGCTGATGCGCGTCGACGGCATGGGCCGCTACACGCTGCTCGGCGAGACGATCGACGACGCCGCCGGCGAGGCCTTCGACAAGACGGCCAAGCTGCTCGGCCTCGGTTACCCCGGCGGTCCGGCGCTGGCGCGGCTGGCCGAGTTCGGCGACGCGAGCGCGTTCGCGCTGCCGCGCCCGCTGCTGCACAGCGCCGACCTCGACTTCTCGTTCGCCGGGCTGAAGACGGCGGTGCTGACGCAGCTGCGCAAGCTCGGCGACGCACCGTGCGAGCAGTCGCGCGCCGACCTCGCTGCGGCGACGCAGGCCGCGATCGTCGACGTGCTGGTCGCCAAGTCGATGCGTGCGCTGCACGCGACCGGACTGAAGCGGCTGGTCGTGGCCGGTGGCGTCGGCGCCAACCGGCGGCTGCGCGCGCAGCTCGACGCCGCCTGCGCTGCGCGGGGCGTGCGCGTGCACTACCCCGAACTGCACCTGTGCACCGACAACGGCGCGATGATCGCGCTCGCCGCGGCGATGCGGCTGCAAGCCGGCATCGCCGCACCGCAGACCGACGCGGCGTTCGACGTCAGGCCGCGCTGGCCGCTCGACGAAGCCTGAGCGGCCCGCCTTGCCAGCCTCAGGAGACCGTGATGCGCTTGGTCTGCGCCGGCTCCTTCTTGGCCAGCGTCAGCGTCAGCACGCCGTTGTCCATCTTCGCGCTCGACGCGCCTTCGTCGATGTCCTGCGGCAGCGTGAAGCTGCGCGCATAGCTCGACATCGAGCGCTCGCGGTAGACGACGCGCTCGCCTTCCTTCTTCTCTTCTTCCTTCTTGGTTTCGGCCTGCACCGTCACGAGGCGCCCGTCGATGCTGATCTTGACGTCCTTCTTGTCGACGCCGGGCAGGTCGAGCTTGACGGTGTAGGCCTTGTCGGACTCGTGCACGTCGAGCGCCGGCGTGCGCGTGCCGCCTTCACCGCGCGGGGCGAGGCCGAAGAAGCGCTCGAAGCTCTCGTCGAACAGGCGCTCGAACGAGCGCGCGAGGTCGTTGCTGCTGCGGGATGTGCTCAGCGGAAACATGGCGTCCTCCTAGAATCGGGTTGAACACGGACCGTCGCGCCGCGACGGTCATCGGGCCGCTGTGACTATGCGAGCCGGCAGGCCCGTTTTCAACCCCAAGACATTGAGATGAATCAACCCGTTGCGCGTCGCGCGCTGCTCGCGCTCGCCGCCGGTGCGCTGCTGCCGCCGGCCGTCGCGCAGGCCCCTGCCGCGCCGCTGCGTCTGGCGCTGATCGAAGGCCTGTCGGGCCCGTTCGCCAACGCCGGCGAGGCCGTGTTTCGCAACCTGCAGTGGGCGGTCGAGCGCGTCAATGCACGCGGCGGCGTCGCGCTGCCCGGCGGACGGCGCCCGCTCGCACTGGTGCGCTTCGACAGCAAGGGCCAGGCCGAGGAGGCGCTGGCGCTGTTGCGCAGCGCGATCGACCAGCGCATCGGCTTCGTGCTGCAGGGCAACAGCTCGGCGGTGGCCGCGGCGCTGATCGATGCGCTGAACAAGCACAACGAGCGCGACCCCGCCCGACGCGCGATCCTGCTGAACTACTCGGCCGTCGACCCGAGCCTGACCAACGAGCGCTGCAGCCCGTGGCACTTCCGCTTCGACGCGCACGCCGACATGCGGCTCGCGGCGCTCGTCGAGGTCCTGCGCAGCGACCGCGAGGTGCGGCGCCTGTACCTGATCAACCAGGACTACAGCTTCGGCCAGCACGTCGCGCGGCAGGCGCGCGCGATGATCGCCGCGGCGCGGCCCGACATCGAGATCGTCGGCGACGAACTGCACCCGCTCGGCCGGGTGAAGGACTTCCTGCCGTACGCGACGAAGATCCGCGCCAGCGGCGCGCAGGCCGTGCTGACCGGCAACTGGGGCAACGACCTGACGCAGCTCGTGCGCGCGGTGCGCGACCTCGGCGAGTCGCTGAAGTTCTACACCTTCTACGGCAACGCGCTCGGCGCGCCGGCGGCGATCGGCGAGGCCGGCGTCGGGCGCGTGCTCGCGGTGGCCGAGTGGCATCCCAACGTGAGCGGCGCGGCGTCGCAGGCGTTCTACGCCGAGTTCCGCCGGCGCTTCCCCGATCCGCGCGACGACTACGTGCACGCGCGCATGCAGCTGATGATCGAGATGCTGGCCGCGGCGATCGAGCGTGCCGGCAGCGCCGAGCCGCTGGCGGTGGCGCAGGCGCTGTCGGGCCTGTCCCACGACGGTGCGACGCTGGGCGGCGTGCACCGCGGCACGATGCGCGCCGCCGACCACCAGCTGCAGCAGTCGCTCGTCGTCAGCGTGATGGACCGTGCCGGCCGCCCCGGCGTCGCGCACGACGTCGAGGGCTCGGGCTTCGGCTTTCGCACGGTGCGCACGTTCTCGGCCGACGAGGTCGCGCAGCCGCACGCGTGCCGCATGACGTGGCCCGGATGAGCACCCGGCCGCCACCGACGCCGGTGGTGCTGCCGGCGCGCATCGCCGCGCTGCCCGGCTCGAAGATCCGCGAGGTGGCCAACGCCGCGCTCGGCCGCGACGACGTGCTCGCGTTCTGGTTCGGCGAGAGTGACGAGCCCACGCCGGCGGCGGTGTGCGACGCCGCGGCGCGCTCGCTGGCCGCCGGCGAGACCTTCTATTCGCACAACCTCGGGCTGCCCGCGCTGCGCGAGGCGCTGGCGGCGTACCTGTCGGCGCTGCACCGGCCGCTGGGCGCCAGCCGCATCGCGGTCACCAGCTCGGGCGTGACGGCGCTGATGATCGCTGCGCAGCTGCTGCTCGCGCCCGGCGACGAGGTCGTCGCCGTCGTGCCGGTGTGGCCGAACCTGACCGCGCAGCCGGCGATCCTCGGCGCGTCGGTCGTGCGCGTGCCGCTGCGCCCGCAAGGCGGCCGCTGGGGCCTGGACCTGCAGCGCCTGCTCGACGCGGTGACGCCGCGCACGCGTGCGCTCGTGCTCAATGCGCCGAACAACCCGACCGGCTGGACGCTGATGCCCGACGAGCAGCGCGCCATCCTCGAGCACTGCCGGCGCACCGGCACGTGGATCGTCGCCGACGAGGTCTATTCGCGCGTGTGGTTCGGCGCCGAGGGCCGCGCCGCGCCGAGCTTCCTCGACCAGGCCGAACCCGACGACCGGCTGCTCGTCGCGCACAGTTTCTCGAAGAGCTTCCTGATGACGGGCTGGCGGCTGGGCTGGCTCGTGACGCCGGCCGAGGTGATGGACACGGTGGGTAAGCTGATCGAGTTCAACAGCTCGTGCACGCCGGTGTTCGTGCAGCGCGGCGGGCTGGCGGCGCTGGCGATCGCCGACGACTTCGTGCCGTCCCTCGTGCAGCGGCTGCGCGGCGGCCGCGACGCGCTCGTCGGTGCGCTGGCCGCGCTGCCCGGCGTGACGGTGGCCGCCCCGCCGGCCGGGCTGTACGCGTTCTTTCGCGTCGAGGGGCAGGACGACTCGCTCGCGTTCGCGAAGCGGCTGGTCGCCGAGCACGGGCTGGGGCTGGCGCCCGGGGTCGCGTTCGGCGACGAGGGCGAAGGCTGGCTGCGCTGGTGCTTCGCGTCGCGCGACCCGGCGCGGCTGCAGCAGGGCGTGCAGCGGCTCGCGGCGGCGCTGCGGCTATAATGCACGGTCGCGCCGGGGCTGGACGGCTTCGGCGCATGCGAGCACGGCGCGGGTCGGTTTCACCCGCGACCGCGAGTCCCACCCGGAAACCGCTGCGGCGTGCGTCGCCGTCGTGGTTGTCCGCTTTTCGAAATCGCAAGGACCCACGATGGCAGTCGCAGACATCAACAAGGCCGAGATCGTCAAGGCCAACGGCCGCAGCCCCAACGACACCGGTTCGCCCGAAGTGCAGGTCGCGCTGCTGACCGCGCGCATCAACGAGCTGACGCCGCACTTCAAGACCCACGTCAAGGACCACCACGGCCGCCGCGGCCTGCTCAAGCTGGTCAACCAGCGCAAGCGCCTGCTCGCGTACCTGAAGAGCAAGGACGCCGAGCGCTACGTCGCGCTGATCAACAAGCTCGGCCTGCGCAAGTAAGCCGTACGATGCGAAGCGACAGCCTGTCTGCGCGTGCAGCACAGGCTGTCGTCGTTTGGAGCATGGCCCATACGGCGCTGCTGTGTCATTCCACCGTCGCGGTCGGCCGCGACGCTGGAATGGCATCCCGCCGCGAGGCCCAGGCTCCCGGTTCCGCGCACCGCCGTGAGGGTGCGGCCTTTCTGACCGGAGACTCGCCATGAGCCTGTTCAACAAAGTCACCAAGACCTTCCAGTGGGGCGCGCACACGGTGCGCATGGAAACGGGCGAGATCGCCCGCCAGGCCACCGGCGCCGTGCTCGTCGACATCGACGATACCGTCGTGCTGGCCACCGTCGTCGCGGCCAAGAACGCCAAGCCGGGGCAGGACTTCTTCCCGCTGACCGTCGACTACATCGAGAAGACCTACGCCGCCGGCAAGATCCCGGGCAGCTTCTTCAAGCGCGAAGGCCGCCCGAGCGAACTCGAGACGCTGACCAGCCGCCTGATCGACCGCCCGATCCGCCCGCTGTTCCCGGACGGCTTCTTCAACGAGGTGCAGGTCGTCGTGCACGTGCTGAGCCTGAATCCCGAGGTGCAGGCCGACATCGCCGCGATGATTGCCACCAGCGCCGCGCTGTCGGTGTCGGGCATCCCGTTCAACGGCCCGATCGGCGCCGCGCGCGTCGGTTACATCAACGGCGAGTACGTGCTCAACCCGGGCAAGACGCAGCTCGCCGACAGCAAGCTCGACCTCGTCGTCGCCGGCACCGAGGCCGCGGTGCTGATGGTCGAGTCCGAGGCCGACCAGCTCAGCGAGGAGGTGATGCTCGGCGCCGTCGTGTTCGGCCACGAGCAGGGCAAGGTCGCGATCGAGGCGATCCACGAACTCGTGCGCGAGGCCGGCAAGCCCGAGTGGCAGGCCGCGGGCCTGTGGACGCCGCCGGCCAAGGACGAGGCGTTCATCGCCAAGGTCAACGCGCTCGCCGAGGACAAGCTGCGCGCGGCCTACCAGATCCGCAGCAAGCAGGCGCGCACGCAGGCCTGCCGCGAGGCCTACGCCAGCGTCAAGGCGTCGCTCGCCGAAGAGGGCGTCCCTTTCGACGAGGTCAAGGTCGACGCGATGCTGTTCGACATCGAGGCGCGCATCGTGCGCAGCCAGATCCTGGCCGGCGAGCCGCGCATCGACGGGCGCGACACGCGCACCGTGCGCCCGATCGAGATCCGCACCGGCATCCTGCCGCGCACGCACGGCTCGGCGCTGTTCACGCGCGGCGAGACGCAGGCGCTGGTGGTGGCCACGCTGGGCACCGAGCAGGACGCGCAGAAGATCGACGCGCTGGCCGGCGAGTACCAGGACCGCTTCCTGCTGCACTACAACATGCCGCCGTTTGCCACCGGCGAGACCGGGCGCGTGGGCTCGCCGAAGCGCCGCGAGGTCGGCCACGGGCGCCTGGCCAAGCGTGCGCTGGCCGCCTGCCTGCCCAGCCGCGACGAGTTCCCGTACGTGATGCGCGTCGTCAGCGAGGTCACCGAGAGCAATGGCTCGTCGTCGATGGCGTCGGTGTGCGGCGGCTGCCTCGCGCTGATGGACGCCGGCGTGCCGATGAAGGCGCACGTGGCCGGCATCGCGATGGGGCTGATCAAGGAGGGCAACCGCTTCGCGGTGCTCACCGACATCCTCGGCGACGAGGACCACCTCGGCGACATGGACTTCAAGGTCGCCGGCACCACCGCCGGCGTGACCGCCCTGCAGATGGACATCAAGATCCAGGGCATCACGAAGGAGATCATGCAGGTCGCGCTCGCGCAGGCGAAGGAAGCGCGCATGCACATCCTGGCCAAGATGGTCGAGGCCGTCGGTGGCGCGAAGGAGGAGCTCAGCCCGTTCGCGCCGCGCCTGTACACGATGAAGATCAACCCGGAGAAGATCCGCGACGTGATCGGCAAGGGCGGCGCGACGATCCGCGCGCTGACCGAGGAGACCGGCACGACGATCGACATCGCCGAGGACGGCACGATCACGGTGGCTTCGACCGACGCGGCGCGCGCGCAGGAGGCGATGCGGCGCATCGGCGAGATCACCGCCGAGGCCGAGGTCGGCAAGGTCTACGAGGGGCCGGTGACGAAGATCCTGGACTTCGGCGCACTCGTCAACATCCTGCCCGGCAAGGACGGCCTGCTGCACATCAGCCAGATCGCGCACCAGCGCGTCGAGAAGGTCGAGGACTTCCTGAAGGAAGGCCAGGTCGTGCAGGTCAAGGTGCTCGAGACCGACGACAAGGGCCGCATCAAGCTGTCGATGAAGGCCTTGCTCGACAAGCCCGAGGGCTGGGTCGAGGAGGAGCGCCCGCGCCGCGACCGTGACGAGCGCGGCGGACGCGGCGATCGCGGTCCGCGTCGCGAGCGCAGCGACCGCCCGGAGCGCGGTAAACGCGCCGAGCGCGAGCCGGTGGCCGACGCGGCCGGTGGCGACGAGCCGCCGGCCAAGTCCGAGTGACGCGCCGTCGCGCGCCGGCCGACACGATGCGATGAAGGCAATCGAGATCAGCCGCCCCGGTGGGCCCGAGGTGCTGCGCACCGTCGAGCGCGCAGCACCGGTGCCGCAGGCCGGCGAGATGCTGATCGCGGTGCGTGCCTCGGGGGTCAACCGCCCCGACGTGCTGCAGCGCAAGGGGGCCTACCCGCCCCCGCCCGGCGTGTCCGACCTGCCCGGCCTCGAAGTCGCCGGCACGGTGGCGGGCGGCGACCCGGCCGAGCTCGCGGCCGCGGGCTTCCGGCTCGGTGACCGCGTCTGCGCGCTGGTGGCCGGTGGCGGTTACGCCGAGCAGTGCACCGCGCCGATCGGCCAGTGCCTGCCGGTGCCCGCGGGCCTGACCGACGTCGAGGCGGCGGCACTGCCCGAGACGTTCTTCACCGTGTGGCAGAACGTCTTCGAGATCGCGAAGCTGCAGCCGGGCGAGACGCTGCTCGTGCAGGGCGGCTCGAGTGGCATCGGCGTGACCGCGATCCAGCTCGCGAAGGCGCTCGGCGCGACCGTGATCGTCACCGCCGGCAGCGACGACAAGTGCGCCGCGTGCGTGCGGCTCGGTGCCGACCATGCGATCAACTACCGCACGCAGGACTTCGCCGCCGAGGCCAGGCGCCTGACCGGCGGGCGCGGCGTCGATGTCGTGCTCGACATGGTCGCGGGCGACTACGTCGAGCGCGAGGTGCAGTGCCTGGCCGACGACGGTCGGCTGGCGATCATCGCGGTGCAGGGCGGCACGCGCAGCGCGTTCGACGCGGGGCTGGTGCTGCGCAAGCGCCTGGCGATCACCGGCTCGACGCTGCGCGCGCGTTCCGTCGCGTACAAGACGCGCCTGGCGCAGGCACTGCGCGAGCGCGTGTGGCCGCTGCTCGAAGCCGGGCGCGTCAAGCCGGTGATCCATGCGGTGTTCCCGGCCGCCGATGCCGCGGCCGCGCACGCGCTGATGGAGTCGAGCACGCACGTCGGCAAGATCGTGCTGACCTGGTGAGGAACACGCGATGAACACGCGATGCAAGCTGGTGGTGGGCAACTGGAAGATGCACGGCAGCCGCAAGGGCAATGCCGAACTGCTCGACGGCATCGCCGGCGCGCGGCCGTTCGGCTGCGACGTCGCGGTGTGCCCGCCGTTTCCGTACCTGGCCGAGACCGCGGTCGCGCTGGCCGGCACCGACATCCGCTGGGGCGCGCAGGACTGCTCGGCGCACGAGCAGGGGGCCTACACCGGTGAGGTCTCGGCGGGCATGCTGCAGGAGTTCGGCTGCCGCTACGTGATCGTCGGGCACTCGGAGCGCCGCGCCTACCATGGCGAGAGCGACCAACTCGTCGCCGACAAGGCCAAGGCTGCGCTCGCGCGCGGCGTGACGCCGATCGTGTGCGTCGGTGAAACGCTCGCGCAGCGCGAGGCCGGCGAGACCGCCGACGTCGTCAAGCGCCAGCTCGCCGCCGTGATCCACACGCTGGCGCACTGCGCCGGCGAGATCGTCGTCGCCTACGAGCCGGTGTGGGCCATCGGCACGGGGCGCACCGCCACGCCCGAGCAGGCGCAGGCGGTGCACGCGCTGCTGCGCGCGCAGCTGCGTGCGGCCACCGGCAGCCGCGCCGACGAGATGAAGCTCCTCTACGGCGGCAGCGTCAAGCCCGACAACGCGCGCGAGCTGTTCGCGCAGCCCGACATCGACGGCGGCCTGATCGGCGGCGCGTCGTTGAAGGCCGCGGACTTCGTCGCCATCTGCCGCGCCGCAGGCTGATTCCGAATTTCGATTGCGAGGAAGACCTCCATGCAGATCTGGGTGAATATCGTGGTGGTGATCCAGCTCCTGTCGGCGCTGGCGATGATCGGGCTCGTGCTGGTGCAGCACGGCAAAGGCGCCGACATGGGCGCGTCGTTCGGCAGCGGTTCGGCCGGCAGCCTGTTCGGTGCCAGCGGCAGTGCGAACTTCCTGTCGCGCTCGACGGCGGCGCTGGCCACCGTCTTCTTCGCGTGCACGCTCGCGCTGGCCTACATGGGGCACACGCGCGCGATCGCGCCGTCGGCCGGCGAGGGCACCAGCGTGCTCGACCGCGTGGCACCCGCGGCCAGCGAGCCGGCGGGCACGGCGCCCGCGCAGATCCCGGGCCTCGTGCCGCCGCCGGCGCAGCCGGCGCCCGCGGGCGGGGGCGCGATCCCGAGCAACTGAGCTCGAGTCACGGCCGGCGCTGCGACTCCCGTGGCCGCGTCGCCGACGGGGATCGTGTGTGCCGCGAGACCTCGACAGCGAAGGGGCCGGAAACGGCCCCTTTTGCGCTTAGAATGCGCCGCGTTCTGACGAGCCACTCCTCATGCGAGTCAGACACGAAAGCGTCGGCGCCGACGTGGTGGAATTGGTAGACACGCTATCTTGAGGGGGTAGTGGCGAAAGCTGTGCGAGTTCGAGTCTCGCCGTCGGCACCAGCGTCGAATCAGTCCGTCTGATCGACACCCTCGCTGCGAGGACGTCACCGAGGTGGCCGCGCAGCGGCCCTGACAGTTTCGTGCAGGGTTCGGCCGGCATGCTCGGGATCACTGCGGTGGCCTCGGCACGCAAGGCCGGAAAGCCGACCGAGCGATCACGACACCGCCGAGACCATGGACCTGCAACAGTACCTGCCCGTCATTCTGTTCATCCTGGTCGGGGTGGCGGTGGGCGTGGCGCCGCAGGTGCTCGGCTTCCTGTTCGGCCCCAACCGGCCCGACCCCGAGAAGAACTCGCCCTACGAGTGCGGGTTCGAGGCGTTCGAGGACGCGCGCATGAAGTTCGACGTGCGCTACTACCTCGTCGCGATCCTGTTCATCCTTTTCGACCTCGAGATCGCGTTCCTGTTCCCGTGGGCAGTGGCGCTGCACGAGATCGGGGCCACGGGCTTCTGGGCCATGATGGTCTTCCTCACCATCCTCGTCGTCGGCTTCGTCTACGAGTGGAAGAAGGGCGCGCTCGACTGGGAGTGAACATGGGGCTCCTCGTGCGACGACACCGTCGGCCGATCCCCCGAGGGGATGCGGGCCAGCTCGGCAGCGACGCGGCGCTCGGCCCGCGCGCGGTGATGGCCATGGAGTAGTGCAATGGGCATCGAAGGCGTTCTGAAGGAAGGCTTCGTCACCACCTCGGTCGACAAGCTCGTCAACTGGTCCAAGACCGGTTCGCTGTGGCCGATGACGTTCGGCCTCGCGTGCTGCGCCGTCGAGATGATGCACGCGGGCGCGGCACGCTACGACATCGACCGCTTCGGCATGCTGTTCCGGCCGAGCCCGCGCCAGAGCGACCTGATGATCGTCGCCGGCACGCTGTGCAACAAGATGGCGCCGGCACTGCGCAAGGTCTACGACCAGATGGCCGAGCCGCGCTGGGTGCTGAGCATGGGCTCGTGCGCCAACGGCGGCGGCTACTACCACTACAGCTACTCGGTCGTGCGCGGCTGCGACCGCATCGTGCCGGTGGACGTCTACGTGCCCGGCTGCCCACCCACCGCCGAGGCGCTGCTCTACGGGATCCTGCAGCTGCAGAACAAGATCCGGCGCGAGAACACGATCGCGCGCTGAGGAACACGACGCATGAGCGAACGACTCGACCGGCTCGAAGCCGCGCTGAAAGGCGCGCTCGGCGAGCGCATCCAGGCTTTCAAGCGCGAACGCGGCGAGATCACGATCACGGTCCGTGCGACCGACAGCGTCGACGTCGCGCGCACGCTGCGCGACGACCCGGCGCTGAAGTTCGAGCAGCTGATCGACCTCGCCGGGGTCGATTACTCGACCTACAAGGACCAGCCCTGGGAGGGGCCGCGCTTCTGCGTCGTCTCGCACCTGCTGAGCGTCAGCCACAACTGGCGCTTGCGGTTAAAGGTGTTCGCGCCCGACGACGACCTGCCGCTCGTGCCTTCGCTGACCGGCGTGTGGAACTCGGCCAACTGGTTCGAACGCGAGGCCTTCGACCTGTTCGGCATCGTGTTCGAGGGCCACGAGGATCTGCGTCGCATCCTGACCGACTACGGCTTCATCGGCCACCCGATGCGCAAGGACTTCCCGGTCTCGGGTCACGTCGAGATGCGCTACGACCCCGAGCGCCGCCGCGTGATCTACCAGCCGGTGACGATCGAGCCGCGCGAGATCACGCCGCGCATCGTGCGCGAAGAGCACTACGGCGGACTCCACTGAGCCATGGCCGAGATCAAGAACTACACGTTGAACTTCGGGCCGCAGCACCCGGCCGCACACGGTGTGCTGCGCCTGGTGCTCGAGCTCGATGGCGAGGTCATCCAGCGCGCCGACCCGCACATCGGCCTGCTGCACCGCGCGACCGAGAAGCTCGCCGAGACGAAGACGTTCATCCAGTCGCTGCCGTACATGGACCGGCTCGACTACGTCTCGATGATGTGCAACGAGCACGCCTACTGCCTGGCGATCGAGAAGCTGCTGGGCATCGAGGTGCCGCTGCGCGCGCAGTACATCCGCGTCATGTACGCCGAGATCACGCGGCTGCTGAACCACCTGATGTGGCTCGGCGCGCACGGCCTCGACTGCGGTGCGATGAACATCTTCATCTACTGCTTCCGCGAGCGCGAGGACCTGTTCGACATGTACGAAGCGGTGTCGGGCGCGCGGATGCACGCGGCGTATTTCCGTCCCGGCGGCGTCTACCGCGACCTGCCCGAGCGCATGCCGCAGTACCAGGCGAGCAAGATCCGCAACGCGCGCGCGGTGGCCGAGCTCAACGCCAACCGGCAGGGCTCGCTGCTCGACTTCATCGACGACTTCACGCAGCGCTTCCCGAAGTACGTCGACGAGTACGAGACGCTGCTGACCGACAACCGCATCTGGAAGCAGCGCACGGTGGGCATCGGCGTCGTCAGCCCCGAGCGGGCGCTGAACCTCGGCTTCACCGGGCCGATGCTGCGTGGCAGCGGCATCGCGTGGGACCTGCGCAAGATGCAGCCTTACGACGTGTACGACCGCGTCGAGTTCGACGTGCCGGTGGGGTCCAACGGCGACACCTACGACCGCTACCTCGTGCGCATCGAGGAGATGCGCCAGTCCAACCGCATCATCAAGCAGTGCGTCGACTGGCTGCGCGCCAATCCCGGTCCGGTGATCACCGACAACCACAAGGTCGCGCCGCCGTCGCGCGTGAGCATGAAGAGCAACATGGAGGAGCTGATCCACCACTTCAAGCTCTTCACCGAGGGCATGCACGTGCCCGAGGGCGAGGCCTACGCCGCCGTCGAGCACCCGAAGGGCGAGTTCGGCATCTACCTGATCAGCGACGGCGCGAACAAGCCGTACCGGCTGAAGATCCGCGCGCCCGGGTTCGCGCACCTGTCCGCGCTCGACGAGATGGCGCGCGGGCACATGATCGCCGACGCGGTGGCGATCATCGGCACCATGGACATCGTGTTCGGCGAGATCGACCGATGAGCGCAGCGATGAAGTTCAGCGACGAGACGCTCGCGCGCTTTGCGCGCGAAGTGGCCAAGTACCCCGCCGACCAGAAGCAGTCGGCCGTCATGGCGTGCCTGGCCATCGTGCAGCAGGAGCAGGGCTGGGTGTCGCAGGACGCCGAGGTCGCGGTGGCCGAGTACCTCGGCATGGCGCCGATCGCGGTGCACGAGGTGACGACGTTCTACAACATGTACAACCAGCAGCCGGTGGGGCGGTTCAAGCTCAACGTCTGCACCAACCTGCCGTGCGCGCTGCGCGGCGGCGACCAGGCGCTGGCGCACCTGTGCGAGCGTCTCGGCGTCGAGGAAGGCGGCACGACGGCCGACGGCCGGTTTACGGTGCAGCAGTGCGAGTGCCTCGGCGCTTGCGCCGACGCACCGGTGATGCTGGTCAACGACCGCCAGATGGTCAGCTTCATGACGAACGAGCGCCTCGACGAACTGGTCGAGGTCCTGAAGGCGCAAGCCCAGTGATCCATCGCGGAGCGCACGCCATGCTCGACCTCTCCCGCTTCCAGGCCACCGGCCGCGAGACCTGCTTCCACGGCCGCCACATCGCGCCGCAGATCTACGCCGGCCTCGACGGCAGCAACTGGCGTCTGGCCGACTACGTCGCGCGCGGCGGCTATTCGGCGCTGAGGAAGGTCCTCGGCAAGGACGGCGGCGCGGGCATGACGCCCGAGCAGGTCATCGCCGAGGTCAAGACGAGCGCGCTGCGCGGCCGCGGCGGCGCCGGCTTTCCGACCGGCCTGAAGTGGAGCTTCATGCCGCGGCAGTTTCCCGGCGCGAAGTACCTCGTGTGCAACAGCGACGAGGGCGAGCCGGGCACCTGCAAGGACCGCGACATCCTCGCCTACAACCCGCACATCGTGATCGAGGGCATGGCGATCGCCGCCTACGCGATGGGTGTGAAGATCGGCTACAACTACATCCACGGCGAGATCTTCGAGGTCTACGAGCGCTTCGAGCAGGCGCTCGAGGAGGCGCGCGCCGCCGGCTTCCTCGGCGACCACATCCTCGGCAGCGGCTTCAGCTTCCAGCTGCACGCGCACCACGGCTTCGGCGCGTACATCTGCGGCGAGGAGACGGCGCTGCTCGAGTCGCTCGAAGGCAAGAAGGGCCAGCCGCGCTTCAAGCCGCCGTTCCCGGCCAGCTTCGGGCTGTACGGCAAGCCGACGACGATCAACAACACCGAGACCTTCGCCGCGGTGCCGTGGATCATCAACCACGGCGGCCAGGCCTACCTGGAGGTCGGCAAGCCGAACAACGGCGGCACGAAGATCTTCTCGATGGTCGGCGACGTCGAGCGCCCGGGCAACTACGAGGTGCCGATGGGCACGCCGTTTGCCAAGCTGCTCGAGCTCGCCGGCGGCGTCAGGGGCGGCGCGCTGAAGGCCGTGATCCCCGGCGGCTCGTCGGCGCCGGTGCTGCCGGCCCAGGTCATGATGGACCTGACGATGGACTACGACGCGATCGCCAAGGCCGGGTCGATGCTCGGCTCGGGCGCCGTGATCGTGATGAACGACACGCGCTGCATGGTCAAGAGCCTGCTGCGCCTGTCCTACTTCTACCAGCACGAGAGCTGCGGCCAGTGCACGCCGTGTCGCGAGGGCACCGGCTGGCTGTGGCGCATCGTCCACCGCATCGAGCACGGCCAGGGCCGGCTGCAGGATCTGGAGCTGCTCGACTCGGTGGCCGACAACATCAAGGGCCGCACGATCTGCGCGCTCGGCGACGCGGCGGCGATGCCGGTGCAGGGCATGCTCAAGCATTTCCGTGACGAGTTCGTGCACCACATCGAGCACAAGTCCTGCCTCGTGCCGGCCCACGTCTGAGCATCGGTTGAGCGACACCCATGGTTGAGATCGAACTCGACGGCCGCAAGGTCAGCGTGCCCGAGGGCAGCATGGTGATGCACGCCGCCGACGCGGCGGGCACCTACATCCCGCACTTCTGCTACCACAAGAAGCTCAGCATCGCAGCCAACTGCCGCATGTGCCTGGTCGACGTCGAGAAGGCGCCCAAGCCGATGCCGGCCTGCGCGACGCCGGTCACGCAGGGCATGGTCGTGCGCACGAAGAGCGACAAGGCGGTTCAGGCGCAGAAGGCGGTGATGGAGTTCCTGCTCATCAACCACCCGCTCGACTGCCCGATCTGCGACCAGGGCGGCGAGTGCCAGCTGCAGGACCTCGCGATGGGCTACGGCAAGTCGGCCTCGCGCTACACCGAGGAAAAGCGCGTCGTCTTGCCGAAGGACGTCGGCCCGCTGATCTCGATGGAGGAGATGAGCCGCTGCATCCACTGCACGCGCTGCGTGCGCTTCGGCCAGGAGATCGCCGGCGTGATGGAGCTCGGCATGGTTCACCGCGGCGAGCACAGCGAGATCACGACGATCACCGGCGGCACGGTCGACAGCGAGCTGTCGGGCAACATGATCGACATCTGCCCGGTCGGCGCGCTGACGAGCAAGCCGTTCCGCTACCGCGCGCGCACCTGGGAGCTCAGCCGCCGCAAGAGCATCAGCCCGCACGACAGCACCGGCGCCAACCTGATCGTGCAGGTCAAGGGCAACCAGGTGCTGCGCGTCGTCCCGTTCGAGAACGAGGACGTCAACGAGTGTTGGATCGCCGACCGCGACCGCTTCAGCTACGAGGCGCTGAACACCGACCGGCGCCTGACCGCGCCGATGATCAAGCAGGACGGCACCTGGCGCGCGGTCGACTGGACAACGGCGCTGGATTACGTCGCCGACGGTCTCAAGCGCATCCGCGCCGAGTTCGGCCCGCAGGGCATCGGTGCGCTCGGCGCGCCGTCGAGCACCGTCGAGGAGCTGCACCTGCTGGCCAAGCTGGTGCGCGCACTCGGCAGCGACAACGTCGACTTCCGCACCCGCCACGCCGACTTCACGCCGGCTGCGGGCATCCGCTGGCTCGGCATGCCGATCGCGTCGCTGTCGACGCTGCAACGCGTGTTCGTCGTCGGTTCGTTCCTGCGCAAGGACCACCCGCTGTTCGCGCAGCGCATCCGCCAGGCCGTGCGCCATGGTGCCGAGGTCTCGAGCCTGAACGCGGTGCACGACGACTGGGCGATCCCGGTGGCGCACCGCCTGACCGCCGCGCCCAGCGGCTGGCTGCAGGCGCTGGCCGACGTCGCGACGGCGGTGGCGGCGCGCACCGGTGCGACGGCCCCGGTGCCCGGCACCGCGACGCCCGAGGCCGACGCCGTCGCCGCGTCGCTGCTCGCCGGCGAGCCGAACGCGGCGAAGAAGGCGGTTCTGCTCGGCAACGCCGCCGTGTGGCACCCGCAGGCCAGCGCGTTGCTCGGCCTGGCGGGCTGGATCGCGCAGCAGGCCGGCGCCACGGTCGGCGTGCTCGGCGAGGCCGGTAACAGCGTCGGCGCGCAGTGGGTCGGCGCGATGCCGAAGGCCGGTGGCCTGAACGCCGGCCAGATGCTGACGCAGCCGATGAAGGCGCTGCTGCTGCTGAACGTCGAGCCGGCGTTCGATGCCGCCGATCCGGCGGCCGCGGTCGCGGCGCTGAAAGGCTCGGGCATGGTCGTCGCGCTGACCGCGTTCAACGATGCGGTCGTCGAGCATGCCGACGTGATGCTGCCGATCGCGCCGTTCACCGAGACGGCGGGCACCTTCGTCAACGCCGAGGGACGCGTGCAGCGCTTCCACGGCGTCGTCAAGCCGCTGGGCGACGCGCGCCCGGCGTGGAAGGTGCTGCGCGTGCTCGGCAGCCTGCTCGGTCTGCCGGGCTTCGAACACGAGACGATCGACGACGTGCGCACCGAGGCGCTGCCCGACGAGGCGGCGCTCGCGGCGCGGCTAGACAACGCGGCACCGCTGGCCGCACCGCAGGCCGCGGCCGGCGGGCTCGAGCGCATCGCCGACGTGCCGATCTACTGCACCGACGCCATCGTGCGCCGTGCGCCGTCGCTGCAGCGCACCGCTGACGCGAGACCGCCGGTGGCCGGGTTGCCGGGGTCGCTGTGGCGCGAGCTCGGACTGCAGCCGGGCGACAAGGTACGCCTCACGCAGGGGGCGGCCAGCGCTGTGCTGCCGGCGCGCGAGGACCCGACGCTGGCGCCGACCGCGGTGCGCGTGAGCGCGGGCCACCTTGACACGGCCGCGCTCGGCGCGATGTTCGGGCCGATCGCGGTGGAGAAAGCCTGACCATGCTCGACCAAGTCCATCAGATCGGCGAGGCCGCGCTGGGCAGCGGCGGCTGGGCCGTCGTCTGGAGCCTCGTCAAGATCGTCGCGTTGGTGCTGCCGCTGATGATCTGCGTCGCCTACCTCACGCTGTGGGAGCGCAAGGGCATCGGCTTCACACAGATCCGGCTCGGCCCCAACCGCATCGGGCCGGCCGGCCTGCTGCAGCCGATCGCCGATGCCGTCAAGCTGATCTTCAAGGAGATCATCCGCCCGACGGCGGCCAACAAGGGCCTGTTCTTCCTCGGGCCCGTGATGACGATCATGCCGGCGCTGGCGGCGTGGGCCGTGATCCCCTTCGGCCCCGAGGTGGCGCTGGCCGACATCAACGCCGGGCTGCTGTTCCTGATGGCGATCACGTCGCTCGAGGTCTACGGCGTGATCATCGCCGGCTGGGCGAGCAACTCGAAGTACGCCTTCCTCGGCGCGCTGCGCGCGAGCGCGCAGATGGTGAGCTACGAGATCGCGATGGGCTTTGCGCTCGTCGTCGTGCTGATGGTGTCGGCGAGCATGAACCTGACCGACATCGTGCTCTCGCAGGACCGCGGCACCTTCGCCGAGATGGGGCTGAACTTCCTGTCGTGGAACTGGCTGCCGCTGCTGCCGGTGTTCCTCGTGTACTTCATCGCGGGTCTGGCCGAGACCAACCGTCACCCGTTCGACGTCGTCGAGGGCGAGAGCGAGATCGTCGCCGGCCACATGATCGAGTACTCGGGGATGAGCTTCGCGATGTTCTTCCTCGCCGAGTACGCCAACATGATCCTCGTCAGCACGCTGTGCGTGATCATGTTCCTCGGCGGGTGGCTGCCGCCGATCGACTCGCCGGTGTTCAACGCGATCCCGGGCTGGATCTGGCTCGCGCTGAAGACCTTCGTCGTCGTCACGATGTTCCTCTGGGTGCGCGCGACGTTCCCGCGCTTCCGCTACGACCAGATCATGCGCCTGGGCTGGAAGATCTTCATCCCGGTGACGCTGGTGTGGCTGGTCGTCGTCGGACTGTGGATCCAGTCGCCGTGGAACATCTGGAAGTGAAGACCCGGGAGACGAGGACATGTCCGCGGTGAAAGACTTCTTCTCCAGCTTCTTGCTGCTCGAGCTGTTCAAGGGCATGGCGCTGACCGGCCGCCACTTCCTGCGCAAGAGCATCACGATCCAGTACCCGGAAGAGAAGACGCCGCTGTCGCCGCGCTTCCGCGGCTTGCACGCGCTGCGCCGCTACGACAACGGCGAGGAGCGCTGCATCGCGTGCAAGCTGTGCGAAGCGGTGTGCCCGGCGATGGCGATCACGATCGAGTCCGACGTACGCGCCGACGGCACGCGGCGCACGACGCGCTACGACATCGACCTGACGAAGTGCATCTTCTGCGGCTTCTGCGAGGAGAGTTGCCCGGTCGACTCGATCGTCGAGACACACATCTTCGAGTACCACGGCGAGAAGCGCGGCGACCTGTACTTCACGAAGGACATGCTGCTCGCGGTCGGTGACCGCTACGAAAAGGAGATCGCCGCCAACCGGCAGGCCGACGCACCGTACCGCTGAGGCGCTCGCCGACCGCTGCCGCGGCCCGCGACCGGCCCGCGGCGGCGTCGTACGGCCCGAACACCATGAACACGATGACCGCGCTCTTCTACGTCTTCTCGGCTGTGCTGCTGTTCGCGGCATTTCGCGTCATCACCGCGCGCAGCACGGTGCACGCGGCGCTGTACCTCGTGCTGGCATTCTTCAGTGCGTCGTGCGTGTGGATGCTGCTCGAGGCCGAGTTCCTCGCGATCGCGCTCGTGCTCGTCTACGTCGGCGCCGTGATGGTGCTGTTCCTGTTCGTCGTGATGATGCTCGACATCAACACCGACAAGTTCCGCGAGAACTTCTGGAAGCACTTCCCGCTGGCCGGCGCGGTGGGCGCCGTCATCGCGCTCGAGATGGCGCTCGTGCTGATGGGCGGCTTCGACCTGCCCGATGCGCCGCGCCCCACCCCCGAGCAGGTGGCGATGGGCAACACCAAGCTGCTGGGCATCGAGATCTACACCAACTACCTGTACCCGCTGCAGCTCGCCGCGGTGCTACTGCTGCTGGCCATCGTCGCCGCGATCGCGCTGACCCTGCGCCGGCGCAAGGACACGCGCTACATCGACCCGGCCGAGCAGATCAAGGCGCGCAAGGCCGAGCGCCTGCGCGTGGTGCAGATGCTGCCGGTGGTCGACCGGCCGGCCGTGGCCAAGGGCGCCGAGGAGGGGCAGGCATGATGGGGCCGATCACGCTGGGCCACTTCCTGTCTCTGGGCGCGATCCTGTTCGCGCTGTCGGTGATCGGCATCTTCCTCAACCGCCGCAACCTGATCGTGCTGCTGATGGCGATCGAGCTGATGCTGCTCGCCGTCAACCTGAACTTCGTCGCGTTCTCGCACTACCTCGGCGACATGGCGGGGCAGGTCTTCGTCTTCTTCATCCTGACCGTGGCCGCCGCCGAGTCGGCGATCGGCCTGGCGATCCTGGTCGTGCTGTTCCGCAACCGCTCGTCGATCGAGGTCGAGGAGCTCGACACGCTCAAGGGATGACCACGACATGGCAGCGGAACTGAACCCCAACCTCCTGCTCGCGGTGCCGCTGGCGCCGCTGGCCGGCGCCGTCGTCGCCGGCCTGTTCGGCCGCGTCGTCGGCCGGCGTGGCGCACACACGGTCACGATCCTCGGCGTCGCTGTCGCGTTCGTGCTGTCGGCGCTCGTGCTCAAGGACGTCGCGCTGCACGGCGCGCGCTTCGACGCGACGATCTACGAGTGGATGGTCGTCGGCGGCCTGAAGATGGAAGTCGGCTTCCTCGTCGACGGGCTGACGGCGATGATGATGTGCGTCGTGACCTTCGTGTCGCTGATGGTGCACGTCTACACGATCGGCTACATGGCCGACGACCCGGGCTACCAGCGCTTCTTCGCCTACATCAGCCTGTTCACGTTCTCGATGCTGATGCTCGTGATGAGCAACAACTTCCTGCAGCTGTTCTTCGGCTGGGAAGCGGTGGGCCTCGTGAGCTATCTGCTGATCGGCTTCTGGTACAAGAAGCCGAGCGCGATCTTCGCGAACCTGAAGGCCTTCCTCGTCAACCGGGTCGGCGACTTCGGCTTCATCCTCGGCATCGGCCTGATCGCCGCCTACGCCGGCACGCTGAACTACGCCGAGGCCTTCGCGAAGGCCGGCGAACTCGCGACGCTGACCTTCCCCGGCACTGAGTGGATGCTGATCACGGTCGCGTGCATCTGCCTGTTCATCGGCGCGATGGGCAAGAGCGCGCAGTTCCCGCTGCACGTGTGGCTGCCCGACTCGATGGAGGGCCCGACGCCGATCTCGGCGCTGATCCACGCCGCGACGATGGTCACGGCGGGCATCTTCATGGTCGCGCGCATGAGCCCGCTGTTCGAGCTGTCGGACACGGCGCTGAACTTCGTGCTCGTCATCGGCGCGATCACGGCGCTGTTCATGGGCCTGCTGGGCATCATCCAGAACGACATCAAGCGCGTCGTCGCGTACTCGACGCTGAGCCAGCTCGGCTACATGACGGTCGCGCTCGGCGCGAGCGCGTACTCGGTGGCGGTGTTCCACCTGATGACGCACGCGTTCTTCAAGGCGCTGCTGTTCCTCGCCGCGGGCAGCGTGATCATCGGCATGCACCACGACCAGGACATCCGCAACATGGGCGGCCTGCGCAGGTACATGCCGATCACGTGGATCACGGCGCTGCTGGGCTCGCTCGCGCTGATCGGCACGCCGCTGTTCTCGGGCTTCTACAGCAAGGACAGCATCATCATGGCGGTCGAGGCGAGCGCGCTGCCGGGTGCAGGCTTCGCGACGTTCGCCGTCGTCGCCGGCGTGTTCGTCACGGCGTTCTACTCGTTCCGGATGTACTTCCTCGTCTTCCACGGCGAGGAGCGCTTCCGCCACAAGCCGTTCCCGCCGGAGGACGACCACGCGCATGACGATCACGGCCACGGCGACCACCACGACGCGACGCCGCACGAGTCGCCGTGGGTCGTCACGGCGCCGCTCGTGCTGCTGGCGATTCCGTCGGTCGTGATCGGCTACCTGACGATCGGCCCGATGCTGTTCGGCGACTTCTTCGCCGGCGCGATCGTCGTCGACGCCGCGAAGCACCCGGCAATGGCGCAGCTGGCCGAATACTTCCACGGCGCCGCGGCGATGGCGCTGCACGGGCTGCAGACGCTGCCGTTCTGGCTCGCGGTGGCCGGCGTCGCGACCGCGTGGTGGTTCTACCTGAAGCAGCCGGCGATCCCGGCAGCGATCGCGCGCACCTTCAGGCCGGTGGTCACGGTGCTCGAGAACAAGTACTACATGGACTGGTTCAACGAGAACGTGCTGGCGCGCGCCGCGCGCGCACTCGGCACCGGGCTGTGGAAGGGCGGCGACCAGACGCTGATCGACGGCCTCGTCGTCAACGGGTCGGCGCGCGTGGTCGGCTGGCTGTCGGGTGTCCTGCGCGTCGTGCAGACCGGACACCTGTACTGGTACGCGCTGGTGATGATGCTGGGCGTGTTCGCCCTGATGACGTGGCAGCTGTGGCCGCACCTGACGGGCCTCGTCGGGCGTTGAGGCGACGACGAGACGGGCGGAGCGAAGAACAATGGGTTTGCTGAGTGTTGCCATCTGGCTGCCGATCGCGGCGGGCGTCGTGCTGCTCGCGCTCGGGCGCGACCAGCACCGCGACGTCGTGCGCTGGATGGCGCTGGCCGGTGCCGTGGCCGGCTTCCTGGTGACGATCCCGCTGGTGACGGGCTTCGACGCGAGCACGGCGCAGATGCAGTTCGTCGAGAAGCTGCCGTGGATCGAGCGCTTCAACGCGCACTACCACCTCGGCGTCGACGGCATCTCGGTGTGGTTCGTGCTGCTGACGGCGTTCATCACCGTCATCGTCGTGATCGCCGGCTGGGAAGTCATCGAGGAGCGCGTCAACCAGTACATGGGCGCGTTCCTGATCCTGTCGGGGCTGATGATCGGCGTGTTCGCCGCGCTCGACGGTCTGCTGTTCTACGTCTTCTTCGAGGCCACGCTGATCCCGATGTACATCATCATCGGCGTGTGGGGCGGCCCGCGGCGCGTCTATGCGGCGTTCAAGTTCTTCCTCTACACGCTGCTCGGCTCGCTGCTGATGCTGATCGCGCTGATCTACCTGTACTGGAAGTCCGGCGGCAGCTTCGCGATCCTCGACTGGCACGCGCTGCCGATCCCGATGACGGCGCAGGCGCTGCTGTTCTTCGCGTTCTTCGCGGCGTTCTCGGTCAAGGTGCCGATGTGGCCGGTGCACACCTGGCTGCCCGACGCGCACGTCGAGGCGCCCACCGGCGGCTCGGTCGTGCTGGCGGCGATCATGCTCAAGCTTGGCGCTTACGGCTTCCTGCGCTTCTCGATGCCGATCGCGCCCGATGCGTCGCGCGAGTACGCGTGGTTCATCATCGCGCTGAGCCTGGTCGCCGTGGTCTACATCGGGCTGGTCGCGCTGGTGCAGCGCGACATGAAGAAGCTCGTCGCGTACTCGTCGATCGCGCACATGGGCTTCGTGACGCTGGGCTTCTTCATTTTCGAGGAGCTTGGCGTCGCTGGCGGCCTCGTGCAGATGATCAGCCACGGCTTCGTCTCGGGCGCGATGTTCCTGTGCATCGGCGTGCTGTACGACCGTGTGCACTCGCGCGAGATCGCCGACTACGGCGGCGTCGTCAACACGATGCCGAGGTTCGCCGCCTTCGCGGTGCTGTTCGCGATGGCCAACGCCGGCCTGCCGGGCACCGCGGGCTTCGTCGGCGAGTGGATGGTCATCCTCGCGACCGTCAAGGTCAACTTCTGGCTCGGCATGCTGGCGGCGACGACGCTGATCTTCGGCGCAGCCTACACGCTGTGGATGGTCAAGCGCGTGTACTTCGGCGACGTCGCCAACGACCACGTGAAGGCGCTGGCCGACATCAACCGGCGCGAGTTCGCGATGCTCGCGGTGCTGGCCGTCGCGGTGCTGGCGATGGGCGTGTACCCGAAGCCGTTCACCGACGTGATGCAGGCGTCGGTGACGCAGCTGCTCGACCACGTCGCGCAATCGAAGCTGGACTGACACCGCCCTCTGGAACGACATGAACGAGCTGAACTGGATGGTGGGCCTGCCGCAGATCGTGCTGCTGGTCGCGGTGTCCGTGGTCGCGCTGGTCGACCTGTTCGTCACCGACGCGCGCCGGCGCCCGACGTTCTGGCTGGCGCAGGCGTCGCTGGCCATCGTCGCGCTGCTGCACTTCGACGCGCTGTCGGCGGGCGAGAGCACGGTCGGCATGCAGGGCCTGATGGTGTCGGACCCGCTGGGCCACCTGCTGTCGCTGTTCGCGACGCTGGCCACGATGCTGACGATCGCCTACGCGCAGCCGTACATCGCGTCTCGCGAGATGCTCAAGGGCGAGTTCTTCTCGTTGGCGATGTTCGCGCTGCTGGGCATCGGCGTGATGGTGTCGGCCAACAATTTCCTCGTCGTCTACCTCGGCCTCGAGATCATGAGCCTGTCGCTGTACGCGCTCGTGGCGCTGCGGCGCGACCACGCCACCGCGACCGAGGCGGCGATGAAGTACTTCGTGCTCGGCGCGCTGGCCAGCGGCTTCCTGCTCTACGGCCTGTCGATGATGTACGGCGCCACCGGCTCGCTGCAGCACGACGAGGTCTTCGACGCGATCCAGAGCGGGCGCATCAACGAGGAAGTGCTCGTCGTCGGCATCGTGTTCATCGTCGCCGGGCTGGCGTTCAAGTTCGGCGCGGTGCCGTTCCACATGTGGGTGCCCGACGTCTACCACGGCGCGCCGACGGCCGCGACGCTGCTGATCGCCGGCGCGCCGAAGCTGGCCGCGTTCGGCATGACGATCCGCCTGCTGCACGAGGCGCTCAACGGGCTGGCCGCCGACTGGCAGCAGATGCTGATCGTGCTCGCGGTGGCGTCGCTCGTGATCGGCAACCTGGTGGCGATCGCGCAGACCAACCTCAAGCGGATGCTGGCGTACTCGACGATCGCGCAGATCGGCTTCGTGCTGCTCGGCCTGACGCCCACCGTCGTGGCCGGCAACACGCTGTCGGCAGCCAACGGCTACAGCTCGGCGCTGTTCTACCTCGTGACCTACGTGCTGACGACGCTGGGCACGTTCGGACTCGTGATGCTGCTCGCGCGCCAGGGCCACGAGTGCGACCAGATCGCCGACTTCGCCGGCCTGGCCAGGCGCAGCCCGTGGCTGGCCGGCGTGATGACGGTGTTCATGTTCTCGCTGGCCGGCATCCCGCCGACGGTGGGCTTCTACGCCAAGCTCGCGGTGCTGCAGGCGCTGGTGACGACGGCCTCGACCGGCTACATCGTGCTCGCCGTCGTCGCCGTGCTGCTGTCGCTGGTCGGCGCGTTCTACTACCTGCGCGTCGTCAAGGTGATGTACTTCGACGAGCCGGCCGACGCGGCGCCGGTCACGTGGGTGCCGCAGGGCGCGAGCGCGCTGCTGGCGGTCAACGGCGCCGCGGTGCTCGTGCTCGGGCTGCTGCCCGGCGGCCTGATGGCGCTGTGCCGCGACGCGATCGTCAAGGCGCTGGCCGGCTGAGCGCGGAACCACCCACCGCGCTCGCAGGTCGACACGTCCATGACGCATTCCACCGAGGTGTGGCTGGTGCTGCTCGTCGCACTCGTGCTCGCCAACCTGCCGTTCGTCAACGAGCGCCTGTTCGTCGCCGGGCCGCGGCTCGCGCGCAAGCACCTGGGCTGGCGCGTGCTCGAACTGCTGGTTTACGGCGGCATCGCGCTCGCGGTGGGCTTCGGGCTCGAGGCTCGCGTCGGCCAGCGTCAGCCGCAGAACTGGGAGTTCTACGTCGCCGCGCTGTGCCTGTTCGTCACGTTCGCTTTCCCGGGCTTCGTGTGGCGCTACCTGCGCCGCGGCGCGTGATGGCCGACGACGAGCACCTGCGCGAGTCGCGCGTCGCCAGTGAGGTCGTCTTCCGCGGTGCGCTGCTCGACGTGCGCCGCGACCGCGTGCGGCTGCCCGACGGCCGCGAGGCCACGCGCGAGTACATCGTGCACCCCGGTGCCGTCGTCGTCGTGCCGCTGCTCGACGACGGTCGGCTCGTGATGGAGCGCCAGTTCCGCTACCCGCTCGGGCGCGTGCTGCTCGAGCTGCCGGCCGGCAAGATCGACGCCGGCGAAGGGCCGCTGGCCACCGGCGTGCGCGAGCTCGCCGAGGAAACCGGCTACACCGCGCGCGAGTGGGCGCGCGCCGGGCTGATGCACAACGCGGTGGGCTACTCCGACGAGCGCATCGAGATCTGGTTCGCGCGCGGCCTGACGGCGGGAGCCTCGCGGCTCGACGACGGCGAACACCTCGAGGTCGTGCTCGTCGACCCCGCCGAGCTCGACGCGATGGCCGCGCGCGGCGAGGTCACCGACGTCAAGACGCTCGTCGGCCTGCTGTGGCTGCAGCGCTGGCGCGCTGGCGCGTGGCCGCTGCGCTGGCAACCCGCACCGTGAAGGTTTTCGTGACGGCCGCCGATAATGCGGCCATGAAAGTGCTCGACCTGCGTTGTTCCCACGGGCACCGATTCGAAGGCTGGTTCGCCAGCGACGACGAGTTCCTCGACCAGAACGGCCGCGGCCTGATCGAATGCCCGCTGTGCGGCGACCGCGTCGTCACGCGGCTGCCGAGCGCGCCACGGCTGAACCTGTCGGGCGCGCGCGCCGACGAGGCACCACCGCCCGCGACCGCCGCGCCGCAGCCCGACCTGCAGGCGCTGTGGCTGAAGGCCGTGCGCCACGTGCTGGCGACCACGGAAGACGTCGGCGACCGCTTTGCGGAAGAAGCGCGGCGCATCCACTACGGTGAGGTCGAGGCCCGCGGCATCCGGGGTCACGCCACCCCCGAGGAGCGCGAATCGCTGCGCGAGGAGGGCATCGAAGTCGTCGCGCTGCCGGTGCCGGCCGCACTGAAGGAGCCGCTGCAGTAGCGCGCAGCGGGCGCCGCGTTCGCCCGAGACGCGCGGCGGGCCGGCTCAGAGCACGCGGCCGGGGTTCATCACGCCGGCCGGGTCGAGCGCGGCCTTGATCGCGCGCATCAGCCGCAGCGCCACCGGGTGCTTGCGCCGCGCGAGTTCGTCGCGCTTGAGCGCGCCGATGCCGTGCTCGGCCGAGATCGAGCCGCCGTGCGCCATCACCGCGTCGAACACCAGCGCGTTGACGGCGTGTTCGCGCTCGCGCAGGAACGCCGCCGCATCGACGCCGACCGGCGCCTGCACGTTGTAGTGCAGGTTGCCGTCGCCGAGGTGGCCGAAGTCGACCAGCCGCACGCCGGGGAAGGCGGCTTCAAGGGCCGCGTCGGTGGCCGCGACGAAGTCCGGGATGCGCGACACCGGCAGCGCGATGTCGTGCTTGATGTTCAGCCCTTCCTCGGCCTGCGCCAGCGGAATCGACTCGCGCAGGTGCCACAGCGCCTTCGACTGCGCGACGCTCTCGGCGACCACGGCGTCGGCGATCAGGTGCGCGTCGAGCGCGTCGGCCAGCAGCGCCTCGAAGGCCTCGCGTGCGTGCGCCTCGCTCTCGCCGTCGGAGAGTTCGAGCAGCACGGTCCACGCTGGCGCCGCGTCGCCGGCGAACGGTTGTGCGAGTTGCGGGAAGTGGCGCGCGACGAGTTCGAGCGAGAAGCGGTTCATCACCTCGAACCCCGTCAGTCCCGCGCCCAGGCGGGCGCGCGCGCGTTCGAGCAGCCGCACCGCGTCGGCGATCGACGCGCAGGCGGCCAGCGCCGTCATCACGGCGGCGGGGCGCGGGAACAGCTTCAGCGTCGCGGCGGTGATCACGCCCAGCGTGCCTTCGCTGCCGATGAACAGGTCGCGCAGGTCGTAGCCGGTGTTGTCCTTGCGCAGGCCCGACAGCCCGTCCCACAGCTCGCCCTGCGGCGTGACGACCTCGAGACCCAGGCACAGCTCGCGCGCGTTGCCGAAGCGCAGCACCTGCGTGCCGCCGGCGTTGGCCGCGAGGTTGCCGCCGATCGTGCAGCTGCCCTCGGCGGCGAGGCTGAGCGGGAACAGCAGCCCGGCGTCGTCGGCGGCCTGCTGCACCACCTGCAGCACGCAGCCGGCCTCGACGGTGATCGTCAGGTTGGCCGTGTCGATTTCGCGCACGCGGTTGAGCCGCGTCAGGCTCAGCAGCACCTGCGTGCCGCTGTCGTCGGGCACGCCGCCACCGACCAGCCCGGTGTTGCCGCCCTGCGGCACGATCGCCACGCCGGCGTCGGCGCAGGCGCGCACGACGGCGGCCACCTCGGCCGCAGTGCCCGGCCGCACGACGGCCAAGGCACGGCCGCGCCAGCGCTTGCGCCAGTCGACCTCGTAGGCCGAGAGGTCGCCGTGCGTCGCGGCAGTCAAGACGTGGGCATCACCGACGAGCGCGCGCAGTCGCGCCAGCAGCAAGGCGTCGTTCATGCGGCAGGGGGCACTTGCGCTGCACGCCGGAACCGCCAGCGCACGTGCAGCGCGCACGCCGTGAACAGCACCAGGCACAGCACGACCTGGATCGCGGCCAGCACCGCACTGAGCCCGCTGTCGCTCGTCGCGCGCACGACGCCCTCGGTGAAGTACAGCCAAACCAGCAGGCTGACCCAGCGGTAGGTGTACATGCGGTGTTTCAGCAGCCCGGCGATCGGGATCGCCAGCGGCAGCACCTTGAGCGCCAGCGTGCGGTTGCCGGTGGGCGCCAGCCACAGCTCCCATGCGAGGCCGAGCACGATCATCGCGAGCAGGCTGCCGACCGCCATCGCGCGCGTCAGCCGCACGACGCCGTCGGGGGTTGCGGGCTCGGCGGGGAGGGCGGTCGCGTCGGGCATGGCTGGCATCATAGGCCGCATGAGATCGCCCCTCGCGACCGTCGCCCACGTGCGCAGCCGCGCGGCCGAACTGCTGGCCACGCTGCACGACTGGCCCTGGATGGCGACGCTGGCCACGCTGCGCCAGCGCTTCCGCGAAGACCACCTCAGCCTGACGGCGAGCAGCCTGACGTTCACGACGCTGTTCGCGCTCGTGCCGCTGGTCACGGTGGCCTTCGCGGTGCTGTCGATCTTCCCGCTGTTCGCCGACCTGCGCGGGCGGCTCGAGACGCAGGTGCTGCCCGCCTTCGTGCCGGCCGAGATCGCCAAGCCGGTGCTCGCGGCGCTGACGCGCTTCGCCGACCGCGCGCTGGCGATGGGCGGCGTCAGCGTCGCGGTGCTGCTGGCGTCGGCGCTGGTGCTGCTGTTCACGATGGACGGCGCGCTCAACGCGATCTGGCGCGTGCGCCGGCCGCGCCCGCTCGGCCAGCGCGTGCTCGTGTACTGGGCGGCGCTGACGCTGGGGCCGCTGGTGCTGGCCGTCAGCGTGACGGCCAGCTCGTGGGCGCTGTCGGCGGCGGCCGGCTGGGTCGGGCCGATGCCGGGTCTCACGCGCGCGCTGCTCGGCGCGTTCGAGTTCGGCCTGCTCGCCACGACGATGGCCGGTCTGTACCACTATCTGCCCAACACCGACGTGCGCTGGCGCCACGCGTGGGCCGGCGGGCTGTTCGTCGCGGTCGGCATCGAGCTGGCCAAGCAGGCGCTGGGCTGGTACGTGCGCGCGTTCCCGGCCAACGCCGCGATCTACGGCGCCGCGGCCGCACTGCCGGTGTTCCTGCTGTGGATCTACACCGTGTGGGCCATCGTGCTGCTCGGCGCCGTGATCGCGGCCTACGCGCCGAGCCTGTCGATGCGCGTCGCGCGGCGGCCGCCGTCGCCCGGCGACCGTTTCGAATTGGCGCTGGTGCTGCTGCGCGAGCTGGCGCGCGCACGCAGCCTGCCGGCGCGCGGGTGGTCGCTGCCGTCGCTGGCCTACCAGCTGCGGCTCGACCCGCTGCAGATCGAGCCGGTGCTCGACACGCTGATCGCGCTCGACTGGGTCGGCCGCCTCGACGAGGGCGGCGACCCGCGCCACGTGCTGGCCTGCGACCCGGCGACGACGCCGGTGGCGCCGCTCGTCGACGCGCTGCTGCTCGCGCCGAGCAGCGCGACGGCCGCGTTCCGCGACCGCGCCGGGCTGGCGCGGCTGACGCTGGCCGACGTGCTCGGCTGACGCGCGCGCCGCGGGGCGGCGTCTCAGGCGGACGACGTCGGCGCGAACGCCGCCCGCAGCGCCGCCAGTGTCGCGTCGGGCGCCTCGGCCATCAGCGCGTGGCCGGCGGGCACCGTCAGCACGCGCGCCTTCAGCGCCTGCGCGAGGTCGCGTGTGGCCTTCGGCGACGTCATCTGGTCGCGCTCGCCGAGGATCAGCGTCGCCGGGCAGCGCACCTGCGCGGCGGCCTCGAGACCGTGCGCATAGGCGTCGCACAGCGCGAAGTCGTGGTGGAACAGGTTGATCTCGCGCTGCGCCGCGAGCACGCGCCGCCCCAGCGCGCGCGCCGAGCCGTGCAGCCACATCCCCGGCCCCGGGAACGACGGCTTGGCCGCGATCGTCGAGTGCGAGAACACGGTCACCATGTCGATCGCCTTCAGCGGGTCGTCGCGCGACGTCGCGAGCAGCGCCTCGGACACTTTCATCGGGTATGCGGTGCCCAGCAGCGCGAGGTGCGTAACGCGCTCGGGCGCGCGCCCCGCCGCCTCGAGCGCGATCAGCGAGCCCATGCTGTGGCCCGCGAACGCGGCACGCTGCACGCCGGCTGCGTCGAGCAGCGCCAGCGTCCAGTCGGCGAGCGCCTCGATGCTCGGCAGCACCGGGCCGGCGCTGCGCATGTGGCCGGGCTGGTCGACGGCGAGCACGCCCCAGCCGTGGTGCGCGAACCAGCGCGCCAGCAGCGTCCACACGCTGTGGTCGTTGAGCGCACCGTGGATGAAGACGACGGTGGGCAGCGCCGCATCGAACGGCTTGCCGCCGGTGTACGCGTAGGCCTCGCGGCCGTGGACGGTCAGCTTCATGGCGCGGCCTTCTCGGCGGCGCGCAGCGCGCGCTTGAGGTCGTCGATCAGGTCGTCGGGGTCCTCGAGCCCGATCGACAGCCGGATCGTCCCCGGCCCGATGCCCGCGCGCGCGAGCGCCGCGTCGTCCATGCGGAAGTGCGTCGTGGACGCCGGGTAAATCACCAGCGATCGGCAGTCGCCGACGTTGGCGAGGTGGCTGAAGAGCTTCAGCGCCTCGATGAACGCGCGGCCCTGGGCGCGCGAGCCCTTCAGGTCGAAGCTGAAGACGGCGCCGCAGCCGCGCGGCAGCAGCTTTTTGGCCAGCGCGTGGCTCGGGTGGCTCTCGAGCTCGGGGTAGCCGACGCGCGCGACCAGCGGCTGGCGCACGAGGAAGTCGACCACCTTGCGCGTGTTGTCGACGTGGCGTGCCATGCGCAGCGGCAGTGTCTCGAGGCCCTGCAGCATCAGCCACGCGGTGTGCGGGCTCATGCAGGCGCCGAAGTCGCGCAGCCCCTCGCGGCGTGCGCGCAGCAGGAAGGCGCCGACCGTGCTCTCCTCGGTGAACACCATGCCGTGGAAGCCGGCGTAGGGTTCGTTGAGTTCAGGGAAGTGCGGCGACGCCGCCCAGTCGAACGTGCCGCCGTCGACCAGCACGCCGCCGACGACGGTGCCGTGGCCGCAGAGGAACTTGGTCGCCGAGTGGAAGACGAGGTCGGCGCCGTGCTCGAAGGGCTTCATCAGCCACGGCGTCGTGAACGTCGAGTCCACCAGCAGCGGCAGCCCGGCGTCGTGCGCGACCTGCGCCACCGCCGGGATGTCGAGCACGTCGAGCCCCGGGTTGCCGAGCGTCTCGCCGAACAGCAGCCGCGTCTGCGGCCGGATCGCGGCGCGCCATGCGTCGACGTCGCCCGGCGCGACGAACGTCGTCGTGATGCCGAAGCGCGGCAGCGTGTACGCGAGCAGGTTGTGGCTGCCGCCGTACAGCGCGCTGCTGGCCACGATGTGGCTGCCCGCGCCGGCGATCGTCGCGATCGCGAGGTGCAGCGCGGCCTGGCCGCTGGCGGTGGCGATGCTGCCGACGCCGCCCTCGAGCGCAGCGATGCGCTCCTCGAACACGGCGTTCGTCGGGTTGCTGATGCGGCTGTAGACGTGCCCCGAGCGTTCCATGTTGAACAGGCTCGCGGCGTGTTCGGAGCTCTCGAACACGAAGCTCGTGCTCAGGTGAATCGGCAGCGCGCGCGCGCCGGTGGCGGGGTCGGGCGCGGCGCCGGCGTGCAGCGCCAGCGTGTCGAAGCCGGGGTCGGAAGGTCCGGGCATGGCAGGGCGCGAACCCGGGGTTCGCGGGGTGTCGTGCTGCGGCGATTGTGGGCTATATTGCCCCGACGGGACCCGCGCAACGGGCGAGGAGACGGCCGATGAAAGTCCACGACATCCTGCGCGTCAAGGGCGGCACGCTGTTCACCGTGTCGCCCGACCAGCCGCTGTGGCACGCCTGCCAGACGATGGCCGAGCACGACATTGGCTCGCTGGTCGTGATGGACCACGGCGAGCTGGTGGGCATCCTGACCTTCCGCGAAGTCATCGCGGCGGTCGTGAAGAACGGCGGCAAGGTCGGCGACACGGTCGTGCGCACCGTGATGGACGACTCGCCGCTGACCTGCACGCCCGAGACCGAGCTCGACGAAGTGCGCCGCATCATGCTGCAGCGCCACGCGCGCTACACGCCGGTGATGGACGGGCGCACGCTGATGGGCGTGATCAGCTTCTACGACGTCGCGCGTGCCGTGGTCGAGGCGCAGGACTTCGAGAACCGCATGCTCAAGGCCTACATCCGCGACTGGCCGGTCGAGGAAGGCGAGCAGCCCGCGGCGCAGCCGCAGGCCTGACGGCGGCGCGCCGGCTCAGGCGGCGACTTCGCCACGCGGGCCGGCAGCGAGCCGGAACACGGCCACCGCCTGCGCAAGGCCGTCGGCCTGCGCGCGCAGGCTCTCGGCGGCCGCGGCGCTTTGCTCGACGAGGGCGGCATTCTGCTGCGTCATGCGATCGAGCGCGGCGACGGCGCCGTTGACCTCGCCGATGCCCTGCGTCTGTTGAGCCGTCGCGCTGCCGATCTCGCCGATCATCTGCGCCACTTTGCGCACGCTGCCGACGATGTCTTGCATCGTCGCACCGGCGTCGCCGACCAGCCTGGAGCCGGTCTCGACCTTGTCGACGCTGGTGCCGATGAGGGCCTTGATTTCCTTGGCCGCTTCGGCGCTGCGCTGGGCGAGGCTGCGCACCTCGCCGGCGACGACCGCGAAGCCGCGGCCCTGCTCGCCGGCGCGGGCGGCCTCGACGGCGGCGTTGAGCGCGAGGATGTTGGTCTGGAAGGCGATGCCGTCGATGACGCCGATGATGTCGGCGATCTTCCTCGAGCTGGCGTGGATGTCGTCCATCGTCGCGACGACCTGGGCGACGACCTCGCCGCCGCGGCTCGCGACCTTGGCCGCGTCGCCCGCCATCGCGTCGGCCTCGCGCGCCGACGCGGCCGTCTGCCGCACCGCGCCGCTGAGCTGCTCGATCGAGCTCGCCGTGTGCTGCAGGTTGCTCGCTGCCTGCTCGGTGCGCTGGCTCAGGTCCTGGTTGCCCATCGCCACCTCGGCGCTGGCGGTGCGCAGGCTGTCAGCGGTCTCGCGGATGCCGGCCACCAGCTTCGCCAGGGCAGCCTGCATCGCGTCGAGGGCGCCGAACAGCTGTCCGAGTTCGTCGCGGCGAGAGTGGTCGAAGCGCGTCGTCAGGTCGCCGGTGGCGATCGCGCGCGCGCCGGCGGCGGCGTCGTGCAGCGCGCCGAGCACGGCGCGCGCCGTGAACCACATGACGACGGCGACGACTCCGATCGTCACCACCGCGAGCACGAGCGCGGCGGCCATCTGCGTACGGTTGTCGCGGCGGCGGGCCTCGACCAAGGTGCCGGCGTTGTCGATCTGCTTGGCCTGCATGGCCTGCAGCGGGCGGATGAAGTTCTTGTGCAGCAGCGCCCAGTCGGACTGCAGCACTTCGTCGACGGCGTCCTTGTCCGCCTTCGCATAGGCGGCGTCGAGCCGATCGAGGATCTTCGTCACCAGCGGGTAGTGTGCGCGCAGCTCGTTCAGCGCCGCCGTCTCTTTCTCGCTGTCGATCTCGTGCACGACGCTGACCACGGCCCAGTCCTGCTCGATCGCGGTGCGCGTTTCCTTCAGGTGATTGATCGTGCCGGGCAGCGGAAAGTGATCCAGCAGCACGCCGGCGGCGCGGTAGCGCACCGCGTGCAGCCCGGACTCGATGCGCTGTGCCGCCATCAAGGGCTTGAAGCTGTCGTCGACGACGACCTCGAGCGTCTCGGCGCCGCGCTGGCCTGCCAGCAGCGCCAGCGCGGCGAGCGCGAATGCGCCCAGACCGGCGACCATGGTGGCCAGCCAAAGACGGGCCCGGATGCTGAGGGTGCGCATGGAACGACTGCCTGGTCGGTGTGGGTGGTGACCCGGTGAGTGTTATCCGCCGTGTCAGGGGCGCCGGGCGCGTGGGCTCACTGCGTCGGCAGGCCCTTGCTGATCCACTCGGGCATACCGCCGCGGAACCAACCCACCTGCTTGTAGCCGGCGTCGCGCGCGACGACGGACGCCTTGTAGCTCTTCCAGCAGGTGCCCGAGTTGCAGAAGAAGATCACCGGCGCGCTCTTGTCGGCCGGCAGCTTCGAGAGGTCGAACTTGTCGGCCGACCGGTCGAACTTGACGTCCTTGGCGCTCTTCTCGACGTACGGCACATGGATCGCGCCCTTGACGGTCTTCTCGGCGTACTCGTTGGCGGTGCGCGTGTCGACGAGCGCGGCGCCCTTGGCGCCGAGGTCGCGCGCCTGCTCGGCGGTGACGATCTTCACGCCGTCGAGCGTGGCGGGGGTTTCCTGCGCCTGCACCGACGTCGCGAAGAACGCAGCAGCGGCCAGACACAGGGCGGGCAGGAACTTGGACATGGCGGTCTCCTTTGCTAGGGGCGTCGAACGGACGCGGCCACCAGGGCCGGGATCGACCTACGGTCTATCGGCGCGCCGCGGACCGCGTTGAGCGACGAGCGCAGGTCGCGGCGTGCATCCATGCACGGATTCGAGCGGTGCACACCGTGCTTTTCGCACCGCGATGCGGCTGCGCCGCTGGAGACCGGCGGCCTCGCAGTTTGCGGTAGCCTCGCGCCATGCGCGCCGCCGCGCCGCCATCGCCGCCAGCCGAGACGCCACGCCTGTTCGTCGCGCTGTGGGCCGACCACCGCGTGCGGCAGGCAATCGTGCGCTGGCGCGATCGCTGGCGCTGGCCGCCCGGGGCGCGGCTCGTCGCGCCGCGCGACCTGCACGTGACGCTGCACTTCCTGGGCGCGGTGCCGCGCACGGGGGTGCCGGTGCTCGCGGCCGCGCTCGCGTGGCGCGGCGAGCCGTTCGAGCTCGGCTTCGGGGCCGTGCCCCAGTGGGGGCATGGGCTCGCGGTCGTCGACGTCGTCGCGCCGCCGGCGCTCGAGGCGTTGCACGCGGCGATCGGCGAGGTCCTGCGGGCGCAGGGGCTGCGCACCGAGGCGCGGCGGTTCCATCCCCACCTGACGCTGGCGCGCCGCGCTGCGGGGGCGCAGCCGCCGGCGGCGCCGCTCGCGGTGCGCTGGCCGGTGCGCGAGTTCGTGCTCGTCGAATCGGGCGGCCCGCGCGGTGCCGGCTACCACGTGCTGCGCCGCTACGCGGCTGGCGGCGCCGCGGTAACGTCGGGGCCGCCGCGCGCGACTTGAGCGCGCACTGATCGAAGGCCGCGGTGCCGCGCGGACCGTCTGCCGCCGACCCGATGAACCGCCGCCAGCTGATCCTGCTCGCGCTGCTCGCCGCCGCGGTCGTGGCGTTCTTCGCGCTCGACCTCGGGCGCTTCTTCAGCCTCGGGTACGTCAAGTCGGCGCAGGCCGACCTCGCCGCGCTGTACGCGGCGCGGCCCGTGGCCGTGATCGGCGCGTACTTCGCGCTCTACGTCGCCGTCACCGCGCTGTCGCTGCCGGGCGCGGCGGTGATGACACTGGCTGGCGGTGCGCTCTTCGGCTTCGGCGTCGCCCTCGTCGTCGTGTCGTTCGCGTCGAGCCTGGGCGCGACGCTGGCGATGCTGGTGGCGCGCTACCTGCTGCGCGACGCGGTGCAGGCGCGCTTCGGCGCACGGCTGGCCGAGGTCGACCGCGGCATCGAGCGCGACGGCGCGTTCTACCTGTTCACGCTGCGGCTGGTGCCGGTGTTCCCGTTCTTCGTCATCAACCTGCTGTTCGGGTTGACGGCGATGCGCGCGTGGACCTTCTACTGGGTCAGCCAGCTCGGCATGCTCGCGGGCACGGCCGTCTACGTCAACGCCGGCACGCAGCTCGCGAAGCTCGACAGCGTCGCGGGCATCGTCTCGCCGGGGCTGCTGGCGTCGTTCGCGCTGCTCGGTGTGTTCCCGCTGCTGGCGAAGAAGGCCGTCGAGGCCGTGAAGGTGCGCCGCGTCTATGCCCGCTGGGCCGATCGCCGGCCGCGGCGCTTCGACCGCAACCTCGTCGTCATCGGCGCCGGCGCCGCCGGGCTCGTCGCGAGCTACGTCGCCGCCGCGGTCAAGGCCAAGGTCACGCTCGTCGAGGCGCACCGCATGGGGGGCGACTGCCTGAACACCGGCTGCGTGCCGAGCAAGGCGCTGCTGCGCACCGCGAAGCTGCTGCACGAGGTGCGCCATGCCCGCGCGCTCGGCATCGCGCACGCCGAAGCGCGGGTCGACTTCGCCGACGTGATGGCGCGCGTCGCGCGCGTCGTGCGCGAGATCGAGCCGCACGACTCGGTCGAGCGCTACACGCAGCTCGGGGTCGACGTCGTGCGCGGGCACGCGACGATCGTCGACCCGTGGCACGTGAAGATCGCGCTGCACGGCGGCGGCGAGCAGGTGCTGTCCACGCGCGCGATCGTGATCGCCGCGGGCGCGCGGCCCCACGTGCCGGACCTGCCGGGGCTCGAGCGCATCGAGGTGCTGACGAGCGACAACCTGTGGGAGCTGCGCGAGCTGCCGCCGCGGCTGCTGGTGCTCGGCGGCGGGCCCGTCGGCTGCGAACTCGCGCAGGCCTTCGCGCGCCTGGGCAGCGCCGTGACGCTCGTCGAGCAGCTGCCACGGCTGCTCGCGCGCGAGGACGACGACGTCTCGGCCTTCGTGCGCGAGCGGCTCGAGGCCGACGGCGTGCGCGTGCTCGCCGGGCACCGGGCGCTGCGCGTCGAAGCGGCCGGGCGCGACGGCGACGTGCTGGTCGTCGAGCACGGCGGCGTCGAGCAGCGCGTGCCGTTCGACCGCCTGCTGTGCGCGGTCGGCCGCGTCGCGCGGCTCGAGGGCTACGGGCTCGAGGCGCTGGGCATTGCGACGCAGCGCACGATCGTCACCGACGAGGCGCTGCGCACGGTCTACCCCAACATCCTCGCCGCCGGCGACGTCGCGGGGCCGTACCAGTTCACCCACGTCGCCGCGCACCAGGCGTGGCACGCCGCTGTCAACGCGCTGTTCGGGCGCTTCAAGCGCTTCGCGGTGGACTACGCCGTGATCCCGTGGACCACCTTCGTCGACCCCGAGGTCGCGCGCGTGGGCCTCAACGAGCAGGAGGCGCGTGCGTGCGGCGTCGCGTTCGAGGTCACGCGCTACGGCATCGACGACCTCGACCGCGCGATCGTCGACGGCGAGGCGCAGGGCTGGGTCAAGGTGCTGACGGCACCGGGCCGCGACCGCATCCTCGGCGTGACGATCGTCGGCGCGCACGCCGGCGAGCTGATCGCCGAATACGTGCTCGCGATGAAGCACGGCATCGGGCTGAACAAGATCCTCGGCACGATCCACGCGTACCCGACGTTCGTCGAAGCCAACAAGTACGCCGCCGGCGCGTGGAAGCGCGCGCACGCGCCGCAGCGGGTGCTGGCCTGGCTCGAGCGCTTCCACGCGTGGCAGCGCGGCGGGGACGCGCCGTGAGCGTGGCGAAGCAGCGGTGCGTGGCGGCGGCGCTGGCCGCGTGCACGGGACTGGGCGCGGCGGCGCCGTCCGTCGGGCTCGCACCGCTCGTCGGCGGCGACGTCCCCGGGATCGCCGCGCCGTGGCGTTTCGCCAGGCTGCCGCAGCAGAGCCTGCCGTCCACCGAGTACCGCGCGGTGCGCGTCGATGGCGTCGACGCATTGCGCATCGAGGCGCGCGGCTCGTACGGCAACCTGGTGCACGCGCTGCCGCCGGGCACGCGCGTGGACACGCTCGCGTGGCGCTGGCGCGTCGACCTGCCGAACCGCCGCGCGGACCTCGCGACGAAGGCCGGCGACGACAGCGCCGTCAAGGTCTGCGTGCTGTTCGATGCGCCGCTCGCGCAGGTGCCGTTCGTCGAGCGGCAGCTGCTGCGCCTGGCGCGCGCGGCCAGCGCCGAGCCGCTGCCTGCGGCGACGCTGTGCTACGTGTGGGCGCACGCGCAGCCCGCCGGCGCGGTGCTCGCCAACGCGTACTCGCGCCGCGTGCGCTACGTCGTGCTGCGCAGTGCCGACGCCCCGCTGGCCACCTGGCTCGACGAGCGGCGCGACGTGGCGGCCGACTACCTGCGTGCGTTCGGCGACGAGGCGCGCGAGATGCCGCCAGCAAGCGCGATCGCCGTGGCCGGCGACGCCGACAACACCGGCGCGCACAGTGTCGCGCACGTGAGCGCACTGCGCGCCGACCCCTGACGGCGCGTGGTGCGCGCGCGCCGCAGCGGTGCGGCTCAGTCGCGCGGGCGGAACACGATGACGATCGACGGCGGCACGCGGCCGTCGACGTCGCGCGGCAGCACCGCCGTGCGGTCGATCGCGCGCAGCACGGCGTCGTCCCACGCGGGCACGCCGCTGCTCTTGACGATGCGGCGCGAGACGATGGTGCCGTCGGGCAGCGTGCGCAGCTCGACTTCGGCGGCCGGGTTACCCGGGACGTCGTCGGTGAAGATGATGTTGGGCTTGACGCGCGCGACGATGCGCCCCGCGTAGCTCGCCGAGGGTGCCGCGTCGCGCGCCGCGGTGCCGCTCGACGACGGGCTGCCGCTGCCCTGCGCCTGGCTCAGCATGCGCTCGAGCTGCGCTTGGCGCTGCGCCTCGATGCGCTTCTGTTCGGCGAGCTCGCGCTGGCGCTGCGCTTCGGCCTGGCGGCGCTGCTCGGCCTCGCGCTGGCGCTTGGCCTCGGCTTCGGCACGCGCCTTCTCGGCGCGTTCGCGCTCGATGCGCTCGCGTTCGGCGCGTTCGCGTTCAACACGTTCGCGTTCGAGCCGCTGCCGCTCGGCCTGACGCTTGGCCTCGACCTCGCGCTGCTCGCGCAGCTGGCGCTCGCGCTCGAGCGCGATGTCGGCTTCGCGCCGTGCCGGTGGCTCGGGCGCTGGCGCCGGCGGCGGGGCCGGACGTGGTGGCTCAGGGGCGGGTGGGGCCGGCGGCGGTGGCGGGGGCGCGGGCGGTGCGGCGATTTGCGGCACCGCAGCCCACAGCTCGGCGCTGACGGGCGTCGGGCTCTGGCTGCGCCACTGCAGCCCGAGCGCGAGCGCGGCCAGCAGCGCCGCGTGCGCGCCGAGCGCGACGGCCGCACCCGGCCCCAGCCGGTCGGCCGGCGGTGGCTTGAGCGGGTCGATCGCGCTGCGCCCGCCCATCGCGTCAGCCGGCCTGGCGCACCGACAGGCCCACGCGCTGCACGCCGCCACGCTGCAGGCGGTCCATCACGCGCACGACGGCGTCGTACTTGACGTTGCGATCGGCCGAGATCACGACCGGCACCTGCCCGTTGCCGCCCTGCGCCTGCTGCACGCGCGCGACGAGCTGCGGCAGCGCGACCGACTCCTCGTTGCCACCGTCGACCTTCAGCCGCAGGCGCTCGTCGGCGCCGACGATGATCTCGATGACTTTCGGTGCGCGCTGCTGCGCGGTACCGACGCTGGGCAGGTCGACGACGCCGACCGTGATCAGCGGTGCGCTGACCATGAAGATGATCAGCAGCACCAGCATCACGTCGATGAACGGGACCATGTTGATCTCGTTCATCGTGCGCCGGCGCCGCCCGCCGCGGGCTGCGAGCTGCGGCATCGTCAGAACCTCGACGCCGCGGCCGCGGGGGCCGCTGCGGCGGGTGCGGCGGCCGGCGTGCCGGCGTTGCGCTGCAGGATGTTCGAGAACTCCTCGATGAAGGTCTCGAGCTGGATCGCGATGCGGTCGATGTCGCGCGCGAAGCGGTTGTAGGCCACGACCGCCGGGATCGCCGCGAACAGGCCGATCGCGGTGGCCACCAGCGCCTCGGCGATGCCCGGCGCCACGGTGGCCAGCGTGACCTGCTGCAGGTTCGACAGCCCGACGAAGGCGTGCATGATCCCCCACACGGTGCCGAACAGCCCGACGTACGGCGACACCGAGCCCACCGAGCCGAGGAAGCTCAGGTGCGTTTCCATCGTGTCGAGCTCGCGCTGGAAGCTCGCGCGCATCGCGCGGCGTGCGCCGTCGAGCTGCGCGGCGGCGTCGAGGCGGCGCTCGCGCAGCTTTAGGAACTCGCGCATGCCGCTGGCGAAGATGCGCTCCATCGGCGCGCCGTCGCCGGCGGCACGCGCGATCGCGGCCTGGTGCAGCTCGTTGAGGTTGCGTCCCGACCAGAACTCGCGCTCGAAGCCGTCGTTGCGCTCGCGCACGCGCTTCAGGCCGAACAGCTTGCCGAAGATCACGGTCCAGCTCGCGAGCGACGTCACGAGCAGCCCCGCCATCACGAGCTGCACCACGAGGCTGGCCTGCATGACCAGCGAGACGATCGACATGTCCTGGTTCATCTTCGGAGTTCTTGCATCGCCGCGTCGGCGATCGGCTTCGGAATGCGCCGCGGCGCAAAGGTTCCCGCGTCGACGCAGCCGATGCGGATGTCGCCTTCGGCGAGCAGGCGGTCGCCATGCCAGGCCTGCTGCGCGACGTCGAGGCTCGCGCGCCCGGCCGCGACGACGGTCACCGTGACATCGAGCTCGTCGTCGAGCCGCGCCGGTCGCAGGTAGCGCACCGAGGTAGCGGCGACGACGAACATCAGCGCGTGCTCGTCCTTCAGCCGCTGCTGCCCGATGCCCAGCGCGCGCAGCCACTCGGTGCGTGCGCGCTCGAAGAACTTCAGGTAGTTGGCGTAGAAGACGATGCCGCCGGCATCGGTGTCTTCCCAGTAGACGCGCAGGCGGTGGACGAAGGGGGCGGCGCGGGTGAAGTCGCTCATCGCTGGGGCCGCATTATCGGCGTGCCCTGCGGTGGTCCCGTTGCCGGTCGTTACCGCGTCGTGTGGCCGGCGTCGTTCTGCGCCGCGGCCTGTGCCGCGCGCTCGCGCGCGTCCTTGCGCCGCTGCAGCGCACGCATCCACGCCTTGCGCGCCAGGTGCGGCGCGATCTGGTACCACGGCATGCGCAGGTGGTGCGAGCGCACGTACAGCGCGAAGCGCGCCGGCCGGGTGAGCGCGGTGTCGCACGCCGGGTGGTCGGGGCGCAGCGCGATGGCCAGCAGCGCGTTCATCGCCGCGCGCGGCAGTAGCGGCGCGCGCAGCGCGTCGAAACGCTCGCGCAGCGCCTCGGGCGGGCGCGTGCCGAACAGGCGTTCGACGTGGTGCAGCGCATAGCTCAGCGGCACGCCGACGCCGAGCTCGGCGGCGCGCCGCGCGAGTTCATCCCAGAAGCCGGCGTCGTCGCTGCCGAAGTGCAGCAGCAGGTCGCGGATGTCGAGCAGGTCGCGCAGGCCGCCTTCGAACTCGCCTTCCTGCAGCAGGTGCACCGCGCTGTGCAGCACCATGTCGGCAGGTGCGAGCACGCGCAGCCCCACGCCGTGCACGGCCGGCACCGAGCGCTCGAGCAGCGAGCCACCGTCGATCGGGAAGCGCGACGTCGGTGGCGTGATCGTGTGGTGCACGTCGAGGTGCGTGCGCCGTTGCACGTGCTGCAGCGGCGGCAGCTCGTGCATCCACTGTCGGTAGTAGCGGTCGTCGTAGGGGTCGAGGCGGGCCGCGATCCAGCCGCCGGCCATCAGCGCCGTCTCGACCTGCGCGAGGCGGTCGCGCGCGACGAGCAGGTCGACGTCGCCGAACAGCCGCCCGCGCCACGGCGGCAGGTCGGCCGCGATGTAGGCCGCGCCCTTGAGCAGCACGACGGGACCATCGACGTGGCGCAGCGCGAAGCGCAGGCGGTCGATCTCCCACAGCACTTCGTCGCGCTGGCGCTGCACGACGCGCAGTGCGCCCCGCAGGTGCTGGCGCGGGCCGGCGGGCACCGCGTCGATCCAGCCGCGCTCGTCGTAGCGCCAGGCCAGCCGCGCGAGCAGCCGCGAGCGGCGCGCCTGGCTCAGCAGGTCTTCCCACTGGCGGGGCGTGAACTCGAGGCGCTCGGGGGCCGTCAGCGCCGGCGTGATCAGGTCGCCGTTCACGACGGTGCGCCTGCGGCGAGGCGGTCGAAGACGGCGATCGCGTCGTCGAGGTGGCCGTAACTGAAGTCGGCGCACTCGCACCTGGTGACGAGGTCGGCCAGCGCGTCGAAGCCGGCGCGGCCGAGCACGCCGTAGTTGAACGAGTTCTGGCCGAGCTCGATCATCGCGTCGGCCTTCGGCCGCTCGGTGAGCTGCGCCGGCGCGCCGGCGACGTAGCGCGGGAACACGATCCACGCCGGCGCGGCCGCTTCGTCCATGCGCAGCACGTGCTCGGTGGGCACCTTCATGTGCACGACGGTGCCCTTGCTGGTGTCGTGCGTCGGCTCGCTCATCACGGCGTCGGGCGCGAAGCGGCGGATCACGTCGATCGACGCGTTCTTCAGGCTCACCGGCCGCGCGAGCGGCCACACGCGCCCGTCGGCGAGGGCGACGAGCGCCATCTCGTCGGACAGCAGCCGCCAGCCGCGGTGCACGAGCGCCGCGCACAGCGTGCTCTTGCCCGAGCCGGGCGGGGCCGGCAGGATCGCCGCGCGCCCGCCGCGCTCGACGACGGCCGCGTGCAGCGTCAGGTACTCGAACGTGTGGGTGCTGATGCACCAGTTGAGCGTCCACTCGAGCAGCGGAAACGCGTGGCCGAGCGGCAGCGGCTCGAAGTTCGGCTCGCCGTCGTACAGCGCGCGCACCTGGGGGCGAATCCAGCGCCGCAGCCCGCGCACGCGGCCGACGTCGAGCGTGAAGTCGCAGAAGTCGTCGTCGCCCAGGCGCGGGTAGTCGCCGTACAACAGCGCGATGCCGCGGGCGACGCGATCGGCGTCGCAGCGCAACCGGAACCCGAACGGCCCGGTGCGCACCGCCAGCCGTCCGGCCGCCAGTTCGCGCTTCAGTGCATCCGCGGGGAGTTCGCCAATCCTCATGCCGCGCCGGGCTTCGGCTCGATCCAGCCCAGTCTGAACAGCTTCTCGAGGATGGTCTCCAGCGTCTGCGAGAACTCCGGCACGGCGTCGACGTCCAGGTCGGCACGAAGCATCGCCAGCAGCTCGCCCCGGCAGCAGGCGCCGGACTCGATGCACGCCATCACGGCGGCGCTCAATGGGTCGAGCAAGTGCGTGTCGCCGGAGCGCACTTCGATCACGACCGAATCAGCGCCCCAGTCGCGCCAGTGCCACTGCGCGGTCGGGTTCAGCCGCCAAGGTTCGGCGGCATCGCTCACGAGTAGTAATTCTCTTGGAAGTTCTTGAAGAAGTAGAGCGCGGCCGGGCGCTTGAACGGGTCGTGGTACATCTGCACGACCTGGTACGGCTCGTACGAGAACTGGGTACCGAACAGCGTTGCATTCAGGCACGCCGTGATCCAGTGCTTCTCGTCGCAGTCGTATTGGTTGTTCATGATGTCGCGCAGCGTCATGTCGCGGTACCCACCGCCGCTGCAGTTGAACAACTCCTTGAAAGTGGCGTCGCGCCGGAACGGCTGGTTGTTCCATCCCTTGCAATACGAGTAGCCCTGCCAGTCCTTGGGCCACTTGGTGCGGTCCCTGTAGTAGGTGCAGTGCTTGCCGGGGGACTCTGGGACATCGCGGTCGTACAGCGACGAGATCGGCGAGTGACAGCCCGAGACCGTCGCGTGGCACTTCGTCTTCTTCCAGTCGTCCTTGTGGAAGCAGTGTTTCTTGTCCCCGCCGTAGCCCGCCAGTGCACGAATCGGCGCGCCGGCAGCTGTCACCGCGGCGCCGAGCGACAGGTGTCGCAGCAGGGCACGCCGACGCGATGCCGAATCGGCTGCAGCTGCAGACGACGGTGCATCCGGCTGGTCGTGACGACTATCGCTGTGGGCGTTGCGTTCGGATTCGTTCATCACGGCATCTCCCGGTGTGCTCATCACGTCGGCCAAGCAAGCCGCGTGCGCACACCACTAGGTAGTACCCCAAGTGGCCTGAATGTTCGCACGTCCGACGGGCCATGGACAGCGACAAACCTGGGCCGCGAGCGGTGCGCCCCTTGGACGAGGGGGCGATGGCGGGTCGGGATCCTGAAAGACTGTAAAAATTTTCGACACCCGGGGCTGCTTGTCTTGTTTGTTCGTGCTGCGCGGCGGTGGGCAGCGTCGAGCCCCCCGCGACCGCCGCGCGACGTTGACCGGCACCCGCAGCACGAGCCCGCCGGCGAAGAAGGCGATCGCCAGCCGGTGGTTGTCAACGGTGAGGTGGCCGACCAGGCCATACGTCAGGGGCCGGGCGATGGCCGACGGCCGCCCGGCGCAAGTCCATAGCCCGACGAACTCGGCGCGCCGGGGTTCGGCGCGTCGTCCCGAAGGACGCTCATCGCAGTGCCCGCGCATGCCCGCTCAGGGCAGGCGCATCAGCGCCTGCCCCATGCGGATGCGCGTGCCCGGCGCGATGCCCGGTGCCAGCGTAAAGCCGCGCGGCGCGAAGACGAGGATCGTCGAGCCGTGCTCGAACCAGCCGAGTTCGTCGCCCTTGGCGAACGGCACGTCGCAGGCGATCTCGTTCGGGCCGCGGTACTTCAGGTGCAGCCGCACGTCGAGCGCGTGCAGGCGGATGCTGGCCACCAGGATCGCCGCCACCGGCACCAGCGTGACGACGTGGCCGCCGGCGATCGTCGTCTTCAGCAGCGCGCGCTCGTTGCGGCAGAACAGGCGCGGGATGCGCGCGAGCGCCGCGGGGTTGACGTTGAACACCTCGCCGCTGACGTAGGTCACGTGCTCGAGCCGCCCGTCGTGCGGTGCGTGGAAGCGGTGGTACATCGCCGACGTCAGCCGCAGCGTCGCCCAGGTGCCGTCGCGGTAGTGCGCTGCCAGCGGCGAGCCGGCGAACAGGTCGTCGAGCGTGTACGGCATGCCCTTGGCCTGGAACAGCTGGCCGTCGCGCACGGTGCCGCAGGCGCCGACGATCGCGTCGCACGGGCTCGCGAGCACGCGCGCGTCGGCGTCGACGGTGCGTGCACCGGGCTTGAGCGCCCGCGTGAAGCACGCGTGCAGGCTGCGAAAGCGCGTCTCGCGCGCGTCGCTCAAGTCCAGCTCGGTGAACTGGCGCCACACCGCGATCGACAGCCGCGCGAGCCACTCGCATTCGATGCGGCTGAACCAGCCGACGAGGTGCGTCAGCGCCGCGCGCGGCACGCGGTTGGTCAGCACGAAGTTCAGGCCCTCGTGCTGGAGCCAGCGGTCGCGCCGGCGTCGTGGCGCGCGCGCGTCGTCGAACGGGTGATTCACGGCCATGTCAAACGCCTCGGTTACCAATCGGGGGATGAACGAAACCCTTGCCCTCGCCCTCGGCGCCGGCGCGCTCGCGCTGCTGCCCAAAGTCAAGCGCCGCCTCGAGCTGTCGCGCGCCAAGCACCCGTCGCTGGCCGGCCATTCGAAGATGGCCAAGCGCGTCGCAGCGCTGATTCCCGGCTACGCGTACGACGAGCAGCGCTTCTTCGCCGCCGACGGCGCGCCGGGCGACGTCGTCGCGCGCCGCCGCGCCGGCTTCGAGCGGCTGGCCGCGCTGTACCGCGAGCGCTACCCCAAGTCGGTGGCGCTGACGACGCAGGCGCGCGAGGGCATCTCGGACCTGCAGTTCACCGGCGCGTACCGCGTGCCGTACCCGTTCAGCCGCTACCTGCGCGAACACCTGGCCGTGGGCGCGTTCGTCGAGTCGAGCGCCGGCGTGACCGTCACCGACCTCGACGGCAACGCCTTCTTCGACCTCACCGGCGCGTACGGCGTCAACGTGTTCGGCTACGACTTCTACAAGGAGTGCATCGCCGAGGGCAGCGCGCGCGTCGCCGCGCTCGGCCCCGTGCTCGGCAGCTACCACCCGGTCGTCGCCGACAACGTGCGCCGGCTGCGCGCGATCTCGGGGCTCGACGAGGTGTCGTTCCACATGTCGGGCACCGAGGCCGTGATGCAGGCCGTGCGCCTGGCGCGCTACCACACGCGGCGCACGCACCTCGTGCGCTTCGCCGGCGCGTACCACGGCTGGTGGGAAGACGTGCAGCCCGGCCCCGGCAACCCGGTCAACCCGCGCCACACCTACACGCTGGCCGAGATGGACGAGCGCACGCTGCACGTGCTGCGCACGCGGCGCGACATCGCGTGCGTGCTCGTCAACCCGCTGCAGGCGCTGCACCCGAACAGGCCGGCGCCAGGCGACTCGTCGCTCGTCGACGGCTCGCGCCGCGCCGGCTTCGACCGTGCCGCCTACACGCGCTGGCTGCAGCAGCTGCGCGAGGTCTGCAGCGAGCGTGGCATCGTGCTGATCTTCGACGAGGTGTTCGTCGGCTTTCGTCTCGCACCGGGCGGGGCGCAGGCGTACTTCGGCGTGAAGGCCGACCTCGTGACCTACGGCAAGACGCTCGGCGGCGGCCTGCCGGTGGGCGTCGTGTGCGGGCGACGCGAGCTGATGAAGCGCTTCCGCGACGAGCGGCCCGCCGACATCTGCTTCGCGCGCGGCACCTTCAACACGCACCCCTACGTGATGGGCGCGATGGCGGCCTTCCTCGACCGCCTCGAGCGCCCCGACGTGCGCGCGCTGTACGACGGTCTCGACGAGCGCTGGAACGCGCGTTGCGCGGCCTTCAACGCGCGCATGGCGGCCGAGGGACTGCCGCTGCGCGCGGCGAACCTGTCGACGATCTGGACGCTGTTCTACACGCAGCCGGGGCGCTACCACTGGATGATGCAGTTTTACCTGCGCGCGCAGGGGCTGGCGCTGAGCTGGGTCGGCACCGGGCGGCTGATCTTCAGCCTGAACTACGGTGATGCCGAGTTCGCGCAGGTGCTCGAGCGCGTCGTGGCCGCCGGCCGGCAGATGCAGGCCGACGGCTGGTGGTGGCACGACGCCGCGCTGACCGACAAGGCGATCAAGCGCAGCCTGCTGCGCGAGATGCTGGCGCAACGCTTCTGAGACGCTTCTCGGTGCGCCCCCGCGCGTTCAGCGCGCGGGGCGCCGGCCGTGTGCCGGGTCGATCAGTTGCCCGCGCAGCAGCTTCAGCGGCGCCTTGTGGTACAGCCAGATGTCGTGGAACGGGTCGGTGAGGATCTTCGTCGCCCACACCAGCCCCGTCGTCACGCCCTGCAGGAAGAACAGCTGCACGGTGCGGAACACGAGGCCGCCGGCGCCGAGCGCCAGCCACAGCCAGCCGACGTCGCGCGCATAGCCCCACAGGTCGGTGCTCGGCGCGATGAGGCCGAAGAAGCTGCGGTCGAACCAGAGCACGAGTGGCAGCAGCACCCAGATCGCCATCAGCACGACCTTGCGGCGCAGGTTGTAGCCGACCTTGATCTGTTCCTTGTACTCGTGCGTGGCCTCGTTGACGTGGTCGTAGCCCCGCGGCTCGAAGAAGAAGTGGCCGGCCTGGCGCGTCGTCATCGACACGCACCAGGCCAGCAGCGCCGCCAGCGGCGGATCGACGAACAGCAGGCCGTACGCGACGACGAACGAGATCGCCGACACGAGGTGCAGCGACTGGTTGATCGTGCTGTGGTGGTAGTAGCGGTGGTCGTCCCAGCGCTGGATCTCGAGCTGGCGCAGGAATTCGTTCATCGTCGGGTCTCCGTGGGTGGACGAGGCGGCAGCGCGACCTGCGCTGCGCGTGACGATGCTGCGGCGCGGGCGTGAAACCGCGATGACGCGCTCGCGACGCGGCGGCGTCGTTGCGTTGACGCCGCGACACGCGCGGCGGCGGTCATCGAACTGTCGCTTGCTGCAGCGACGATGCGCGCGTGACGCAACGCGACGACGCCGGCATCACGGTCGACGACCTGCCGACCGTGCGCCGCTCGCTGCGCGTGGCCGTCGTCACCGAGACCTACCCGCCCGAGGTCAATGGCGTCGCGGCGACGATCGCACCGATCGTCGAGGGCCTCGTGCAGCGCGGGCACGCGGTGCAGCTCGTGCGGCCGCGCCAGCACGCCGGCGACCGGCCCGACGACGACGCGCAGCGGCTGCACGAGGTGCTGCTGCGCGGGCTGCCGATCCCGCGCTACCCGCACCTGAAGATGGGGCTGCCGGCGCGGCGCGCACTCGGCGAGCGCTGGAGCCGCCAGCGCCCCGACGTCGTGCACATCGTCACCGAGGGGCCGCTCGGCTGGTCGGCGCTGCAGGCCGCGCAGCGGCTGCGGCTGCCGGTGGTGTCGGACTTCCGCACCAACTTCCACGCCTACAGCCGGCACTACGGCGTCGGCTGGCTGCACAAGCCCATCGTCGCGTACCTGCGCAAGTTCCACAACCGCACCGCGTGCACGATGGTGCCCACCGAGGCGCTCAAGCGCGAGCTCGAGGCCTACGGCTTCCAGCGCCTGGCGGTGGTCGCGCGCGGCGTCGACACGCGCCGCTTCGATCCCTCGCGCCGCAGCGACGCGCTGCGCCGGTCCTGGGGCTGCGCGCCGGGCGACCGCGTGCTGCTGTACGTCGGGCGGCTCGCGCCGGAGAAGAACCTTGAGCTGCTTCTGCGCTGCCACGCACAAATGGCCGCCGTCGACCCGCGGCTCAGGCTCGTGCTCGTCGGTGACGGGCCGTCGCGCGCCGACCTGCAGGCGCGCTGCCCGCAGGCCGTGTTCGCCGGCACGCAGTCGGGCGAGGCGCTCGCGGCGCACTACGCGTCGGGCGACCTGTTCGTCTTTCCGAGCCTGACCGAGACCTACGGCAACGTGACGCCCGAAGCGCTGGCCAGCGGGCTGGCGGTGCTCGCGTTCGACCACGCGGCAGCGGCGCAATTGATCCGCGACGGCGACAACGGCCTGCTCGCGCCGGCCGGCGACGAAGTGGCGTTCGTGCAGCGCGCGCTGCGGCTGGCGGCGTCGCCGGCGCTGGCGGGCGCGCTCGCACGGCGCGCGCGCGAGACGATGGTCGGCCACGGCTGGGAGCGCATCGTCGCGCAGGTCGAGTCGGTGCTGCTGGCAGCACTCGCGCAGCACGAGCCGCTGCCGTGGCGGCCGGTGCGCGTGCCGGTGCCCAGCGACGTCTGACGGCGCGCTGTCACAGCGCGGTCACAGACGGCCGCGACGCTGGCGGGTCGACCCCTTTGCGCCTGCGACACCGCCATGACCCGACCGACGCCGCTGCCCGACCTGTCCGACCTGCGCGAGCGCATCGAGCAGGAACTCCTCGACGGCTACGACGAGGAGCTCGAGATGGCGTACGAGGACCGCGACGTCGACGCCGACGGGCGCACCGTGGTCGACCGCAGCCCGCAGGCGCGCACCGCCCGGCAGACCTACTTCCGCGAGCTGTTCCGGCTGCAGGGCGAGCTCGTGAAGCTGCAGGACTGGGTCGCGCACACCAGGCACAAGATGGTCATCGTCTTCGAGGGGCGCGATGCGGCGGGCAAGGGCGGCGTCATCAAGCGCATCACGCAGCGGCTGAATCCGCGCGTGGCGCGCGTCGTCGCGCTGCCGGCGCCCAGCGACCGCGAGCGCACGCAGTGGTACTTCCAGCGCTACGTGCCGCACCTGCCCGCCGGCGGCGAGATCGTGCTGTTCGACCGCAGCTGGTACAACCGCGCCGGCGTCGAGCGCGTGATGGGCTTCTGCACCGAGGACGAGGTCGAGGAGTTCTTCCGCTCGGTGCCCGAGTTCGAGCGAATGCTGGTGCGCTCGGGCATCCAGCTCGTCAAGTACTGGTTCTCGATCAGCGACGAGGAGCAGCACCTGCGCTTCCTCGGCCGCATCCACGACCCGCTGAAGCAGTGGAAGCTCAGCCCGATGGACCTCGAGAGCCGCCGCCGCTGGGAGGACTACACCAAGGCCAAGGAGGCGATGCTCGAGCGCACCCACATCCCCGACGCGCCGTGGTGGATAGTGCCGGCGGTCGACAAGAAGCGCGCGCGGCTCAACTGCATCCACCACCTGCTGAGCCTGGTGCCCTACCACGAGGTCGAGCGCCCCGAGGTCGTGCTGCCGCCGCGCGAGCGGCACCCCGACTACATCCGCCACCCGGTGCCGCCCGAAATGATCGTGCCCGAGGTCTACTGACCCCGGGCACGCCCCGCGGGGGTGTCAGCGCGGCAGCTCCTCGAACACGCCGGTCCACACGTTGAGCACCTGCGCGCCGCCCGGCGCGTTACCGGTGGCGATCTCCTTGACGACGGTGAGGCTCGCCATGTCGATCTTGTGCAGGTTGCCGTCGCCGGCGTTCGACACGTAGCCGAAGCGCCCGTCGCGCGTGAACGCGACGTGGCCCATGCGGCCCTTGCCCACCGTCAGGTCCTTGACGAGGCGGAACGTCTTCGCGTCGATCACGCTGATCACGTTGTTGCCGTAATTCGTGACCACCGCGTAGCGGCCGTCGGGGGTGTTGTAGGTGTGGCCGATGCCGGTGCTGCCGGTGTCGACGCGCGCGACGACCTGCTTCGTGCGCGCATCGACGACGGCCACCGCGGTGCCCCTGAGGTCGTTGCCGGGGCCGCGGTTGAGCATGTAGAAGTGCCGCCCGTCCTGCGTGAAGTTGCCGTGGTGGCCCTCGATCGCCGCCTGCCCCGCGAGCGGCAGGTTCACGCGCGCGATCTGCGGCATGCCCGGCTGCGTCAGGTCGTAGACGAGCGCCGCCGGCGGCTCGGCCGTGCCACGGCCCTCGACGACGAGCCACAGTTCCTTGCCGTCGGGGCTCGGCACCGGGTAGTGCGGCTGCGAAGGTGTCGCGATCTTGCGCACCGACCAGTCGCGCGTGTCGATCACGAGCAGGTTCCGGTCGACACGGTCGACGGTGAACGCGTAGCGCGAGTCGACGCTCCAGCTGTTGTGCATCGACGTCACCGCGGTGGGCGACGCGGCACCGGCGACCGCGACCTCGACGTTCTTCGCGATCTCGTGCGTGCGCGTGTCGATGAAGGTCACACGCAGCTTGCCGCCGTCGAGTCCCCAGTGGTTGACCATCACTCAGCGCCCGTCGGGGCTGACCTGGGGGTGCTTCGGGCGGCTGCCGGTGGCGAGTTTCTTGACGACCTTGCGCTCCTTCAGGTCGAGCACGGTGACGGTGTTCTGGTTCAGCGCCTCGCCGCCGACGTAGACGTAGCGCCCGTCGGGCGTCGTCGAACCGAGGTTGCCGCCGGGCACCGTGTCGAGCGCGGCGACGACCTGATCGGTGCGCGGGTCGACGAGGTAGGCCTTGCCCAGTGTGTGCAGGTGCACGACGACGTCGGGCCACGTCGGCTTCGACGGCGCGGGGGCGAGGCCGGCGCAGCCGGCGAGCACGAGCGCAATCGCCGCGGTCAGGGTGCGGATCGCCATGGGATGGTCTCCTTCCACGGGCGGATGGTTGTTGTGGACACATCGCGGCGCACGCCGCCCCGCGCGCCGCACTTGGCGTCCATTGGAGCGGGGCGCCAAGCGCGCCGTCAAGGGTTCGTCTGGGGACCTTGCGCGGCGACGCCGCGGCGTGTGAACGGCCGGCGGCGCGCAGCCGGCGCGCCACTCATGGCTGCCGGGCCGTCACATCCCGGCGTAGTTCGGCCCGCCGCCGCCCTCGGGCGTGACCCAGACGATGTTCTGCGTAGGGTCCTTGATGTCGCAGGTCTTGCAGTGCACGCAGTTCTGCGCGTTGATCACGAGGCGGTCGCTGCCGTCGTCGTTCTTGACGAACTCGTAGACGCCGGCCGGGCAGTAGCGCGCCTCGGGGCCGGCGTACTTGTCGAGGTTCACCGCCACGGGCACCGACGCATCCTTCAGCGTCAGGTGCGCGGGCTGGTTCTCCTCGTGGTTGGTGTTGCTCAGGTACACCGAGCTCAGCCGGTCGAAGGTCAGCACGCCGTCGGGCTTCGGGTAGCGGATCGGCTCGCACGCGGCCGCGCCGCTCAGGCGCGCGTGGTCGGGCGTGTGGCGGTGGATCGTCCACGGCGGGCTCTTGATGCCGAGCCGCGGCAGCAGCCACTGCTCGACGCCGGTCATCACGGTGCCCACCAGGCGGCCCTTCTTGAACCACTGCTTGAAGTTGCGGCTCGCGTCGAGCTCCGCGTACAGCCAGCTCTTCGTGAAGGCCTCGGGGTAGGCGGCGAGTTCGTCACCGCTGCGCCCGGCGGCGATCGCCGCGGCCGCCGCCTCGGCGGCGAGCATGCCGCTCTTGATCGCGGCGTGGCTGCCCTTGATGCGCGACGCGTTGAGCGTGCCGGCGTCGCAGCCCACGAGCGCGCCGCCCGGGAACACGAGCTTGGGCAGGCTCAACAGACCGCCGGCGGTGATCGCGCGCGCGCCGTAGCCGATGCGCTTGCCGCCTTCGAGGTGCGCGCGGATCGCCGGGTGCGTCTTCCAGCGCTGCATCTCCTCGAACGGGCTCAGCCACGGGTTCTGGTAGTCGAGCCCGACGACGAGGCCGAGCGTGACGCGGTTGCCGTCGAGGTGGTAGAGGAAGCCGCCGCCGTAGGTGTTGTCGTCCAGCGGCCAGCCGGCGGTGTGCACGACGAGGCCCGGGCGGGCCTTCTCGGGCGGCACTTCCCACAGCTCCTTGATGCCGATGCCGTAGCTCTGCGGGTCGCGGCCCTCGTCGAGTGTGTAGCGTGCGATCAGCTGCTTGCCCAGGTGGCCGCGCGCGCCCTCGGCGAAGATCGTGTACTTGCCCAGCAGCTCCATGCCGAGCTGGAAGTTCTCGGTCGGCTCGCCGTCCTTGCCGATGCCGACGTTGCCGGTGGCCACGCCGCGCACGCGCCCGTCGTCGGTGTACAGCACCTCGGCGGCGGCGAAGCCGGGGAAGATCTCGACGCCCAGGGCCTCGGCCTGCTCGGCGAGCCACTTGACGACGGCGCCGAGGCTGATCACGTAGCAGCCCTCGTTGCGCATGCAGTCGGGGATCAGCGCGTGCGGCGTCGCGCTGGCGCGGTGTTCGCTCAGGATCAGCACCTCGTCGGCCGTCACCGGCTGGTTCAGCGGCGCGCCGCGCTCCTTCCAGTCGGGCAGCAGCTCGGTCAGTGCGCGCGGGTCCATCACCGCGCCCGACAGGATGTGCGCGCCGGGCTCGGAACCCTTCTCGAGCACGACGACCGACAGGTTCGCGTCGAGCTGCTTGAGCCGGATCGCGGTCGCGAGCCCGGCCGGCCCTGCGCCGACGACGACGACGTCGTACTGCATCGACTCGCGCGGGCCGAACTGCTCGAGGATCTGCTGCGGCGTCATGGAACGGGTCTCCTGGACTGGCGAGCCGCGCATTCTACGGGGCCAGCGGACAAAATCGAACGGTCGTGCTATTTCGCCGTGTCGCGTCACGACCGCGTGCTATCGTCGCCGCGACGAATCGGGAGGGATCATGAGTTACCAGATCGACCTGTCGGGCCGCGTGGCCCTGGTCACCGGCGCGTCCAGCGGACTGGGCGCGCAGTTCGCGCGCACCTTGGCACGTGCCGGCGCCGGCGTCGTGCTCGCGGCGCGCCGCATCGAGCGGCTGAAGACGCTGCGCGCCGAGATCGAGGCCGCCGGCGGCGACGCGCACGTCGTCGCGCTCGACGTGACCGACCCCGACAGCATCAAGGCGGCCGTGGCGCACGCCGAGACCGAGATGGGCACGCTCGACATCCTGGTCAACAACTCGGGCGTCAGCACGACGCAACGGCTCGTCGACGTGACGCCCGACGACTACGACCACGTGATGGACACCAACACGCGCGGCGCGTTCTTCGTCGCGCAGGAGGTCGGCAAGCGCATGATCGCGCGCAGCCGCGGCGCCGCGCCCGGCACCTTCACCGGCGGGCGCATCGTCAACATCGCGTCTATGGCGGGGCTGCGCGTGCTCGGGCAGATCGGCGTGTACTGCATGAGCAAGGCCGCGGTGATCCACATGACGCGCGCGATGGCGCTCGAGTGGGGACGCTACGGCATCAACGTCAACGCGATCTGCCCCGGCTACATCGATACCGAGATCAACCACCACCACTGGCAGACCGAGGCCGGGCAGAAGCTCATCCAGATGCTGCCGCGCAAGCGTGTCGGCCAGCCGCAGGACCTCGACGCGGTGCTGATGATGCTGTGCGCCAACGAGAGCCACTTCGTCAACGGCGCGGTCATCGCGGCCGACGACGGCTTCGGCGTGTGATGGGGTCCCCCCCGAAGCGCCTGCGGCGCCTCCCCCCAGGGGGCGCCTCCAGCGGACCGGCGAAGCCGGATCCGCGGCGGCCGCTCGACGGGCGGCGTCGCCGGCGGGAGCGCATGTGCGTGCGCTGACGCCGCTCGAGGCGCGCGTGCTCGGCGTGCTCGTCGAGAAGGAGGCCACCGTCCCCGACACCTACCCGCTGAGCCTGAACGCGCTGGTGGCCGGCTGCAACCAGAAGACGGCGCGCGAGCCGGTGATCGCGGCGACCGATGCCGAGGTGCTCGCCGCCATCGACGGGCTGAAGGATCTGAGCCTCGTCGTCGAGGTCAGCGGCAGCCGTGTCGTGCGCTTCGAGCACAACGCGCCGCGCGTGCTCGGCGTGCCCGGCGCCGCGGTCGCGCTGCTCGCGGTGCTGATGCTGCGCGGCCCGCAGACCGCGGCCGAACTGCGCCTGAACGCCGAGCGGCTGCACCGCTTCGCCGACATCTCGTCGGTCGAGGCCTTCCTCGACGAGCTCGCCGCGAAGGACCCGCCGCGCGTCGTGCGGCTGCCCAAGGCGCCGGGCGAGCGCGAGCACCGCTGGGCGCACCTGCTGTGTGGCGACGTGAGCGTGCCCGCTGCGGCCGCGCCGGGCGACGCCGGCGTCGGCGCCGGCGAGCTCGCGGCATTGAAGGCCGAGCAGGCGCGTCTGGCGCGCGAGGTGGCCGACCTGCGGGCGCTCGTGCAGCGGCTCGCGCGCGAGCTCGGCATCGACCCCGACACGACGACGACCTGAACGATGCGATTCGAGCTGCCCGAACACAAGAAGCTGACGCACCAGACGGTGATCCCGATCCGCTGGGGCGACATGGACGCGATGGGCCACGTCAACAACACGGTCTACTTCCGCTACATGGAGATCGTGCGCATCGAGTGGCTGCACGCGCTCGGCGGCGCGCCCGACCCGCAGGGCACCGGGCCGGTGATCGTCAACGCGTTCTGCAACTTCCACAAGCAGCTCGAGTACCCCGGCGACGTGCTCGCGAAGCATTACGTCGCCAAGCCCGGGCGCAGCAGCTTCGAGACCTACATCACCCTCGAGCGCACCGACGAGCCGGGCGTCATCTACGCCAGCGGCGGTGCGAAGACGGTGTGGGTCGACTTCCCGGCGGGCAAGTCGGTGCCGCTGCCCGACTGGCTGCGCGCCGTGATCGCCTGAGCAGGCTTGACCGCGCTCAAGGCCGCCAAATCCGACGAGGGTTTGCGCTGATGCGCCGGTCGTGACCTGTCGCCCACGATACCTACACTGGTAGCGGTGTGATGCGCCGCGGTGCCGGCGTGGCACGGGCTTCTTTGACAGGAGGGGACATGGGACAGTTTTCGTCGTCGCGGCGCGCGCTGGTGCGCCTCGGGGTGGCTGGCGTCGGCGCCTGGGTGGCCGGCTGCGCTGTCGTGCCGCAGCCGGCCAAGCCGCGCGTGGTCGTCGTCGGCGGCGGCTGGGGCGGGCTCGGTGCGGCGCGCACGCTGGCCGAAGGCGGCCAGGTCGCGGTGACGCTGATCGAGCCGAACGACGCCTTCATGTCGTGTCCGCTGAGCGTGCACTACGTCGCCGGCTTCACGGCGGCGAGCGACTACCAGCGCAGCTACGCCAACGTCGATCGCGCCGGCATCCGGCGCGTGCGCGCGCGCGTGACCGAGATCGACCGCGCCGGGTCGGTCGTCGTCGCCGGTGGCGAGCGTCACCCGTACGACTTCCTCGTGCTGTCGCCCGGCGTCGAATACATCGAAGAAGCGGTGCAGGGCTACGCCGCGGCGCGCGAGCAGCTGCCGGTGGGGTTCCGCGCGTTCGAGCAGCAGGCGGTGCGCCGGCAGGTCGACGCGTTCCTCGAGCGCGGCGGCGAGTTCGTCATCACGGTGCCGAAGCCGCCGTACCGCTGCCCGCCGGCGCCGTACGAGCGTGCGTTCCTGATCGCCGAGCAGATGAAGCGGCGCGGCACCAAGGGCAAGATCGTCGTCGTCGACGCGAACCCGAACCCGATGCCGCCGCCGATCGCCGCGCCGATCGTCAACGCGATGAAGAGCGTCTATTCGCGCGAGATCGAGTACGTGACCAACACCGAGGTCAGCGCGGTCGACATCGGACGGCGCGTGCTCGTGACGCCGACCGGCGACGTCAGGTTCACTGCCGCCAACATGGTGCTGCCGATGCGCGCGCCGGCGCTGATCCGGCAGGCCGGTCTCGGCGAGCGCTGGGCCGCGGTCAGGCTGCCGAGCTTCCAGAGCCAGGCCGACGAGAAGATCTACATCGTCGGCGACGCGCAGGGCACGCCGCTGCCCAAGAGCGGGCACGTCGCGTTCGGCGCCGGCAAGCAGGTCGCGCACGACATCGAGCGCCGCGTCGCCGGCCAGCCCGCGCCGGCCGCCAGCGGCGCGGTCACGCTGCCGGCCGGCATCTGCTGGGCTGCGGTCACGCACAACGAGGCGATCATGATCAACGTGGCCGCCAGCGTCGAGCCGGGCCAGGCGCCCAAGCTCAGCTTCCAGGTCGACCCGAAGCACAGCCTCGCGTCGGGTCAGGGCGCGCAGCAGTGGGGCGAGTCGATGTGGAACCAGATGCTCGGCTGAGTGCAGCGCGTCAGTCGGCGAACGCGTACGGCCCGCCGCGTTCGAGCGCGCGGCGGTACGCCGGGCGCGCATGGATGCGCGCGAGCCAGTCCTGCAGCTGCGGGTAGCGCGCGTCGAGCCCGGCGCGCTGCGCGGCGGCCTCGAGCGGGAAGCTCATCATCACGTCGGCGGCGCTGAAGTCCTGGCCCGCGAACCACGGCCGCTGCTTCAGCTCGGCGTCGATGAACGCGAGCTGGCGCTCGACGTTGGGCATCACGAAGCTGGCGAGCACCTTGTCGGCGATCGCGCGCGCGATCGGCCGGGCGAAGAACGGCATCGGCGCGGCCTTGATGCGGTCGAACACGAGCTTCATCAGCAGCGGCGGCATCGCGCTGCCCTCGGCGAAGTGCAGCCAGTACGTGTAGCGCCTCGCCTCGGGGGTGCGCGGCGGCGGGCGCAGCTGCGGGGCGTAGGTGTCGACGAGGTGCTCGACGATCGCCCCGGTCTCGGCCACCGTCAGCGCACCGTCGGTGATCACCGGGCTCTTGCCCAGCGGGTGCACCTGAGCGAGCTCGGGCGGCGCGTAGCTCGTCGTCGGGTCGCGCCGGTAGGCCTTGACCTCGTACGGCACGCCGATCTCCTCGAGCAGCCACAGCACGCGCTGCGAGCGCGAGTGCTCGAGATGGTGGACGGTGATCATCGGGTGGCCTCCGTGGGTTTCGACGTGGCACGCATCCGCTGGCGCCGGCCCGGCAGGCGGCCGACGCGGATCCGGCTTCGCCGCTCCGCCTTCGGCGCCCCCTGGAGGGGGAGCTGCCGAAGGCGCTTCGGGGGTGCGTCAGGACAGCAGCTTGTGCACGAGCTCGGGCGTGGTGGCCGCGCCGACCTTGCGCATCAGCCGCGCACGGTACACGTCGACGGTGCGCGGGCTGATCGCGAGTTTCTTGCCGATGCCCTTGCTCGTGAGGCCCTCGATCAGCAGCGCGGCGATCTCGCGCTCGCGTGCGGTCAGCTCGAGCTTGAGCGCGCGGCGCGACGACAGGTCCTCGAAGGCCCAGATGCCCGCGGCGTGCGGGTCGGACGGGTCGAGCGCGCGGCCGCTGACGTGGCACCAGAACAGCTCGCCACGCCTCGGGCCGTCGACGCGCTTCATCACGCGCTCGTCGGCGTACCAGCCCTGTTCGTCGAGGCTCGCGACGATGCGCTGGCCGGTGCGCTCGAACTCTTCGTGCGTCGGGTACAGCACCTCGAACGAGCGGCCGACGAGCTGCTCGCGCTGCGCGCCGAACATCTCGAGCACGCGCCGGTTGCAGTCGACCATCAGCCGGTGGCGCGACAGCACGAGGCCGATCGGCGCGAGGTCGAACGCGGTGCGGTAGTCCAGCGGTGGGGCGGCGCTCACCCGGCGCTCCCGCCTCCGATCAGCGCATAGGTGGTCGTCGCGTGCGCGAACAGCTTGCCGTCGGGCAGCGCGAGGTCGACCTCGCCGAACGCCAGCGACTTGCCGCAGCGCAGGATGCGGCACGTGATGATCGCCTCGCCGGCGTCGGCCGGCACCGGGCGCAGGAAGCTGGTCTGCAGCTGCACCGTCGTCATCGGTCGGAACTCGCCGAACCACGCCGACAGCGCGAGCACCATCGCGGTGTCGGCGGCGGCGAGCATCGCCTGCCCGCACAGTACACCGCCGCCGTGCACGAGGTGCGGCGTGATCGGCATCGCCAGCGTCGACACCTCCTTGCTCGCCGAGACGACGCGAAGGCCCAGCGAGCGCACGAACGGCGCGGCGACTTGCGCGTACGTCGCCTCCAGCTTCGGGATCAGGTCGTCGGGCAACTGGGCCATGCGGGCTCCCGGTGGTGGCTGCAGCGGGCGATGGGGTTCGCCGTTAATTGATTCTACGTAACGACTACTTAACGCCTTACGTAGTATCTTCCCGGCCCGCGACATCCCTCGCTCGCCTGGAGGCATCCCATGAACAAGATCTACCCGAGCGCCGACGCGGCGCTGCAGGGCATCGTGCGCGACGGCCATCTGCTCGCGGTCGGCGGCTTCGGACTGTGCGGCATCCCCGAAGCGCTGATCGACGCGCTGCGCGACAGCGGCGTGAAGAACCTGACCGTGATCTCGAACAACGCCGGCGTCGACGGCTTCGGGCTGGGCAAGCTGCTCGAGACGCGGCAGATCAAGAAGATGATCTCGAGCTACGTCGGCGAGAACAAGGAGTTCGAGCGCCAGTACCTGGCCGGCGAGCTCGAGCTCGAGTTCACGCCGCAGGGCACACTGGCCGAGAAGCTGCGCGCCGGCGGCGCCGGCATTCCGGCGTTCTTCACGCGCACCGGCGTCGGCACGATCGTCGCCGAGGGCAAGGAGACGCGCGAGTTCGACGGCAAGACCTACCTGATGGAGCGCAGCCTCGTGCCCGACGTCAGCCTGGGCAAGGCGTGGAAGGCCGACAAGGCCGGCAACCTGATCTTCCGCCGCACCGCGCGCAACTTCAACCCGGCGGTGATCATGGCCGGGCGCATCAGCGTCGTCGAGGTCGAGGAGATCGTCGAAACGGGCACCTTCGACCCCGACGCGGTGCACCTGCCCGGCATCTACGTCCACCGCCTGGTGCTCAACGCGAACCCCGAGAAGCGCATCGAGAAGCGCACCACCAAGCAGAACCCGAAAGGAATCTGAAATGGCCTGGACCCACGACGAGATGGCCGCGCGCGCGGCCAAGGAACTGCAGGACGGGTTCTACGTGAACCTGGGCATCGGGTTGCCGACGCTGGTGGCCAACTTCGTCGATCCGTCGATCGAGGTCTGGCTGCAAAGCGAGAACGGCATGCTCGGCATCGGCCCGTTCCCCGACGAGAGCGAGGTCGACCCCGACCTGATCAACGCCGGCAAGCAGACGGTGACGACGATCCCCGGCTCGAGCATCTTCGGCAGCCACGACAGCTTCGCGATGATCCGCGGCGGCAAGGTCAACCTGAGCATCCTCGGCGCGATGCAGGTCAGCGAGAAGGGCGACCTCGCGAACTGGATGATCCCGGGCAAGATGGTCAAGGGCATGGGCGGCGCGATGGACCTCGTGGCCGGCGTCAAGAGCGTCGTCGTGCTGATGGAGCACGTCGCGAAGAAGAAGGACGGCTCGGGCTTCGAGCTGAAGATCCTGCCCCAGTGCACGCTGCCGCTGACGGGCGTGGGTGTCGTCGACCGCATCATCACCGACCTCGCCGTCCTCGACGTGACGCCGCACGGGCTGAAGGTCGTCGAGATGGCGCCGGGCGTCACGCGCGACGAGCTGCAGAGCAAGACCGGCGTGCCGTTGCAGTGACGCCGCGTGCGGGCGCGCCGTGGCGCAGCGCCGGCGCCGCGACCGTCGTCGCGACGGCGCTGCTTACCGGCTGCGCGCTCGTGCCGCCCGCGTCGGCGCCGCCGCCGGGCGCCGGGGTGCCGACCGCGATCGCGTTCGGACGCTTCGAGTTCGCCGGTGAAGCGCTCGACACCGAATGGCACCTGCCCGCCGGCGACAGCGCGGGCCTGGTGCTCGTGCAGCACGGCTTCGCGCGCCGCTGCGCGAACCTGCGCACGACGGCGCAGCGCATCGCCGCGCACGGCGCGATGACGCTGTGCGTCGACACCGGGCCGGTCGGCGACACCGCGGCGCTGGCCGACGCGCTCGCCGCCGCAATCCTGCACGGTCTGACCGCACCCGACGGGCGCGCTGTGCCGCCGCGCGTCGTCGTCGCCGGCCACTCGGCCGGTGCGGCGTTTGCTGCCCGCGTCGGGCGTGCGCTCGCGTGGGCCGACGCGTCGCGTCTGGGCGGCGCGGTGCTGTTCGATCCCGTCGCGACGCGCGGCTTCGCCGACAACCTCGAGGCGATCGCCGACGGCGGCCGGCGGCCGGTCTACGCCGTGATGGCCGCGAGCGCCGGCTGCAACGCACGGCACAACGCGCTGCCGGCGCTGCAGCGCATCGCCGACACCGCGCGGGCGGCCGGCGGCGATGGCTTCGTCGGCGTCGAACTGACGCAGGGCTCGACGCACGTCGATGCCGAAGGCGAGGACAGCGACTGGCTCGCGGCACGGGTCTGCGGCTCGCCGCGGCCCGACCACGTCGATGCGCTGCGCACGCTCGCCGCGCGCTGGGTCGCCGACCTGCTGGCCGGCACACGCGGCGCCGACGCGTACCCCGGGCGGCCCTACGTCGACACCCTGTTTGCGCAGGCGCGCGCGACGCCGCTGGCTGCCGCGGCTCCCGCACGGCAACCCGCGTCGCCGTGAGCGCGGCGCGCCGGCGCATCACGCCGGCGTGAACTGCGGCCGGCGTGATGCGTCGGCGCGCTCAAGAACGACGCGCGCCGGCCGATGGCGCTGGCAATGGGCCGCCTCATGTCGATTCCCGCAAGGTCGAATCCGCCGCCCGCGATCGCGGGCGCGGCGGGCGACGACGTGTGCCCCGACGCCGTCGTCGCGTTCGATGCGGCCCTGCAGCTCGTGCACGCGAACCGTGCCGCAGCCGCGCTCGCTGGACAGCCGCCGGCGGCGCTCGCCGGCCTCGACGCCGCGCGGCTGATGTCGCTGGGTCTGCTCGCCGAGCCCGTCGGCACGCGGCTGGCCGAGGTGCGGTCGAGCGCCACCGCGCAGCGCGTGCAAGCGCGCGACGCGTTCGGCGGCGGTGCCGGCCGCTGGTACGACGTGTGGATCGTGCCGCGCGCCGACGGCGGCGTGACCTGCTACGCGCGCGACATCAGCGACATGAAGGATGCCGAGGAGCGGCTGCGCGCGTCGGCCGGCCGTGATTCGCTCACCGGCCTGCTCAACCACGCCGCGTTCCACGACGCCGTCAGCCGCGCGCTCGCGACCTCGGGCCCCGACGCGCCCGACGTCGCGCTCGTGCTGTTCGACCTCGACTACCTGAAGCTGATCAACGACGTGCACGGCCACCAGACCGGCGACGAGGCGCTGCGCCGTGTCGCCGAGGCGCTGCGCGCGACGACGCGCGACGTCGACGTCGTCGCGCGGCTCGGCGGCGACGAGTTCGCGGCGCTGTTCGTCGGCTTGGATCGCGAGCGCGTGCAGCGCATCGCGCAGCGTGCGGTCGCGCGCATCGGCGCGACCATGCTGCCCGGCGTGGGCCGGCTGTCGGTGTCGGCCGGCATCGCGTTCGTCGCCTCGACACGCGAACCCGGCGACCTGTTCGACCGCGCCGACGCCGCCGTCTACGACGCCAAGGCGCGCGGGCGCGGCGTCGCGTCGGTGGCCGACATGACCGAGATCGCGTGCGCCAGCCGCCGGCGTGACGTCACCGAAGACCTGCCGCCCCCGCCGCCGCCGGACCTGCCGAACGCGCGCGACGTCGTCACTGCCGCGCGCGGTGCGTTGCGCGAGTGGGTCCACGTGCTCGCGTGCTCGGGCGGGTGCGTCGACCTGCTCGACACCCGCACGCAGGCGGTCAAGGCGGTGGCGTACTACCGCTTCGGCCACGACGACTGGAAGCTCGCCGAGCAGACCTACGCGCTCGCCGACTATCCCGACACCGCCCGCGCGCTGGCGCTCGGCCAGACCTACAGCTGTCGCGTCGACGACCCCGAGGTCGACCCCGCCGAGGCGGCGCTGCTGCGCCAGCGCGGTTTCGCGTCGATGCTGCTGACCCCGCTGGTATCGGCGGGGCGGCCGATCGGCATCATCGAGCTGTTCGACACCCGAGCGCGGGTGTTCACGAGCACCGACCAGCGAGTCGCGATGGCGCTGGCGCACCACCTCGCGCCGCTGCTGGCGCTGCTGCAGGAGCGCGACGGGGCGTCGGCTTGAGCGGTAGCCGGCGTCGCGCGCCGTCGGGGCGTGCGGTCTTGGGCGTTTCACGCCGTCAGCGCGACGGTCTTGCGGCGAGCGCGCGCGCCACTTCGCTGACGAGCGCCGGGCCGCGGTAGATCAGCCCGGTATACAGCTGCACGAGGTCGGCGCCGGCGTCGAGCTTGGCGCGCGCGTCGGCGCCGCTCATCACGCCGCCGACGCCGACGATCGCCACGCCCTTGCCGAGTGCGGCACGCAGGCGGCGGATCACGCGGTTGCTCGCCTCGAACACGGGCCGCCCGGACAGCCCGCCGGCCTCGTCGGCGTGCGGCAGGCCCTGCACGGCGTCGCGCGCGACGGTGGTGTTGGTCGCGATCACGCCGTCGAGGCCGTGGCGCACGACGGTGGCGGCGATGAGGTCGATCTGCGCGTCGTCGAGGTCGGGCGCGATCTTCAGCAGCAGCGGCACGCGGCGCGCGTGCGCGCGCTCGAGCTCGGCGCGGCGCGCCTGCAGCGCCGCGAGCAGCGCGTCGAGCGCCTCGTCGCCCTGCAGCGCGCGCAGGTTCTTCGTGTTCGGGCTCGAGATGTTGACCGTCACGTAGTCGGCGTGCGGGTAGACGCCGGCCAGGCCGGTGAGGTAGTCGTCGACGGCGCGCTCGATCGGCGTGGCGGCGTTCTTGCCGATGTTCAGGCCGACGATGCCGCCCGCGGCGCGGAAGCGGTGCGCGCGCTGCACATTGGCGACGAAGGCGGCCAGCCCGTCGTTGTTGAAGCCCATGCGGTTGATCAGCGCCTGCGCCTGCGGCAGGCGGAACATGCGCGGCTTCGGGTTGCCGGGCTGCGGCTTGGGCGTCACGGTGCCGACTTCGATGAAGCCGAATCCCATCGCGCCGAGCCCGTCGATGCAGCGGCCGTTCTTGTCCAGGCCCGCGGCGAGCCCGACGCGGTTCGGGAAACGCAGCCCGGCCACCGTCACCGGGTCGTCGACGCGGGGCTGCGTCCACAGGCAGCGCGCCGGCGTGTCCTGCAGGGCAGCGATCGCGTCGAGCGTCAGGTCGTGCGCGCGCTCGGGGTCGAGGCCGAAGAGGAACGGGCGGGCGAGGGCGTAGGGCACGAGCGACATAATCGGTTCATTGTCCCGCAGCCCCGCACCGCGCCCCCTGCCATGCCGACCCAGGACGAACTGAAGGCCCTCGTCGCCCGCGCCGCACTCGCACACGTGCCCGACGGCGCGATCATCGGCGTGGGCACCGGCTCGACGGTCAACTTCTTCATCGACGCGTTGGCCACGGTCAAGGACCGCATCGCCGGTGCGGTGTCGAGCTCGGAGGCGAGCAGCGAGCGGCTGCGCCGCCACGGCATCGCGGTGTACGACACGACGGCGGTCGAGCGGCTGCCCGTGTACATCGACGGCGCCGACGAGATCGACCGCCGCGGCTACATGATCAAGGGCGGCGGCGCCGCGCTGACGCGCGAGAAGATCGTCGCCGACCTCGCCGAGCGCTTCGTCTGCATCGCCGACGAGAGCAAGCTCGTCGACGTGCTCGGCCGCTACCCGCTGCCGGTCGAAGTGATCGCGATGGCCGCGCCGCAGGTGTCGCGCCGCTTCGCCGAGCAGGGCGGCACCGCGACGCTGCGCCGCAACGGCGAGGGCGTGCCGGTGCTCACCGACAACGGCCACCCGGTGCTCGACGTGCGCGGCCTCGTGATCGCCGACCCGCCGCGGCTCGAGGACGAGATCAACCAGTGGCCCGGCGTCGTGACCTGCGGCATCTTCGCGCGCCACAAGGCTTCGGTGTGCCTGCTCGGCACGGCCGACGGCGTGCGCACGCTGACGTTCTGAGCGCTGCTCACGCGCGCGGTGTGAAGCGCGCGGGGTCGAGCGCGTCGATGCCGTGCGCATCGAGCGGGAACGGGTCGCCGGCGGCCCACGCGGCGACGAGCGCACCGGCCAGCGGCGCCCACGTGATGCCGCGCGAGCCGAACGCGGTGCAGACGAACAGACCCTCGATTCGCGGCACGTCGCGCACGCGCGCCGCGACGGCACCGGCCACCGGCACCGCGCCGACGAGCGGCAGCCGGTCGGGCACCGCCAGGCGCCAGCCGACGCGCCCGGCCAGCGCCGCCGCATCGACGGCCGGTGCGGCGCCGGTCAGCCGCCGCAGCCGCTCGAGGTTGTACGCGTGGTCGGCCGCGCGCAGCGATGCGTCGGCGTCGCCGGCGTGCCGCGTCGCGCCGCACAGCAGGCCGCCGTCGGGCAGCGCGATCGCGTAGCCGTCGCCGGCCAGCGGCACGCGCGGGCGCGGCAGGTGCGCCGCAGTGGCGGCATCGAGCTGCGTGACCTGACCACGGCTCCAGCGCAGCGGCCAGTCGCCGCGGCCGAGCAGGCGCGCGGCGTCGTCTGCATTGGCGAGCACCACGGTGCGGCTGTGCGCGAGCACTCGCCCGTCGGCGTCGAGCAGCTGCCAGCCGTCGCCGTGCGCGCGCAGCGCGTGCACCGCGGCGCCGGTGCACAGCGTCACGCGCGGGTGCGCGAGCCCGTGCGCGACGAGTGCGGGCGGCGTGAGCCAGCCGCCGCCCGGAAACCACCACGCGGGCACATGCACCGCGATGCCGGCGTGCGCCGACGCGGCGTGTGCATCGAGCGCCTGCGCGTAGTCGGCCGGCAGCCCCTGGTGGGCCAGGCGCGCCTGCATCGCGTCGAGTGTCAGGCCCTCGACGCGCTGCAGCAGCCCGCCGGCGGCGCCGGTCACGACGCCCTCGCGCAGCAGCGGCGCGTAGACGCGCGCCGCCTCGAGCGCCGCGGCGCGCAGCGCGCGCGACGGCACGCCGTCGTCGGGCGCGACGCTGCCGTGGAACAGCCCGGCGGCGTTGCCCGAGGCCTCGGCCGCCGGCCGCGCGCGGCGCTCGAGCACGGTGACCGCCCAGCCGGTTTCCGCCAGCGCCTGCGCCGCCGCCGCGCCGGCCAGCCCGGCGCCGACGACCACCGCATCGCGCGGCGCGACGCGCCCCGGCGCGCGTGCACGCCGCGGCGTGAACGCCGGCGCGAAGCGCGCGACCGTCATCTCGCGCTTGCCGCCGAAGCCCGGCGCGCGCTCGACGGCGAAGCCGGCGCCGGCCAGCCCGTCGCGCACGTCGCGCGCGACGCTCCACGTCGCCGCGGTGGCGCCCGGCGCCGCGCGGCCGGCCAGCGCCTTGAGCACGCGCGCGTCCCACATCGCCGGGTTGCGGTCGGGCGCGAAGCCGTCGAGGTAGAACGCGTCGGCGTCGAGTACGAGCTGCGGCAGCCACGCGGCGACGTCGCCGAAGGCCAGCCGCAGCATCACGCGGCCGCCGTCGAACGCGAGCGTGTGCAGGTCGGGCGTCAGCGGCGGCCAGGCGTCGACGAGGTCGCGTGCGAGGTCGGGCAGCGGCGACGCGGCGTGCGCGCGCGCGAGGTCGTCGCGCACCGGCGGGTGCTTTTCGATCGAGACGAACCACAGCCGCTCGCAGCGATGCGGGTCGTCGCGCCATGCAGCCCAGGTGGCGAGGAAGTTGTGGCCGAGCCCGAAGCCGGTCTCGAGGATCACGAAGCGTGCGCGGCCCTGCCAGCGCTGCGGCAGCGCGTTGCCGCCGAGGAACACGTGATGCGCCTGCGCGAGCGCCCCGGCGCGCGCATGGTAGACGTCGCCGAAGTCCGGCGCGTACGGCGGCGCGTCGGGCGCGCCGTCGCCGAAGACGATGCGCGCCGGCGTGATCGGCGCGAACCTCATGCCGCGTGCGCGCCCGCGCGCTCACGCAGCCACGCGAGCAGCGGCTCGCGCGCGGCCGCGAGGCCGCGGTACGCGAGCACGGCGTCGCTCATGCTCGCGATCGCATCGAGCAGCGCGCGCGCGTCGGCAGGCCGCTCAATGGCCTGCGCCAGCGGCTGCACGTCGACGTGGATCGTGAACACGGCCTGGCGACGGGCCGGCAGCGGCACGAAGGTCTGGCGCTCGGTGCGCCACCACGCTGCAGTCGCCAGATCGGCCACGGTGAGGCCCGCCGGCCAGCCCGCGGGGTCGACGCGCGCCGGGTGTGCGTGCAGCCGCGGGTGCGGCGTCACGGTCCACACGAAGCGCTCCCAGCGCTCGGGCCCGGTGACCAGGCGCACGAGGTGCTCGCTCGCCGCGATCAGCCGTTCGCTGTCGGCCACCGGCGCGTGCACCTGGGCGAACCGATGGCCGACCTTCGCCTCGGGCGCCCAGTGCGACGGCAGCGCGACCGCGAGCCACGGGATCGTGCCGCGCGCGCCGTCGACGACGGCGAAGTCCTCCTCGAACGCGAGCGCGAGCAGCCCGGCGAGCCGCCAGCCGGCGGGCAGCGCGCGCAGGCAGCGCGTGACCTCGTCGCCGTGCCCGAACACGCCGGCGCGCTGCTGCGCGACGTCGTCGCCGTCGACGCGCACGCCCAGCGCGTGCGCGCAGCGGCCGTCCCACGCGAAGTGCTGCGGGTGCTCGGCGGCGGCGTGACGCGCCAGCGCATCGAGCGCCGCCGTCGCGTCGAAGCCGGGTTCGGCGAGCAGCGCCTGATCGGCGAACGCGCCGAGCACGGCGAGCTTCTCGCGCTGGTGGCGCGAGCCGGGCCGCGCCGGCGTCAGCTGCCGCGCGCCGGGCGCGAGCCGGCGCAGCCCGGGCTGCATGCGAAACGGCGCCGTGACGGCGTGCGAGAAGTCGAAGGCCGAGGTCATCGCGCAGTGCGTCAAAGACGGACAGGGGGTCGGCACACACCGACGGTGGCGGTATTGTGGGGCGGCTGCCATGCCCCGGTGTGACGGCAGCGGGATCGGCGTGCCGCCGTGCGATGCGTCACGGGCGATCGTGCGACCGCGCTCAAGCGACAGCGGTAGCGGCCGATACCTGCCGGGGTTGTCCGGTGCAGGCCGCGTCCGAGAGGCGCGTGCGCCGGCCGATGCCTTCGAGTCATTTTCCTTTTCTTCTTTTCCCGAGGATTCCCGGACATGTTGAAGCAGTGGATGCGCGGCGTCGGTGCCGCGGTGGTCGTCGCGTCGTTCGTCGCCGGTGCGCTGGCGCAGGAGCAGCGCGGCACGCGCGACGAGGCGATCGCGATGACGAAGGCCGCGTTCGAGCACATCAAGAAGGTCGGCGCCGAGCAGGCGTACAAGGACTTCACCTACGACAAGGCCAACTGGACCAAGAAGGACCTGTACGTGATGGTCTACGACGGCAAGGGCATCGCGCTGGCGCACGGCGCCAACGACAAGCTCGTCGGTCGCGACATGTCGGCGATCAAGGACGCCAACGGCAAGTCGGTCATCACCGGCCTGATCGAGGCAGCCAATAAGGGCGGCGGCTGGTTCGACTACGACTGGCCGCACCCGCAGACCAAGAAGATCGAGGCCAAGGCCACCTACGCGATCAAGCCGCCCAGCGGCGACGGCTTCGTCGGCGTCGGCATCTACCGCTGAACGGCCGCCGCCAAGCGAAACGGGCACCCGCGGGTGCCCGTTTCGCTTGGCGGCGGCGCGGCGGATCAGACGCGCTTGCGGTACTCGTGCGTGCGCGTGTCGATCTCGACCTTGTCGCCGCTTTCGACGAACAGCGGCACCGAGATCTCGAAGCCGGTGCCCTTGATGCGCGCGGGCTTCATCACCTTGCCCGAGGTGTCGCCCTTGACGGCGGGCTCGGTCTCGACCTCGCGCACGACGGTGGTCGGCAGTTCGACCGAGATCGCCTTGCCGTCGTAGAACGTCACCTCGACCGGCATGCCGTCTTCGAGGTAGTTGATCGCGTCGCCCATGTTGTCGGCCTCGACCTCGTACTGGTTGTATTCCGAGTCCATGAACACGTACATCGGGTCGGCGAAGTAGGAGTAAGTGCACTCCTTCTTGTCGAGGATGATCTGGTCCATCTTGTCGTCGGCCTTGAACACGACTTCGCTGCCGGCGCCGTTGAGCAGGTTCTTCAGCTTCATGCGCACCGTGGCAGCGCCGCGGCCGCCGCGGCTGTATTCGGTTTTCAGCACGACCATCGGGTCCTTGCCCTGCATGATGACGTTGCCGGCGCGGATTTCCTGAGCGAGTTTCATGACGACGTTCCGTGAAATGGGGGCGCGCCTGCGCGCGCGGGCAGCGCCCGGCGGCGGCGTGGCTCGCGCAGCGGCCTTGCGGCCTGTCGCGCGCGGGCCTTTTACGCCTTCAGTGCGCCCACAGTGACTGCCTGAAGGCGGCGCTGCTGCGGGAAAACGCGGATTCTAGCCGTTCAGCCGCCCGCGCGCCGGCGTTCGACCCAGCCGAGCAGCTGCGTCGTCAGGTCGGCCTGGGCGGCGAGCCGCGCGCGCCACGCGAGGCAGGCCTCGCGCCAGGCCGCCGGCTCGGGCCAGGCGCCGGCGCCGTCGCCGCCTACGCCGTTCCACGCCCGCCACCACGCGCGCAGCGGCGTGGCCACGGCCGGCGGGACGCCGTCGAGGAAGCGGTCGAGGAAGGCCGCGAGCTTCGCGTCGTGCGCGCCGTCGTGCTGCGGGTACAGCTGCCAGACGAACGGCACGCCGGCCCACATCGCGCGCACCGCCGAGTCCTCGCCGCGCACGAGGTTGACGTCGCTGCTCCACAGCAGGTGGTCGAAGTCGCTCTGCGTCAGGTACGGCAGCGCATGCCGCCGCACGCCCGGCGGCGGTGCGTGCCGCGCCGCGAGCGCCTGCGCCGCACCGGGCGTCAGCAGCACCAGCGTCGGCGTGCCGGCCAGCACCTGCCACAGCCGCGGCAGCGGCGCGTCGGGGTAGCAGAACAGCGTGACGACGCGCTCGCCCGCGCGCGGCGCGATGCCGTGCACGCCGAGCCATGCGCTGCGGTCGAACGCCGCGCGTCGCTCGAGCAGCCCGGGTTCGCGCAGCAGCCCGCCGGTGCGCGGTGTGAAGCCCGGGTGGAAGAAGTGCTTGACCAGCCCCTGTCCGTGCCCGGCGAGCTGCGGTGATGGCAGGTCGTGGCAGCGTTCGACCCAGTCCTCGGCGCTGAGGTACTCGAGGTTCAGCCACAGCGGCGGCACGGCGCGCCGCGCCATGCGCGCGACGAAGGCGTCGGGCGGGTCGCACGCGAAGGCCTCGACGACGACGTCGGCCGGCTCGGCGAGCTCGCTCGCGGCCCAGTCGCGCACCTGCACGCCCGCGGCGCCGCCCGGCGCCATCCACGCGAGCGCCGACGCGTCGTCGGTCCACAGCCGCACCGCCTGGCCGCGCGCGGCGAGGTCGGCGGCCAGGCGCCAGCACACGCCGATGTCGCCGAAGTTGTCGACGACGCGACAAAACACGTCCCAGTGCAGCGGCGCGTGCGCGGCCATCGCGCGATTATCGAAGCGGTGACAATCGCCAGCCGATGAAGGAGACGGCCGAGCCCGCCACTGACGACACCCGCGCTGCCGCCGACGGCAGCGTGCGCGAGCGGCTGCTCGCCGAGGTGGCCGCGCTGCCGAGCCTGCCCGGCGTCTACCGCTACTACGACGCCGCCGGCGCCGTGCTCTACGTCGGCAAGGCGCGCAACCTGAAGAAGCGCGTCGGCAGCTACTTCCACAAGGACCACGGCGGCACGCGCATCGGGCACATGGTGTCGAAGATCGCGCGGCTCGAGACGACCGTCGTGCGCAGCGAGGCCGAGGCGCTGCTGCTCGAGAACAACCTCATCAAGACGCTGAACCCGCGGTTCAACATCCTGTTCCGCGACGACAAGAGCTATCCCTACCTGAAGATCACCGGCGCCGCGCCCGTCGACGACCCCGCCGCGCCGCTCGCGCAGCGCTACCCGCGCGTGGCCTACTACCGCGGCGCCGTCGACCGCCGCCACCGCTACTTCGGCCCGTACCCGAACGCGTGGGCCGTCAAGGAGACGATCCAGCTGCTGCAGAAGGTGTTCCGGCTGCGCACCTGCGAGGACACCGTGTTCGCGAACCGCTCGCGGCCGTGCCTGCTGTACCAGATCCGCCGCTGCTCGGCGCCTTGCGTCGGCCTGATCGGCGCGGCCGACTATGCCCGCGACGTCGCGTCGGCCGAGCGCTTCCTGCGCGGGCAGACGCAGGAGGTGCTCGACGAGCTGCAGGCGCGCATGATGGCGCACGCCGAGGTGCTCGAGTTCGAGAAGGCGGCCGAGCTGCGCAACCAGATCGCGGCGCTCGCGCGCGTGCTGCACCAGCAGGCGGTCGAGGCGAGCAGCCTGAGCGCGTCCGACAAGGACGTCGACATCATTGCCGTCGCGGTGCGCGGCGGCCGCGCCTGCGTGAACCTCGCGATGGTGCGCGGCGGCCGCCACCTCGGCGACCGCGCCTACTTCCCGACGCACGTCGACGACGCGACGGCGCTCGCCGGCGACGACGACGCCGCCGAGCCGCGCTCGCCCGAGGTGCAGGTGCTCGAGGCCTTCGTCGCGCAGCACTACCTCGACCAGCCGGTGCCGCCGGCGCTCGTCGTCAGCCACCCGATCGATGCGGCGCTCGTCGACGCGCTCGCCCGCCAGGCGGGCATCAAGGTCAGCGTGCAGCACCAGCCGCGCGAGCAGCGGCGCATCTGGCTCGAGATGGCGGTCCAGGGCGCCGAGATCGCGCTCGCGCGGCTGCTGTCGGAAGAGGGCTCGCAGAAGGAACGCACGCGCGCACTCGCCGACGCGCTCGCGCTCGACGTGGCCGACCTCGACGCGCTGCGCATCGAGTGCTTCGACGTCAGCCACACCGCCGGCGAGGCGACGCAGGCCAGCTGCGTCGTCTACGAGCACCACCAGATGCAGCCGGCGCAGTACCGCCGCTACAACGTCACCGGCATCACGCCCGGCGACGACTACGCCGCGATGCGCCAGGTGCTCACGCGCCGTTACGCCAAGCTCGCCGAGGGCGTGGCCGCCGGCAGCGCGAAGATGCCCGACGTCGTGCTGATCGACGGCGGCAAGGGGCAGGTCGCCGTCGCGCGCGAGGTGTTCGAGGAGCTCGGGCTGGACCTGTCGCTGATCGTCGGCGTCGAGAAGGGCGAGGGGCGCAAGGTCGGCCTCGAGGAGCTCGTGTTCGCCGACGGACGCGAGAAGGTGTACCTCGGCGCCGACTCGGCGGCGCTGATGCTCGTGGCGCAGATCCGCGACGAGGCGCACCGCTTCGCGATCACCGGCATGCGTGCGAAGCGCGCGCGCGTGCGCACCGGCGCGAGCCGGCTCGAGGACATCCCGGGCGTCGGCCCGAAGAAGCGCGCGCGGCTGCTGCAGCGCTTCGGCGGCGTGCGCGGCGTGGCCAGCGCGAGCGTCGACGACCTGGCCAGCGTCGACGGGATCTCGAAGGAACTGGCCCAGGAGATCTACCGTGCGCTGCATTGACCGCCAGACCGCCGCTGCCGTCGCGGCGGCGGGCCTCGCGCTCGCCGGCTGCATGCCCAGTCCGCCGCCGTCGCCGCCGGCCCTGCCCGCAACGCCGCAGACCGCTGCGCCGGCGCCCGCGGCGCTGCCGGTCACGCTGCCGCGCGCACGCAACTGGGACGAGTACCGCGAGCGCGCCGCACGGCGCCTGGTGGCGGCCAACCCCGGGCGCACCTACGACGGGCCGGTGTCCGAGCCGCTGCTCGCGATTCCGGTGCTCGAGGCCGAACTGAACGCCGACGGCAGCATCCGCCGCATCAAGGTGCTGCGCGAGCCGCGCCAGGCCAAGGACACGGTGCCGATGGCGATCGAGGCGATGCGCCGCGCCGCGCCGTTCGGCGACGTGTCGCACCTGCCGCGGCCGTGGACCTACGTCGAGGTCTTCCTCTACGACGACGCGCGCAAGTTCAAGCCGCGCACGCTCGACCGCTGAGCGCCGCGCTGACCGCCAGACGGCGGGGCTCCGGCACAATGGCCCGGATGTTCTTCACCGTGCCGACCCTGCTGACCTGGGCGCGCATCGTCGCGATCCCGCTGATCGTCGGCGTGTACTACCTGCCGCTGGACACGGCCACGCGCAACGTCGCGGCCACCGCGATGTTCGTGCTGTTCGCGCTGACCGACTGGCTCGACGGCTGGCTCGCGCGCAAGCTGAACCAGACCTCGTCGTTCGGCGCCTTCCTCGACCCGGTGGCCGACAAGTTCCTCGTCTGCGCCGCGCTGCTCGTGCTGGTGCACCTGCAGCGCGTCGACGCGCTGGTGGCGCTGATCATCATCGGCCGCGAGATCGCGATCTCGGCGCTGCGCGAGTGGATGGCGCAGATCGGCGCGAGCCGCAGCGTCGCGGTGCACCTGCTCGGCAAGCTGAAGACCACCGCGCAGATGGTCGCGATCCCGTTCCTGCTCTACGACGGCGGGCTGTTCGGCGTCATCGACACGCGGCTGTGGGGCACCGCGCTGATCTGGGTCGCCGCGGTGCTGACGATCTGGTCGATGATCTACTACCTGCGCAAGGCGCTGCCCGAGATCCGCGCGAAGGCCCGGTGATGGACCGCGAGTGGCGCGACGCCGCGCTCGTGCGCGCGATGCCAGGGGTGTTCGTGCTGATCTGGAGCACCGGCTTCGTCGTCGCGCGCTACGGCATGCCGCACGCGCCGCCGATGTCGTTCCTCGCGTGGCGTTACGCGCTGTCGGTGGCCGCGTTCGCGGTGTGGATCGCCCTGGCGCGCCCGTCGTGGCCGCGCGACCGTGCGCAGTGGGGGCACCTGGCGGTGACCGGCGTGCTGATGCACGCGGGCTACCTCGGCGGCGTGTGGGCCGCGGTCAAGGCGGGCATTCCGGCCGGCACGGTCGCGCTGATCGTCGGGCTGCAGCCGCTGCTGACGGCGCTGTGGGTTTCGTACAGCGGTGCCGAGCACCGCGTGCGGCCGCGCCAGTGGGCCGGGTTGCTGCTCGGGTTGGCGGGGCTCGCGCTGGTGGTCGGACGCAAGGTCGGGCTCGGCGAGGTGACGCCGGTCAACTTCGCGCTGTCGCTGCTGGCGCTGGCCGCGATCACGGCCGGCACGCTGTACCAGAAGCGCTTCGTCGCGCCGTGCGACGTGCGCACCGCGAACACGGTGCAGCTGCTGGCCGCCTTCGCCGTCACGGCGCCGCTGGCGCTGCTCGAGACCGAACCCGTCGTGCCGCACCCCGAGCTGATCGGCGCGATGGCGTGGTCGGTGCTCGCGCTGACGCTGGGCGGCAGCTCGCTGCTGTACCTGCTGATCCAGCGCGGCGCGGCCACGCGCGTGACGAGCCTGATGTACCTCGTGCCGCCGTGCACCGCGGTGCTGGCGTGGTGGCTGTTCGACGAGGCGCTCGGGCCGGTGGTGCTCGCCGGCATCGCGCTGACCGCCGTCGGCGTCGCGCTCGTCGTGCGCCAGCCGCTGCCGCCGTCATCCCCCACCTCGAAGGAGACGCTCACATGACGACCCATCGCATCGCCGTCATCGCCGGTGACGGCATCGGCCAGGAAGTGGTGCCCGAGGGGCTGCGCGTGCTCGACGCCGCGGCGAGGCGCTTCGGCATCGCGCTGCAGCTGGAGCACTTCGATTTCGCGAACTGCGCCTACTACGCGAAGCACGGCAAGATGATGCCCGACGACTGGAAGGAACAGCTCGCCGGCTTCGACGCGATCTTCTTCGGCGCGGTGGGCTGGCCGGCCACGGTGCCCGACCACGTCTCGCTGTGGGGCTCGCTGATCAAGTTCCGCCGCGAGTTCGACCTCTACGTGAACCTGCGCCCGGCGCGGCTGATGCCGGGCATCCGCTCGCCGCTCGTCGACCGCCACGGGCAGCCGCTCGCGCCGGGTGACATCGACATGCTGATCGTGCGCGAGAACACCGAAGGCGAGTACTCGAGCGTCGGCGGGCGCATGTACGAGGGCACCGAGCGCGAGATCGTGATCCAGGAGACGGTGATGTCGCGCACCGGCGTCGACCGCGTGCTGCAGTACGCGTTCGAGCAGGCGATGCGGCGCCCACGCCGCAAGCTGACCTCGGCGACGAAGAGCAACGGCATCGCGATCACGATGCCGTACTGGGACGAGCGCGTCGACGCGATGGCCAGGCGCTACCCGCAGGTGAGCGTCGACCGCTTCCACATCGACATCCTGTGCGCGCACTTCGTGCAGCGGCCGCAGCAGTTCGACGTGGTGGTGGCGAGCAACCTGTTCGGCGACATCCTGTCGGACCTCGGGCCGGCGTGCACCGGCACGATCGGCATCGCGCCGTCGGCCAACCTCAACCCGACGCGGCAGTGGCCGAGCCTGTTCGAGCCGGTGCACGGCTCGGCGCCCGACATCGCCGGGCGCGGCATCGCGAACCCGATCGGGCAGATCTGGACCGCGGCGCTGATGCTCGACTTCCTCGGCCATCGAGACGCGCACGACGCGATCGTGCGCGCGATCGAGGCCGTGCTCGACCCCGCCAGCGGCGCCCCGCGCACCCCCGACATCGGCGGCAGCGCCGGTACCGTCGACGTCGGGCGCGCGGTGGCGCAGGCGGTCGAGGCCCGCGCCGCCTGACGGCGCCGCTGCCGCCGCGGCGCGGCGCACCGGGCGTCGGCGCATGCATCCCGGCCGGTGGGCGCCGCCTCGGCTGCGACGTCGTGCGCATAGAATCCGCGTCCCGCGCTTGACACCGCCGGGCGGCGCGGTCTGTAATGGCCGCCGCCGTCTGCAGCGTGTGCCACGGCCGCACCGCAGGCCTCGACGCCCGCCGACCGCGATCAACGAGACACCTTCCGAGGGGGAAGTTCGTGAACAAGAGTGACATGATCGAACACATCGCCAAGCAGGCCGACATCTCGAAGGCCGCCGCCGCGCGAGCGCTCGACGCGATGATCGGCGGCGTCAAGGCGACGCTGAAGAAGGGCAACTCGGTCTCGCTCGTCGGCTTCGGCACGTTCACCGTCAGCAAGCGCGCCGCGCGCACCGGCCGCAACCCGCGCACCGGCGCGGCGATCAAGATCAAGGCCGCCAAGCTCGCCAAGTTCAAGCCGGGCAAGGCGCTCAAGGACGCCCTCAAGTAAGTCGGCGGTGCGGCCGTGCCTCGCGCGCGGCCAGGCCGGGTGCTTAGCTCAGCCGGTAGAGCGGCGCCCTTACAAGGCGTAGGTCGGCGGTTCGAACCCGTCAGCACCCACCACCGGGCATCGCCGCCCCGCCGCTAGAATCGATCCCAACACGCGGGATGCGCGCCGGGCCCCACGGCCCGGCGCTTGCCTGCACAGCGCGAGGCGAACTCCGGTTCGCCTTTCGTGTCTTTGGCACTGGCATCGCGCCGCGCGGCGCTGCCTGCGAGGTCGCCCATGTTCGAGTTCGTCCGCACCCACACCAAGCTGCTGCTGTTCGTGCTGGTGATCCTGATCATCCCGTCGTTCGTCTTCTTCGGGGTGCAGGGCTACACGCAGTTCAACGATCCGAGCAACCGCACGGTGGCCAGCGTCGACGGCCGCAAGATCACGCAGCGCGAGTGGGATGCCGCGCACCAGCGCCGCATCGAGCAGGTGCGCCGGCAGGTGCCGGGCATCGACGCGCGCCTGCTCGACAGCCCCGAGTTCAAGCGCGAGACGCTCGACGCACTGGTGCGCGACGAGGTGCTGCGCCGCGCCGCCGAGAAACTGCACCTGGCGACCACCGACGAGCGGCTGCAGCGCAGCTTCCTCAACGACCCGCAGCTGGCGTTCCTGCGTCAGGCCGACGGGCGCATCAACCGCGACCTGCTCGCCGCGCAGGGCATGAGCGTCGAACAGTTCGAATCGCGGCTGCGCTACGACCTCACGATCCAGCAGGTGCTCGACGGTGTCGCCAACTCGGCCACGCCGGCGGCGCTGCCGGCGCGCACTGCGCTCAACGCGCTGCTCGAGCGCCGCGAGGTGCAGGTGCAGACCTTTGCCGCCAGCGACTACGCGACGGCGCTGCGCCCCAGCGACGACGACATTGCCGCGTACTACAACGATCCGGCGAACCAGGCGCAATTCCGGGCGCCCGAACAGGCGCGCATCGAGTACGTCGTGCTCGACCTGCAGGCGCTCGCACGCGGCATCACCGTGCCCGAGGAAGACCTGCGCAAGTACTACGACGAGAACGCCGCGCGCTACACGCAGGCCGAGGAGCGCCGCGCGAGCCACATCCTCGTCAAGGCCGACCGCAGCGCGAGCGCCGACGAGCGCGCGAAGGCCAAGGCCAAGGCCGAGTCGCTGCTCGCGCAGGCACGCGCGAACCCGCCGCAGTTCGCCGCGCTGGCCAAGGCCCACTCCGACGACTCCGGCTCGGCGGCGCAGGGCGGCGACCTCGACTGGTTCGGCCGCGGCGCGATGGTCAAGCCGTTCGAGGATGCGGTGTTCGCGATGAAGCCCGGCGAGATCAGCCCGCTCGTCGAGACCGACTTCGGCTACCACATCATTCGCCTCGACGCCGTGCGTGGCGGTGAGCGCCGTCCGTTCGACAGCGTGCGCGCCGAGATCACCGAGGAGGTGCGGCGCCAGCTCGCGCTGCGCAAGTACGCCGAAGCGGCCGAGCAGTTCTCGAACACTGTCTACGAACAACCCGACAGCCTGCAGCCCGTGGCCGAAAAGCTCGGCCTGGAGGTGCGCACCGCCACCGTGCAGCGCACCCCCGCGCCGGGTGCCAGCGGTGCGCTCGCATCGGCGTCGCTGCTCGAGGCCGTGTTCGCCGAGGCGTCGCTGCGCACGCGGCGCAACACCGAGGCCATCGAAGTCGGCGCGAACCAGCTTGCGTCGGCGCGCGTGCTCGAGCACCAGCCGCAGCGCGTGCGCCCGCTCGACGAGGTCAAGGACCAGGTGCGCGCCCGCGTCGTGGCGCAGCAAGCCGCGGCACTCGCGCGCAAGGACGGCGAGGCCCGTTTGGCGGCGGTGCGCGGTGGCGACACGACCGGGCTGCCCGCGCCGGTCGTGCTGTCGCGCGACAACCCCCGTGGCCAGCCGCGCGAAGTCGTCGACGCCGTGCTGCGCGCCGACGCGGCGTCGTTGCCGGCGGTGTTCGGCGTCGACCTGGGCGAGCGGGGCTACGCCGTCGTGCGCCTGAACGCCGTGCAGCCGCCGGCGAGCGACCTGCCGCAGCTCGCACAGCTGCAGCCGCGTTACGCCCAGGCCTGGGCCGCGGCCGAAGCGCAGGCCTACTACGACGCGCTCAAGCGCCGTCTGAGGGCCGAGGTCAGGTCCGACGTGAAGGCGCCTTGACCAGACTGCAGGGGCGCGGGCCTGCCGCCGCTCGTCGGGGGCCTCGGCGCCGTCCTATAATGCCGGTCTTCTCGCGACGGTGGCTGTAGCTCAGTTGGTAGAGTCCCAGATTGTGATTCTGGTCGTCGTGGGTTCGAGTCCCATCAGCCACCCCACCTGAACCGCGATACGCAAACGGCCCCGACGGGGCCGTTCTGCTTGATGGGTGCTGCCACCCCCTGCGCGACGGTTCAGTAGTTCAAGCCCATCGCCTCGCGCACGTCCCTCATCGTGCGCTTGGCCACCGCGCGCGCGCGCTCGGTGCCGAGCTCGACGACCCAGTGCACCTGCTTCGGGTTCGCGAGGTAGGCCTCGGCGCGCTCGCGCCACGGCTGCTGTTCCTTGACGATCGCGTCGATCACCGGCTGCTTGCACTCGAGGCAGCCGATGCCGGCGCTCGTGCAGCCCTTGACGACCCAGTCCTTCGTCGCGTCGTCGCTGTAGAGCTCGTGGAACTGCCACACCGGGCAGCGCTGCGGGTCGCCGGGGTCGCTGCGGCGCACGCGCGCGGGGTCGGTCGTCATGCCGCGGATCTTCTTCTCGACCACCGCCGGCTCGTCGCGCATCAGCACGGCGTTGCCGTAGCTCTTGCTCATCTTCGCGCCGTCGAGGCCGGGCAGGCGCAGCACCTCGGTGTGCAGCGCCTGCGGCTCGGGCAGGATCGTCTTGCCGCTGCCGCGCAGGTGGCCGAGCAGCAGCTCGGTGTCGTCGTCGCTCCAGCCGACGACGTTCGCCGCCGCCTTGCGCACGATCGCCTCGCCCTTGGCCAGCGCCTCGGGCGAGCCGGTCTCGCCGAAGGCCTTGCGCTGCTTGTCGAGGTAGCGCGCGTCGTCGCGGCCGAGCTTGGCCAGCGCCGCAGCCACGCGGGTCTCGAAGCCGGGCACGCGGCCGTACAGGTGGTTGAAGCGGCGCGCGACTTCGCGCGTGAGCTCGACGTGCGAGGCCTGGTCTTCGCCGACCGGCACGTAAGCGGCCTTGTAGATCAGGATGTCGGCCGCCTGCAGCAGCGGATAGCCGAGGAAGCCGTAGGTCGCGAGGTCGCGGTCCTTGAGCTTTTCCATCTGGTCCTTGTAGGTCGGCACGCGCTCGAGCCAGCCCAGCGGCGTGCCCATCGCCAGCAGCGTGAACAGCTCGGCGTGCTCGGGCAGGCGGCTCTGGATGAAGATCGTGCAGCGGTCGGGGTCGAGGCCGGCGGCGATCCAGTCGATCACCATGTCGTAGACGTGCTTCTCGAGCACGTCGCGCTCCTCGTAGTGCGTCGTCAGCGCATGCCAGTCGGCGACGAAGTAGTAGCAGTCGTACTCGGCCTGCAGCCGCACCCAGTTCTTCAGCGCGCCGTGGTAGTGGCCCAGATGCAGCGAGCCGGTCGGGCGCATGCCCGAGAGCACGCGCGCGCGCGGCGCGGGGGCGGGGGGGACAGGGGCGTCGGCGGTCATCGTCGGCTCGCGGGTCGGGCGGGAAGGCGCGGATTGTAGGCAGCCGCCCGTGCGGCGACGGCGTGCCAGCGCCTACACTGCGCGCCCCATGATGCGCATCGTGATCCTGATCTCGGGCCGCGGCTCGAACCTGCGTGCGCTGCTCGACGCGGCCGAGGCCGAGCGCTGGCCGGCACAGGTGGTCGCGGTGGTCAGCGACCGCCCCGATGCGGCCGGCCTCGCGGTCGCGCGCGAGCGCGGCGTGGCAACGCAGGTCGTCGAGCGCCAGCGCTTCGCCAGCCGCGAGGCGTTCGACGCCGCGCTCGCCGCCGCCGTCGACGCGCTCGCGCCCGACCTCGTCGTGCTGGCCGGCTTCATGCGCATCCTCGACGCCGGCTTCGTGCAGCGCCACGCGGGGCGCATGCTCAATGTGCACCCGTCGCTGCTGCCGGCGTTCCCGGGCCTGCACACGCACCGCCGCGTGCTCGAGGCCGGCTGCAAGCTCAGCGGCGCGACGGTGCACTTCGTCACGCCCGAGCTCGACCACGGCCCGATCGTGATCCAGGCGGCGGTGCCGGTGCACGCCGACGACACCGAGGCGACGCTGGCCGCGCGTGTGCTCGAGCGCGAGCACGTGATCTACCCGCGCGCGGTGCGCTGGTTCGTCGAGGGCTCGCTGCGCGTCGAGCGCGGCATCGTCACGCAGCTGCGCGGCGAGCCGCAGTGGCTGCTGTGAACTGACACCGCCGAGATGCACCCGGGCGCCTTGCTCGACCTCGCCGCCGCGCTGCTGCGCGACGTGCTGGCCTTCGACGCGCCGGCCGACGGTGTCGTCTCGGCCTTCCTGCGCCGCCACCGCCAGCTCGGCGCGCGCGAGCGCCACGCGCTCGCCGAGACGACGTATGCCGTGCTGCGCGAGCGGCTGCTGCTGCAGCACCTCGCGCAAAGCGGGCGCGGTCCGCTCGAGCGGCGGTTGGCCGCGCTCGGCTGGCGTGGTGACGCCACCGTCCTCGAGCGCGCGCTCGAGCCGGCCGAGCGCACGTGGCTCGCGCAGGTGCGCGCCGTCGACCACGCCGCGCTGCCCGACAAGCTGCGCCACAACCTGCCGGACTGGATCGCGCAGGCGCTGCGGGCGCAGCTCGGCGACGACGGGTTCTGGCCGCTGGCGGCCGCGCTGCTCGAGCCGGCGCCGCTGGACCTGCGCGTCAACGTGCTGAAGGCCAAGCGCGATACGGTGCAGGAGGCGCTGGCCGCGCTCGGCATCGATGCGGTGCCGACGCCGTATTCGCCGTGGGGCCTGCGCGTGCAGGGCAAGCCGGCGTTGCAGAAGACGCCGCCGTTCCTCGCCGGCGAGGTCGAGGTGCAGGACGAGGGCAGCCAGTTGCTCGCGCTGCTGACCGGCGCGCGCCGCGGCGAGATGGTGGTCGACTTCTGTGCCGGTGCCGGCGGCAAGACGCTCGCGCTCGGCGCGATGATGCGCAGCACCGGGCGGCTGTACGCGTTCGACGTCTCGGCGGCGCGGCTCGAGGCGCTCAAGCCGCGGCTGGCGCGCAGCGGGCTGTCGAACGTGCACCCGGTGCGCATCGCGCACGAGCGCGACGAGCGCGTCAAGCGGCTGGCCGGCAAGGTCGACCGCGTGCTCGTCGACGCGCCGTGCTCGGGGCTGGGCACGCTGCGCCGCAACCCCGACCTGAAGTGGCGGCAGTCGCCGCAGGCCGTGCAGGAGCTGGCGGCCAAACAGAAGGCGATCCTCGACGCGGCGGCGACGCTCGTCAAACCCGGGGGCCGTCTCGTCTACGCGACCTGCAGTCTGCTCGAGGCCGAGAACGAGGCGGTCGCCGCCGACTTCGGTGCGCGCCACCGCGACTTCGCAGCGCTGCCGGTGGCGTCGCTGCTGCACGACGCCGGCGTCGCCGACGCCGAGTCACTCGCCGCCGGCAGCCACCTGCGCCTGTGGCCGCACCGTCATGGCACCGACGGCTTCTTCGCCGCCGCGTGGCAGCGAGCTTGACACAACTCAACGAATCGGCCGGTTGGGGAGTGCCAGCGGCTGCCGGATCGGCGCTTCGCTCGGTTTTTCGGGTCTTTGCCCGCCCCCGTACCCCTAGAATGATCGTCGGCTGATCCCATGTCGTGGGTTGGACTTCTGGAATCCTGAATGAACGAACTGTCCCTGCTGTGGAGCTCGCTGGTGGACTGGCTGGCACACGGCCTGCTCGACGCGTCGTGGTGGCACATCGTCGCCTTCACGCTCGTGACGACGCACATCACGATCGCTTCGGTGACGATCTTCCTGCATCGCTCGCAGGCCCACCGTGCCCTCGACCTGCATCCGATCCCGTCGCACTTCTTCCGTTTCTGGCTGTGGCTGACGACCGGCATGGTGACGAAGGAGTGGGTCGCGATCCACCGCAAGCACCACGCCAAGTGCGAAACGCCCGAGGACCCGCACAGCCCGCAGACGCGCGGCATCAAGACGGTGCTGCTGCAAGGCGCCGAGCTGTACCGCGCCGAGGCCAAGGTGCAGGAGACGCTCGCCAAGTACGGCCACCAGACGCCCGACGACTGGCTGGAGCGCCACGTCTATTCCCGCTACACGTGGCAGGGCGTGGGGCTGCTGCTGATCCTCGACCTGCTGCTGTTCGGCGCCATCGGCGCGACGGTGTGGGCGGTGCAGATGCTGTGGATCCCGATCACGGCAGCCGGCATCATCAACGGCCTGGGCCACTGGTGGGGCTACCGCAACTTCGAGGCGCCCGACGCGTCGACGAACATCTCGCCGTGGGGCATCCTGATCGGCGGCGAGGAACTGCACAACAACCACCACACGTACCCGACCTCGGCGAAGCTGTCGGTCAAGCCATTCGAATTCGACATCGGCTGGGGCTACATCCGCGCGCTCGAGATGCTCGGACTGGCCAAGGTGCGCAAGACGCCGCCGAAGCTCGCGCTGGGTCCGATCAAGCCGGTGGCCGACGGCAAGACGCTCGAAGCGATCATCGCCAACCGCTATGAGGTGATGGCGCGCTACGGCGCCGAACTGAAGCGTGCGGTCGCGGCCGAGATCGACCGGCTGAAGGCGCAGGGTGCCGAGAACAGCGCGCGCTGGAAGGAGCTGCGGCTGGCCAAGCGCTGGCTGCACCGCGACGACGACAAGATCCCGCCGGTGGTCAAACCGCAGATCGACGAGGCGGTGCGCTCGAGCCCGTCGCTGGCCAAGCTGGTGGCGATGCGCGAGGAATTGCGCGCGTTGTGGACGCGTCGCAACGTGTCGGCCGAGCAGCTCGTCGCCGATTTGCAGGCCTGGTGCAAGAAGGCCGAGAGCAGCGGCATCAAGGCGCTGCAGGAGTTCTCGCTCAAGCTGCGTGCGGCGACGCCGGCCTGACGGCCCCTCGGCCATCCGGCTGCCGATGACGAGGCCCGCGGTACGCGGGCCTCGTCGTTTCGACGGCGAGCCGGTGCCGACCGACCGCGGACGGGTCGAACGCGAGCCGCCCCCACCCGAGAAAAACGAAAGGCCCGCATCGCGGGCCTGGGGGACCTCGGGATCACGCCGCGAGGCGGCGCGACCGCCGCAGCCGGTTCACTTCAGCTTCGTTTCCTTGTACAGCACGTGCTTGCGTGCCTTCGGGTCGAACTTCATGAATTCGAGCTTTTCGGGCGTCGTCTTCTTGTTCTTGCTCGTCGTGTAGAAGTGCCCGGTGCCGGCCGTCGATTCCAGCTTGATCTTGTCGCGTCCGCCTTTGGTGGCCATCTTGCTCTCCTAGGTCAGGGGGTTCAGAGCTCGCCCTTAGCGCGCAGGTCGGCGACGACCTGGTCGATGCCGACCTTGTCGATCAGCCGCAGCGCGGCGTTGCTCACGCGCAGCCGCACCCAGCGGTTCTCGCTCTCGAGCCAGAAGCGGCGGTACTGCAGGTTGGGCAGGAACCGGCGCTTCGTCTTGTTGTTGGCGTGGGACACGTGGTTCCCGACCATCGGGCGCTTGCCCGTGACTTGACAGACGCGTGCCATGACGCTTCTCCGGAGGTTTTCAGCAAAGCCGCGAATTATAGCCGGTGACGCGGCTGTTGCGAGCGCCGCGCTCAGAGGCTGAGAGGCAATTGATCGCCGCAGACGCCCGTCGGGTTGGCGTCAGGGCCAGAGGAACGAACGTCACGCGGCGCTGCTGCGCGGGTGATGTCGCTGCGACGGGCTCGTGCGCGCTTCGCAGCGCTTGATTCGGGTCGATTTCTCATCTTCCGCACCCCTTACGCGGCCGCCAGGGCCGCTGCGGGCGCACCTGTGCCCAGACCGACCCACTGCGGTGCGATCTTG
>NZ_QOAZ01000050.1 GCF_003574675.1 Azohydromonas sediminis
CGCCGCACCCTCGTCCCAGCGCACGTGCATGCGCCCGCCCAGCGTGTCCACCACCTGCGGCGCGCCGGCCGCCACTTCGGCCGCCAGGGCCACCTCGCGCATGCGTTGTTTGCTCTCACCCATCGGGTGAGTGTGCCAAGACCCGTCAAAGCCGCGCCAGTGCTCGCTTAGCGCGCGATGACGGACGGTGAACTGCTGGATTCAGGGTCAACCGTCGATCGCAGGTCGTCGTCGGGGTGCACGCGTCGCTGCGCCGCGCGTTCGAGGACAAGGCGCAGGCCGACACCTGCGCCGCACGACTGCGGCCACGACCCCGTGGCGGCGCCGCAGGTGCGCATCGACGCCGGGGAATCCACCGGCCGGCCGGTGCGCCTATGCGGCAAGGACTTGCCCGAGCGGACGACGACGTTTGCCCGCAAGGTCGACGCTGAGCAGTAGGCCAGGGAGCGGGAACGCGAGATCGCCCGGCCCTCGTTCGTCGATCACCGCCAGGCCGAGCCTCACACGCTGGGCGACTTGCTGCAGCGCTTCAGCACGGGCCCCTGGAACGGTGCGCCTCGACGCGCCGAACCTTGCGCTGGCTTCCAAAGTCAATCGCTTGGCGCCCGTGGTCATCGTCAAGGGCGATTGCATCGGGAAGACTCCCGCGTGCGATGTTCATGACGGAGATCGTCCCATGTCAACTGCCAGTCGACTCGCCTTGGCCGCCCACGACGCGGCAGGGGCGCTGCAACCCACCCCGTGTACGCAGACCCGCTACCTGAAGCTGCCGCATGGTCAGCTCGCCTACGACGACACCGGCGGTTCGGGGCCGCTGGTGTTGGCCATTCCTGGCATGGGTGACCTGCGCAGCGAATACCGGGCGCTGCGGCCGCTGCTGTGGCGTGCCGGCTACCGCGTCGTCACGATGGATATTCGCGGCCACGGTCAGACCTCGGCCTGGTGGGACGACTATTCGGCCTGTGCCGTCGGGCACGATGCGCTGACGCTGATCGCGCACCTGCGAGCGGGTCCGGCCGTGATCCTGGGCAACTCGTTTGCGGCCGGTTCGGCGCTGTGGGCCGCACACGACGCGCCGCAGCAGGTCTGCGGCGTGGTCCTGCTCGGGCCGGTGGTGCGCGACGGCCAGCCGCCGTGGTGGGCGCGGGCGGCGGTCGCTGTCGGCTTTGCCGGCCCCTGGCGCGTGGCGTTCTGGCTGGCGTTCTGGGAGAGCCTGTTCCCTGCGCGCAAGCCGGCCGACCACGCGGTGGCCCGCGCCGCGCTGGCGGCCAATCTGCGCGAGCCGGGGCGCATGGCGGCGCTGCGCACGATGATCGGCATCTCCAAGGCCGACACCGAGGCCATCGTCGCACGCAGCCGGGTGCCCGCGCTCGTCGTGATGGGCACGCGTGACCCCGACTTTCCCGACCCGATAGCCGAGGCGAACTGGCTTGGTGGGCAACTGGGCACCCGCCCCGTGCTGATCGAGGGGGCAGGGCACTATCCCCATCTGGAAATGCCCGAGCACGTCGCGCCCGCGCTGCTGGCGTTCCTGGCCCGCGCGGCAGGGCGTCGATGAGGTCAAGGCGGTGGTGGCGCCACGGCCCGGGCCGTCTGCGGATCGGCCGCCCCGTGGTGCCGCCGCAGGTTCCGCGCGGTGGTGCCCGTCCAGCGCCGGAAGGCACGGTGGAAGGCACTGGGTTCCGAGAAGCCCAGCAGGTAGGCCACTTCGCCCAACGACAGGCGGGTGTCGGTGACGTAGCGACGCGCCAAGTCGTGCCGCACGTCGTCGAGCAGCTGTGCAAAGCCGAAGCCCTCGTCGTGCAGGCGCCGTTGCAGGCTGCGCTCGCTCACCCCCAGCCGGCGGGCCACCGCGGTCAACGACGCCCGTTCGCCGGCCAAGCCATCGAGCAGGTGGCACCGCACCCGCGTCGACCAGGACGGCGTCTCCTCGCCGCGCTCGGCCAGCAGCCGTTCGGCGTGCGCGGTCACGATGCGCGACAGCTCCGGCTCGGCCGCAGGCACGCGACGCCGCAGCAGGTCGGCCTCCAGCATCAGGCAGGACCGCGGCGCTGCGAAGCGGGGTGCGACGCCGAAGAGGGCGCGGTGCTGCGCGTCGCACGCCGGGGCGCAGTGCGCGAACTCGACGGCGGCTGCCTGCACCGGGACGGTGCCGATCTGCGACGCCACCACGACCAGCGAGGCCAGCGTGAACTCGACCGCATGGCGGCTGGGCGGGTCCACGACCGACTCGAAGCGATGCACGATCCGCACCCGACCGACCTCGGGCTGAATGTCGAACGTGGCCACGTCATGCACCAGGCGGTTGTAGCGTGCCAGCCGCTGCAGCGCCGAGCCCAGGTCCGGAGCCGTGCGCACCGCATAGTCCAGCACCTGGAACATACCCGGGCGGATGGCCAGGGCGGCATGCAGCCCGAAGCAGGCGTCGCCGCTGCGGCGCGCCGCCTCGTCCCACAAGCGCGTTTCCACCGCCAGCGGCATGCGTGCATCCGCATCATCGAGCCAGTGCGGATCGAAGCCCGTGGCCGCCATGAGCTCGCTAGCCGCCACGCCGCGCGCCTCCGCCATGCCCAGGATCATCGCGCCGATGCGGGCGGACACCGTCACCAGAGTGCGTCGAGGCGCGGCGGGAAAGCGGACCATGCTTGACGACGATGGGTTGAACGACTCCGGCACGGCCGACCGACCCGCCGGCGGGTTCATGCGCTGGCGGCACGGCCTGCGCGACGCCTTCACGGCCGGTCACGGCGCCGAGGTGCCCCGTGGCACACCCCGCGCCTGCCACAGCTCGGGTGACTGCATCGCTGTCCGCGCGACGGAGCATACGACGCCGGCGGTTGTGGCCCGACCATTCATCGACGCTCTGGAATCTGCCGGTGGTCGTGCGCCGACGCCAGCGGCCGACATCGCGTTGCTGGCGTTCAAGGCTCGCCGCGTCGGGCTGCGGCGCGACGTCGCCCAAGCATCGGCGACGCGGCCGGCCACCTGCGCGGTCGAGGCGTGCCCGCATTTCGACGCCACAGGCACCTGGCATCACGGCGATGCATGAAGGCGCAGCGGGCCGCTGCCGCCGTGCCGGTGAGCTTCGGGCACCGGGGCACGTCGCCGGGGCACTGCCGCTGGCACACGGTTCGCCATCCCCCAACGGCGTCGCCGCCGTGGACGAGCCGTGTCCCGTCGGGCATACAGTCGCACGGTCCGCCGCCCCTCACGGTCGGCCTCGCCGTGCACGTCGACGGCGGCCGGGTCCGACCCACGAGAACGCCCGGCCGCCGCGACGATGCGCGTGCCGACGACCCCCGCCACGAAAGACTCCCATGCCCACCATCGTCCGCCCCCGCGACTTCGCCGCCGAGCGCGCCTGGGGCGCCCTCGACATCGCCCACCTCGACGGCATCACGGTGCGCCTGCACTGGACCGATGCGCCTTACCGATGGCACGTCAACGACGGCGCGGAGGTGTTCGCCGTGCTCGATGGCCGCGTCGAAATGCGATGGCGCGAAGGCGGCCAGGAGCACCGTGCCCTGCTGGAGACGGGCGACGTCTTCTTTGCCGACGTCGGCTGCGAGCACGTGGCCCACCCGCAGGGGCCGGCTCGCATCCTGGTCGTGGAGCGGGCGGGGTCGGTGTGAGCGTCGCGGCGAGAGGCGCCACGACGCCGCAGCCGGCTTGCGAGACCGAGACCGGGCGGGATCCCGGCGGCTGCGGCGTGAGGCCTTCCGACGGGCTCCAGCTGCCGTGCTATCGGCGCTGGTCGGAAGCGCCGAGCATGCGAATCGCTTGCACCCTGGCGCGGAAGAACGGGAAGTAGTCGTCGGTGCCGAAGTGGTTGCCGCCGTCGACGCGGAACGGCAGGCGGTAGCCGTCGACCTCGCGGAAGTCGTCCACCGTGCCGCCGAAGGGCTGGAGGCGGTAGACCTTGTCGGGGTTCGCGTTGGTCCAGCGCGGGATGACGACCGAGCGCAGGCGCCCGCTCGCGTCGACGCGGATGTCCACCGTCTGCGTCAGCGCGCCGCGGCGCATCGTCGCGCGCGCGGTGTCGCCGTCGACGGCTTCCCAGGTCACGCCTTGGTCGGGCAGCAGCGCCGCCGGGCTCCAGAACACGGCTTCGGCGGCGACGCGGCCGAAGGCCGAGCGCAGGTGGTCCGCGTCGCCGCCGGCACGCACGACGGGCAACCACCCGAGCAGCCAGAACCGCACCCACGATCGATCGTCGACCATGCCGTCCGAGCCCGCCATCCGCATCAAGCCGCTGCCGGCCTCGACGCGCCAGACGAAGCCCTCGGGCGCGGCGAGGATCTGGCGCGCCGTCATCGGCTGGTAGCCGGGCGCGTCGCGGGTGCCCAGGCCGATCTCACCACCCATCTCGATCTGCGCGACGCGCGCCAGTGGCGCACCGGGCGCGATCGCGAAGCGGAAGAAGCGCCGCGCCGGCTCCGGCAGCGCGTCGACGCTGCGCGGGTCGAACTTTGCGGGGCCGACGCGCGGCGTCGCGGCCAGGCGCTGCCAGGCGGCGTCGTCGGCCCGCGTGTCGGACGCGCGCCACAGGGACAGCCCCAACGCGAGCAACAGCAGCACCCCTGCCGCTGCAGCCGCGATCTTGATCAGCATGTTCGACTCCGCGCTTGGCCGGCCGGCAGGATGCGTGCGACGCACGCCGCGCCGACGGCGATCGTAGCGGCGTCGCCGTTCCCCGCGCTGACAGACGCCTGGCACGGCGCGCGCTTTCAGCAGCCGCTTTGAGCGGCGACAAGTCCCCGGTGGCCGAGCGCGCCTACAAAGCGGGCTGCACCGGGCATCGCGCTGCCCGACCTGAGCGACATCGAAGGGAGCGGGCCGATGAACCGAAGGCAATTCAACACCGCGTTGCCGGCCCTCGTCGGCGCGTCGCCGCTGCTGGCCGGCTGCGACAGCGGCCGGTCGCTGTACGAATCTGCGGCCGCACAGGTGTGGCGCATCGGCACGCTGCAGGGGCTCGAGGCCGCCGCGCTGCACACCGAGCTGGTGCGCTACGCGACGCTGGCCCCGTCGAGCCACAACACGCAGTGCTGGAAGTTCAGGCTCGACGACGGCGCGATCACGATCCTGCCCGACTTCGCGCGGCGCTGCCCCGCGGTGGACCCCGACGACCACCACCTGTTCGTCTCGCTCGGCTGTGCCGCCGAGAACCTGGTCATCGCGGCGGCGGCGCTCGGCCTGCGCGCCGAGCCGAGCTTCGACGCGGCGAGCGACAGCGTGCGCATCGCGCTCGAGCCTGCGCCCGCTGTCGCTCGCCTCGTCGGGCAACCCGGTCGTGCCGGCCTGGCTCGGCGGGCTGATGTTCGGCCTGTTCTTCACGCCGAAGGCCGAGAACGACAAGTACGCGACGTTCATGCGCAGCTCGGCCGGCGTGGCGGTGTTCATCGGCGCGGCCGACGACAAGGCGCACTGGGTCGAGGTCGGCCGAGCGTGCGAGCGCTTCTTGCTGCAGGCCACAACGATGGGCGTGCGCTGCGCCTTCGTCAACCAGCCGGTGGAGGTGGCGGCGCTGCGCCCGCAGTTCGCGTCGTTCCTCGGCCTCGGCGCGCAGCGGCCGGACCTCGTGCTGCGCTTCGGGCGCGGACCCAAGCTGCCGCCGTCGCTGCGCCGGCCGGTGCAGGCGGTGATCGTCTGACCGCGGTGCGGGCCTGGGCCGGCGGTCAGGAAAGCGCTTGCGCACGCAGGTCAGGACACGACCCGCTGCGCGGCGCAGGCGCGCCGGTCAGTCGTCGAGCCGTGCGCACGCGCGCAGCACGTCGGGCGTCGCCGATGGCAGGCCGAAGAACTCGAGGTAGGCCGGGATCTGCTCGAACAGCATGTCGGTGCCGACCTGGAAACGGCAGCCGCGGCGCTGCGCGGCGCGCAGCAGCGGCGTCATCGTCTCGCTCATCACGACTTCGCCGACGAAGGTGGTGGCGTCGAGCCGCGCCACGTCGAGCGGCAGCGGGTCACCGGGCTGCATGCCCAGCGGCGTCGCGTTGACGACGAGGTCGAAGCCGTGCGGGTCGTTCGAGCCGGTGCGCACGTCCAGCGCCGGGTGATGCGCGCGCAGCCGCGCGGCGAGCGCGTCGGCGCGCGCGGCGTCGATGTCGACCAGGGCCAGCCGCGCGACGCCGGCCGCGGCGAGCGACGCGGCGATCGCCGAGCCGACACCGCCGGCGCCCACGACGAGTGCGCTGGCGCCGGCGACGGCGACGCGCTGGCGGCGCAGCCCGCGCACGAAGCCTTCACCGTCGAACAGGTCGCCGACGAGCCGGCCGCCGGCGTCGCGGCGCACCGCGTTGCAGGCGCCGGCCACGCGCACGGCCGTCGATACCTCGTCGAGCAGCGGCACGACGGCCGCCTTGTGCGGCATCGTGATCAGCGCACCGCGCAGGTTGTCGAGCCGGGCCAGCGCGCGCAGCAGCGGCTCGAGGTCGCCGGCGCGGCAGGCCATCGGCACGACCACGGCGTCGGCGCCGACCTGTTCGAACCACGGGTTGTAGATCAGCGGCGCCTTGAACGCGTGCGTCGGGTGGCCGATGTGCGCGATCAGTTCGGTGCGGCCGCTGATGCGCATGCGCGGGTCTCCGCCGCGATGCTCAGCCGGCCGCGACGTCGACGCTGCCACCGCTGCGCGCGGCCAGCGCGACCGCCTCGGTGACGCGCAGGTTCGCGACGGCGTCGGCCACGCTCACGCGCGGCGCCGCCTCGCCGCGCACGACGGCGGCGAAGTGCGCCATCTGCCGCAGCACCGGGTCGGCGCGCTCGACGGCCACGACGCGGGTCTCGAACGGCTCGAACCACGAACGGTCCTCGCGGCGCGCGTAGCGGCGCAGCCGCATCGTCGGCACCGTGAGGCTGCCGTCGGTGCCGGCGACGACGTAGCAGTCCTCGTCGTCGCAGCGCGCGTAGGCCGGGTTCTCGCCGCTGGTCTGCTCCCAGCTGCGCGGGCACGCGGCGGTGTCGCTGAGCACGAAGCTGCCAAGCGCGCCGCTGGCGAAGCGCAGGCCGATCGCGACGGTGTCCTCGACCTCGAAGCCGCGCACCGCGTTCGACGCGAACGCCTGCACCGCGACGATCTCGCCGGCGAGCAGCCGCAGGTTGTGCACGTCGTGGATCAGGTTCAGCAGGATCGGCCCGCCGCCGGGCTCGCGCCGCCATGGCCCGTCGTCGAAGTAGCGGTCGGGCTTGCAGAACAGCGCGCTGCCGGTCACGACGACGAGGCGGCCGAGCGCGCCGGAGCGCACGACCTCGACGGCACGCTCGATGATCGGGCTGTGCTCGCGGTGGTGGCCCACCAGCACGCGCGCCCCGGGTGCCTGCGCCGCGCGCAGCAGCGGCGCCGCCTCGGCGACGCGGGTCGCCACCGGCTTCTCGACGAGCACCGCGACGCCGGCGTCGAGGCACTGCAGCGCCTGCGCGACGTGCAGCGTGTTCGGCGTCGCGAGCACGACGCCGTCGGGGCGGCCGCGCGCGAGCAGTTCGTCGAGCGACGCAAACCACGGCACCCCGAGCTGCGCCGCGACCGCGGCGGCGTCGGGCGCCGGGTCGGCCAGCGCCGACAGCACCGCGCCCGGCGTCGAACGCACCGCGGCGGCGTGCACGCGGCCCATCACGCCCGCGCCGGCCACCGCGATGCGCACCGTGCCCATGGCTGTGCCCGGCATCAGCGGCCCGCGGCGGCTGCCGCGTCGGCGGCCCCGGCACCGCCGAGGAACAGCGTCTCGAGCTGCGGGTCGGCGAGCAGCTCGTCGGCCGGGCGGTGCAGCACCTGGCGGCCCGACTCGAGCGCGATCGCCTCGTCGGCCATCTTCAGCGCCGTCTTGACGTTCTGCTCGACCATCAGGATCGTCGTGCCGCGCGCGGCGAGCTCGCGCAGCACGCGGAACACGTCGGCCACGACGAGCGGCGACAGCCCGATCGACGGCTCGTCGATCAGCAGCACCCGCGGCCGCAGCAGCAGCGCGCGGCCGACCTCGAGCTGCTTTTGCTCGCCGCCCGACAGTGTCGACGCCGCGCTGTGCAGGCGCTCGCGCACACGCGGGAACAGCTCGAGCACCTCGGGAATGCGCTCGTGCGTGGCTTTCATGCCGATCGTGATGCCGCCGAGCTCGAGGTTCTCCCATACCGTCAGCTGCGGGAACAGGTTGCGCCCCTGGGGGACGAAGGCCACCCCGTGCTCGGTGAGCATGCGCCGTGGCGGCGCGCCGGTGATGTCGCGCCCGTCGAGGCGGATGCGCCCCTCGCGCACCTTCAGCAAGCCGAACAGCGTCTTCAGCACCGTGCTCTTGCCCGCGCCGTTGGGACCGATCAGCAGCGTCACGGCACCGCGGCGCGCCCGCAGGCTCAGTCGGTTCAGGATCATGAACTCGCCGTAGCCGGCGACGACCCCGTCGAACTCGATCGCCGCGTCGGACACCGTCAGTACCCCAGGTAGGCGTCGAGCACGGCCTTGTCAGCGCGGATCTCGGCCGGCGTGCCGACCGCGAGCACCCGGCCCTCGACCATCACCATCACGCGGTGGCAAAGCGCCATCACGAAGTCCATGTTGTGCTCGATGACGACGAAGCTGCCGCGCCGCGTCGCGTTGAGTTCCTGCAGCAGCGTGCGGATGCCGCCGACCAGGCTCGGGTTGACGCCGGCGCACGGCTCGTCGAGCAGCACCAGCGCCGGCTCGCTCATGAACGCCATCGCGATGTCGACCAGCTTCTGCTGCCCGTAGCTGAGCTCGCCGGCGCGCAGGTGCGCGACGTGGCGCAGGCGGAACTGCTCGATCAGCGCGTCGGCCTTCGCGCCCAGGCCCGAGTCGCCGGGCGCGAACAGGCGGCTCCACATCGTGCCGCGGTGTTCCTGCGCGGCGACGAGCAGGTTGTCGCGCACCGTCATCTTCGGGAACACCTGCAGCGTCTGGAACGTGCGGCCGACGCCGCGGCGGTTCAGCGCCACCGCGTCGAGCCCGGTGATGTCCTCGCCGTGCAGTTCGATGCGCCCGGCATCCGGCGCGATCTGGCCGAGCACGCTGTTGAACATCGTCGTCTTGCCCGAGCCGTTGGGGCCGATGACGCCGAAGATTTCGCCGGGCATCACGTCGAAGTCGACGCCGTCGACGGCGCGGATCGCGCCGTACGACTTGCGCAGGCCGCGCACGCTGAGCACCGGCCGCGTCATTGCGCTGCTCCGGGGCCGCGCGCCTGCGCAGCAGCGGCTTCGCGCGCGTGGCGGCGCTCGCGCAGCCGCTCGGGGATCGACAGCAGCCCGTCGGGCAGCCAGCGCACCAGCACGATCACCGCGATGCCGAACACGAACAGGTACCACGCCTGCGCGAAGCGCAGCCACTCGGGCAGCAGCACGCCGACCGCTGCGCCGAGCAGCGGGCCGAAGAAACGCCCGGCGCCACCGACGACGACCATCAGGTACATCATGATCGACGCGCCGACCGTGAACGGTGCCGGTTCGATGAACTCCACCAGCGGCGCGTACAGCGCGCCCGCGACGCCGGCGTACGCCGCGCCGATCGCGAACGACAGCAGCGTGTACGCGCGCACGTCGACGCCGAGGCTCTCGGCGCGGATCGGGTTGTCGCGCAGCGCGGTGAAGGCCTTGCCCCACGGCGAGTCGAGCAGCCGCCACAGCAGCGCGCCCGTCACGATCGCGACGGCGAGCACGAAGTAGTAGTACGCGAGGTTGCGCTGCAGCTCCAGCCTGAACAGGCTCGGCCGCGCGATGTTGTTGATGCCGAACGTGCCGCCGGTCAGCCACTCCTCGTTGCGCATCACCAGCCACACCGCGGTGTTGAAGCCCAGCGTCGCGAACGCGAGGTAGATCGTCTGCACGCGCAGTGCCGGAAAGCCCAGCGCGAGGCCGACGACGAAGCAGAGCACGACGGCCGCCGGCAGCCCGATCCAGAAGCTCACGCCGGCCTTCAGCAGGATCGCGACCGTGTACGCGCCGATGCCGAAGAATGCCGCGTGCCCGAGCGACTTCTGCCCGGCGTAGCCCACCGTCAGGTTCAGCCCCATCGTCGCGATCACGAACACCAGCCAGTAGCTGAGCAGGTAGACGCCGTAGTTCTTCAGCCACGGCGGCACCGCGAGCAGCACCGCCAGCACGAGCAGGCTGCCGACGACGTGGCTGCGCTTCATCGCGGGCACGGGCCGGTCAGACCTTGCGCTCGACCTTGCGGCCGAGTAGCCCCTGCGGCCGCAACAGGATCACCGCCATGAACAGCACCAGTGCCACCGCGTCCTTGTACGCCGGCGAGACGTAGGCCGCGGCGAGGTTCTCCGAGACGCCGACGACGATGCCGCCGAGCAGCGCGCCGCGCGAGTTGTTGAACCCGCCGATGATCGCGGCGAAGAATGCCTTGGCGCCGAGGCTCTCGCCCATGTCGAACTTCGCGAGGTACGTCGGCGTGACGAGCAGCGCCCCGGCGCAGGCCAGCACGGCGTTGATCGCGAAGGTGTAGAGGATCATCCGCGGCACGTCGATGCCGAGCACGGTCGCGCTCTCGGCGTTCTGCGCGACCGCTTGCATCGCGCGGCCGGTGACGGTGCGCGCGAGGAAGGCCTGCGTGGCCAGCACCAGCGCGAGCGCGACGGCCAGCGTGCCGAGGTCGGCCAGCGAGACGGTGAGGCCGCCGAGCGTGAACAGCTCGGTGCCGAACGGCGACGGGAACGGGTGCGCCTCGGCGCTGTAGCCGGCGCGCACGCCGTTGCGCGCGGCGATTGCGAGTCCGATCGTCGCGACGACGATGGGCATCAACCCGAAGCGCAGCAGCGGGTCGGCAATGCCGCGCTTGAACGCCCAGCCGAGCACGACGACGGCGACGACACAGGTCAGCGCGAACGCCAGCGGCAGCGGTGCGCCGAGCGCGCCGAAGCCGAGCATCGCGAAGGCCGGCAGCATCACGAACTCGCCCTGCGCGAAGTTGATCGTGCCGCTGGCCTGCCACAGCAGCGTGAAGCCCAGCGCGGCCAGAGCGTAGATGCTCCCGGTGGACATGCCCGAGAGCAGCAGTTGCACGAAGTCGGTCATCGGCGTCGGTGCGGCGCGCGACGCCGGCCGGACCCGGGCGCGCGCGCCGGGCCGGCGGCGTCGGGCCGGCGGCTACTTCCTGGCCAGTGCCGGCAGCACTTCCTTGACGATCTGGCGGCCGTCGCGGACCTCGACGAGGAAGCTCTCGCGGTCGAGGTCGCCGTTGGCGTCGATCGAGACGTCCATCAGCACGCCGGGCTCCTTCGCCGCGGTGACCGTCATCCCGTGCAACGCCTTCGCGACGGCCTTGCGGTCGAGCTTCCCAACCTTCTCGATCGCGTGCTTGAGCAGGTACACGCCGGTGTAGCCCTTGATGCCGTTGTGGTCCGAGATGTACTTGTACTCGCGGTAGAAGTTGGCCTTGAACTTGAGCATCAGCGGGTTGGGTGCGTCGACCGTCAGGCCGACGTGCGCGATCGCGCCGTTGGCCGCGTCGCCGGCGAGGTCGATCACCTTCTGCCCGGTCAGCGTCGTCTCGCCGACGATCGGTTTGTCCCAGCCTTGCTTGCGCAGCTCGCGCAGCGCACGTGCCGACTCTTCCTCGTTGAGGTAGACGAACAGCGCGTCGGGGTTGGCCTGCTTGGCGCGCAGCACCGGCGCCGAGAAGTCGACCTGCGCCTGGTCGGTCGAGATGTCGGCGACGACGCGCACGCCGTTGGCCTGCAGCGCCTGCGTGATCGAGTCGCGGCCGCCCTTGCCGAAGTCATTGTTGACGAACATCACCGCGACCGTCTTCGCCTTCAGGCCGTTGGCGATGTAGCGCGCCACCTTCGGCATCGCCGTGTCCTGCGTGAAGCTGGTGCGGAAGATGTACGGGTTGCCCTGCTTGGTGATCGCCGCGGCCTCGCCGCCAGTGAAGTTGGGCACCTCGGCGCGGCGCGTCTCGGCCATGCTGACCATGATCGAGCCGGAGAACACCGGCCCGAACACCGCGAACACGTCGTCGTCGACGGCCTTGGCCGCCAGCCCCTTGGCCACGCCGGGGTTGGTCTGCGTGTCGGAGATCGTGTGCTGGATCCTGCGGCCGAGGATGCCGCCGGCGGCGTTGATCTCCTTGACCGCCATCTCGACGCCGTTCCTGAAGTTGGTGCCGGCGGTCGCGCCGGCGCCGGACAGCTCGTACAGACCGGCGATCTTGATCACGTTCTGCGCCTGCGCGGGCAGCCACGAGGCACAGGCTGCGGCAGCGGCAGTGGCGATCAGGCAACGGCGGTTCAGGGTCATCGGCAGGCTCCTCCGGTTGTTGGCGGCCGCGGCACGTGGCAGCGCCGGTGCGCGGCGGTGTTGCGGGGCGCAATGATGGCGCAATGTGCGCGTGGTTCGCGCGCGGCTCGGGGTTTGTCAGGAGGCGGCCGCGCGCCCCGGCGCCGGACGCCAGCGCCGAGCGGGCGCTCTGCTGTTGCGGCTGCCCCGCACTGACGCGCTCACGTCGCGTGTCGCCAGGCCGCGATCACTTCGCGTTGCAGCGCTTCGGGGTGGTCCGTGTAGCGGGGCGAGAAGTGGAAGGGCACCACGTCGTGCGCGCCGACGGCGCGTGCGATCTCGCCGGCCTGGCGGGCGGTCAGGTGGTGCTTGCGCTGCGCGTGCGCGAGATCGGCGTGCAGGAAGACGGCCTCGATGTAGAGGCGGTCGACGCCGCCGAGCAGCGCCTTCAGCCGCTCGACGTTGGCCTCGGTGTGGCGCAGGTCGGTGACGTAGCCGATGCGCTGCCCCGGCGCGACGGCGAGCACGACGTCGCGCAGCGCGCCCAGCGGGCGCGTCGTGCGGTGGGCGCCGCGGGCGTCGCGCCACTCGATGTCGATCGGCGTGTCGTCGCTGGCACCGGCCAGCACGGCCTGCTTGAGGCCGCGCAGCCAGACCCCGGTGGACAGGCCCAGCGCGTCGAGCCGGTCCTTCGCGAGCTTCACGCGGGCCTTCTCCTCGATCACGAACGCCAGGCACGGGATGCCGTGGTCGACGAAACCGCCGCGCACGCGCAACAGCGCCGTGTCGAGCAGCACGTCGTCGGTCCAGCGGAAGGCCTGCGTGCTGTCGCGGGCGAACGCGCGGCGGCTCGAGAAGCGTGCGCGCTCGCCGCTGCCGTCGGGTGCGACGGCGAGCACGTCGAGCACGAGTTCGACCTCGTAGCGGTGCACGACGTTCCACGCGTAGGCGCGCAGCTTGTGTTCGACCTGGTCGACGAACCGAGGTCCCCCGACCAGCGCCAGCTGCGCCTTGCGCCCGAGGACGACGCGCAGCAGGTGGTCGAAGCCGGCGAAGTGGTCCATGTGCGTGTGACTGACGAAGGCGTGGGACACACGCAGCAGCTTGCGCGGCGGCAACGCGCGCAGGTCGCCGAGGTCGAACAGCAGCGCCCGCCGCTCGTCGCGGCAGTCGACGAACAGTCCCGGGTCGCCGAAGGGATCGTTGACGAGGTGGGGGTCGAACAGCAGGCGCATGGCAGCGGTCGCGCGCATCGGCGGCGTGCGCGCGATTCTGCGCGCGCCTCCCCGAGCGCCGATTTCGGCCGGTGGCCGAGGCACCTCTGCGGCCGCGAGGCGCTGCGCCGCGAACCTCTGGCGTCGACGGACGTTGCGCAGATCTGAGGCGGGGGGCGTCGGCGTCACCGGTGCCCCGCCGTCGACCCCAGCAGCGACTTGCCGATGGCAGCGGTCACGGCGGGCGCTGACGGGGTGGATTCGTGCGCCGTGAAGGGTGGAGCCGTGCGTCGCCGCGCTGCCGCTGTTCGGCGTGCGCTTGGGGCAACAGGCGGCCGACACGACGCACTCGCGCGAGAGGTGTACCGGCTCGACGGCGCCAACCGCAGCCTCCTGTTCCGGCGCGCGTCAAGGTAGTTGTCGCCTCGTTCATGCAGCCAGTGGCTGCGTATCGACGCACCCCGAGCGTGCCTTGACGACGGCATCGCGTTCAGGGTTCAGAGTCACCGCAGCGATGGGCGTCCAGTTGCGCGTGACGCCCGACCAGCGGCGCGGGTGGCGCTCGCGAGCCTGCAGGTA
>NZ_QOAZ01000051.1 GCF_003574675.1 Azohydromonas sediminis
CGCCGCACCCTCGTCCCAGCGCACGTGCATGCGCCCGCCCAGCGTGTCCACCACCTGCGGCGCGCCGGCCGCCACTTCGGCCGCCAGGGCCACCTTGCGCATGCGTTGTTTGCTCTCACCCATCGGTGAGTGTGCCAAGACCCGTCAAAGCCGCGCCAGTGCTCGCTTAGCGCGCGATGACGGACGGTGAACTGCTGGATTCAGGGTCATTCAACCGGAGCCTTCGCATGGCTTCGCTGGACATCGGCGTCGTCGGCGCGGGCGTCGGCGGCCTGGCCGCCGCGATCGCGCTGCAGCGCTACGGTCACCGCGTCACGGTGTTCGAGCAGGCGAGCCGCTTCGGGCGCGTCGGTGCCGACATCAACCTGACGCCCAACGCGGTGCGTGCGCTCGACGGGCTCGCCCATGGCGTCGGTGCGGCGATCCGCCGCCACGGCGCGAAGCCGACGTACCGCATCAGCCGCGACGGCGGCACCGGCGCCGAGACCTCGCGTCTGCCGATGGGCGATGTCGCCGAGCAGCAGTACGGCGCGCCGCAGGTCACGATCCACCGCGCCGACGTGCTGGCCGCGCTGACCGGGGCCTTCCCACTCGAGCGGGTGCGCTTCGGCCGGCGGCTGCAGTCGCTCGCACAGGGCGAGGCGGGCGTCGCGCTGCGCTTCGACGACGGGCATGAGCAGACCTTCGACGTCGTCGTCGGCGCCGACGGCATCCACTCGCGCGTGCGCTCGGCGCTGTTCGGCGACGAGAAGCCGCGCTTCACCGGCGTCGTGTCGTTCCGTGCCGTCGTGCCGACCGAGCGCGTGCGCGACGTGCCCGAGATCGAGGCCTTCACGAAGTGGTGGGGCCCGAACCCGCAGACGCAAATCGTGACCTTCCCGCTCAACCAAGGGCGCGAGACCTTCGTGTTCGCGACCACTGGGCAGGATGCGTGGCACGAAGAGTCGTGGACCCGCGAAGGCGACGTCGAGGAACTGCGCGCCGTCTACCGCGACTTCCACTCCGATGCGCGCCGGCTGCTCGACGCCTGCGACACGGTGCTCAAGAGCGCGCTGTACGAGCGCGACCCGCTGCCGCGCTGGTCGCAGGGCACGGTGACGCTGCTCGGCGACGCGTGCCACCCGATGCTGCCATTCATGGCGCAGGGTGCGTGCATGGCGATCGAAGACGCCGTCGTGGTCGGCCGCTGCCTTGCCGCAGCCGGCGACCGCGCGCAGGCGGCGGCCGCGCTGCGCTGCTACGAGCACACGCGGAGGGAACGCACGGCCAAGATCCAGATCGGTTCGCGTGGCAACCAGTGGCTGAAGACCCAGGGCAATGCCGACTGGGTCTACGGCTACGACGCGTGGTCGGTGCCGCTGGCGGTGGACTGACCACCGATGGCGCGCTGCGGCCAGCGCGCGTGCGACTCGCCCAGCGACTGGCGCGTCGCGCAGCCGACCGGCTCGTCGGCGCGTCGGGCAGGGTGGCCAGCGACACGCGCACACGAGCGCGACGAAAATGCAGCCGATACCGTGCGCTCGCACCTTCGGCGGCGAACCAGTCGAAGCCGCCGGCCGCGGCGTTGCCGGCCGCGGGCTCGACCGTCTACGCGACGCCGCGTTCGAGCAGCCGCCCCCCGAGCCGAGGGGGGGGCACGTGGCGGCGCCGCGCGCACGGGCGCCGCGTGACATGCGCCCCGCGGGCTGCGGGGCCGGGTGCCGATAATCGCGCGCGGGCGCCGTGCGCGGCGCGCACCCCTCAACGACCCGGTTTCCCCATGAAGATCCTCGTCACCGGCGCCGCCGGCTTCATCGGCATGCACACCGCGCAGCGCCTGCTCGCGCGCGGCGACGAGGTCGTCGGCCTCGACAACCTCAACGACTACTACGACGTCACGCTCAAGCAGGCGCGGCTGGCGCGGCTCGAAGGGCAGCAGGGCTTTCGCTTCGTGCGGCTCGACGTCGCCGACCGCGCGGGGATGGAGGCGCTGTTCGCGCGCGAGCGCTTCGACCGCGTGATCCACCTGGCCGCGCAGGCGGGGGTGCGCTATTCGCTCACCAACCCGCACGCCTACGTCGAGAGCAACCTCGTGGGCTTCACGCACGTGCTCGAGGGCTGCCGGCACCACGGCGTGCAGCACCTGGTGTACGCGTCGAGCTCGAGCGTCTATGGCGGCAACACGAAGCTGCCGTTCTCGGAGCACGATAGCGTCGACCACCCGGTGAGCCTGTACGCGGCGACGAAGAAGGCCAACGAGCTGATGGCGCACACCTACAGCCACCTGTACGGGCTGCCGACGACGGGGCTGCGTTTCTTCACGGTCTATGGCCCCTGGGGCCGGCCCGACATGGCGCTGTTCCTGTTCACGAAGGCCATCCTCGAGGGGCGGCCGATCGACGTGTTCAACCACGGGCAGATGCAGCGCGACTTCACCTACATCGACGACATCGTCGAAGGCGTCGTGCGCGTCACGGACCGCACCGCAACGCCGAATGCGGCCTACGTCTCCGACGCGCCCGACCCCGGCACCAGCAACGTGCCGTACCGCGTCTTCAACATCGGCAACCACCAGCCGGTGCCGCTGCTCGAGTTTATCGCCTGCATCGAGCGCGCGCTCGGCATGACGGCCGAGAAACGCCTGCTGCCGATGCAAGACGGCGACGTGCAGGCGACCTATGCCGACACCGACGCGCTGCGCGAGTGGGTCGGCTTCCAGCCCGCGACGCCCATCCAGGTGGGCATCGAGCGCTTCGTCGCGTGGTATCGGGACTACTATCGGGTCTGACCCGATGGAGCCGACGCCATGCAACTCACCGCCGTGCTGACCCCCGCCGAGGAAGGCGGATTCGTCGCGCTGAACCCGGAGACGGGCACGACGACGCAGGGCGAGTCCCTGGAGGAGGCGATCGCCAACCTCAAGGAGGCCACCGCGCTGTATCTGGAGGAGTTTCCGCAGGCCGCCAAGGGCCACCCGCTGGTGACCATCTTCTCACTGCCCGAACCGGCCGATGCCTAAGCTGCCGCGGCTTTCGGGAGCCGAGGTCGTGCGGGTCTTGCGGCGGTTGGGATTCGAGATGGTCCGCCAGCGCGGCAGCCACGTGGTGATGCGTCGGGGTGCGGCCGGGTGCGTTGTGCCGTTGCACGCCGAAGTCAAGGTTGGCACGCTGGCCGGGTTGCTGCGCCAGGCTAATGTGTCGAGCGAGGAATTTCTCGCGGAGCTCTGATCTTGCGTCGAGCCGCTGCGCCAGAGTCGCGCTCGAGTCTTCCGGGAGGCAAGATCGTCGGTGATCTCGGGCGAGCGTGTCGCTCCACCCTTGCTCGCGTGGCGTCGGTCTGGTTCATCTTGGCGCTCTGGCTTCCGGCACCTGCCTCTGCGGGTCTGCCCGACCTCATCGCGCGCGCCAAGCCGTCGATCGTCATCGTCGGCACGTTCAACCCCACCGACAACCCGCGCTTCGTGCTCAAGGGTACCGGCTTCGTCGCCGCCGAGGGCAACCTCGTCGTCACCAACGCGCACGTGCTGTCGCCGCAGGCGACGGCCCAGCCCGGCGAGCCGGGCACGCGGCAGGTGGTGCAGGTGTGGCGCGGGCAGCGCCAGTGGGAGATGCGCGACGCCCGCGTCGAGCGCGTCGATGCGGCGCGCGACCTCGCGCTGCTGCGCGTCGACGGCACGCCGCTGCCGCCGATGGCGCTGGCCGACCCGGCCAGCGTCAACGAGGGGCTGTCGATCGCGTTCATCGGCTTTCCGATCGGCGGCGTGCTGGGCTACGCGCCGGTCACGCACCGCGGCATCGTCTCGTCGATCACGACGGTGGCGCTGCCGGCACCGCAGGCCGGCCAGCTCAGCGAGCGCGCGGTGCGCCGCATCGGCGAGGGCAACTTCGAGATCTACCAGCTCGACGCGGTGGCCTACCCGGGCAACAGCGGCGGGCCGGTGTTCAACGCCGACACCGGCGAGGTGGTGGGCGTGATCAGCATGGTGATGGTCAAGGGCACGCGCGAGTCGGCGCTGAGCAACCCCACGGGGCTCACTTACGCGATCCCGGTGAAGTTCGTGCGGGAGTTGCTCGACAGGCGCTGACGCCCCAGTTCGAGCGGCGCGCGCGACGCCCTCGCTGGTACCTCGTGCCAAGGCGGTCGATTACGATCGCGGCAACCGAGACCACGAGGTCGGAGACTGCGTTGAAACCGTCGGCAGCCCTGGAGCGCCATCGCGACGCGGTGCGGGAGGCCACCCGGCGCTTCCGTGCCGCGAACGCCCGCGTCTTCGGGTCGGTGCTACACGGCACGGATCGCGACGGCAGCGACCTCGACCTCCTCGTGGACGCACTGCCCGGCACCACGTTGTTCGATCTGGGGGCGCTTCAGGTCGAGCTCGAGGAGATGCTGGGTGTGCCTGTCGACCTGCTGACGCCGGGCGACTTGCCCCCTGCCGTCCGGCAAGCCGTGCTTTCCGAGGCGAAGCCCGTATGAGCAGTCAGCAGCGGCTGCCTGACCTGCTGCAGCACATCCGTCAGGCAGCAACCGACGCGTGCGGCTTCGTGTCGGGAATGAGCAAGGACGCGTTCCTGGCCGACAAGCGAACCCAGCAGGCCGTGATTCTCAACCTTGTCATCATCGGCGAGGCAGCGACGCGCATCCTGAACCATCACGCCGGCTTCGCCGAGCGGCATGCGGCGGTCCCTTGGCGGAGCATGAAGGGCATGCGCAACCGGCTGGCGCACGGCTACTTCGATATCGATCTCGACGTCGTCTGGGATACCGTGACGATCGCACTGCCGAACTTGCTGGCAAGCCTGCCGAGCGCGGTTGCCGACCCGCAAGGAGAGCCGCCGACGGCGAAGCCCGAAGCTGTCTGAGGTGATCCGCGGCGCTCGGGCGCGAGGCGAGCGTCGTCACCGTCGACTGCGTGCGCAACCTGGCACTGCTGCGCATGCCGGGCCCGCCCGTGCCCGCGATGACGCTCGCCGACCCCGCCAACGTGCGCGAAGGCCTGTCGATCGCGTTCATCGGCTTTCCGATCGGCGGCGTGCTGGGCTACGCGCCGGTCACACACCGCGGCATCGTCTCGTCGATCACGACGGTGGCGCTGCCGGCACCGCAGGCCGGCCAGCTCAGCGATCGCGCGGTGCGCCGCATCGGCGAGGGCAACTTCGAGATCTACCAGCTCGACGCGGTGGCCTACCCGGGCAACAGCGGCGGGCCGGTGTTCAACGCCGACACCGGCGAGGTGGTGGGCGTGATCAACATGGTGATGGTCAAGGGCACGCGCGAGTCGGCGCTGAGCAACCCCACGGGGCTCACGTACGCGATCCCGGTGAAGTTCGTGCGCGAGCTGCTCGAGCGGCGGTGAGGGGCGCGGCGGCAGCGCCCGCCGCGTCGCCGGATCGCATCAGGTGTTGCAAGCGGTTATCGCGGGCGGGTTCTCGACGACACGCCGCGACGCCCATGGGCTCGCGACGGACGGGCCGACCGCGGCGCACCGGGTGCGCAATGCGGGCGGATTGCGCGGCCGACCGGGCGGCAGACCGTGATCGATTGCCCGCCGCCAAGCGTTGGTCGCGGGTGCGGGCGTGGATGCACGCGCCCGCACGCACGGCGGCCGACGATGCGCCTTGTAACAAACGCCCCCCAAGATAGGGGGGGAGCCCGCCGACAATCTCATCACCGAGGCCACAGGCAGCAACGCAATGGCACCCACCACCGACCACGCAGTACCCGGTTTGGCGTCCGCCGCACACACCTACCTGCCCACCCCCGCGATCCGCCGTGCGTTCCAGGCCCACCGGGCCGGCGTGCGCCCGCGCGGTGGCCACGCCGACACGCTGGCGCTGCTGAGCATCGACCACGGCCGCAGCGACGGCGCGCAGAGCTTCCACATCCGCGCCGCGCAGGCCGAGACGCAGCGCCAGGCCGCGCGCCAGCTGGTACGGCGCATGTACTCGCACCGCGGCTACCTGACGCCCGAGGCCGACGAGCCGGTCAACCCTTACACCGTCACGCTGGTCGTCGCGCGCGACGACGAGCCCGTCGGCACGCTGACGGTGGGCTTCGATTCGCCCAAGGGGCTGCTGTGCGACGAACTGTTCAAGGCCGACGTCGACGCGCTGCGCCGCGCCGGGCGCAAGGTTTGCGAGTTCACCAAGCTCGCGCTCGACGTCGACGGCAACTCGCAGCAGGTGCTCGCGAGCCTGTTCCACATGGCCTACCTGCACGCGCACCGCATCCGCGGCTGCGACGACGTGCTGATCGAGGTCAACCCGCGCCACGTCGGCTACTACCGCCGCATGCTCGACTTCCGCGTCGTCGGCGAAGAGAAGCTGTGTCCGCGCGTCAACGCGCCGGCGGTGCTGATGGCGCTCGACCTGTCGCACACGCGGCGCCAGATCGAGCTCTATGCCGGGCGCTTCGACCTGCTGGCCAACGTGCGGTCGCTGTACCCGTATGCCTTCCAGCCGGCGCAGGAGCGCGAGGTGTTGCAGGTGCTGTCCGACACGCACGCGCGTTGGAGCCAGGAGCTGCTCGCCGCCTGAGCCTGCGACAGGCGCGCCAAAAAGCGCGAGGCTGGACGTGCGACCCGGCATCACGACGTGATGTCGGGTCGTTCGCTTTTTGCTGCGTCTTCTTTGGTGGGCGTCGACGCCGGCACGACGAGATTCGCCACGGTTTGACCGCGGCGCAAGTGGCGCTCGATGATCTGCGCGGTGCCCGCTTCGTCTAACGGGCCGTAGCAGACGTCCTCCGGATAAATCTGCACCACGGGCGCGTGCCGACAGGGACCGAGGCAGCTCGTTTTCGTCAGCTGCAGCGTCTCGTCCAGCCCGAGCCGCACGAGCTTGGCCTTTTCCTCGCGCAGCAAGCGCCATACGTCGATCGCACCGGCTTGCTTGCAGGCGTCGCCATGGCAGACGAGCACGCGGCGGCGTGTGGTCGCCCCGATGCCGGTCAGCTCACCGGGCGTCGTTGCGACGAACGCGCTCGGCTCGGTCTGCACGGCTTTCGGCACGGGGGTACGCGGCGTCGGCTTTCGCCGCAAGCCCAGCGCCGAGCGCCAGGTCCACGGCAGTCCGGCCGTCAGCACGAGCAGCGCCGGCAGCAGCAGCACCTCGAACAGCAGCCCCGTCAACAGCCCGGCTGCGGTCATCAATCCGAAGTTCGCGGTCGGAATGAAGTCCGACGTCGTGAACAGCGCGAACTGCGCGATCAGCACCGTCGAGACAGCCAGCACGGCTCGTCCAGCCGATTCGTAGCTGCGGGCAATCGCGAACAACGGTGACATACCGGCGCTCAGGCGCCGCGCGACACCGTGGTAAAGGTGGATCGTGTCGTCGACGGTGATGCCGAGCACGACGCTGGCGATCATCACAGTGGCCAGGTCGAGCGGAATGCCAGTCGCCCCCATCAGCACGAAGATGAAATACAAAGGCGCCAGGTTGGGTGCCATGCACAGCGCCGCGCCCTTGGCCGAGCGCAGCAGCAGCGTCATCAACACGAAGATTTGAGCGAACGCACCGGCAAAGCTGTTGAGCTGCCCCTCGACGAGCAGGCCAACTTGATCGGCCAGCAACCGTCCGTAGCCGCCAACGTCCACCTTCACGTCCGCAATCGGTGCAGCAGCGACTTGTGCCCGGATCGCCTCGATCGTGCGTCCGATCTCGCGCGTGCCGTGCACGTTGAGGTTCAGCACGATGCGCGCATGGTCGAAGTCTCGGTTGACCAGTTCGTACAGGTCGTTGCCGTCGTAGACGAGCAGGTACTGGCGCAGCAGGCGGTCGGTGGGGGGCAGCGCGCGGAACTGCGGGCGTTCGCGGTTCATCGCCCAGTGCATCTCCTCGACCAGATCGACCATCGACACCGTGCGATCGACTTCGGGCAGGTCCTCCAGCCACTGCTGGAAGCGCTTGACTTCGCGAAGTGTCTCGACGCGCTGGAAGGTGTCGCGGTCGGCGCCGCGCAGCGAGATCTCGAGTGTCGTCACACCGGCCAGTGCCGATTCGATGCGCCGGGTATCGACATTGATCGGGTGGTCGGCGGCGAAGAACGCAAGCAGATCGGTCTCGATCTCCACCTGCTGGACGTATGGAAACGCCACCATCACTGCGCCCACCAGAGCGGCGATGACCGTCTTTGGCCAGCGCATGCTCAGTAGCCCCACGCGCCGCGCGAGGTGACCCAATCGCCCCATGCCCGACGTGTGCTGCGGCCAGCGCCTCTGGTCCCAGCGGCGCAGCACCGGCGGCACGAGAACGAACACCGTCACGAACACCAGCAGCGTGCCGGCGGCGCCGGCCACGCCGAACACCTGCACCGGCGGGATCGGCACCAGCAACAGGCTCAGCAGCCCGGCACCGGTGGTCAGCACGTTGTAGGCGCTGGGTCGACGCGTCTCGGCCAGCGCGCGATCGATCACCTGCGAACGCGTGGTCGCCGTGCGCTGCGCGCGCTGCACACCCGCGTACAGGTGCAGCAGCGTGGCTACCGTGTACGCCGCCAGCAGACTCGGCAGGATGGCCGTGGCCATCGTGTACGGCTGGCCGAAAGCGACGATGCCGGCGATCGTCGGAGCGACCACGGTCGACATCGCGACGGCCCCGATCACAACCGGCGTCAGCCGCCCGACCACCCACCACAGCAGCGCCAGCCCGATGATCACCGTCAGCGGCACCAGCCACGCGGTGTCGCGCAGGATGGATGCCAGCTGCGCCACGTCCATCGTGACCTGCCCGGCGTCGCCCGCGTAGTACGGCCCCAGGCCCGTTTCGTTGATCGCCTTGGCCACCGCCAGCTTGAGCTGCAGCCTCTCACTGCTCTCGTGCAACGGCACGGGCCGCACCGCCATCGCTACGTACTGGCCGTCGCGCGAGGCCAGCAACCCGGGCACGAAGCGGTCCGACAGCACGCGCTGTTTGAGTGCTTCGGGGTCGCCCGGCATCTGGCCCACGTCCACCAGCGGCTCGACGGCAAAGCCATCACGGCTACCCGAGATGCGCTCGAACGAAGTCAGCGTCGTCACGCGGTCCACCAGCGGGTGCTGACGCAGGCGCGTCGCGAGTTCGTCCAGGCGGAGCAGGAAGTCAGTGCCGTAGAGGTCGTTGCCGCGGAACAGCACGGTCAGCGCCTCGTCGGTCGGGAAGTCGCGCCGCAGCGCGTCGCGCAGCACGACTGCCGGCGAATCGGGCGGGTAGTAGGCCTCCGGCGCGTTGTTGAACGTCAGGTCCGTCAGCACGTGCACGGCGGCGGCGTGCAGCGCGAGGACGGCCAGAAGCGCCAGCTGCCACGACAGCATGCGGTAACGCATGCCGCCGGTGCGGCCGTAGACCCACCGCGCGAAGAAGCGTTTCACACGGCGGTCAGAAGCGGGTGCGCAGCCCCAGCGCGATCATGTCGTGGTCGCGGTGGAAGCCGCCGAGCGTGCGCGCCTCGCCGCTGAAGAAGTGGCCGGCCAGGTAGATCTCATGGGGCTCCCAGCCGACGAAGCTCAGCTTGGGGCCGAGGTACGTGTCGCGCACGTTCAGCCCGCGTGCCAAGCGCAGCGTGGCCTTCCAGCGGCCCTGGGCGAAAGCGGTCTCGACTTCGCCGTTGACCCCGACATAGTCCTTCAGCTCGAGGATTTCCGTGCCGGTGCGAAGCGACCGCGCCACCACCTGCAGGTTGACGCGCGTGTCGGCACCGCCGGGGAAAAACTCGACCGCGCCGACCCACTCCACCGCATTCGTCATCGCCATCGCGGTGCTCGGCAGCGTCACGGGCACGTAGTGCGTGTAGCCCAGCTCGGTACGCCACGTGACATCGCCGGTGACCCACTCGGCGTCGACACCGGCGAAGTTGTTGAACGGGTGCACGGCCGTGAACGACGGCGCCAGCGTGTCGACCCGGTAGTAGGGCAGCGACTGCCGCGTTCGCGCGAGCGTGACGCCGACGTCGAACGGCTCGCCGCTGCGCGTGATGCGCACCGCGGCGCCGCCGAACCCGCCGTCGTCTTCGCGCACCGTGGCACTGGCCACGAGCGCGGCGAGGGAGGCGCTGGGCGCGATGCCCAGCGCTTCGCCGGTCGTGCGGTTGATGGGGCTCCACACGCTGTCGATCGCCGGCAGGCGCGCGCCGCGGAACGCCGGCAGCGCGACGGCGTCGACCTTCCAGTCGCCCAGCGTCTGCTCCCAGCGCAGCGCCAGCTGGCTGCGCCGGCGGTCGGCGAGCTTGTCGAGCACGAAGCGCGTGACGTCGGCACGGCTGACCCGGTCGGCCAGCGGCACCTCGTCGACGCGGCCCCAGACGATGGTCTGTGCACCCAGCGTCAGCCGGGTGTCGCCGCCACGCCAGCGCACGTAGGTGTCGCCCGGGTCGCCACGCCAGCGGGTGTAGTCCGACGTGCCGCCGCGCTGGCTGTCGCCGTCGAGCCGTGCACCGAGGCGCCACTCCCACGTGCGGTCGGGCTGCCAGAGCGCGAACACGCTGGCACGCACGGCGGTGGCGGCGTCGGCCTCCGGGGCGTCGCTCAAGTGGCCGGCCTCCACCTGCAACCGGTCCACGCCGAAGCGCAGCGCATTCGACGGCCCCCGCGACGCACCGCCGCGCTCCGCGGCGGTGCCCGCCTGCGCGACGACGGTGCCGGCGGCGGGCACGCTGCCCGCGTCCGCGAGCGAAACCCCGCCCAGCCACGGCAGGACGAGCCACAACGACGTTCTGATGATTCTCACGGTCGGAACTCCGCTTCGAGTCGTTCGTCCGCCAGCGACTGCGGCGTGAACAGCCGCGCCGGAAGCCTGCGATCGTACAAGGCCTTTTCGACGACCAGCCGCGTTTCGCGGCCGCTGGCCAGGTCGACCATGCGGCTGTCGGTCACCGTCCAGTAGCCCTGGATCTGCCGGCGCTGCCCCAGCAGCCAGCGCTTGCCGGGCCGGGTGTCGTCGCGCTCGAAATGGTCCACCCGCAGCACCATCGCCGCCTTCGGGTCGATCCAGCTGACGCGCTTGCGGTACACCGAGTTCGTCGCCTCGACCGGCATGCTCTCAACGACTTGGCAGTCGATGCCCTCGAGCGTCTCCGCCCCGAGCAGTCGGTGCTGGTCCAGCGCCGGCTTGCGTTCCTGCAGGTCCTCGTAGTACAGCTCGGAGCCGACGAAGCGCCCGCCCTTGCGGTCGCCGGCGATGCGGCGCACGCGGTCCAGCTCGGGCAGGTACAGCCACTGGTCGGTGCTGCCGTCGGCCTTGGCCACGCTTAGCAGGCCCGTGCCAGCGATGTCCTCGGGAGCGAGAAAGCGCAGCAGGTGGGCCGTTTCGCCGCCGCCCTTGTCGAGACGGTAGGTGGCCAGCGTCCTCACGCGCGGTGCCCGGCCCTTCTCGACGAGTTCCATCCGGCTGAGCGTCGCCACGTCACGACCGGCGGGCCGCTCGTGGACCGCCTTGACGAGCGCCAGGGCGTCGTCGGCCTGCGCGCCAAGAGGAAGAAGGGTGCCGGCGGCCAACGCGAGGGCTTGGCGGCGGCGCAGCGGGACGGATATGCGCTTGATGACCATGTTTCAGCCTTTGGGTGCGCGGCAGCTGCGTGCGCAGTCTGCCAGTCGCGCCGATCGTGCTTGGAGTGGCGTTGTCGACGAGAGCGATGACCCGGGGCGTGGCAGCGAGGGGAAGAACCGTCGATGCGCAGGTTAACCGCGCCACATCGTGAACATTGAGCCGATCTGCGGGGTTGTCGGCGCCCTGATTCGGGGCGCGTCGCCCGGCGCAAGGTGCGGGGCCGGGCTGGAGGCGCATCGTCCGGCGGCCCCGCAAATGCGGGCAGGCGCCCCGCCACGCACTACGCCGCCGTCGGCATGGATAAGCGCGGGGTGCCGATCAGGTAGGTGACGCCCACCGGCAGCCGGCCGATGCGCTCGATGCCGGCTTCCCAGTCGAAGGTCTCGTGGCCGGGAATGCCGCGCACCAAGGCCATCATCTCGTCCGGAGTGTAGGTGCGCAGGCACGAGACGATGCCGTCGAACATCACGGCCAGCGGGACGACCGGCACGACGTAGGTCCAGAACAGGCGTGACCAGCGGAAGGGCTTCTGGAACGGCGAGGTCAGAAGCACCAGCGCCGGCGTCAGCAGCATGTAGGCGAGCAGCAGGGGGTGCCGCTGGGTCGATTCGGCAATCACGATCCCCTGCCGCTGCTGGAGCGCATCGGCAAGGATCGCCTGAGCCTTGGTCGGCGCGAAGTGATGGAACGCAGAGAACACGGTCCTCAGCCCCTGCAGATCTTGGCTGACGTTCAGTGCCGATACGGACGCTTCGACAAATCTCGTACGGCCGCTTGAATCGGCATCCGCCACGCGCTTGAAGGCCGCGATGTTGGGGTAGTAGTCCGTCAGCGTCACGGAGACCTCCCTGCCCGTCAGACGAACCACATCGTCACGAAGTCGCAGCCATGGCCCCCCCCCTCCGCTGCACAAGTCCACCACGGAATCGACGTTGGCCGCACTGATCGCCGCTGCCAGACGGGGCGCAAAAGGCTTGTAGAGGTCCGCCTTGACGACGGCAAACTCCAGAAAGTCGGTGATCCCGTTCCTGATCGATGGTGGAAGCCAAGCCTGGTCTTCCAGTTCAAGCAGTTGCATGCGCTTCATCGATGGGCCATTCTGCGCGATGCGGTTCGGAGCGGGCGATTCTCGATTCGCGGCCCAAGCGCGGTGACGCGATCACGCAGCGCTTCTCGCATACCTGTTAGCGCGGATCGCGGGCCGATCGCTTCGCCGAGCGCCGCGGCGTAATGGACGTTGGGGCGCACAGGTACGCCATCTCGACAGTTCCGCCCGCATCGTCGGCGGCGGGTTCTCGGAAAGGGACTGCGAACCCGGCTCTCCGTCGTAGTGGAGTCCACCGATCGGGCCGGGTACCCGTGGGAGGCGTCGCCTTCACGATGACGACAGCCGTCATCTCCGCGACTTCCCATGTCAATGAGGTCGAACTCGAACGCGCTACGGCGCCGGCGGTACGGTCTGGCGCGACGGGAAGTGGAGCCATCAAAAAGAAGCCTCTGTTGAATTCCGAGTGGGTGAGCCAAGGGGAGTTCAGGCCAAGGACCGGGGTCAAGGGCGGGCGAAGCTCGGCGCAGCGAACCCTTGACG
>NZ_QOAZ01000052.1 GCF_003574675.1 Azohydromonas sediminis
TCGCGCCGATCGCGATGGAAGAGGGCCTGCGCTTCGCGATCCGCGAGGGCGGGCGCACCGTGGGCGCCGGCGTCGTCTCGAAGATCATCGAGTGAGAGAAGAGTCCGCAGGGGTATAGCTCAATTGGCAGAGCGTCGGTCTCCAAAACCGAAGGTTGGGGGTTCGATTCCCTCTGCCCCTGCCACCGCGCGGCGCGTGCGTCGCGCAACTTGATGCGGTGTGGCGCCCGAGGCGCCGCGCGCACCGGCCAGACCGGCCCGCAGGGGGGTGTGCTACCGACCCGGCGGGCCTTGCCGTTGAAGGCGCCGCGCCCCGTCTGAGGCGTCGCGCCGAGAGTCACGAAGCGATTCCATGTCCACGAACACCTCCGTCGAGACCGTCAGCACCTCGGCCGACAAGGCCAAGCTGGCCGTGGCCGCGCTGCTCGTCGTGGGCGGCGTGGCGGCGTTCTACCTGCTGGCGTCGTCGGACCTGTGGCTGCGGCTGCTGGCGCTGCTGGGGCTGCTGGCGGCGGGCGTCGTCGTGTTCTTCACGTCGGAGAGCGGCAAGCAGCTGATCGCCTTCGGGCGCGACGCGGTCAAGGAGACGAGGAAGGTCGTCTGGCCGACGCGCAAGGAGGCCACGCAGATGACGGGCTACGTGTTCGCCTTCGTGTTCGTGATGGCGCTGTTCCTGTGGCTGACCGACAAGACGCTCGAGTGGGTGCTGTACGGCCTCGTGCTGGGCTGGCGTTGAAGGGGTGATGACGATGACTGAGCAGGCCGTCAAGAGCGACGCCGCCGCCGCGGCACCGATGCGCTGGTACGTCGTGCATGCCTACTCGGGCATGGAGAAGGCCGTTGAGCGCAACCTGCGCGAGCGCATCGAGCGTTCGGGCATGCAATCCAAGTTCGGCCGCATCCTGGTGCCGACCGAGGAAGTCGTCGAGCTCAAGAACGGCAAGAAGGCCGTCACCGAGCGGCGCTTCTTCCCCGGCTACGTGCTCGTCGAGATGGTGATGGACGACGACACGTGGCACCTCGTGAAGCACACGAGCAAGGTCACCGGGTTCGTCGGCGGCGCGAAGAACCGCCCGGCGCCGATTTCGGAGGCCGAGGTGATGAAGATCGTCAACCAGATGCAGGAAGGCGTCGAGAAGCCGCGGCCGAAGGTCGAGTGGCAGGTCGGCGAGCTCGTGCGCGTCAAGGACGGTCCTTTCACCGACTTCAACGGCGCGGTCGAGGAAGTCAACTACGACAAGTCGAAGGTGCGCGTCAGCGTCACCATCTTCGGCCGTGCGACGCCGGTCGAGCTCGATTTCTCGCAGGTCGAGAAGATTTGAGGTTCGCGGCGCGCTGCCACGGCCCCGGCGCGCCGCAATCCCCCAGGGCTGAAGGACGAGGAGCCGTTCGCGGTGCGAGACCCGGCGGCGTTCGAACTCGGTAAGGAGCCATCATGGCCAAGAAGATCGTCGGCTTCATCAAGCTGCAAGTGCCGGCGGGCAAGGCGAACCCCTCGCCGCCCATCGGTCCCGCGCTCGGTCAGCGCGGGCTGAACATCATGGAGTTCTGCAAGGCGTTCAACGCGCAGACGCAGGGCATGGAGCCCGGTCTGATGCTGCCGGTGGTGATCACCGCGTACGCCGACAAGTCGTTCACGTTCGTCCTCAAGACGCCGCCGGCTACCGTGCTGATCAAGAAGGCGCTCAAGCTCGACAAGGGCTCTGGGCGGCCGCACCTCGAGAAGGTCGGCAAGCTCACGCGCGCGCAGATCGAGGAGATCGCGAAGACGAAGATGAAGGACCTCAACGCCGCCGACCTCGAGGGGGCGGTCAAGCAGATCGCCGGTTCGGCCCGCTCGATGGGCGTCACGGTCGAAGGAGTCTGACGATGGCCAAGCTGACGAAGAAAGCCAAGGCCCTGCAGGGCAAGGTCGACAGCACGAAGCTGTACCCGATCGGCGACGCGCTCGCGCTGGTCAAGGAGTGCGCCACCGCCAAGTTCGACGAGTCGATCGACGTTGCGGTGCAGCTGGGCATCGACGCGAAGAAGTCCGACCAGGTCGTGCGTGGCGCCGTCGTGCTGCCCAACGGCACCGGCAAGACCAAGCGCGTCGCGGTGTTCGCGCAGGGCGCCAAGGCCGAGGAGGCCAAGGCGGCTGGTGCCGACGTCGTCGGCATGGACGACCTGGCCGCCGAGATCAAGGCGGGCAACATCAACTTCGACGTCGTCATCGCGTCCCCCGACGCGATGCGCGTGGTCGGCCAGCTCGGTCAGATCCTCGGTCCGCGCGGCCTGATGCCGAACCCGAAGGTCGGCACCGTGACGCCCGACGTGGCCACCGCGGTGAAGAACGCCAAGGCCGGCCAGGTGCAGTTCCGCGTCGACAAGGCCGGCATCGTGCACGCGACGATCGGACGCCGCTCGTTCGACACCGACAAGCTCGCGGGCAACCTCGCGGCGCTGCTCGATGCGCTGAACAAGGCCAAGCCGGCGAGCAGCAAGGGCGTGTACCTGCGCAAGGTGGCCGTGAGCTCGACGATGGGTGTGGGCGTGCGTGTCGATGCGGCGACGATCGCCGCCGCTGCGCAGGGTTGACCGTGAAGGGATGCCGCCGCGCGAGTCTGGCGTGGCGGTGAAGGTTTGGTGGGCTGCGGTGGTCCGGTCTGGGTGCCGCAGGTCATCGAAGACCGCTGGTGGGGCCTTCGGGCTTCTTAATCGAGGCGGCGTCCGACAGGGCGCCGCCGACGCCAGCGCAGATGGCGAACCCGCTGTGATGGACGACGCCGGCGACGGCCGAGTTCGATGCAGAAGGTCGCTGAAGTCCGGTGTGCCGAACCCCGTGCGCGGGGCCAAGCACGTGATGTGAGGAGCAGACCTTGAGTCTCAATCGCAACGAGAAGGCGGCCGTGGTGACGGACGTGGCGGCGCAGGCCGCCAAGTCGCAGACGCTCGCGCTGGCCGAGTACCGTGGCCTCACCGTGGAAAGCCTCAACAAGCTGCGCGTCGACGCGCGCGCCAAGGGTGTCTATCTTCACGTGCTGAAGAACACCCTCGCGCGCCGTGCCGTCGCCGGCACGCCGTTCGAGGTGGCCCGCGAGGCCATGGCCGGTCCGCTGATCTACGGCTTTTCGGAAGACGCGGTGGCGGCGGCCAAAGTGATCGCCGATTTCGCCAAGACCAACGACAAGCTGGTGATCAAGGGCGGTGTCTACGCGGGCAAGGCGCTCGACGTCGAGGGCGTGAAGGCGCTGGCGTCGATCCCGAGCCGCGAGGTGCTGATCGCGCAGGTCGCCGGCTTGCTGAAGTCGCCGATCCAGCGCATGGCCGGCGTGCTCGCCGCGCTGGCCGAAAAGCGTGGTGGCGGCGCCGAAGCGCCGGCCGCCTGAGGCCCCCGTCATTCGTATTTCCCCTTTCATTTCTGCATCGAGGAACCCCAAATGGCATTCGACAAAGACGCTTTCCTGACCGCCCTGGACAGCATGACCGTGATGGAACTCAATGACCTGGTCAAGGCCATCGAGGAGAAGTTCGGCGTGTCGGCCGCGGCGATGGCTGCCCCGGCCGCCGGCGGCGGTGGCGCGGCCGCCCCGGCTGCCGAAGAGAAGACCGAGTTCACCGTGATGCTGGTCGAAGCCGGCGCCAACAAGGTGGCCGTCATCAAGGCCGTGCGCGAGATCACCGGCCTGGGCCTGAAGGAGGCCAAGGACCTGGTCGACGGCGCGCCGAAGCCCGTCAAGGAAGGCATCCCCAAGGCCGACGCCGAAGCTGCGATGAAGAAGCTGGTCGAGGCCGGCGCGAAGGCTGAGCTGAAGTAACACCCGCGAAGCCCCGGCGGCGCCTGCCCCTCCCGGGGCGCCGCCCGTGGCCCGGCGAGCCGGACCCACGGCGGCCGCTCGACGCGGCCGGGGCGCGACGAGAGCAGCGCCAAGCCTGCGGGCTTGGCAGTGTTCTCTGATCCGACTGCAGAGGACCGGTTTGGTCGGGCCGGGGTGCAACGCCCCGGTTGTCCGCCAGCGACGGGTAGTGGCCCGTCACCAAGCTTCGGGCGCAATGCCCGGGTTGCCAGTCGCCGACGAGTGCATGCCCAGGCCAGGCGTGCGTTCTCGACACGGAGCATTTATGGCGCAAGCATCCCCCACCAGCTACAGCTACACCGAGCGCAAGCGCATCCGCAAGAGCTTCGGCAAGCGCGCGAGCGTGCTCAACGTCCCCTACCTGCTCACGATGCAGCGCGAGTCGTACGTCGCGTTCCTGCAGAAGGACGTGCCGCCCGCCAAGCGCAAGCCCGAGGGGCTGCAGGCCGCCTTCCTCTCCGCGTTCCCGATCGTCTCGCACAACGGGTACGTCGAGATGAAGTTCATCGAGTACAACATCGCGAAGCCCACGTTCGACGTGCGCGAGTGCCAGCAGCGCGGCCTGACCTACGCCGCTGCCGTGCGCGCGAAGCTGCAGATGATCATCTACGACCGCGAGGCCGCGGCGCCGAAAACGGTCAAGGAGATCAAGGAGCAGGAGGTCTACATGGGCGAGGTGCCCCTGATGACCGACTACGGCTCGTTCATCATCAACGGCACCGAGCGCGTCATCGTCAGCCAGCTGCACCGCTCGCCGGGCGTGTTCTTCGAGCACGACAAGGGCAAGACGCACAGCTCGGGCAAGCTGCTGTTCTCGGCGCGCATCATCCCGTACCGCGGCTCGTGGCTGGACTTCGAGTTCGACCCGAAGGACATCCTGTACTTCCGCGTCGACCGCCGCCGCAAGATGCCGGTGACGATCCTGCTCAAGGCCATCGGCCTGAACCCCGAGCAGATCCTGGCGCACTTCTTCGTCTTCGACAACTTCCACCTGATGGACTCGGGCGCGCAGCTCGAGTTCGTGCCCGAGCGGCTGAAGGGCGAGGTCGCGCGCTTCGACATCACCGACAAGAACGGCAACGTCGTCGTCGAGAAGGACAAGCGCATCACGGCGCGCCACCTGCGCCAGCTCGAGCAAAGCGGCACCAAGTTCATCAGCGTGCCCGAGGACTTCCTCGTTGGCCGCGTCGTCGCGCGCAACATGGTCGACCCCGACACCGGTGAAATCGTCGCCAAGGCCAACGACGAGCTGACCGAGTCGCTGCTGAAGAAGCTGCGCGCCGCGGGCATCCGCGAGATCCAGTGCCTGTACACGAACGAGCTCGACCAGGGCGCCTACATCAGCCAGACGCTGGCCATCGACGAGACGGCCGACGAGCTCGCCGCGCGCGTGGCGATCTACCGCATGATGCGCCCCGGCGAGCCGCCCACCGAGGACGCGGTGCAGGCGCTGTTCAACCGCCTGTTCTACAGCCCCGACACCTACGACCTGTCGCGCGTCGGGCGCATGAAGTTCAACGCCCGCGTCGGCCGTGACACGGCCGAGGGCTCGATGACGCTGTCCAACGAGGACATCCTCGACGTCGTCAAGATCCTCGTCGAGCTGCGCAACGGCCGCGGCGAGGTCGACGACATCGACCACCTGGGCAACCGCCGCGTGCGCTGCGTGGGCGAGCTGGCCGAGAACCAGTACCGCTCGGGCCTCGCACGCATCGAGAAGGCGGTGAAGGAGCGCCTGGGCCAGGCCGAGACCGAGGCGTTGATGCCGCACGACCTGATCAACTCCAAGCCGATCTCCGCGGCGCTCAAGGAGTTCTTCGGTGCGAGCCAGCTCTCGCAGTTCATGGACCAGACCAACCCGCTGTCGGAGATCACGCACAAGCGGCGCGTCTCGGCGCTGGGCCCGGGCGGCCTCACGCGCGAGCGCGCCGGCTTCGAGGTGCGCGACGTGCACCCGACCCACTACGGCCGCGTGTGCCCGATCGAGACGCCGGAAGGGCCGAACATCGGCCTGATCAACTCGCTGGCGCTGTACGCGCGCCTGAACGAGTACGGCTTCCTCGAGACGCCGTACCGCCGCGTTGTCGACGGCAAGGTCACCGACGAGATCGAGTACCTGAGCGCAATCCAGGAAGGCAAGTACGTCATCGCGCAGGCCAACGCGACGCTCGACAAGGATGGCCGCCTCGTCGACGAGCTGGTGAGCGCCCGCGAGAAGGGCGAGTCGGTGCTCGTGAGCCCCGAGCGCGTGCAGTACATGGACGTCGCGCCGGCGCAGATCGTCTCGGTGGCCGCGTCGCTGGTGCCCTTCCTCGAGCACGACGACGCCAACCGCGCGCTGATGGGCGCCAACATGCAGCGCCAGGCGGTGCCCACGCTGCGTCCCGAGAAGGCGCTGGTGGGCACCGGCGTCGAGCGCGTCGCGGCGGTCGACTCGGGCACGGTCGTCGTCGCGCGCCGCGGCGGCGTCGTCGACTACGTCGACACCAACCGCATCGTGATCCGCGTCAACGACGACGAGACCGCGGCGGGCGAGGTCGGCGTCGACATCTACAACCTGATCAAGTACCAGCGCAGCAACCAGAACACGAACATCCACCAGCGCCCGATCGTCAAGCGCGGCGACCGCGTCGCGGCCGGCGACGTCGTCGCCGACGGCGCGTCGACCGACCTCGGCGAACTCGCGCTCGGCCAGAACATGCTGGTCGCGTTCATGCCGTGGAACGGCTACAACTTCGAGGACTCGATCCTGATCTCCGAGAAGGTCGTCGCCGACGACCGCTACACCTCGATCCACATCGAGGAGCTGGTCGTGATGGCGCGCGACACCAAGCTCGGCCCCGAGGAGATCACGCGCGACATTCCGAACCTGTCGGAGCAGCAGCTCGCGCGCCTGGACGAGTCGGGCATCGTCTACGTCGGTGCCGAGGTCGGCCCCGGTGACGTGCTCGTCGGCAAGGTCACGCCCAAGGGCGAGACGACGCTGACGCCCGAGGAGAAGCTGCTGCGCGCGATCTTCGGCGAGAAGGCCAGCGACGTGAAAGACACGTCGCTGCGCGTCGAGCAGGGCACCAGCGGCACCGTGATCGACGTGCAGGTCTTCACGCGCGAGGGCATCCAGCGCGACAAGCGCGCGCAGCAGATCATCGACGACGAGCTCAAGCGCTTCCGTCTCGACCTCAACGACCAGCTGCGCATCGTCGAAGCCGACGCGTTCGACCGCATCGAGAAGCTGCTCGTCGGCAAGGTCGCCAACGGCGGCCCGCAGAAGATCGCCAAGGGCACGACGATCACCAAGGAGTACCTGGCCGGCGTCGACAAGTACCACTGGTTCGACATCCGCCCGGCCGACGAAGACGTCGCCAACCAGCTCGAGAGCATCAAGAACTCGCTCGACCAGACGCGCCACGGCTTCGACCTGGCGTTCGAGGAAAAGCGCAAGAAGCTCACGCAGGGCGACGAGCTGCCCGCCGGCGTGCTGAAGATGGTCAAGGTGTATCTCGCCGTCAAGCGCCGCCTGCAGCCCGGCGACAAGATGGCCGGCCGCCACGGCAACAAGGGTGTCGTGTCGAAGATCGTGCCCGTCGAAGACATGCCCTACATGGCCGACGGCACGCCGATGGACATCGTGCTCAACCCGCTGGGCGTGCCCAGCCGCATGAACGTCGGACAGGTGCTCGAGGTCCACCTCGGCTGGGCCGCCAAGGGCATCGGCCAGCGCATCGGCGACATGCTGCAGCGCCAGGCGCGTGTGGCCGAGATCCGTCAGTTCCTCGACCACCTGTACAACAAGAGCGGCGGGCGCACCGAGGCGATCGACACGCTGTCGGACGACGAGGTGCTCGAGATGGCACGCAACCTGCAAGACGGCGTGCCGTTCGCGACGCCGGTGTTCGACGGCGCGAAGGAGGACGAGATCCGCGCGATGCTGCAGCTCGCCTATCCCGACGACGTCGCCGCGCTCAAGGGCCTCACGCCCACGCGCACGCAGGCGCGCCTGTACGACGGGCGCACCGGCGACGCGTTCGAGCGTCCGGTGACGGTGGGCTACATGCACGTGCTCAAGCTGCACCACCTCGTCGACGACAAGATGCACGCGCGCTCGACCGGCCCGTACAGCCTGGTCACGCAGCAGCCGCTGGGCGGCAAGGCACAGTTCGGCGGCCAGCGCTTCGGCGAGATGGAGGTCTGGGCGCTCGAGGCCTATGGCGCGGCCTACGTGCTGCAGGAGATGCTGACCGTCAAGTCCGACGACGTCACGGGCCGCACCAAGGTCTACGAGAACATCGTCAAGGGTGAGCACTCGATCGATGCCGGCATGCCCGAGTCGTTCAACGTGCTGGTCAAGGAAATCCGGTCGCTGGGCATCGACATCGAGCTCGAGCGCAACTAAAGACGGAAAAGGAATAGAGCCATGAAGGGACTACTCGACCTTTTCAAGCAGTTCACCCCCGACGAACACTTCGACGCGATCCGCATCGGGCTGGCTTCGCCCGAGAAGATCCGCTCGTGGTCGTTCGGCGAGGTGAAGAAGCCCGAGACGATCAACTACCGCACCTTCAAGCCCGAGCGTGACGGCCTGTTCTGCGCCAAGATCTTCGGGCCGATCAAGGACTACGAGTGCCTGTGCGGCAAGTACAAGCGCCTGAAGCACCGCGGCGTGATCTGCGAGAAGTGCGGCGTGGAGGTCACGCAGACCAAGGTGCGCCGCGAGCGCATGGGCCACATCGACCTCGCGGCGCCGTGCGCGCACATCTGGTTCTTGAAGAGCCTGCCGTCGCGCCTGGGCCTCGTGCTCGACATGACGCTGCGCGACATCGAGCGCGTGCTGTACTTCGAGGCCTACGTCGTCGTCGACCCGGGCATGACGCCGCTGAAGAAGTTCTCGATCATGAGCGAGGACGACTACGAGGCCAAGCGTGCCGAGTACGGTGACGAGTTCGTCGCGATGATGGGCGCCGAGGGCATCAAGAAGCTGCTCGAGGACATGGACATCGACGCCGAGATCGAGCGCCTGCGCGGCGACATGACCGGCTCGGAGCTCAAGGTCAAGAAGAACTCGAAGCGCCTGAAGGTGCTCGAGGCCTTCAAGAAGTCGGGCATCAAGCCGCAGTGGATGATCATGGAGGTGCTGCCGGTGCTGCCGCCGGACCTGCGCCCGCTGGTGCCGCTGGACGGCGGACGCTTCGCGACGTCGGACCTCAACGACCTGTACCGCCGCGTCATCAACCGCAACAACCGACTGGCGCGGCTGCTCGAGCTCAAGGCGCCCGAGATCATCGTGCGCAACGAGAAGCGCATGCTGCAGGAGGCGGTCGACTCGCTGCTCGACAACGGCCGCCGCGGCAAGGCGATGACGGGCGCGAACAAGCGGGCCCTCAAGTCGCTCGCCGACATGATCAAGGGCAAGGGTGGGCGTTTCCGCCAGAACCTGCTCGGCAAGCGCGTCGACTACTCGGGCCGCTCGGTGATCGTCGTCGGCCCGACGCTGAAGCTGCACCAGTGCGGCCTGCCCAAGCTGATGGCGCTCGAGCTGTTCAAGCCGTTCATCTTCAGCCGGCTGGAGGCGATGGGCATCGCCACCACGATCAAGGCGGCGAAGAAGGAGGTCGAGGCCGGCACGCCGGTGGTGTGGGACATCCTCGAGGAGGTCATCAAGGAGCACCCTGTGCTGCTCAACCGGGCGCCGACGCTGCACCGCCTGGGCATCCAGGCGTTCGAGCCGGTGCTGATCGAGGGCAAGGCGATCCAGCTGCACCCGCTGGTGTGCGCGGCGTTCAACGCCGACTTCGACGGCGACCAGATGGCCGTGCACGTGCCGCTGTCGATCGAGGCGCAGATGGAAGCGCGCGTGCTGATGCTGGCGACGAACAACGTGCTGTTCCCCGCCAACGGCGAGCCGTCGATCGTGCCGAGCCAGGACGTCGTGCTGGGGCTGTACTACGCCACGCGCGAGCGCATCAACGCGCGCGGCGAAGGCATGGTGTTCGCCGACCTCGCCGAGCTGCAGCGTGCGTTCGACAACGGGGTCGTCGAGATCACCGCGCGCGTCAGCGTGCGGCTGACCGAGTGGACGAAGGACAAGGACAGCGGCGAGTTCGTGCCGTCGACGAAGCTCGTCGAGACGACGGTGGGCCGTGCGCTGCTGTCGGAGATCCTGCCGAAGGGGCTGCCGTTCGCCGCGATCGACAAGGCGCTGAAGAAGAAGGAGATCTCGCGGCTGATCAACCTGTCGTTCCGCAAGTGCGGTCTGAAGGAGACGGTCGTCTTCGCCGACAAGCTGATGCAGACCGGCTTCCGGCTGGCCACGCGGGCGGGCATCTCGATCGCGATCGACGACATGCTGGTGCCGAAGGAGAAGCACGGCCTGATCGAGCGCGCCGAGAAGGAGGTCAAGGAGATCGAGCAGCAGTACGTCTCGGGTCTGGTGACCGCCGGCGAGCGCTACAACAAGGTCGTCGACATCTGGGGCAAGACCGGCGACGAGGTCGGCAAGGTCATGATGGCCCAGCTGTCGAAGGAGAAGGTCACCGACCGCCACGGCAAGGTCGTCGACCAGGAGTCGTTCAACTCGATCTACATGATGGCCGACTCGGGCGCGCGCGGCTCGGCGGCGCAGATCCGCCAGCTCGCCGGCATGCGCGGCCTGATGGCCAAGCCCGACGGCAGCATCATCGAGACGCCGATCACGGCCAACTTCCGTGAAGGCCTGAACGTGCTGCAGTACTTCATCTCGACGCACGGCGCACGCAAGGGTCTTGCCGACACGGCGCTGAAGACGGCGAACTCGGGGTACCTGACGCGCCGCCTCGTCGACGTGACGCAGGACCTCGTCGTCACCGAGGAGGACTGCGGCACCGAGCACGGCATCTACATGCGCGCGCTCGTCGAGGGCGGCGAGGTCATCGAGTCGCTGCGCGACCGCATCCTCGGCCGCGTCGCGGCGGTCGAGGTGCTGCACCCCGAGACGCAGGCCGTGCTCGTTGCGGCCGGCGAGATGCTCGACGAGGACGCGCTCGACATGCTCGAGGCGGCCGGTGTCGACGAGGTCAAGGTGCGCACGCCGCTGACCTGCAGCACGCGCTTCGGCCTGTGCGCCAAGTGCTACGGCCGCGACCTCGGCCGCGGCGGGCTGGTCAACGTCGGCGAGGCGGTCGGTGTGATCGCGGCGCAGTCGATCGGCGAGCCGGGCACGCAGCTGACGATGCGCACGTTCCACATCGGTGGCGCGGCGTCGCGTGCGGCGGTGGCGTCGAGCGTCGAGGCCAAGAGCGACGGCATCGTGTCGTTCAACAGCACGATGCGCTACGTGATGAACTCGAAGTCGGGCAAGGGCGAGCTCGTCGTGATCTCGCGCTCGGGCGAGATCATCATCGCCGACCCGCACGGCCGCGAGCGCGAGCGCCACAAGGTGCCGTACGGCGCGACGCTCAACGTCAAGGCCGACCAGCCGATCAAGGCGGGCACCGTGCTCGCGAACTGGGACCCGCTGACGCGCCCGATCATCACCGAGTTCGCCGGCAAGGCGAAGTTCGAGAACGTCGAGGAAGGCGTCACGGTGGCCAAGCAGGTCGACGAGGTCACGGGCCTGTCGACGCTGGTCGTCATCGACCCGAAGCGCCGCGGCGCGGCCAAGGTCGTGCGTCCGCAGGTCAAGCTGCTCGACGCCGCCGGCAACGAGGTCAAGATCCCCGGCACCGACCACTCGGTGACGATCGGCTTCCCGATCGGCGCGCTGATCCAGGTGCGCGACGGGCAGGACCTGGCGCCGGGCGAGGTGCTCGCGCGCATCCCGGTCGAAGGGCAGAAGACGCGCGACATCACCGGTGGTCTGCCGCGCGTGGCCGAGCTGTTCGAGGCGCGCTCGCCGAAGGACAAGGGCATGCTCGCCGAGATCACCGGCACGGTGTCGTTCGGCAAGGAGACCAAGGGCAAGGTGCGCCTGCAGATCACCGACCCCGACGGCAAGGTCTACGAGGAGCTGGTGCCCAAGGAGAAGAACATCCTCGTGCACGAGGGCCAGGTGGTCAACAAGGGCGAGCCGATCGTCGACGGTCCGGCCGACCCGCAGGACATCCTGCGCCTGCTGGGCATCGAGGAGCTGGCGCGCTACATCGTCGACGAGGTGCAGGACGTCTACCGCCTGCAGGGCGTGAAGATCAACGACAAGCACATCGAGGTGATCGTGCGCCAGATGCTGCGCCGCGTGCAGATCGTCGACCCGGGCGACAGCGGCTACATCGCCGGCGAGCAGGTCGAGCGCTCGGAGCTGCTGGACACCAACGACAAGCTGCGCGCCGAGGGCAAGATCCCGGCCACACACGCCGACGTGCTGCTGGGCATCACGAAGGCGAGCCTGTCGACCGACAGCTTCATCTCGGCGGCGTCGTTCCAGGAGACCACGCGCGTGCTGACCGAGGCCGCGATCATGGGCAAGCGCGACGAGCTGCGCGGGCTGAAGGAGAACGTCATCGTCGGCCGCCTGATCCCGGCGGGCACCGGCATGGCGTTCCACCAGGCCCGCAAGGCCAAGGAGGAGATGGACGAGAGCGAGCGCCGCGCGATCGCGCTGCAGGAGGCCGAGGAGCTGGCCGCCGCGCAGCTCGCGCAGGTCGACGCTGCATCGTCGGACGACAACGCCGGCGAGTGAGCGTCCGCCCGGCCCGGCCGGTGTGCGAGGGGCGGCTTCGGCCGCCCCTTGCCGTTTCAGCCTAAATCCGGCAGTTACCCCGTCGCTGGCAGGCCAGCCGCGGGTCGTGGTGGGCCGACGATCGGGGCTATGCGGTCGCTGACGTAGCGCAGCAGGCAGCCCCAGCGGTCGAGGTCCTTGAACTGCTCCGCAGCTGACCGAACGTGCTGCAAGGCCGCGCCGATGTTGGCGATCAGCCGCTTGAGCAT
>NZ_QOAZ01000053.1 GCF_003574675.1 Azohydromonas sediminis
GGTCATCTGCTTCATCGTCGCCCTCCGAACCTGCGTCGACTCCTTCAACGCACGCCACTACGATGCGGAGGACTTGATCAGCGTTTCCCTAGGGGTAAGTCCGAAGGAGGATAGCGAGAAGCCCCCCTGCCACTGTCAGAAATCGGTAAGCGCCGCCCGCACACCATTCGCCCCCAACACAACGGCCGTGTTCGGCGCGGGCCGCCCACCCCGGGCGACCCGCTGGCAGACACCGGCGACGCGATGCTCGAGTTCCTCAACATCCTGCAAGTCGTCCTGTACATCCCGATGCTGGCGCTGCTCGGCCAGGGGGTGCTGTACGTGCTCGCGGGTGCACGGCGCGAGACGAATTTCTTCTACACGACGCTGCGGCTCGTCGCGCGTCCGTTCACGTTCGTCGTGCGCAGGCTGACGCCGGCCAAGGTGGCCGACGAGCACGTGCCGATCATCACGTTCGCGTTGCTGCTGCTGGCGAGCTTCGTCGTCTTTGCCGAGCGCGGCTACCTGACGTGCGTGCAGATGGGCTACACCGATTGCCGGCGATGAGTGACGACCGCTTCGACTACTGGCGCCTGAAGCTGCGCGCGCTGCTGTGGCTGCTGCTGGGCCGGCTCGAGGCGGCGGCCATCGCCTTCGGCGAGATGCTCGCACTGCGGCCCGACGACGCCTACGCGCTGGCCAGCCGCGCGCACGTGCTGGCGCAGCTCGGGCGACGCGACGAGGCGATCCGCGACGCGCAGCGTCTGATCTCGCGTCACCCGACGCGCAGCGCCGCCGACTGGTTCAACCTCGCGTTCCTGCTCGAGGGTGCCGGCCGCTCGGCCGAAGCCGAGCCGGCGTTCCGCCGCGCGCTCGATCTCGACCCGAAGCTCGACCGGGCCTGGTACGGCCTCGGGCTGGTGCTGATCCGGCTCGACCGCGTCGACGAGGCGATCGCCGCGCTCAAGCGCAACACCGAGCTGCAGCCGATGAGCCCGTACGGGTGGTACCAGCTCGCGCGCGTCTACGCCGACCGGCACGACGCCGACGAGGCACGCAAGATCATCCGCCACCTGCAGGGTTTCGAGCCGCAGGTGGCAACGCAGCTGCAGCGCGAGACCGGGTTGGCGCCGTGACGGCGGCGCGGCACGCCGGCACGGCGAGGGTGTGAGAAGGGGCTCCGGACCGTCCGGAGGTTTGGCAACGTTGGAGGCAATGCGATGCAACTGACCGAGAGGCACCGCCAGTACTGGTCGAAGAACCTGCGCATCACCGCGGTTCTGATGGCCATCTGGTTCGTGGTGACGTTCGTCGTGGGCTACTTCGCCCGCGACCTCAACTTCACCTTCTTCGGATGGCCGTTCAGCTTCTGGGTCGGTGCCCAGGGCGCGCCGATCGTCTACGTCGTCATCATCGGCGTCTATGCCCGTTACATGAACAACCTCGACCGCGAATATGGCGTGGCCGAGGCTGAGGAGGACTGACATGGCTGGAATGACTCCCGAGGCCGGTGGCGGTGGCGTGTTCAGCGCCAGCTCCAACAAGGCCTTCCAGAAGCAACTCAACAAGGTCTACGGCTGGTACACCGGCGGCTTCCTAGCCTTCATCCTCGTGCTCGCCGTGCTCGAGCAGATGGGGCTGCCGCGCACGTGGATCGGCCTGATCTTCCTGCTCGCGACCGTGCTGCTGTATGCCGGCATCGGCATCATGAGCCGCACGACCGACGCCGCCGAGTACTACGTCGCCGGCCGGCGCGTGCCCGCGGTCTACAACGGCATGGCGGTGGGCGCCGACTGGATGAGCGCGGCGTCGTTCATCGGCATGGCCGGCACGCTGTACCTGACCGGCTACGGCGGCCTGGCCTTCATCATGGGCTGGACCGGCGGCTACTGCCTGGTTGCACTGTTCCTCGCGCCGTACCTGCGCAAGTTCGGCCAGTTCACGATCCCCGACTTCCTCGGCGCGCGCTACGAGGGCAACCTACCGCGCTTCATCGGCATCCTGGCCGCGATCCTGTGCTCGTTCACCTACGTCGTCGCGCAGATCTACGGCGTGGGCCTGATCACGGCGCGGCTGTCGGGGCTGGCGTTCGAGATCGGCGTGTTCGTCGGCCTCGGCGGCATCCTGGTGTGTTCGTTCCTCGGCGGCATGCGCGCCGTCACTTGGACGCAGGTGGCGCAGTACATCATTCTGATCATCGCGTACATGATCCCGGTGGTGTGGCTGTCGGTGAAACAGACCGGCGTACCGGTGCCGCAGGCCGTCTACGGCTACCAGCTGCAGAAGGTCACCGAGCGGGAGGCCCAGCTGATCGCCGATCCGAAGGAGCAGTCGGTCATCGCCGCGTTCAAGGCACGTTCCGACGCGCTGGCCGAGAAGCTGAAGGACCCGGCGGCCGCGCTCGCGGCCGAACGCCAGGCGCTGCAGACCAAGCTCGAGGAACTGCGCTCGACCAACGGCGCGCAGGCCGACATCCAGGCGACGGAAGCCGCGCTGAAGGCGCTGCCGGCCGACGCCGAGGCGGCCAAGAAGAAGTGGACCGCCGACAAGGCCGCCGCCGACGCGCGCGCCAAACCGCTGGCTGGCATGCCCCGCCACGCGCAGCCGTTCGCCGGCGACCCGAACGGCGACGCCGCGGCGCAGAAGGCGTTCAACGAGTCGCGGCGCAACTTCCTGGCGCTGGTGTTCTGCCTGATGGTGGGCACCGCCGCGCTGCCGCACATCCTGATGCGCTACTACACGACACCGTCGGTGCGTGAAGCGCGCCGCTCGGTGACGTGGAGCCTGTTCTTCATCTTCCTGCTGTACTTCACGGCGCCGGCGCTCGCGGTGCTCGTCAAGTACGAGGTGTTCAACGTGCTGGTGGGCACGTCGTTCAGCGAACTGCCGGCGTGGATCGCCAACTGGCAGCGTGTCGACCCGACGCTGCTGCAGGTGTCCGACGTCAACGGCGACGGCATCTTCCAGCTCGGCGAGATGAGGATCGGTGGCGACATCATCGTGCTGGCCACGCCGGAGATCGCGGGCCTGCCGTACGTGATCTCGGGCATGGTGGCCGCCGGCGGTCTGGCGGCGGCGCTGTCGACCGCCGACGGCCTGCTGCTGACGATCGCCAACGCGCTGTCGCACGACCTGTACTACAAGATGCTCGACCCGAACGCCTCGACGGCGCGCCGCGTCGCGGTGTCGAAGGCACTGCTGCTGGTCGTCGCGCTGCTCGCCGCCTGGGTCGCGTCGCAGAAGCCGGCGGACATCCTGTTCCTGGTGTCGGCGGCGTTCTCTTTCGCGGCTGCGTCGTTCTTCCCCGCGCTGGTGCTGGGCATCTTCTGGAAGCGTGCGACCAAGTGGGGCGCGTCGCTAGGCATGATCGCCGGCCTGGGCATAACCTTCTATTACATGGTGATGACGCAGCCGTGGCTGCGCGGCGTCTTCGGTGTCACGAGCCCGGTCGCCGACCACATCTGGTGGGGGATCTCGCCGATCTCGGCGGGCGTGTTCGGCGTGCCGCTGGGCTTCGCGGTGATCATCATCGTCAGCCTGCTGACGCCGGCGCCGAAGCGGGAGACGCAGGAGCTCGTCGAGCACGTGCGCTACCCCGACCTGAAGCCGGCCAAGGCCTGACGCCCGATCCGTCGGTTTGTTGATCCAACCGGGGCCCGCGAGGGCCCCGGTTTTTTTATGCTGTGGACATGAACACGCCCTCCCGCAGCCTGATCGCCGAGCTGGTCGCCGAACTGGCGCAGCACCCCCCGTTCGCACAGATGGCGCCGGCGCACGTCGAGCGCTTCGTCGCGGCGGCCGAACAGGTCTACTTCGCACCCGACGAAAAGGTGCTCTCGCCCGACGACGGCGTCGTGCAGCACGTGTGGTGGGTGCGCCGCGGCGCCGTCACCGGGCGGCGCCGCGGCGACGGCGCGCTGAGCTTCCAGATCGAGGCCGCCGACCTGTTCCCCGTCGGTGCCGCGCTCAACCAGCGCGCGGTGACCTCGACCTACACCGCCGACGGCGACTGCTTCTGCCTGCGCGTGCCGGCGCAGGCGCTGCGCGCGCTGGCCGCCGAGTCGGCGCCGCTGGCCGACTTCCTCAACGCGAGGATGATGAAGTTCCTCGAGATGTCGCGCCGTGCGCTGCAGTCGAGCTTCTCGTCGCAGACGCTGGCCGAGCAGTCGCTCGAGACCCCGCTGGGACGGATCGCGCGCCAGCAGCCGGTGACGGTGCCGCCGGCCACGCCGCTGGCGCAGGCGCTGCAGCTGATGCACGACAAGCGCATCGGCTCGATGCTGGTGACCGACGACGCCGGCGCGCCGCTGGGCATCCTGACGCGTCACGACCTGCTCGGCCGTGTCACGCTGCCGCAGGTGCCGCTGTCGACGCCGATCGCGCAAGTCATGTCGCAGCCGGTGCTGACGCTGACGGCGCAGCACACCGCGCAGGACGCCGCGCTGCTGATGTCGCGCCACGGGCTGCGCCACGTGCCGGTCACCGACGGCGGGCGGGTCGTCGGCATCGTCTCGGAGCGCGACCTGTTCGCGATGCAGAAGCTCTCGGTCAAGCAGGTCGGCGGCGCGATCCGCGTCGCGGCCGACGTGCCGACGCTGGCCGCGGTGGCCGCCGACATCCGCCGGCTGGCGCGCAACCTGCTCGGCCAGGGCGTCGGCGCGCGCCAGCTCACCGAGCTGATCAGCCACCTCAACGACCTCGTCGCGCAGCGCCTCGTCGAGCTGACGGCCGCGCGCCACGGGCTCGACCTGCAGCGCGCGTGCTGGCTGGCGTTCGGCTCCGAGGGTCGCGGCGAGCAGACCATCGCCACCGACCAGGACAACGGGCTGATCTTCGTCAGCGACGACCCCGAGCGCGACCGCCCGGCGTGGCTCGCGTTCGCGCGCGAGGTCAACGAGGCGCTCGACGCCTGCGGCTACCCGCTGTGCAAGGGCAACGTGATGGCGAGCAACCCGCAGTGCTGCCTGACGGCCGACGAGTGGTTCGCGCGCTTCGCGCAATGGGTCGACCACGGCTCGCCGACCGACCTGCTCAACGCGAGCATCTACTTCGACTTCCGTGCCGTGGCCGGTCGCGAGTCGCTGGCCGAGCCGCTGCGCGAGCGCGTCCTCGCTGCCACCGCGAACACGCCGCGCTTCATGAAGCAGATGGCCGAGAACGCGCTGCGCAACCGCGTGCCGCTGAACTGGCGCGGTGCGATCGAGACGCGCGACCGCGACGGCCACCGCTGGCTCGACCTCAAGCTCAACGGCACGATGCCCTTCGTCGACGCGGCGCGGCTGTACGCGCTCGCCAACGGCATCGGCGCGGTGGGCACGCGCGCGCGCTTCGAAGCCGCCGCGGCGCCGATGAAGGTCGACGCGCAGGAGGCGCGCACCTGGGCCGAGGCGTTCGAGTTCCTGCAGATGCTGCGCCTGCGCGTGCAGATCGAGCGTGCCGACGGCCACGGCGGCGGCGACGCCGACAACCCCAACCTCGTCGACCTGGGGCAGCTCAGCGACATCGACCGCCGCGTGCTGAAGGAGGTGTTCCGCGTCGGTCGCATGCTGCAGCAGCGCATGGAACTGGACTACCAGCGATGAGCCTGCTGCAGCGCTGGTTCGGCGGTGCGCCCGAGGTCGACGAGGCGCGCTGGGTCGTCGTCGACGTCGAGACGACGGGGCTCGACGTCACGCGCGACCGCCTGCTCGCGATCGCGGCGATCGCGGTGCGCTTCACGCCGCAGCCGGTGATCGACCTGCACGACAGCTTCGAGGTCGTGCTGCGCCAGGACGCCGCAGCCGGCGAGCCGGCCGCGATCGACCGCGACAACATCCTGCTGCACGGCATCGGCGTCGGCGAGCAGCGCGCCGGGGTTGACCCGGCCGTCGCGCTGGCCGACTTCGAGCGCTACGTCGCCCGTTCGCCGCTGCTGGGCTTCCACGCCGAATTCGACCGCGCGATGATCGGGCGCGCGTCACGCGCCGTGCTCGGCCGCGTGGCGCCCAACCCGTGGCTCGACCTCGAACCGGTGGCCGCCGTCGTGCGCCGCGACGTGCGCGCGCGCTCGCTCGACGAGTGGATGGCGGTGTTCGGCATCACGTGCCTGCGCCGCCACCAGGCCGCCGCCGACACGCTGGCCACCGCCGAGCTGCTGCTCGCGCTGTGGCCGGCGGTGCAGCGCGAGTGCGGCCCGACGCCGCGTTTCGCCGACCTGCGCAAGCTGGCCGACAGCCGGCGCTGGATGGGGCCGCACTGAGCGCGCGGCCGCCAGCACGGGCGTGCCGCGCGGCGCGGCGGCGTGGCGGCTCGCAGCCGTCGTGCGCTCAGGCCAGGAAGGCTGCTAGCCGCCGCGCGAGCGCCAGCGGCTGGTCGTGGTGCAGCATGTGGCCGCAAGGCGACAGGCGGTGGCGCTCGAGCCTCGGCACCACGGCGAGCCGCGCCTCGAACTCGTCGCGCGGGTAGCGGTGGCCCCACCACGCCGTCGTGTCGGTGAGGTCGCCGTCGACCCACAGCACCGGTGCCTCGATGCGCCGCCACACCTCGAGCACCTCGTCGACGCGGTACAGGATCGGGTTGATGCGCTTGTGCGCCGGGTCGGCACGCAGGTGCCAGCGGCCGTCGGCACGTCGCTCGGCCCAGTGCGGCGCGAGCCACGCCGCCTTGTCGGGCGTGAGCCGCGGGTTGTTCTTCAGCAGCCGTGCCGCGACCGCGGCGAGGTCGTCGTAGCTGCGCAGCTCGACGGGCGTCTTCAGCTCGTCGAGCCACTTCGCGTAGCGGCCCGGCGCCTGCGCCGGCGTCGTCGCCGGCATCCCGAAGCCCTCGAGGTTGACGAGGCGGCGCACGCGCTGCGGCCGCACCCCCGCGTACAGCATCGCGACGTTGCCGCCCATGCTGTGGCCGACGAGGTCGACGGCGCGCGCGGGCGCCAGCGCGTCGAGCAGCGCGTCGAGGTCGCCGAGGTAGTCGGGGAACCAGTAGCTGTCGACGGGCGGCGACACGGTGCCGCCGTAGCCGCGCCAGTCGGGCGCGATCACGTGGCGCTCGACGCCCTCGACCTCGTGCAGCGCATCGACGACGAACTGGAACGACGCCCCGACGTCCATCCACCCGTGCACCAGCACCAGCGGCGGCTGCGTCGGGTCGGGCTCGCCCCACACGGTGACGTGGTAGTCGAGCCCGCGCACCGGCACCCGGCGCGAGACGCCGGGGCGGCGCGGCGTGTAGACGGCAGGCGGGGACGACGCGAACGACGATGCGGCAGTCATGGCCGCACTGTAGGCCAGCGCGGTGCGCGGCGCTGCCGCCGCGGCGACAGCGCCGGCGCGCGTCAGACGAGCAGCTGCGCCATCATCTCCTGCTGCACGCGCACCGGCAGGTGGCGCGCCGGCAGCACCGACTTCACGGCGTACGCCGGGAACGACGTGTCGCGACGGATCGGCTCGGGGCAGGGCTCGCCCTTGGCCGTCGTCATCACGGCGACGACGGGGTTGTTCACCGCCGGCCCGCGCTTGACGACCATGCCGATCTCGCCCGAGGCCAGCATCACGAAGCAGCCCGGCGGGTACAGGCCGAACTCCTTGACCATCGCCGCGACCATCGGGTGGCCCGGCTCGCTCATGAACATCTCGCGGCCCGCGCGGTCGGCGCTGATCGCCTCGCGGCCGGCGCGCGGGCTGAGCTTGGCGGTGTAGACGTCGGCGCGGCGGATCAGCTGCGCGAGGTCACCGATCTCGGTCAGGCCCTGCGGGTAGCCGGCGCCGTCGGGCGTCTCGTGGTGCTGCAGCACGGCGTCGAGCCACTCGCGGTCGGTGATGCCCGACTGGCGCAGCATCTCGACACTGCGTTGCGGGTGCGACAGGATCTGCTCGCGCTGGCTGCGCGTCGGCGGTGTGCCCTGGAACGCCAGCGTGCCCTGCAGCTCGAGCATCGAGACGTTCATCGTCAGCGCGGCCTTGAACACACGCTGCGTGCTGTCGGCGTCCCAGCCCAGCCGCTGGGCGACGAGGCGGCAGACGATCGCGGTGTGCATCGAGTGGTTGACGCCGTACTGCACGAGCGGGTTGGCGTCGGCGCGCAGCACCTGGAACAGCGCGAGGTCGGGGTCGCGCTCGACGAGCGCGGCCACCGGCGCGCTGGCGTCGTCGAGCGCCTCGCGGAAGTGCGCGTGCCCGCAGCGGCGCAGCACGTCGTCGACGCGGTCGAAACATTCCTCCCACAGGCGGGGCAGCTCCTCGCGCGGCGCGGTCGCGATGCGTTCGGCTGGCGTGTAGACCTCGTCGAGGTCGACCAGCGTGCCGCGCTCGAACAGCGAGTCGAGCTCGCGCTCGTCGCGCAGCACCTGCTCGCGCGCCAGCAGCAGCGTGCCATCGGCGTCGCGCACGTTGAACGGCAGCGGGGCGCCGACGGTGATGCGGTCGCGCAGCGCAGCCAGCGGGGCATAGGCCATGACAGTTCCCAACAGTCCTTCTTCGTTTGCAGTGCCGCGGCGTCGGGGCCGCGGCTGCCGGGGGTTTCGGCTGGCGGCGGCCGGACTTGAACGGCCAGCGGCGGCCGCGCGGCCCACGGCTACCATGCCGGGATGAACGCTGCTTTCCCGCTGCCGCCGGCACGGCTGCGTGCCGCCACGCCGGCCGACCTCGAGGCGATCGTCTCGCTGATCGCCGAGCTGGCCGCCTACGAACGCCTCGAGCACCTGCTGCAGGTCACGCCCGCGTCGCTGCACCCGCACCTGTTCGGCGAGTGCCCGCTGGCCGAGTGCCTGGTCGCCGAAGTCGACGGCGCTGCCGGCGCGGCGGGCACGCCGATCGTCGGATTTGCGCTGTTCTTCACCAACTTTTCGACCTTTCTCGGCAAGCCCGGGCTGTACCTGGAAGACCTGTACGTGCAGCCGGCGCACCGTGGCCGCGGTCTGGGCCGCGCGCTGCTCGAGCGGCTCGGCGCACTCGCCGTCGAGCGCGGCTGCGGCCGCTTCGAGTGGAGCGTGCTCGACTGGAACACGCCCGCGATCGGCTTCTACGAGTCGATGGGCGCCACCGTGCTGCCCGACTGGCGCATCTGCCGCGTCACCGGCGAGGCGCTGCAGCGGTTCGCACGCCCACCGGCCGGCGCTGCAGCCGATCGGTGACAGCGCCGATGGCCGCGCCGGCACCGCCGCCCTAAGCTCAGGGCCATGACGACCGACGACGCCTGGGCCCACCTGCACGGCAGTTTCCACTGGCGCGTGCCGCGCACGTTCAATGTTGCTGCCGTCTGCGGGCGGCGGTGGGCACGCGCGACGCCGCAGGCGGTGGCGATCCGCTGGGAGCGCGACGACGGTGCGGCCGGCGCGGTGACCTACGGCGAGCTGCAGCGCGACGCGAACCGCCTCGCGCACGCGCTGCGGCGGCTCGGCGTCGCGCGCGGCGACCGCGTCGCGATCGTGATGCCGCAGCGTGTCGAGACCGCGGTGGCGCACCTGGCGGTCTACCAGCTCGGCGCGGTCGCGATGCCGCTGTCGATGCTCTTCGGCCCCGACGCGCTCGAGTACCGCCTGCGCGACAGCGGCACCGCGGTGGCGATCGTCGACGAGACCGCGATCGCGAACCTGCTCGCGGCCCGGCCGCAGTGCCCGGGGCTCAAGCACGTCGTCGCGGTCGGCGGGGCCGCGGGCAGCGGCGACGCCGATTACACGGCGCTGCTCGCGCGCGAGAGCGACGCGTTCGACGCCGTCGCCACGCGCGCCGACGACGCCGCGGTGCTGATCTACACCAGCGGCACGACGGGTCCGCCCAAGGGCGCGCTGATCCCGCACCGCGCGATGCTCGGCAACCTCAGCGGCTTCGTCTGCAGCCAGAACTGGTTCCCGCACACGTCCGACGGGAGCCCTTCGGTGTTCTGGTCGCCCGCCGACTGGGCCTGGACCGGCGGCCTGTGGGACGCGCTGCTGCCGACGCTGTACTTCGGGCGCGAGATCGTCGCCTTCCAGGGCCGCTTCGCGCCCGAGCGCGCGTTCGAGCTGATGCAGCGTCACCGCGTGACGCACACCTTCCTCTTCCCGACCGCGCTCAAGGCGATGATGAAGGCCGTGCCCGATCCGCGCGGCACCTACCCGGGCCTCGCGCTGCAGGCCGTCATGAGCGCCGGCGAGGCGGTCGGCGACGCCGTGTTCGCCTACGGGCGCGACGCGCTCGGCGTGCCGGTCAACGAGATGTTCGGCCAGACCGAGATCAACTACGTCGTCGGCAACTGCGGGCGCTGGCGCAGTGCCGACGGCCGCTGGCACGCCGGCTGGCCGCAGCGCCCGGGCAGCATGGGCCGCGCCTATCCCGGCCACCGCGTCGCCGTGATCGACGACGAAGGGCGCGAATGCCCGCCGGGCGTGCCCGGCGACGTCGCGGTGCACCGGCGCGACGTGCACGGCGACCCCGACCCCGTCTTCTTCCTCGGCTACTGGGGCAACGACCAGGCCACGCGCGCCAAGTTCACCGGCGACCCCACCGACTCGTGGTGCCGCACCGGCGACACCGCGGTGATGGACGGGGAGGGCTACCTCTGGTACCAGGGGCGCAGCGACGACGTGTTCAAGGCCGCCGGCTACCGCATCGGCCCGAGCGAGGTCGAGAACTGCCTCGTCAAGCACCCGGCGGTGGCCAATGCCGCCGTCGTGCCCAAGCCCGATGCCGAGCGCGGCGCGGTCGTCAAGGCCTACGTCGTGCTCGCGCCGGGCCACGCGGGCGACGCCACGCTCGTCGAGCAGCTGCAGCGTCACGTGCGCGGCCAGCTCGCGCCGTACGAGTACCCGAAGGAAATCGAATTCGTCGACGCGCTGCCGATGACGACGACCGGCAAGGTGCAGCGGCGCGTGTTGCGGCTGCAGGAAGAAGAGCGCGCCCGCACGGCCCGCTGCGCGGGCGGCTGAGCGCCGAGCCCAGCGCGCCGCGCCGGTCGCGGCTACACTGCGCCCCTCGCCGCCGAGGCGACGACAGGACGCCCCCCGCTGCCGGGGAAGCGCCCGTGGGTTCCCTCACCCCACCATCAAAAAGGATCGCGATGAAACCCTCCACGCCGCCGGGCGCGCGCGAGCGCGACGCCGGCCCCACCGCTTCTTTCACCTGCGCCGCCCCCGGCTGGTTCCGCGTGCCGACGCTGGCCGTCGCGCACCTGGCGATCATCGTCGCGAGCAACTACTTCGTGCAGTGGCCGCTCGAGCTGTTCGGCGTGCTGACGACGTGGGGCGCGTTCACGTTCCCGCTCGTGTTCGTCGCCACCGACCTCACGGTGCGCCTGCTCGGGCAGCGCCCGGCGCGTCGCGTCGTCGCGCGCGTGATGGGCCCGGCGCTGCTGGCGTCGTACGTCGTCTCGGTGCTGTTCCAGGAGGGGCGCTGCCAGGGCTTCGGTGCGCTCGCCGGCTTCGACACGTTCGTCGCGCGCATCGCGCTCGCGAGCCTGGTGGCCTACGTCGTCGGCCAGCTCGTCGACATCGCGGTGTTCGACCGCCTGCGTCGCCGCCCGCAGTGGTGGCTGGCACCGGCGGCCTCGACCGTGGTGGGCAGCGCGCTCGACACGGCGCTGTTCTTCGGCGTCGCGTTCCACCGCAGCAGCGACCCCTTCATGGCCGAGCACTGGGTGTCGATCGCGCTCGTCGACTACGCGACCAAGCTGGTCATCAGCCTGCTCGCGTTCCTGCCGCTGTACCGCGCGCTGCTCGAGGTGCTGGCGCGGCCGCTGCAGCCGGCGCCGCGCGCGGCCTGAGAGCGTGAGAGTTTTTCTTCCGCTGCCCTCGTGCTGGCATGTCTCTGGCTTGCTGTTGGGCATGAGCGATCCGAAGCACCAAGACAGCGTGGCCGGGGTTTTGTTCGAGGACTTGGTGCGCGTCGATGAGCAAGCGGTGCAGGCCGCCGCGCAAGCGCGAGCCGTTGCGCTGCGCGCGCAGCCGCCGCGGCTGCTGCAGCCCAACCGCAAGCAGATCGAACTGCGAGCATCGGACCTGGAGTCGCTGCTGGGCGAGGATCACCGAGCGCGGCTGGTATGGGGCTACGTCGAGCGGCAGGACCTGAGCCGGCTGACCGATGCGATCAAGGCGCGCGGCAGCAACGCCGGACGCGCGGCGATCGACCCGCGCATCCTGTTTGCGCTGTGGCTGTACGCCACGCTCGAAGGCGTGGGCAGTGGACGCGAGCTGGCGCGGCT
>NZ_QOAZ01000054.1 GCF_003574675.1 Azohydromonas sediminis
TCGATCTCGTCGTACTTCTTCGCCTCGCCGCCGTACTTGCTCGCCAGAATCGTCGTGATCGCCGCCGTCAGCGTCGTCTTGCCGTGGTCCACGTGTCCAATCGTGCCCACGTTCACGTGCGGCTTCGTGCGCTCAAACTTGCCTTTTGCCATTGCCGGTTCTCCTGGCGATCGGTTCAGTAAGAAGGATGACGATGAGTGGTGCCCATGACGCGGATCGAACGCGTGACCTCTCCCTTACCAAGGGAGTGCTCTACCACTGAGCCACATGGGCGTCGACACGGGTCTGGGCGCGACGACGCCCACACGCTTGGCGACGAAGCGGCGCACTGGAGCGGGAGACGGGAATCGAACCCGCATCATCAGCTTGGAAGGCTGGGGTTCTACCATTGAACTACTCCCGCCCGGGAGCCGCCTGGCCGAAGACAGACGCAATCAAAGTTCGCTTTGGTGGAGGAGGCTGGATTCGAACCAGCGTAGGCGTAAGCCAACAGATTTACAGTCTGCCCCCTTTAACCACTCGGGCACCCCTCCGCGGCGAACCGCGAAGTATAGCGGGTTTCCACCCGTGCGCACCAAGTGCCCCAAAGCCGCGCTCAGTCACGCACCGGCAGCTGCCGCGTCATCGCGTCGAGCCAGGCCCGCTGCAGGTCGGCCCGCTGCGGCAGCGGATGACGGTAGAACGGTTCCCGGTCAGTGAGCCCTAACACCCTGCGCGACGATGTCGCCGCGATGGCCTTTGACGCCAGCGGCGCGAGTTCACGGGCCAGGCCCCACGCGCGCAGCACGGGCACCCGCGCCGGCCCGAGCGCGCGCGCGAGCTCGCCGGCGCGCGCCGGGCTGAAGATGCTGTGACGATCATCGGCGAGCGTGGCCAGCGCCGCGAACAGTTCGGCGCTCTTTGGCGTGCGCAGGTCCGACAGGTTGATCACCCGGATGTGCCGCAGCGCCCACCCCTGCGCCTGCGCGCGCAGCGCCAGGCGCATCAGCTGGTACTGCGTGCGGTCGGGCAGCGCCGGTGCCCAGCCGTCGGCGTCGAGGTCGGCCAGCGGCCGCGACGCGCCCGGGTTCATCATCACCGCGACGAGGTCGGCCGGGCGAGCGCGCGCCGCCACCGGGTCGAGCCCGCGCTCGACGATCTCGAGGTGGCTGCGCAGCGCGAAGCGCCGGCCGTCGAGTACAGCGTCGTAGTAGCGGCCGTGGACGTCGAAGCGCGCCAGCAGCCCGGCGGCCGCGCTCATCCGAACAGCTGCGCCAGCGCCTGCCCCGGGTCGGGAGCGCGCATGAAGGCCTCGCCGACGAGGAAGGCGTGCACGCCGGCGTCGCGCATCGTGCGCACGTCGTCGCGCGTCAGGATGCCGGACTCGGTCACGAGCAGGCGGTCGGCCGGCACGCGCGGCAGCAGGTCGAGCGTGGTGTGCAGCGAGACCTCGAACGTGCGCAGGTTGCGGTTGTTGACGCCCACCAGCGGCGTCTTCAGGCGCAGCGCGCGGTCGAGCTCGGCGGCGTCGTGCACCTCGACGAGCACCGCCATCCCGAGCGCGAGCGCCTGCGCCTCGAGCGCCGCCATCTGCGCGTCGTCGAGGCAGGCGGCGATCAGCAGGATGCAGTCCGCGCCCATCGCGCGCGCCTCGTCGACCTGGTAGGCGTCGACGATGAAGTCCTTGCGCAGCACCGGCAGCGCGCACGCCGCGCGCGCCTGCTCGAGGTAGGCCGGCGCGCCCTGAAAGAACGGCGCGTCGGTCAGCACGCTCAGGCACGCCGCGCCGTGGCGCGCGTAGCTCGCGGCGATCTCGGCCGGCACGAAGTGCTCGCGCAGCACGCCCTTGCTCGGGCTCGCCTTCTTGACCTCGGCGATCACCGCCGGCCGGCCGGCGCCGACCCGCCCGCGCAGCGCGCCGACGAAGTCGCGCACGTCGCGCCGCGCCTCGGCGGCGCGGCGCACGTCGGCCGCAGGCCGCACCTTCAGCGCCGCGGCGACCTCGTCGCGCTTGACGGCGACGATGCGGTTCAGGATGTCGGACATCGTGATCCCCCCGTTCACAGGCGTGGCCCGCTGCGCTCGATGCGCAAGCGCCGCGCCAGCACGTCGGCCAGTTCGTTCAGGCGCGTCATCGACGCGCCGCGCAGCCGCGCCGCGCTGTCGAACAGCCGCACGACGCGACCGCGCTCGGCGTGGCGCAGGTCGATCGCGATCGATTGCCGGCGGTCGCCCGGCGCGCAGGCGATCGACCAGCCCGCCCCGTCGATCACGACCACCTCGCCGGGCAGCTCGCGCGGCGCGACGGTGCGCGCCGCGAAGTCGACGAGCCAGCCGGCCCGAGCGCGCTTGAGCCACGCGTGCAGCAGCATCGCCACCAGCATGCCGGCCAGCGCGACCCAGCCCAGCGCCGCGTGCCCGTCGCCGATGCCGGCGGCCGCGAGCCCGAGCGCGAGCGACGCGCCGCCCAGCCACAGCCCCGCCGGGTGCGCCTCGACACGCGGCAGGAACAGCTGCGGTGCGTCGTGCGCGGCGCGCACGAGCGCGTCGAGCGACGGTGCGCCCACCGTCATCGCGCGCGCCCGGTCACGCGGCGCGCAGCCGGTTCGTCGCGGCGACGAACTGGCTGAGCTTGGCCAGCGCCCGGCCCGACGCGACCGCCTCGCGCGCGAGCTTGACGCCGTCGGCGATCGAGCCGGCGAGGTTCGCGCAGTACAGCGCCGCCCCGGCATTGAGCAGCACGATGTCGCGCACCGGCCCGTCCTCGTTGGCCAGCGCGCGCTGGATGCACGCGACCGACTCTTCCTTGTTCGCGACCTTCAGCACGCGCGAGTCGTACACCGGCAACCCGAAGTCGCTCGGGTGGATCGTGTACTCGCGCACCTCGCCGTCCTTCAGTTCGCCGACCATCGTCTCGCCCGACAGCGACACCTCGTCCATGCCGTTCATCCCGTAGACGACCATCACGTGCTCGCTGCCCAGACGCTGCAGCACGCGCACCTGGATGCCGACGAGGTCGGGGTGGAACACGCCGAGCAGCTGGTTCGGTGCGCCCGCCGGGTTCGTCAGCGGCCCGAGGATGTTGAAGATCGTGCGCACGCCGAGCTCCTTGCGCACCGGCGCCGCGTGCTTCATCGCCGGGTGGTGGTTCGGCGCGAACATGAAGCCCACGCCGGTCTCGGCGATGCACTGGCCGACCTGCTCGGGCGTCAGGTCGATGCGCGCGCCGAGCGCCTCCATCACGTCGGCGCTGCCGCTGGTCGAACTGACGCTGCGCCCGCCGTGCTTGGCCACGCGCGCGCCGGCGGCGGCGGCGACGAAGGTCGCGGCGGTCGAGATGTTGAACGTGTGCGAGGCGTCGCCGCCGGTGCCGACGATGTCGACGAGGTGCGTGCGGTCGGCGACCGCCACGGGTGTGGCGAACTCGCGCATCACCTGCGCCGCGGCGGCGATCTCGCCGATCGTCTCCTTCTTGACGCGCAGCCCGATCGTCAGCGCGGCGATCATCACCGGGCTCATCTCGCCGCTCATGATGCGGCGCATCAGCGCGAGCATCTCGTCGTGGAAGATCTCGCGGTGCTCGATGACGCGCGTCAGCGCTTCGGTGTTGGTGATCGCCATGGGGTCTCCTCGCGGGCAGTCAGTAGGGGGAGTCGGGAGCGCGCGGCGCCGTGGCGGCCGTACTCGCCGGGCGGGTACAGAACTCGCGCACCGCGGCGATCGTGCGCTCGATGCTGTCGTCGTCGACGTCCAGATGCGTGACGAAGCGCAGTCCGATCAGCCCGGTGGCCAGGATGCCGCGCGCGCCCAGGTGCGCGAGCAGTTCGCCGCCGCGGCCGCCGTCGACGTCGACGAACACGATGTTGGTCGCGGCCGACCGCACGGCGAGGCCCGGCAGGCCGCGCAAGCCGTCGGCCAGCCGCGCGGCGCGCGCGTGGTCGTCGCGCAGGCGGTGCACGTGGTGGTCGAGCGCGTGGTCGATCGCCGCCGCCAGCACACCGGCCTGCCGCATGCCGCCGCCCACCACCTTGCGCCAGCGCCGCGCCCGCCCGATCAGCGCGCGCGAGCCGCACAGCACCGAGCCCACCGGCGCGCCCAGGCCCTTCGAGCAGCACACCGAGACACTGTCGAAGTGGCGCGTGATCTCGCGCAGCGCGGCGAACGGGTCGCCGCCGGGGCCGGCGGCGTGGACCGCGGCGTTGAACACGCGCGCGCCGTCGAGGTGGCACGCGAGCCCGCGCGAGCGCGCGAGCGCGGTGGCCTCGGCCAGGTAGGCCGCGGGCATCGGGTGCCCGTTCCAGGTGTTCTCGAGGCACAGCAGCCGCGTGCGCGCGAAGTGCGGGTCGTCGGGCTTGATCGCCGCGGCGATGTCGGCGAGGCTCATCAGCCCCTCCCCGTCCTGCGCCAGCGGCTGCGGCTGGATACTGCCGAGCACCGCCGCGCCGCCGCCTTCGTAGCGGTAGGTGTGCGCCATCTGGCCGACGAGGTACTCGTCGCCGCGCTCGCAGTGCGCCATCAGCGCGCACAGGTTGCTCTGCGTGCCCGAGGGCATCAGCAGCGCGTCCTCCATGCCGGTGAGCGCGGCCATGCGCGCCTGCAGCGCGTTGACGCTCGGGTCGTCGCCGAACACGTCGTCGCCGACCTCGGCGGCGGCCATCGCGGCGCGCATCGCCGGCGTCGGCCGCGTCACCGTATCGCTGCGCAGGTCGACGGTCTTCACAGGGCTCACAGCGTCGCCGGCTCGCGGCTCATGCGCAGGAAGTTGCGCAGCAGCGCGTGACCGTGTTCGGTCAGGATCGACTCGGGGTGGAACTGCACGCCTTCGAGCGGCGTGGTGCTGCCGGCGAGTTCGCGGTGGCGCACGCCCATGATCTCGCCGTCTTCCGACGTCGCGGTGATCGCGAGCACCTCGGGCAGCGTCGCGCGCTCGATCACGAGCGAGTGGTAGCGGATCACGGTGAACGGGTTCGGCAGGCCATCGAACACGCCCTGGCCGTCGTGCGTCACGAGGCTCGTCTTGCCGTGCATCTGCTGCCGGGCGCGCACGATGCGGCCGCCGAGCGCGGCGCCGATCGCCTGGTGTCCGAGGCACACGCCGAGGATCGCGATGCGGCCCATGAAGGTGCGGATCGCCTCGACGCAGATGCCCGCCTCGGCCGGCGAGCACGGCCCCGGCGACAGCACGAGCTGGTCGGGGTTCAGCCCGGCGATGCCTTCGAGCGTGATCTCGTCGTTGCGGAACACGCGCACCTCCTCGCCGAGCTCGCCGAAGTACTGCACGAGGTTGTAGGTGAACGAGTCGTAGTTGTCGATCATCAGCAGCATGGCGCTCTAGCCCTCGGGTCGTCCAGGCCATTGTGCGGCCGAGTCGTGGTGGAGTCGTGGTGGTGGTGCGCCGCAAGGCGGGCACGCCGGGCCGCGTGAAAGTGTTCAGCCCGCATCGCGCAGCAGGTCGATCAGTTCGCTCGCCGCGAGCGGCGCGCCGCTGTCCTGCCCGGCCAGCAGCCCCTCGGCCAGTTCACGCTTGTCGTGGTGCAGCGCGACGATGCGCTCCTCGATCGAGCCCGCGGTGACGAGGCGGTAGACCGTCACCGGCCGCTGCTGGCCGATGCGGTGCGCGCGGCCCATCGCCTGATCCTCGGCGGCGGGGTTCCACCACGGGTCGGCGATGATGACGTAGTCGGCCGCGGTCAGGTTCAGGCCGAACCCGCCGGCCTTCAGGCTGATGAGGAACAGGTCGGCCTCGCCGCGCTGGAACGCCGCCACGCGCTCCTGGCGCGCCGCGGCCGGCGTGCTGCCGTCGAGGACCTGGTAACGCAGGCCGCAGGCGTCGAGCCGCTCGGCCAGCAGCTTCAGGAAGTCGGTGAACTGGCTGAACACCAGCGCCTGGTGGCGCGCGTCGACCAGTTCGGTCGCCAGCCGCTCGAACGCCTGCACCTTGGCGCCGATGCGGCCGACCTCGGGCGCCGCGAGACGCGGGTCGCAGGCGGCGCGGCGCAGCCGCGTGAGTTCGCCCAGCACGTTGAAGCGGTTCCTGTTCGCGTCGTTCGGATCGAGCCGGGCGATGCGTTCCAGCGCCTCGCGCCGCATCGCCTCGAGGAAGGCGCGCTCCTCGGCGGCGGGCTCGATGCGCTGCACGATCTCGGTGCGCGGCGGCAGGTCGGCGAGCACCTGCGCCTTCGTACGCCGCAGCAGGAACGGCGACACGAGCCGTCGCAGCCGCGCGCGGGCTGCCTCGCTGCGCTGGCGCTCGATCGGGTTGGCGAAACGCTCGGCGAAGCGGCTGGCGCTGCCCAGCAGTCCCGGGTTGAGCAGGTTCATGATCGACCACAGGTCGGCCAGCCGGTTCTCGACCGGCGTGCCGCTCAGCGCCAGCCGGAAGCCGGCCTGCAGCGCACCCACCGCCTGCACGCGCTGCGTCGCCGCGTTCTTCAGCGCCTGCGCCTCGTCGAGCACGAGCGTGGCCCAGGGCTTGGTCGCCAGCACCTCGGCGTCGCGCAGCAGCAGGGCGTAGGAGATGACGAGCAGGTCGCCGGCGCCGGCGGCCTCGACCTGCGCCGCGCGCTCGCGGTCGCCCTGGCCGTAGACGCTGCAGCGAAGGCCGGGCGCGAAGCGCGCCGCCTCGTCGGCCCAGTTGCCGCACACCGAGGTCGGCGCGACGACGAGTGCCGGACCCGCCGCCGCGCGCGCCAGCAGCAGCGCGAGCGTCTGCACCGTCTTGCCCAGCCCCATGTCGTCGGCGAGCACGGCGCCGAAGCCGGCCTCGGCCAGCCGGCGCATCCACGCGTAGCCCTCGTACTGGTACGGGCGCAGCGTGGCCTGCAGGCCGTGCGGCGGCTCGGGCTCCAGCGCGGCGGCGCGTTCGAGGTCGGCGGCGCGCCGGCGCCAGGCGGCGTCGCCGGTCGCGCCGAGTTCCGGCGCCGCCTCGGCCAGCCATGCGGCGGCGGTGGCGCCAACTTTCAGCGCCGCGCCGTCGGTCTCGGCGAGGGCATCGAGCTCGGCCAGCCGCTGGCGCAGCTGGTCGGCCAGCACCAGGTACTCTCCGTCGCCGAGCGCGACGTAGCGGCTGCCCCGCGCCTCGCGCAGCAGCGCCAGCAGCTGCTGCATCGTCAGCACGCGCTGCTCGTCGAGCCGCAGCTCGCCGTCGAGCGCGAACCAGTCGCGGCCGGTCGACAGCGTCGTCGCGAACGCCTTGGCCCCGGGTTCGTGCACGCGCAGCGGCCGCCCCTTGGGCCACTCCAGCGCACGCACGGCCGCCCCCTCAGCGGCCATGCGGCCGATCTCGTGCACCACCGCCAGCGCCTGCTCGGGGTCCTCCAGCAGCCAGCTGGCGTCGGCGTGCCCCTCGTCGCCGGCGAGGAAGGGCAGGCGCTCGAACACCGCGGCCAGGTGCGTGCGTTCGGTGTCGAGGTCGCGCTCGGTGGCCAGGCTGACGCCGCCGTGCAGCGTCATCAGCCGCGCCCGGCCGTGGCCGGGTGCGAGCAGCGGACCGTGGTCGCCGAACGGGCGCACCGCCAGCGTCAGTCGCATCGCGTCGCCGCGCGGCTGCAGCTGCGCCACGAGCCGCGCGTCGCTCGCCACCGGCTGCCCCGCGGCGGCGTCGCTTTGCAGCACGAAGTGGCCGGCCAGCACGCGCAGCGCGGCGTCGAGCTCGGCGCCGGCATCCACCGGCACCGTCCAGCGCTGCGCGACGAGCTCGGCGACGCGCCGCTGCGCCGGCGTGATGCGTATCAGCCGCGCGCGGTCGGCCGCGTCGCGCACGACGCGCAGGCCGTTGCGGCGCTCGATCTCGGCGTCCATCTGGTCGTAGTCGGGCAGGTGGTGCTCGAGGTCGGGCTCGGTATCGGCGAGCAGCTCGTCGTGCAGCTGGAACACGAAGTGCTCGCCGCCGCCCGGGCTGCGCTCACGCCGCACTTCGAGCGCGGGCAGGCTTTCGACGAGTTCGACGGCGACGCCCGGGGCGTCGTCGAGTTCCAGCGCCGGGTGCCCGACCAGTGCGACGGTGGCCGCCACGAGGTCGAAGCTCACCTCGTTCGCCCGGTAGCGGCCCTGCCGCAGGCAGCGCGCGACCGCTGCGTCGCGCGGGTCGAGCCGGGTGCGCTTCTTCAGCTGCAGCGGCGTCAGCGGCTTCGGCTTGCCACGCGCCGTCGCGGCCGGCTCGAAGACCTGCAGGTCGTGCACGCGGCCGGCGTCGTCGAGCACCAGCCGCCAGCGCAGCGTCGTCAGCGGCTGCGCCGCGGTGGCGGCGCGGCCCTCGCCGAGCGCGGCGATCGCGGCCAGCGCGTCGCGCCAGGCGTCCTGCCGCGGCGCGAAGAACACCGCCGGCCACGGCGGCGGCGCCTCGGCCGGCCGCGGCGGCACGGGCCAACCGAGGTTTTCGCAGGCCTGGGCGACCAGGTCGGCCTTCCACGGCAGGCCCGCCTCGTGCAGCGCCTGCGCCAGCGCCGTGACGAGCGCCGCGTCCCAGCCGGGCGGCGACTTGCCGAGCCAGGCCGCGAGCACGACGCGGTCGGCCAGCGCGTCCGGGTCACGCAACTCCTGGCGCGCGTGGCGGCCTGCCTGCAGCGCCTCGACGTCGAGCCGCGCGTCGCCGAGCCGCACCGCCAGCACGTGCGCCCAGCGGCCCCAGCGGTCGAACGGCGACGGCGTACGCGAGCCCGACAGGGCGACGCAGAACTTGCGCGCCGTCGTCCACGCCGCCGCGTCGTGCTGCGCCATCAGCGCCAGCGGATACCACTGCAGCAGGCTCGGCGGCGCGAAACCGCGGCGCTTGCCCAGGAAGGCGCACAAGGCCTTCCAGGCCACCGGGAAGGCGGCCGCAGTCTCGGCGAAGCGCCCCTCGCGCGCGGGCAGCACCGACTGCAGCAGCGGCAGGAACGGCCGCGCGTCGGCGTCTTCGGCGACCGCGCGCTGCATACCCGCGGCGTCGCCGCGGTGCAGCCGCTGCTCGGCCACGCGCAGGCGCAGGCCGGTGGCGCCCGCCGCCGGCGCCTCGCCGATGCGCGACTCGACCCAGGCCAGCAGCGCCGGCTCGCCGGCGAGCAGGCGGTACTCGTCGAGCGCGGCCAGCAGCTGCCAGCGCAGCGACGCGTCGACGCGCTCGAACAGGCCCAGCCGCAGCAGCTGCGCCAGCGTGCGCAGCACGACCTGCGTCTTGTTGACGTGGTGCAGCGGCCCGCGGGCGAGCGCGGCGTAGGCCGTCGGCTCGACGCCGCTGATCAGCACCAGCCGCAGCAGCGCCACCGCCTCGCCGTCGTCGCGCGGCGTGAAGTACACGGGCACGCGGTCCGGCGTCCCGAGGGCGCCGTTCGCCACCCACAGCAGCGCGCGCCACGCGTCGCCCGCGTGCACTCGAACGAGCAGCGTGGCCAGGCGCACCTCGGCCAGCGCCTCGGGCACCGACCAGCCCTCGCCTTCGTGCGCCTGCACGCGCCCCGCGGCGAGCAGCCGCCGCAGCGCGCCGCCCGTCTCGGCACCGCTGAAGGCGCGCCCGGCGTCGCGCCGCCAGTCCATCGCGCGCAGCAGCGTCGTCAGCGCCGTCTTGCCGCGGCGCCAGCCGGCGATCACGAGGGCGTCGAAGACGCGTTCGAGCTCGGCCGGCGTCAGCGACGCCTCGACCTCGTCGTCACGCCGCTCCTCCGCCGCCTGCCTGACCGTGCGGGCGACGTCGCCGGCGCCGCCCAGCGGCTGGCCGTGAAGGTTGGTGAACTGCAGGGACGAACGGCGGCGGGACATCGGCGGACGCGCTGCGCTTGCGAGGGCGGCGGGGTCAGAACCCTTCCTCGACCAGCTCCGCCGCGCGCAGCACGGCGCGCGCCTTGGCCTCGGTCTCCTTCCACTCGAGCTCGGGCACCGAGTCGGCGACCACGCCCGCCCCGGCCTGCACGTACAGGGTGTTGTCCTTGACGATGCCGGTGCGGATCGCGATCGCGACGTCCATGTCGCCGGCGAAGCTCAGGTACCCCACCGCGCCGCCGTAGATGCCGCGCTCGACCGGCTCGAGCTCGTCGATGATCTCCATCGCGCGGATCTTCGGCGCGCCGCTGAGCGTGCCGGCCGGGAAGCTCGCCTTGAGCACGTCGAGCGCCGTCAGGCCGGACTTCAGCCGCCCCTCGAGATTGCTGACGATGTGCATCACGTGCGAGTAGCGCTCGACGCCGAACGCCTCCGTCACCTTCACACTGCCGGTCTCGGCGATGCGGCCGATGTCGTTGCGCGCGAGGTCGATCAGCATCACGTGCTCGGCGCGTTCCTTCGGGTCGGCGAGCAGGTCGGCTTCGTGGGCCTTGTCCTGCTCGGGGGTCGCGCCGCGCGGCCGCGTGCCCGCGATCGGGCGGATCGTCACCGTGTGGCGGCCCTCGGCGTCGGCCTCGTCGCGCACGAGGATCTCGGGGCTCGCGCCGACGATCTGGAAGCCGCCCATGTCGTAGTAGTACATGTACGGGCTCGGGTTAAGCGAGCGCAGCGCGCGGTACAGCGACAGCGGGCTCTCCGTGTAGCGCTTCTTCAGCCGCTGGCCGAGCACGACCTGCATGCAGTCGCCGGCGGCGATGTACTCCTTGGCACGTTCGACGGCGCGCAGGAAGTCGTCCTTCGCGAACTCGCGCTCGACGGCGTACGACGGCCCGCGCCGCACCTGTGGCGCCGTCACCGAGAAGCGCAGCCGGTCGGTCAGCTCGCCGAGGCGCTTCTTGCCGTGGAAGTAGGCCTCGCTCTGCCGCGGGTCGGCCCACACGATCAGGTACAGCCGCCCCGACAGGTTGTCGATGACGGCGAGTTCCTCGGTCTGCAGCAGCAGGATGTCGGGCGTGCCCAGGCCGCCGGGCTTGCGCCGTCCGGCCAGGCGCTTCTCGATGAGGCGCACCGTCTCGTAGCCGAAGTAGCCCGCGAGCCCGCCGCAAAAGCGCGGCAGCCCGGGCCGCAGCGCCGGCTTGAAGCGCTGCCGGTACGCGGCGATGAAGTCCAGCGGGTTGCCCTCGTGCGTCTCGACGACGGCGCCGTCGGTGACGACTTCGGTGCGCGTGCCGGTCGCGCGCAGCAGCGTGCGCGCCGGCAGCCCGATGAACGAGTAGCGGCCGAAGCGCTCGCCGCCGACGACGGACTCGAGCAGGAAGCTGTGCCTGCTGCCGCCGGCGAGCTTCAGGTACAGCGACAGCGGCGTCTCGAGGTCGGCGAAGGCCTCGGCGATCAGCGCGATGCGGTTGAAGCCTTGCGCGGCGAGGCTCTTGAATTCCAGTTCAGTGATCACGGTTCAGGCCCTCCGGGGGCGGCGGCGTAGGCCGCCGTTCGCTGTGGGGTGCGCGCGAAGGCGGGGCCTTCGGCGGGGGCCGCCCGACCCGCAACCGGGCCGACGGCAAACGAGACTCGGGGCGACTCAGCGACGCCAGGGCCAGGCTCCCCGGTCGGACGACCTGGAGCGCGAAGTCTCGTTGCGCGGACTGAACATGCGGGCAAGTCTAGCAGCGCCGTGCGTCAGGCCGCCAGCGCGGTGCGCATCGCGTCGATGACGGCGCGGTAGTCCTTCTGGCCGAAGATCGCGCTGCCGGCGACGAAAGTGTCGGCACCGGCGTCGGCGACGCGGCGGATGTTGTCGGCCTTGATGCCACCGTCGACCTCGAGCCGGATGTCGCGCCCGCTCGCGTCGATGAGCCTGCGCGC
>NZ_QOAZ01000055.1 GCF_003574675.1 Azohydromonas sediminis
AGCCGCGCCAGCTCGCGCCCGCTGCCCACGCCTTCGAGCGTGGCGTACAGCCACAGCGCAAACAGGATGCGCGGGTCGATCGCCGCGCGTCCGGCATTGCTGCCGCGCGCCTTGATCGCATCGGTCAGCCGGCTCAGGTCCTGCCGCTCGACGTAGCCCCATACCAGCCGCGCTCGGTGGTCCTCGCCCAGCAGCGACTCCAGGTCCGATGCCCGCAGTTCGATCTGCTTGCGGTTGGGCTGCAGCAGCCGCGGCGGCTGCGCGCGCAGCGCAAAGGCTCGCGCTTGCGCGGCGGCCTGCGCTGCTTGCTCATCGACGGGCGCCAAGTCCTCGAACAAAACCCCGGCCACGCTGTCTTGGTGCTTCGGATCGCTCATGCCCAACAGCAAGCCAGAGACATGCCAGCACGAGGGCAGCGGACGAAAAACTCTCACGCTCTCAGGCCCGCTCGAACTTGAACACGGCGGTGCTCGCCAGCAGGTTCGGCCAGCGGTCGACGCGCCGGCCCTCGTGCAGCCCGAAGGCCTCGAGCACGCGCAGTCCGCACTGGCCGGCGAGCACCTCGAAGTCGGCGAAGGTGCCGACGCGGATGTTCGGTGTGTCGTACCACTGGTATGGCAGCACCTTGGTCACCGGCATGCGCCCACGCAGCACGCTCAGGCGGTTCGGCCAGTGCGCGAAGTTCGGGAAGCTGACGATCGAGATGCGCCCGACGCGCGCGGTCTCGCGCAGCACGCGCTCGGTGTGCCGCAGGTGCTGCAGCGTGTCGAGCTGCAGCACGACGTCGAAGCTGTCGTCGTCGAACAGCGCCAGGCCGTCCTCGAGGTCGAGCTGCAGCACCCGCACGTCGCGCCGGATGCAGGCCACGAGCTTCGTGTCGTCGATCTCGATGCCCAGCCCGCGGCAGTCGCGCTGTTCGCGCAGGTGCGCGAGCAGCGCGCCGTCGCCGCAGCCGAGGTCGAGCACGCGCGCGCCGCGCGGCACGAGCTGCGCGATCACGTCGAGGTCGGCGCGCGAGGTCATGCCCGCCCCTGTGCGGCGACGTTGTCGAAGTACGCGCGCAGCACCGCGTGGTAGCGCGCGTCGTCGAGCAGGAACGCGTCGTGGCCGTGCGGCGCGGCGATCTCGGCGTAGGTCACGTCGTGCCGGTTGTCGACCAGCGCCTTGACGATCTCGCGCGAGCGCGCCGGCGAGAAGCGCCAGTCGGTCGTGAAGCTGACGACGAGGAACTTCGCCTGCGCCTTCGCGAACGCGCGCGCGAGGTCGCCGCCGTGCTCGCGCGCCGGGTCGAAGTAGTCGAGCGCGCGCGTGATCAGCAGATAGGTGTTGGCATCGAAGTACTCGCTGAACTTCTCGCCCTGGTAGCGCAGGTAGCTCTCGATCTGGAACTCGATGTCCTGCGTCGTGTAGCCGAGCTCGGCCTCGCGCAGCGCGCGGCCGAACTTGCGCTCCATCGAGTCGTCCGACAGGTACGTGATGTGGCCGATCATCCGCGCGACGCGCAACCCCCGCTTGGGCACGACGCCGTGCTCGTAGTAGTGGCCGCCGTGGAAGTCGGGGTCGGTGACGATCGCGCGGCGCGCGACCTCGTTGAACGCGATGTTCTGCGCCGACAGGTTCGGCGCGGTGGCGATCGCCAGGCAGTGGCGCACGCGCTCGGGGTACTGCAGCGTCCACGACAGCGCCTGCATGCCGCCGAGGCTGCCGCCGATCACGGCGGCGAGCCGAGCGATGCCCAGCCGCTCGAGCAGCCGCGCCTGCGCATCGACCCAGTCCTCGACGGTGACGACGGGGAAGTCGGCGCCGTACGGCCGCCCGGTGGCGGGGTTGACGCTCATCGGCCCCGTCGAGCCGAAGCACGAGCCCGGGTTGTTGACGCCGATGACGAAGAAGCGCTCGGTGTCCAGCGGCTTGCCGGGGCCGACGAGGTTGTCCCACCAGCCCTCGCTCTTGGGCTGACCCTCGTAGGTGCCCGCGACGTGGTGCGACGCGTTGAGCGCGTGGCACACGAGCACGGCGTTCGACTTGTCGGCGTTGAGCGCGCCGTAGGTCTCGTAGACCAGCGTGTAGTCCGCGAGCTGCGCGCCGCTGCGAAGCGGCAGCGGCTCGGCGAAGTGCATCTGCTGCGGCGTGACGTGACCGACCGACCCCATGCGCGAGAGACCCAAAAGCGAAACCCGGTGCCGCTGCACATGCGGTCACCGGGTCGGTGGCGCCTGTTTAGCGGCATTTGTAGAGCGCCCGCAAGCCGGGACAAATCGGCGCTGTGGCGGCGAGTATAGCCAGCGCCGCGCGCAGCCCGCGCGCTCACGCTACGCTGCGCGCCCATGAGCACACCCGCCCGGCGCCTGCGCGCCACCGTCTTCGTTCTCGGCGGCGCCGCGCTCGCGGCGCTCGCGTGCCCCGCCACCGCCGACGAGCCCGCCGCGGCGCGCCAGACGCCGCCGCTGTGGGAAGCCGGCGTCTTCTTCGGCGCGGCGACGCAGCCGGCGTACCCCGGCGCCGCCGACTCCACGAGCCGCGCGCTGCCGCTGCCGTACCTGATCTACCGCGGGCCCGTGCTGCGCGTCGACGAAGGCAGTGCGGCGCTGCGCGCGCTGCGCACGCCGCGCTTCGAACTCAGCGTCGGCGTCGGCGGCTCGCTCGGCTCGTCGTCGAAGGACGTCGAGGCGCGCGCGGGCATGCCCGACCTCGGCACGCTCGTCGAGGCCGGTCCGCGGCTGGTGTGGAACCTCGCCGACCCGGGCCCGCGCGGGCGCGCGCCGTGGCGGCTCGAAGTGCCGCTGCGCGCGGTGCTCGACCTGAACGACGGCCTGCGATACCGCGGCCTCGTGTTCGCGCCCGAACTCGTGCACGAGCGCGCGCTGCCCGGCGCGTGGCGCGCGGGGGCGCGCTTCGGGCCGGTGTTCGGCGACGAGCGGCTGGCCGACCTGTTCTATGGCGTCGACCCGGTCTACGCGACGCCGACGCGCCCGGCCTACGACGCCCGCGCGGGCCTGATCGCGTGGCGTGCGGGCGCGTCGCTGTCGCGCTCGTTCGGGCCCGAGCTGAGCTTGTTCCTGTTCCTGCGCGTCGACTCGCTGGCCGGCGCCGCGAACCGCGACAGCCCGCTGGTCGAGCGCGACGCCGGCGTCACCGGCGGCATCGGGCTGGCGTGGAGCTTCGCGCGCTCGTCGCGTCCGGCCAGCGACTGAGTCACCGCGTGCATGCCCACCGCGCCCGCGCGGCGCGATGCGCTGCCTAGAATCGACGCATGATGTCGCGCGAACCGACCCTCGAACGCCTCGCGCACGCGCAAGCCGTGTTGCTCGAGCCCTACGGGCTGACCGACGCCACGCTGGCCCGCGCGCTCGCGCTGATCGGCGAGCACCGCGTCGACGACGCGGACCTGTACTTCCAGCTCACGCGCCACGAGGGCTGGAGCCTCGAGGAAGGCATCGTCAAGAGCGGCAGCTTCAGCATCGAGCAGGGCGTCGGCGTGCGCGCGGTGGCCGGCGAGAAGACCGCGTTCGCCTACTCCGACGACCTGTCGGAAGCCGCGCTGCTCGACGCCGCGCGCACCGTGCGCACGATCGCCGCGGCCGGTCAGAGCCGGCGCGTCAGGGTCGCTGCGGCCAAGGTCGCTCGCAGCCGCACGCTGTACGCGCCGACCGACCCGATCGCCACGCTCGACAGCGCGAGCAAGGTGGCGCTGCTCGAGAAGGTCGAGAAGCTCGCGCGCGCGAAGGACCCGCGCATCGTGCAGGTGATGGCCGGTGTGGCGGCCGAGCACGACGTCGTGCTCGTCGCGCGCGCCGACGGCACGCGCGCGGCCGATGTGCGCCCGCTCGTGCGGCTGTCGGTGACGGTGATCGCCGAACAGAACGGCCGCCGCGAGATCGGCACCGGCGGCGGCGGCGGACGCTTCGGGCTCGGCCACTTCCAGGACGCGCAGATCGAGGCCTACGTCGACCAAGCCGTCAACGCCGCGCTGACGAACCTCGAGAGCCGCCCGGCGCCGGCGGGCGAGATGGTCGTCGTGCTCGGCCCCGGCTGGCCCGGCGTGCTGCTGCACGAGGCGGTCGGCCACGGGCTCGAGGGCGACTTCAACCGCAAGGGCTCGAGCGCGTTCAGCGGCCGCATCGGGCAGCGCGTCGCGGCCAGGGGCGTGACGGTGCTCGACGACGGCACGATCCCCGACCGCCGCGGCAGCCTCAACGTCGACGACGAGGGCCACGCGACACAGCGCACCGTGCTGATCGAGGACGGCATCCTCAGGGGCTACATCCAGGACGCGATGAACGCGCGGCTGATGGGCGTCAAGCCCACCGGCAACGGCCGCCGCGAGAGTTATGCGCACGTGCCGATGCCGCGCATGACCAACACCTACATGCTCGCCGGCGACAAGTCGCCCGACGAGATCGTCGCCAGCGTCAAGAAGGGGCTGTACGCGACGAACTTCGGCGGCGGGCAGGTCGACATCACGAGCGGCAAGTTCGTGTTCTCGGCCAGCGAGGCGTTCTGGGTCGAGAACGGGCGCATCCAGTACCCGGTCAAGGGCGCGACGATCATCGGCAACGGCCCCGACGCGCTGACGCGCGTGACGATGATCGGCAACGACTTGCAGCTCGACGCTGGCGTGGGCACCTGCGGCAAGGAAGGCCAGAGCGTGCCGGTCGGCGTCGGCCAGCCGACGCTGCGCATCGACGGGCTCACCGTCGGGGGGACCGCCTGAACCCCGCGCCGGCGCTGCCCACCGCCGCCGACGTCGCCGCGGCCGCGCGGCGCATCGCCGGGCAGGTGCTCGACACGCCGTGCCTGGAAAGCCGCACGCTGGGCGCGCTGCTCGGCTGCCGGGTGTTCCTGAAGTTCGAGAACCTGCAGTTCACCGCGTCGTTCAAGGAACGCGGCGCGCTCAACAAGCTCTCGGCGCTGCTCGAGGCCGGCGCGGCGCCGAGGGGCGTCATCGCCGCGTCGGCCGGCAACCACGCACAGGGCGTGGCCTACCACGCGCAGCGCCTGGGGCTGCCCGCCGTGATCGTGATGCCGACCTTCACGCCCGGCGTCAAGGTCGAGCGCACGCGCGGCTTCGGCGCCGAGATCGTGCTGCACGGCGACAGCTTCGACGCCGCGCGCGAGCACGCTTTGCGGCTCGCCACCGAGCGCGGGCTCGAGTTCGTGCACGCGTTCGACGACCCGCTCGTGATCGCCGGCCAGGGCACGATCGGCCTCGAGATGCTGCGCGCGCAGCCCGAGATCGACACGCTCGTCGTCGCGATCGGCGGCGGCGGGCTGATCGGCGGCATCGCGACCGCAGTGAAGGCCGAGCGCCCCGACGTGCGGCTCGTCGGCGTGCAGTCGGTGCGCTTTCCCGGCATGTACAACGCGGTCAAGGGCACCGCGCTGCCGATCGGCCCCGGCACGATCGCCGAGGGCATCGCGGTCGGCGAGCCGGGGCGGCTGACGCGCGCGATCGTCGAGCGGCTCGTCGACGACGTCGTCCTCGTCGACGAAGGCGACATCGAGCAGGCCGTCGTGATGCTGCTCGAGATCGAGAAGACGGTCGTCGAAGGCGCCGGCGCCGCCGGCCTCGCCGCGGTGCTGAAGGAGCCCGCGCGCTACGCGGGCCGCCACGTCGGCCTCGTGCTGTGCGGCGGCAACATCGACCCGCTGCTGCTGGCCGCGATCATCGAGCGCGGCATGGTGCGCGCCGGGCGGCTGGCGCGCATCCGCGTCGGTGCGCGCGACCTGCCGGGCCACCTCGCGCGCATCACGGCGATCGTCGCCGAGGCCGGCGCCAACGTCGACGAGGTGCACCACCAGCGCGCGTTCTCGGCACTGGCCGGCCAGCACGTCGAGATCGAGCTCGTGCTGCAGACGCGGCACCACGCCCACGTCGACGCCGTGCTCGCGGCGCTGCGCGGCGCAGGGTTCGACGCGCAGCGTTACTGAGACAGCCGTTGCATCGGCGCCGCAGCGTGCTTGACGCAGCGCAGCACGCCCGTGCTACATTCGCGGGCATGTCTCGCAGCGCGTTCTTCTTTGCGTACTTTTGGTTCTCGCGGCGCCCCGGCGCAGGAGAGGACAGCGCGTAGACGAACGAGCCGACCGAATCCTGAAACCGCCGGGTGACCCCCGGCGGTTTTTTTTCGCCCCGATCCCGACACCCCCGCTGCAGGAGAAGCCCCGATGAACGCCAAGGCCGCCGCCCCCGTCGCCGAGCCGCGCCACTCGCCGCCGGACCGCACGAGCCAGACCGACGACGAGCGCATCCACGACATCACGCCGCTGCCGCCGCCGGAGCACCTGATCCGCTTCTTCCCGATCCGCGGCACGCCGATGGAGCAGCTCGTCGTGCGCACGCGCCAGCACATCCGCAAGATCCTGGGCGGCCACGACGACCGCCTGCTCGTCGTGATCGGCCCGTGCTCGATCCACGACCCGGTCGCGGCGATGGACTACGCGCGGCGTCTGAAGGCGCAGCGCGACAAGTACGCCGACACGCTCGAGATCGTGATGCGCGTGTACTTCGAGAAGCCGCGCACGACGGTGGGCTGGAAGGGGCTGATCAACGACCCCTACCTCGACGAGAGCTTCCGCATCGACGAGGGGCTGCGCATCGCGCGCCAGCTGCTGCTCGACATCAACCGCCTCGGGCTGCCGGCCGGCAGCGAGTTCCTCGACGTGATCAGCCCGCAGTACATCGGCGACCTGATCAGCTGGGGCGCGATCGGCGCGCGCACGACGGAGAGCCAGGTCCACCGCGAACTCGCGTCGGGGCTGAGCGCGCCGATCGGCTTCAAGAACGGCACCGACGGCAACGTCAAGATCGCGATCGACGCGATCCAGGCCGCGATGCGCCCGCACCACTTCCTGTCGGTGCACAAGAACGGTCAGGTCGCGATCGTCGAGACCAAGGGCAACAAGGACTGCCACGTGATCCTGCGCGGCGGCAAGGCGCCGAACCACGACGCCGAGCACGTCGCCGCCGCGTGCCGCGAGATCGAGGCCGCCAAGCTGCCGTGCCGGCTGATGATCGACTGCAGCCACGCCAACAGCAACAAGCAGCACCGGCGCCAGATCGACGTCGCGCGCGACGTCGCGCAGCAGCTCGCCGGCGGCAGCCGCTGCATCTTCGGCGTGATGGTCGAGAGCCACCTGCACGAAGGCAACCAGAAGTTCACCGCCGGCAAGGACGACCCGGCCACCCTCGAGTACGGCAAGAGCATCACCGACGCGTGCCTGGGCTGGGACGACTCGCTCGAGGTGCTCGAGATCCTGCACGGCGCGGTGCAGGCGCGGCGCGCGCGTCAGGACTGAGGGCTGCGGGCGGCGCTACGATCGCGCCATCCCGACCCGACCCGGAGGCTTTGCGATGCGCCGCTACGTGCTGGTCCGTTTCTCGGAGCGCGACGAGTTCGACATCCCGCTCGACGGGCTCGAGCCGATGCCGCCGCAGGCCGCGCGCGCCTGGCTCGATGCGCAGTTCGAGGCCAACGGCTGCACCGTCGCGCAGGCCAGCGGCAAGGTGCTGACGGCCGACAAGCTGCTCGCGATCGCCGCCGCGGTCGGCGCCGAGGGTTTCCGCGACGCGGCGTTCGCGCGCGACTACGCCCGCGCGGCCGCCGGCGCGCTCGACCGACCGGTGATCACGGTCGACGTCGCGGCGATGACGACCGGCTACTGAGCACCCGCGGCGCCCGGCACGGTCGCCGAGGCGTCGGCCCACCGGCGCGGCGACGCCGCGCGAGCGCCTCAGCCGCCTTCGCGTGCGAGGCGCTCGGAACGCCAGTAGACGTCGTCGCCGCCCTTGCCGTCGAGGTTGGCGCGGTTGAGCACGCGCGCGAGCACGAACAGCAGGTCCGACAGCCGGTTCAGGTACTGGCGGGGTGCCGCGTTGACGGCTTCGTGCGCGGCGAGCGCGACGACGGCGCGCTCGGCGCGACGCGCGACGGTGCGGCTGACGTGCGCGAGTGCCGCGCTGCGCGTGCCGCCGGGCAGGATGAACTCCTTCAGGCGCGGCAGCTGCGCGTTGTAGCGCGCGAGCGCCTCGTCCAGGCGCGCCACCGCCTCGGCCTTGAGCAGCTCGTAGCCGGGGATCGACAGCTCGCCGCCGAGGTTGAACAGCTCGTGCTGGATCGCGACCAGCAGCGCCCGCACGTCGTCGGGCAGCGGCTCGGCGAGCAGCACGCCGAGCGTCGCATTGAGCTCGTCGACGTCGCCCATCGCCTGCACGCGCAGCGCATCCTTGCGCGTGCGCGTGCCATCGCCGAGGCCGGTGGTGCCGTCGTCGCCGGTGCGCGTGGCGATCTGCGTCAGGCGGTTGCTCATGGGGGGATGCTAGCAGCGCCGTGCCGCGCGGGCCGACGTCCCTAGAATGGGCTGCGCGACCCCGCCACCGCCCGCGAGGAGACTGCCCGTGAACGCACCGCTGCCGCACGCCGTGCTGCCCGCCGCCGAACGCCGCGCGCCGCCACCGGCGATGCTCGACGCGCTGAAGGCCCGCCTCGGCGAGCGCTGCACGACCGCCGCCGCGGTGCGCGAACAGCACGGCCGCGACGAGAGCCCCTACCCGACGACGCCGCCCGACGCCGTCGTGTTCTGCGAGTCGACCGACGAGGTCGCCTTCGTCGTCGGGCTCGCCGCCGAACACGGGGTGCCGGTGATCCCGTACGGCATCGGCTCGTCGCTCGAGGGCCACCTGCTCGCGGTGCACGGCGGCGTCAGCATCGACCTGTCGCGGATGAACCGCATCGTGCGCGTGAACCCCGAGGACCTGACCGTCACCGTCGAAGCCGGCGTCACGCGCGAGCAGCTCAACCGCGAGATCCGCGACACCGGCCTGTTCTTTCCGATCGACCCCGGTGCCAACGCGACGATCGGCGGCATGGCCGCCACGCGCGCCAGCGGCACGAACGCGGTGCGCTACGGCACGATGCGCGAGAACGTGCTCGGCCTGACGGTCGTCACCGCCAGCGGCGAGGTCATCCGCACCGGCACGCGGGCCAAGAAGTCCAGCGCCGGGTACGACCTGACGCGCCTGTTCGTCGGCAGCGAGGGCACGCTGGGCGTGATGACGGAAGTCACGCTCAAGCTGTACCCGCTGCCCGAGGCGGTCAGTGCGGCGATCTGCCAGTTCCCGAGCATCGCCGCCGCGGTCGACGCGACGATCCAGATCATCCAGATGGGCGTGCCGATCGCGCGCTGCGAGCTGCTCGACGCCAACGCCGTGCGCGCCGTCAACCGCTACGAGAAGCTCGATTTGCGCGAGGAGCCGATGCTGCTGATGGAGTTCCACGGCAGCGAGGCCGGCGTGCGCGAGCAAGCCGAGTTCGTGCAGGCCATCGCGAAGGAGCACGGCGGCCAGGACTTCCAGTGGGCGACGACCCCCGAGGAACGCACGCGGCTGTGGACCGCGCGCCACCGCGCCTACTTCGCCGCGCTGCAGACCAAGCCCGGCTGCCGCTGCGTGACCACCGACACCTGCGTGCCGATCTCGCGGCTGGCGCAGAGCATCGGCGAGAGCCAGCGCGAAGCCGAGCAAGCCGGTCTGCCCTACTTCATCGTCGGCCACGTCGGCGACGGCAACTTCCACCTCGGCTACCTGATCGACCCCGACAAGCCCGAGGAGCGCGACACCGCCGAGCGGCTGAGCCTGCAGATGGTGCAGCGCGCGCTGCGCCTCGAGGGCACCTGCAGCGGTGAGCACGGCGTGGGCCTGCACAAGATGGGCTTCCTCGTCGACGAGGCCGGCGCCGGCGCCGTCGAGCTGATGCGGCAGGTCAAGCGCGCGCTCGACCCGAAGAACATCATGAACCCGGGGAAGATCTTTGCCCTCTGACGCGGGCGGCACGCCGCCGCGCGACGACGCCGACGCGCTGCGGCGCCTCACGCGCACCCGCCCCTGGCGCGCGGCGCGGCTGCGCGCGCGCGTGACGGCGCGGCGCACCCGCAGCGCCGGCGCCTTCGTCGTGCGCGCCCTCGCGCAGCCCTCCCTCGTCGGCGCCGTCGTGCCGTCGTCGCGGCGTCTGGCCAGCGCGATGGCCGCCGCCGCCGACGGTGCGCAATGGATCGTCGAACTCGGCGCCGGCACCGGCGCCGTCACCGACGCGCTGCGCCGCCGCCACCCGACGCTGCCGCTGGTGGCCGTCGAGATCGACCCGCAATGGGCGCAGCGGCTGCGCCAGCGCTACCCGCGGCTGGACGTGCGTTGCGCGCCGGCGCACGAGGTGCTCGCGTCGCTGCAGTCGCGCCCCGGCGACGCCGTGATCGTCTCGTCGCTGCCGTTTCGCTCGCTGCCGCCGGTGTGGCACGACGTCACGCGCCGCGCGATCGAGGCGTTCCTGCGCGCCGACCCGCGTCGGCGCCTCGTGCAGTACACCTACCAGCCGCGTGCGCCGTTCGCCGTCGACGCGGCCACCGGCCTCGTCTGGCACCGCCGCGGCGTCGTCTGGGGCAACCTGCCGCCGGCGTGGATCTGGCAGCTCGGCGCGCGACCGCCCGCGCGCTGACGCGATGCCGCCGGTTCGTGCGACGGCACCGCAACGGGGCCCCGGGAACCCGGACGTCCCCCTGTCGCGGCGGCTGCGCGAAGCGACGCACGAGCTGCACGTGCAGGTCGAGCGCAGCGTCTTCATCCGCGCGCTGCTGCGCGGCACGCTGCCGCGCACCGGCCACCTGCTGCTGATGCGCAACCTGCACGCGCTGTATGCCGCGCTCGAGGCCGGCCTGCAGCGCATCGCCGACGACGTGCGGCTGGCCCCGTTCGCGCAGCCGGCACTGCGGCGCGAGGCCGCGCTGGCGGCCGACCTGCACGCCGTCCACGGTCCGCGCTGGCGCGACGAGCTCGCCCTGACACCGGCGATGAGCGACTACGTCGCGCACCTGCAGCGCCTGTCGCAGGCCGGCGCGCAGCGCCTGATCGCGCACGCCTACGTGCGCTACCTCGGCGACCTCGCCGGCGGGCAGCGGCTGCGCGCCGTCGTCGCCCACGCGCTGGCGCTGCCGCCCGGGCGGGCCTTGGCGTTCTACGACTTCGGCGATGCGGCCGAAGTCACCGCGCTGGCGCGGGCGCTGCGCGACGCCCTCGATGCGCTCGGTCGCGACCGGCCCGTCGACGACATCGTCGACGAGGCCCGCGCCACGTTCTGCCGCCACGACGCCGTGTTTGCCGAACTCGCCGACGTCGCCGGAGCCGGCCTTCGCGCCGCCGATCGCTGAGCCCCGCGGCCTCGCGCGGGCCGCTTCCCCACCTCCGCCGACGACGCCGCGCGGCTCGGGTGTCGCGGGCTCAGAGGCTGAGAGGCAATTGATCGCCGCAGACGCCCGTCGGGTTGGCGTCAGGGCCAGAGGAACGAACGTCACGCGGCGCTGCTGCGCGGGTG
>NZ_QOAZ01000056.1 GCF_003574675.1 Azohydromonas sediminis
GCGCCTGTCCAAGCTCAGGCACCTGCCGGCCAGCCCATTCGTGCCGGCGATGCCGAAATGACGGCGTCGCGTTCCACACGAAACGACATGGAGCCGGCGTGAGCCGCCGCCCACCGCCCACCTCCTTCGAAGCGGGTTTCGCCGAGTGCGTCGTCGCGTGGCAGCGGCGCCACGGCCGTCACGACCTGCCGTGGCAGCGCACGCGCGACCCGTACCGCGTCTGGCTGTCGGAGGTGATGCTGCAGCAGACGCAGGTGGCCACGGTGCTCGGCTACTACGAGCGCTTCCTCGCGCGCTTTCCCGACGTCGCGGCGCTCGCAGCGGCGCCGCTCGACGACGTGCTCGCGCTGTGGAGCGGGCTCGGCTACTACAGCCGCGCGCGCCACCTGCACCGCTGCGCGCAAGTCGTCGTCGCCGACCACGGCGGCGCGTTCCCGCGCCACAGCGCGACGCTCGCGACGCTGCCCGGCATCGGCCGCTCGACGGCGGCGGCGATCGCGGCGTTCTGCTTCGGCGAGCGCGCGGCGATCCTCGACGGCAACGTCAAGCGCGTGCTCACGCGCGCGCTCGGCTTCGGCGACGACCTTGCCAGCGCGGCCGCCGAGCGCGCGCTGTGGCAGCGCGCGCAGGCGCTGCTGCCGGCGAGCGACGTCGACGTCTACACACAGGGGCTGATGGACCTCGGCGCGACGGTGTGCACCGCGCGCGCGCCGCGCTGCGGCGCCTGTCCGCTCGCCGACGGCTGCGTCGCTCGCGCCGAGGGCCGGCCCGAGCGCTACCCGGTCAAGACGCGCCGCGCCCGCCGCGGGCGGCGCCGCCACGCGCTGCTGTGGCTCGCGCAGGGCCGCAGGCTGTGGCTCGTGCAGCGCCCGCCGCGCGGCGTGTGGGCGTCGCTGTGGAGCCTGCCCGAGTTCGCGTCGGCCGATGCGCTGGCGGCGCTGTCGGCCGGCTGGCCGGGCGAGGCGCACTGGCTCACGCCGATCGAGCACGCGCTGACGCACTTCGACTGGGAGCTGCAGCCGCTGCACCACACGCTGCCGGCGCGGCTCGCGGCGTCGCAGCGCGACGCCGTCGAGCAGGCGCTGCGCGCAGCCGCCGGCCCCGGGCGCTGGGTCGAGCACGGGCAGGCGCAGGCGCTTGGCCTGCCGGCGCCGGTGCGGCGGCTGCTGGCCGGCGGCTGAAGCGCCGCCTCAGCCGCTGACGACGCCGCGCTGGCGCAGGAACTCGTCGACCAGCTGCAGCCGCACGAGCGGGTCGTCGAGCAGCATCAGCTTGTGCTTCGCGCGCAGCGGCACCGGCAGCAGTTCGCACCAGCGGTTGGCGACCCAGCCGGCGTCGTCGAAGTGGTGCGGCTCGGCGAAAGGCTTCGTGCCCTGCTGCGCCAGCGCGCCGATCGCGTTGGCCAGCGCGCGCACGGTGGCGTGCATCGCCGGCGCCGGCGCGACGACGGGGTCGTCGGGCAGCTCACGCACCGGCGCGACCCACAGCCCGTCGTCGCGCTGGCGTGCGGTGCCCGCGAGCTCGAAGCGCCGCGTGCCGGTGCAGCGCACGTGCAGGATGCCGGGCTGCGCGGCGTCGACCTCGTCGAGCCGCGCCAGTGTGCCGGCGTCCTCGAAGCGCACGGTCTCGGTGCTGCGCACTTCGCCGCCCTCGCGCAGGCACACGACGCCGAAGCCGCTGCCTTCGCGCAGGCAGCGGCTCACGAGGTCGAGGTAGCGCGCCTCGAACACCTTCAGGCGCAGCCGCGCGCCGGGGAACAGCACCAGCCGCAGCGGGAACAGCGGCAGCTCGGCGGTTGCGCCGCTCACGTCGCGACCCCGAGCTCGCGGTGGCGCACCAGCGCCTGCCGCTCGGCGCCGATGCGGCGCGCGAGCATCTCGACGAAGTACACCGAGCGGTGCTGGCCGCCGGTGCAGCCGATGGCCACCGTCAGGTAGCTGCGCTGGTCGTTCTCGAACGCCGGCAGCCAGCGGCGCAGGTAGGCCTCGATGTCCTGCAGCATCGCGACGACCTCGGGCTGCGCCTCGAGGTAGTCGGCCACGGCGTCGTCGCGGCCGGTCAGCGGGCGCAGCTCGCGGATGTAGAACGGGTTGGGCAGCACGCGCACGTCGAACACGAGGTCGGCGTCGCGCGGCACGCCGTGCTTGTACGCGAACGACTGGAACACCACCGTCAGCCCGCGCGCGCCGGCCTGCATGAGGTCGCGCACCCACGCGCCGAGCAGTGCCGGGCGCAGCTGGCTGGTGTCGATGACGGTCGAGGCCTCGCGCAGCCCGGCGAGCAGCTGGCGCTCGACCTCGATCGCGTCGACGAGCGCGCGCTCCTCGTGCCCGCCGGGCGGCGCGAGCGGGTGCGGGCGGCGCGTCTCGGAGAAGCGCCGCACGAGCGTGTCGGTGTCGGCGTCGAGGAACAGCGAGCGGATCGCAACGCCCTCGGCGCGCAGCTGCTCGAGCAGGGGCAGCAGGTGCGGCAGCGAGCCGCTGGTGCGCACGTCGACCGCGATCGCGACGCGGCGCACGCCGCGCTCGGACTCCAGGCGCAGGAACTCGCGCAGCAGTTCGGGCGGCAGGTTGTCGACGCAGAAGAAGCCGGCGTCCTCGAGCGCGTGCAGCGCGACCGACTTGCCCGAGCCCGAGATCCCGGTCACGAGCACGACTTCGCGCTGCGCGGCGGCGGGCGCGGGCGGCGGCGTGCGCTCGTCCATCGCGGTTCAGGAGCGCGCGCGCGCGCTGCGTCGCGGCGCCGCCGGCGCCGGCGATGCGGCCGCCTGCTGGGCCTGCTGCAGCATCGCCTGCGCATGCTGCAGCCCTGTGCCGGCGACGGCGCCTTCGAGGTGCGCGCCGCCGAGCATGCGCGCGATTTCGGCCACGCGTGCTTCGCCCGACACCGGCTGCACCTCGCTGACGGTGGCGCCGCCGCGGCCCGTCTTGCGCACGACGAGGTGCTGGTCGGCGCACGCGGCGACCTGCGCCAGGTGCGTGACGGCGAGCACCTGCTGCTCGCCGCCGAGCTGTTTCATCAGCCGCCCGACGGTGTCGGCCACCGCGCCGCCGATGCCGACGTCGATCTCGTCGAAGATCAGCGTGGCAGCCGCGTCGGCGCCGCGCCGGCGCGCCGTCGTCACCGCGATCGCCAGCGCCAGCCGCGACAGCTCGCCGCCCGAGGCGACCTTGGCCAGCGGCCGCGGCGTGCTGCCGGCGTGGCCGGCCACGCGCAGCTCGACCGTCTCGAGCCCGTAGCTCTGCGGTGCGTCCTGCGGCAGCAGCGCGACCTCGAAACGCCCGCCGGCCATGCCCAGCGGCTGCATCGCCTGCGTGACGGCGTCGGCCAGCGCGGGCGCCGCGGCACGGCGTGCGGCGCTGGCGCGCTGCGCCTCGTCGCGCCACGCGCGCTCGGCGCGCGCGACGGCGGCGTCGAGCGCGTCGAGGTCGGCCGCGGCGTCGAGCGCCGCGAGCTCTCGCCGCCACGCCTCCAGCAGTGCCGGCAGTTCGGCCGGCGGCTGGCGAAAGCGCCGCGCCAGCGCGAGCCACGACGACATCCGCGCGTCGAGCTCGGCCAGGCGGTCGGGTTCGAGCTCGGTGTGGTGCAGGTAGCCGGCCAGCGTGTGCGCGGCGTCCTGCAGCTGCGCCTGAGCGCCTTGCAGCACCTCGATCACCGGCGCCAGCCGTGCGTCGTAGGCGGCGACGTCGCGCAGCGCGTCGATGGCGCGCTGCGCGAGCGCGTCGGCGCCGGGCAGCTCGTCGTCGCCGTCGATCGCGGTCTGGGCCGCGCGCGCGGCGTCGAGCAGCGACTGCGCGTACGCGAGGCGCTGGTGCTCGGCCTCGAGCGCGGTCCACTCGTCGGCGCCCGGGGCCAGCCGCTCGATCTCGCCGATCTGCCAGGCCAGCCGCTCGCGCTCGCGCTCGGCGCTGCCGGCGTCGCGGCGCGCGCGCTCGAGCGCGTCGGTGGCCGCCTTCCAGTCGGCGAAGCGCTCGGTGAGCGCCGCCGTGTCGACGCCGGCCTGGGCGTCGAGCAGCGCGCGCACCGCGGCCGGCCGTGTCAGGCTCTGCCACGCGTGCTGGCCGTGGATCTCGACGAGGAAGTCGGCCGCCTCGCGCAGCTGCGCGACGGTCGCGGGGCTGCCGTTGATCCACGCGCGGCTCTTGCCTTGCGCGTCGATCACGCGGCGCAGCAGCAGCGTGTCGTCGGCGGCGAAGCCGGCCTCGTCGAGCCAGCCGCGCAGCACGGCCGGGGTGTCGAACTCGGCGCCGATGTCGGCGCGCGCCGCGCCCTCGCGCACGACGCCGGCGTCGCCGCGCGCGCCGAGCGCGAGCTGCAGCGCGTCGACGAGGATCGACTTGCCGGCCCCGGTCTCGCCGGTCAGCACCGTGAAGCCCGGCCCGAACTCGAGGTCGAGCGCCTCGACGATGACGAAGTCGCGCAGAACCAGCCGCCGCAGCATGTCAATGCCAGACAGGAAACCGACGGCGGGCTCGCGCATGGCGAACGTCCAAGCGGCCGCCGCGGGTCCGGCTTCGCCGGCCCGCTGGCGGCGCCCCCCTGGGGGGGAGCGCCGAAGGCGCTTCGGGGGGGAGCCTACTCATACCAGCGCAGCTTGCGCCGCAGCGTGCCGTAGTAGCTCCACCCCGGCGGATGCAGGAACCGCACCTTGTGCGCCGAGCGGCGCACCCGCACCTGGTCGCCATGCAGCAGGCTGGCCAGGCGGTGCATGTCGAAATTCAGCGAGGCGTCGCGCCCGGCGACGATCTCGATGCCGATCTCGCCGTGGTCGGGCAGCACGATCGGGCGGTTGCTCAGCGTGTGCGACGCGATCGGGCACATGACCCAGCCGGCGATCGCCGGGTGCACGATCGGCCCGCCGGCCGACAGCGCGTACGCGGTGCTGCCGGTGGGGGTCGCGACGATCAGCCCGTCGGCGCGCAGGCTGGCCATCAGCTCGTCGCCCACCGTCACGCGCAGCTCGACCATGCCGGCGGTGGCACCGCGGTTGACGACGACCTCGTTGAGCGCGAATTCGCTGAAGATGCACTCGCCGTCGCGCCAAACGCCGCCCTCGATCATCGCGCGGTGCTCTTCCTCGTAGTCGCCGGCGACCATCGCCGCCAGCGCGTCGCGGAACTGGCCCACCGGCACGTCGGTGATGAAGCCCAGCCGCCCCTGGTTGATGCCCACCAGCGGCAGGTTGTGGCGCGCCATCTCGCGCGCGACGCCGAGCATCGTGCCGTCGCCGCCGACGACGACGCCGAGGTCGCAGCGCCGCCCGAGCTCGCCGACCGCAGCCGACGCATAGTCGGCCAGCCCCGTGTTGAGCGCGGTGTCGGCCTCGAGCGTGACGTCGAGCCCGAGGCCGATCAGGAACTGCGCGATGTCGTCGAGCACCGGCCGGATGCCCTGGGCCTGGTACTTCCCGACCAGCGCGGCGTGACGGAAGCGCGTCGCCATGCGGACGATTACACCATAGGGTCCGGCGCCGGCGCGGGGCCCGCCGGCGCGCGCAAGCCCTTGTCACTACAATGAAAAACATGCTCGACGAGCGCGCCCGCATGTTGCTCAAGACCCTGGTCGAACGCTACATCGCCGACGGCCAGCCGGTGGGCTCGCGCACGCTGTCGCGCGCCTGCGGCCTGGAGCTGAGCCCGGCGACGATCCGCAACGTGATGGCCGACCTCGAGGACCTCGGCCTGATCGCGAGCCCCCACACCAGCGCCGGGCGCGTGCCCACCGCGCGCGGCTACCGGCTGTTCGTCGACACGATGCTCACCGCGAAGCCGCTGGACCTGGCGCAGATCGAGCCCAGCCTGGCCGCGGTGCGCGAGCAGGTGCAGCCCGACCAGCCGCAGCGCGTCATCGCGCAGGCCGCGCAGGTGCTGTCGAACCTGTCGCACTTCGTCGGCGTCGTCACCGCGCCGCGCAAGGCCGGCGTGTTCCGCCACATCGAGTTCCTGCGCCTGTCGGAGCGGCGCGTGCTGGTGATCCTGGTCGATGCCGACGGCGAGGTGCAAAACCGCGTCATCGTCACCGCGCGCGACTACACGCAGTCCGAGCTCGTCGAGGCGACGAACTACCTGAACACGCACTACGCGGGGCTCACGCTCGACGGCATCCGCGAGCGGCTGAAGGCCGAGATCGAGGCGCTGCGCGGCGAGATCGCCGCGCTGATGCAGGCCGCGGTGCAGGCCGGCAGCGAGGCGCTCGCCGAGAGCACCGAGCAGGTCGTCGTCAGCGGCGAGCGCAACCTGCTCGAGGTCGAGGACTTCGGCAGCGACCTCGGCAGCCTGCGCAAGCTGTTCGACCTGTTCGAGCGCAAGACCGAACTGATGCGCCTGCTCGACGTCTCGAGCCGCGCCGAGGGCGTGCGCATCTACATCGGCGGCGAGAGCGGGGTGGTGCCGTTCGACGAGCTGTCGGTGGTGTCGGCGCCGTACGTCGTCGACGGCGAGGTCGTCGGCACGCTGGGCGTCATCGGCCCGACGCGCATGCCGTACGACCGCATGATCCAGATCGTCGACATCACGTCGCGGCTGGTCAGCCACGCGCTGTCGCACCACCGCGCCTGACGCGGCGCGCCCGCGGTGCGTCGCACCGGCGCGACAGGCGCGACTTCCGCGCCTGGCCTTGGGCATACTGCGCGCCGCGCGCCGGCGCACGGAACTTCCACGGCGCGCGCCGGTCTGCGCGGCTTCGGTCAACCCCGCTGAGTGCCCCACCGTTTCAGCATCGACGTCCAGCCCACCCGAGGAGCCCCAATGGCCCGTATCTCCCGCTTGTCGACCCTGTGTGCCGCCGTGCTGCTGGCGGCCGGCGTTTCCTCCGGCGCGTTCGCGCAGGGCTCGAAGGTGCTCAACGTGATGAACTGGGCCGACTACATCGGCCCCGACGTGATCGCCAATTTCGAGAAGGAAACGGGCATCAAGGTCAAGTACGACGCGACGATCGAGAGCAACGAGACGCTGCACGCCAAGCTCGTGGCCGGGCGCACCGGCTACGACATCGTCGTGCCGAGCGCCCACTTCGCCGCGCAGCAGATCAAGGGCGGCATCTTCCAGCCGCTGGACCCGGCCAAGATCCCGAACCTGAAGAACCTCGACCCGGCGCTGCAGGCCAAGCTCGCCGAGGCCGACCCGGGCAACAAGTACCTCGTGACGTGGCTGTGGGGCTTCGTCACGGTGGGCATCAACGAGCAGAAGGTCAAGGAGGCGCTGGGCAGCACGCCAATGCCGGCCAACCCGCTGGACCTGATCTTCAAGCCCGAGTACGCGAGCAAGCTCAAGAGCTGCGGCATCCACGTGCTCGACTCGGCCAGCGAGGTGGTGCCGGTGGCGATGATCTACGCCGGCAAGGACGGCTACAGCACCAACGCGAAGGACTACGACGCCGCGCGTGACGTGCTGATGAAGGCGCGCCCCTACGTCACGCGCATCTTCTCGCCCGGCCCGATCAACGACATGGCGCAGGGCCAGATCTGCGTGTCGCTCGGCTACTCGGGTGACTTCAACATCGCCAACGCGCGTGCCGCCGAGGCCAAGCAGAAGTTCACGATCAAGCCGCTGATCCCGCCCGCGGGCGCGACGATGTTCATCGACACGATGGCGATCCCGAAGGACGCGAAGAACGTCGACGCCGCGCACGCCTTCATCAACTACATCCTGCGCCCCGAGGTGCACGCGTCGCTGACCAACGAGGTCTTCTACGGCAACCCGAACCCGGCGTCGAAGCAGTTCGTCAAGCCCGAGCTGGCCAACAACCCGACGATCTTCCTGTCGGAGGCCGACATCAAGAAGCTCGCGGTGCCCAGGACCTTGCCCAACGACGCGCGCCGCGTGCAGACGCGCGTGTTCCAGCAGTTCAAGTCGGGCAAGTGAGTGCGGCGGCCGCTTCACGCGGCCGCCTTGCCGAACACAGTGCCGGCCCGCCGTCGCGGCGACGACGGCAGGCCCGCGTTCCTTGCAGGGGTGCGGTGCGCAGTGGCGAAGTCGCGCGCACAGGCGCTACGATCGCCGCCCGACGGGCCGTTAGCTCAGTGGTCAGAGCAGGGGACTCATAATCCTTTGGTCGCTGGTTCGATCCCAGCACGGCCTACCATTACCGCTTCCCACCCGGAGCCGCCTCGGCGCAACGGCGGTGCCGCTAGGGGGACGGACTCGTCATAACCAGAGTATCGCGACGCCAGGCTACTGGCGTCCAGTGCACCCATCGCGGTGCCCGCGCGGCCGCCCAGGCCATCGCGGCTGTCGTCGCGAAGAACCCCACCAACTGCGTCGTCTCCGATACGCGCTGCCAGTGCATCCCCAGCCCCGCGGCCGCCAACGCGACGGCTACCGTGGTCATCAGGCCCAGGGCTGCTGGAGGAGTCAAGCCGGCATCGAGCAGCTGATGATGGAAGTGCCCCCTGTCTGGGCGGAACGGCGAGCGCTTCTGCAGTGCACGCCGTGACATCGTGATCAATAGGTCGGCCACCGGCACAGCGGCCAGCCACAGTACCGTGACGGGGGCCACGCGGGCGTCAGCGCCCTGACTGAGGCCGAAGCCGACGTATGCCGCAACGAAGCCCAACAAGGTGCTGCCGGCATCGCCCAGGAACACCCGCCAGCGGCGTGTGCGACGCAGTGGGAAATTGATTGCCAGGAATCCGCTGATGGCGCCGCACATCGCAATGCAAACCTGCAGCAGTGTGCCGTCTGCTGCCGCAGCGGCCAAGACACCCATGCTCATAAACGCGACCATTGCGAGCGTGCCCGCCAGCCCGTCCATGCCATCGGCCATATTGAACGCGTTGATCACGCCGCCGACCAGGACGATTCCGACAGCCATGGCCCAGGTGCCGAACAACGTCAGCGGCTGCGGCGTGCCGAAGGCGCGACCGAGCGTCAGCGCATCGTTGGCGTCCACCAGCCATACCGCCACAGCGGCGGCCGCCAGATGGACCACCAATCGTACGCGGGCGCGCACGTCGAAACGGTCGTCCACGACGCCTACAGCGACCAACAGCCCACAGGCGGCCATTAGCCAAGGGGCCCGGTCTTCTCCGGGTGCCAGCCCCACTCCGATCAGCAGCGCCGCGAAGATGCCGACACCCCCGATCAGCGGTACGTGCCCGTCATGCCGCTTGCGACCACCAGGCACGTCCACCAGCCCGAGGCGTGTCGCCAACGGTCGCAGCAGGAATATGACAGCCAGCGATACCAGACTGCATGAAAAAAATGTGAACAGCATCGGGCACGGAATAAAAACCAATATCGGTCGGTCAATGAATAAGGCAGGTTCCTATTGAGAGACCGCTAAATGGTTGACAACCGCAAGGTACCCTCGTGCGTTGAAGCGGCAGTGTATCTGCCCGAGTGCACGCATGGGAAAGAAGCGGGATCTGCAGGCCATCGAAGCGCGGCGCATCGCCGGCGCGCGCATGCTCAAGCGCAAGGTGCCGCAGGCCGAGGTGGCGCGCGAGCTGGGTGTCTCGCGGCAGGCCGTCAGCGTGTGGACGCGGCAGTTGGCCGAGGCCAACGGCGCGGTGGGCAGGCTCAAGGCCAAGCCGCTGGGCCGGCCCAAACGGCTGGACGCCGCGCAGCGCGAGGCGCTGTCGCGGCTGCTCGTGGCCGGTGCGCTGCAGGCGGGCTTTGCCACCGAGCTGTGGACGGTCAAGCGGGTGCGCTCGGTGATCGAGCGCGAGTTCGGCGTCGCGTACAGCCAGACCGGCTGCTGGGAGTTGCTGCGCGACCTGGGCTTCTCGCCGCAAAAGCGCGACAAGCGCGCCATGCAGCATGACGAGCAGGCGATCCTGAGGTGGAAGCGCCAGACCTGGCCCGGGCTCAAAAAAGCTCGCCGCGAGGGCCGAACCATCGTCTTCATAGACGAGTCGGGGCTGTCGCAGAGGTGTCCCCTCGCCCGCACCTGGGCCAGGCGCGGGCACACCCCGGTGATCCAGCAAAGCTTCAGCTGCAGCCAGATGTCGGCCATCGCCGGGTTGAGCTGGTGGCGCTTTTACTTCCGCTTCTTCGACGGCGCCGTCAAGAGCGAGCAGGTGGTGCAGTTCCTGGCCGCGCTCAAGCGCCAGATCGCGCGCAAGCTGCTGGTGATCTGGGACGGGGCGGCCATCCATCGCAGCCGCATCGTGCGCCGCTGGCTCGAGTGGCAAGCCGGGCACGTCGTGGTCGCCGCGCTGCCGCCGTATGCGCCCGAGCTCAATCCGGTGGAGACCATCTGGGCCTACCTGAAGAAGCACGAGATCGCCAACTTCTGCGCCAAGGACATCGGCGAAGTCAGAGACTTCGCGCGTCGGCGGCTGATGTCCATGCAGCGCCGCCCGACACTGGTGCGCGCCTTCTGGAAGCAGGCCGAGTTGGCGTTCTGAAGCGTCTATCATTTACCGGAACGTCAATAGACGCCAGCGTTGGTATGAATTGTGCCTCTCTTGAATTCCGTGTGGGTGGATTCGGTGATGTCTTGGCTGGCGGCCGGGGTCAAGGGCGCGAAGCGGCGAAGCGAACCCTTGATGCCGGGCGCCAACCGGTACGCTGGTCGTCTGGCCGATGCGGCATGCTGAACCGCCCCGGATTTTGAGGAGGCTCCTTCGATTGAGAATGGAGTCATCATGAGGAAGTCCCCGAAGTTTTCCCCCGAGGTGCAGGAGCGTGCAGTGCGCATGGTCTTCGACGCCAAGGACCAGTACCCGTCGCAGTGGGCGGCGATCGAATCGATCGCCAGCAAGATCGGCTGCACGGGCGAGACGCTGCGCAAGTGGGTGCGCCAAGGCGAGCGCGACAGCGGCGTGCGGCCTGGCACCACGACGGCCGAGCAGCAGCGTATCAAGGAACTCGAGCGCGAGGTGCGCGAACTGCGCAAGACCAACGAGATCCTGATGTTGGCCAGCGCATATTTCGCCCAGGCGGAGCTCGACCGCCATCACCGCAAGTGAACGCCTTCATCGACGAGCACCGCGCTCGTTGCGGGGTCGA
>NZ_QOAZ01000057.1 GCF_003574675.1 Azohydromonas sediminis
CCGGCAAGCGACGACGGCGCCGTCTTCAAGGCCGCGTAGCATGTTCACCGAGGGGCCGTCACCGGTCACGGTTCAACAGCGAACGGGACAACGCCGGCTGCGGCTGGTCGCGCGCAGTGACGACACGAGTGCAGGCGACTACCACGCCTATCTCGTGCAGCGCTTGCATCCCATCACCGACCTGCCGCAGCACCGTCGCGCTGCGGCGTTGCGAGACGCGCTATTGGCTGAAGTTCGGGGCAAGCCCTACAGCCTCGACCCGGACAACGACCACAAGCTGGCATTGCACCTCGCGCGCAAGTTCCCGCCCCTTGCGGAGGCCTTCACGTTCCTGGCGCGCCTCATCCAGGACACGGGCTGCGTGCTCGACGACATCCATGAGCGTCAGCTCATGGTGGACAGGCTCGGCAATCTCGTCCTGGCCGACCCCGTGTCCTACAACGGGGACGGCCCCCCGATTCTTTCCTGCGAGGAAGCGCAGCGGCTGAACCGCGGGTTCGACTGACGCTGCCGCTTGGACCCCTCGAGTCGACCAAGCGCCGCGCAAAGGTCGTCGAGGCGCGGGCGCCGTCCCGCCCAGCACGGCCCGCGGGCTGGCTGTGCGCGGGTCGCGGACCTCGAGACGGCTCGCGGCACGACGGCTGCCGCGTTTAAGAACCCTTGCTAGACGCGAGCGTGCAGCGCCGACACACCAGCGGTGCGCACGCCAGATCCGGTCTTCGGTCCCTTCGGCCCGATGGTCGGCTTCCTTCAACCGCTCACTTTGCTTATGGAGACAAACATGTCCGACAACATCTTCAACAACCTGATTTCCGCGTTCGGCGACGGCATCGTGTTCGTGCCGCCGGGCTGGTTCGCCAATTCGCAGGAGTGCGAATGGCGCAATGGCACGCAGTCCGTGTCACGCAGCCAGACCGTGCTCAAGGCCGAGTTCGACAGCGCACGCTTCGTCGTCGACCCGACGCTGCCGAACTGGTCCGGGCACGGTCGCGTCTTCCTGGATGGCCGGCTTCCCGCATTCCTCTTCGGGCTGCAGGCGGGGCCCAACGGGCTGTACTGGCTCGCCGACGCCACCGACCCGCACGTGTGGAACGCCATGGAGCAGTGGGATGCGGCAGGTCAGATGGTTCTCACGGCCGAGTTCGAGGACGGGAACATCGCGAGGGCACGCAGTGACTTCCGGTTGAGCGACGAGGACCGGCGGCATCGCGAAAGCGCACCACGCACCGCCGAAACGGCGGACGATTTCGCCCTGCAGCTTCTGCTGCTCACCCACGGCGACGTCTTCCGGCAATGCGTGCCCTCGGTCTTTGGCCAGCACGCCGAGCTGCAGCACGCGCAGTTCTGCATGGTCTGCACGCCCGACACGCCGCCGCTGCGCATGTCGAGGCTGCAGCGCGTGCTGCCCACTTCGATGGCGCACTCGTTGCGCGACTTCCTGGAGCAGTCGCTGGGCCTCACCGGGACAAAGCACTGAGCCGCCTGCCTGCCGCGCGCGAGCGCGTTGCGTTGGGCTGACGACCCAAGCGAGCCGGCGCGCCACGCACTGACGCCGTCGCCTGACGACGCGCGCAGTGCGCTGCCGCCGTGCAGCCCGGACAGTCGTCGCCGAATGGCAGTCGCACCCACGACGCAGCCCACTACGCGCGCGGTTCCCACCACCACGGGTCGCCGCGCTCTTCGCCTGCTCGCACTGTCACTTGCGCGGCATGGCGGCAATGGTCAGCGGGCTGAGCGATACCGACGCCCAGCTGGGCGGCCTCGGTATCAGCGTCGTCAACCCGTGCGCGGACTGCGCCATCGGCATGACCGAGGCGCTGCACGGGACCACCATCTGCAGGTGCAGCGTCCGGTCCATCTGTTGCGCCGTCGGGACGAACAGACGCAGACCTGCCGCGGCGAGTACGCGTTGCTGCAGGAAGCCGAGGTCACCCTCCTAAGCACGCTCGCCGCACGAGCACCGATTGACATGGTGCCGTCGATTCCCTGCCGCCAGCTTCTGCCACCTCGGCGCAGCGCAGCGCCTGTCCCGGTGTGACCTGCAGCCGGGCAGGCGCATTCGCCTGCCTGCGCTGCGCCGAGCAGACCCCGCGAGCGGCCCATCAGGGCCGCTTCGCATTTCGGGGGGCTCGGCTTGGCGCGGCCTTGCGCGACGCGCACGTGCGGGTGTGCGGATGCGCACTCCCGCCTGCGGCGCAGGGGCGCGCAGATCAGGTCACGAGCGTCATGCCCGCCGCCTTAGCGGCACCAGAATCGAACGTCATCGTCGCCTGGCACCCGTGTGCGTGCGCGATCCGCTCGATCAGGCAGTCCGCAAAGTCCGCACCGCCGCGGGCGAAGCGGCGCTGCGCCTGCAGCACCAGGTCGGCGCGATCGACCACGATCTCCTTACTGCGCAGCAGCAGGTCCAGCGCCTCGACCAGCTGATCCAGGTTCAGCCCGTAGCTGGACGACAGCACCCAAACGAGCTCGACGACCGCCACGATCGGCACGAAGCCGGGCTGGTCGCTGGTCAGGCTTTCGATGAGGCGCGTGGCCTTCGGCGACTGCCTGGGGTCGTCCTGCATGATGTAGCGCACCAGGACGCTGGTGTCGAGCCCGATCATCGCGACCGTGTGGCCTGCGCCGTGATGGCCGCGTTCATCTCCTCGATGGAGACGGCGCGCTTGGGCTTGCCGAAGCGCCCCTTGAGCTCGCGCACCGAGCGCGTCGCCGCGATCACCTCGAAGCGCCCGGGCTCGATCTCGACGAACTCGACCCGGTCACCGGCTTCGACGTTGAGCGCACGCCGCACGTCGACCGGGATGGTGATCTGGCCCTTCGTGGTCAGCGTGGCCGTCGACACGGATGCTGCTCCTTCTGCCTTACTTGATTGTAAGGCAGTCTTGGCACTGGGCTGCGGTGAGGGTGGGGCGGCCTCGCGGGCTGCGCCATTCGGCGTGTCCGCGAGGGGTTCGAGGTCGTGCCCCAGCGCGTGGTGCAGGTCGACAGCCCGCAAGGGCCCAGATGCACGCCGTGCTCGGCGCCGACCGCTGCCACGCCAGGTGTGGATGCCTGGCCACCCGGCCCGAGCGGATCCCGATGACGTGCGACCCCGCGTCGCAGCGCAAACCTGTTTTTGGCGGGTGCCTATACGAAGTGCCGCATTGCGGCGAGGACAACGCACTTTGCATAGGAATCCACAGATGAACAGGACAACCCTCAGGGCCCGCCATGGGTTCGATATCGAAATCGTGCCGGCACAGCTGCGCCAGGGACCAGCCGGGCAAGCCCATCCCCGCGGCGCGGCGGCATTGCTGCCGGCGTGTCAGGTGCCTCGGGCGCTGATGCGAGACGCCCGGCGGCACGTTCAGGTCAACTGCTCGAGCCTCGTGAGTCGGGAGCACGAGCTGGGCCTGCTGCTCGTGCGCGGCGGCGGTGCGGCGGCCGTGCTGGCGTTCGACGTCGTTGGCGAGTACGCGCAGACGTGGCTGCACCTGGGCGTCGCTTGCGGGCACCTTGACGTGGTGATGACCGACGGCGATTCGCACAGGCGGGTTCGCACCGACGTCACCGACGAGATGCGCGCGGCGCTCGCCCGCAGCGCCTGCCGTCGCCCGGCCGACGCAGACGGGGTGGCGACGTGCCTGCGCGCTTTCCTCGACTGGCTCGACACCGACGAGGCGCTCGAGGAGCTCGGGCTGCGACCCGAGGGGCCGCACGGCGAGCCCCTCGTCGTCATCAGCCTGTACGTCGAGCCGTCGAGCGCCGAGCGACACGCCCGGGTCAGCTCGTAGCAGCTGACAGCAGCGAGTGGATTGAAAGGGCACTGAGCCGGTCGGGTCCGTCCCGACCGGCGTGCCCGACGACGGCCCAGCTGGCCGTCATGTCGAAGGCCAGATCGTGCGGTGCGCCCCGGGCGGCACCGGCACGCAGGAGGACATGCATTGCATCCCGCCATCAGCGAGCTGATCGACCTGCTGGTCGAGATGGCTCTTTCAGCACAACGAACCGAACCGCAACACAACAACAAGAAGGAGAACGAATGTCAGGCTCAGGAGTCGCAGCGTACGCGAGGTACTCCAGCGACGACCAGCGCGCCACGTCCATCGACGACCAGCTGCGGCGTTGCCACCAGGTCGCGCAACGGCACGGGCTGACCATCGACGAGCGGCTCGTCTTCGCCGACGAGGCCGTCACGGGCAAGGCCGAGGGCCGCAGCAGGCGCAGCGGCTACCAGCGCCTGCTCGATGCCATCGAGGCCGGCGAGGTCACGTGCGTCGTCACCGACGAAATCAGCCGCCTGACGCGGCACATGCGCGAGGGTGCGCTGCTCATCGACCTCGTCGAGCAGCGCGGCCTGCGCGTGTACACCGCCGACGGCATCGACACCACGCGCGACGACTGGAAGATGCTCGTCATGCTCAAGTTGATGACGGCCGTCCACGAGGTCGACTCGACGAGCGCGCGCACCACGCGCGGCATGCTCGGTGCGCTGCACCGCGGCTTCATGATTGCGCAGCCACCCTACGGATACCGGCTCGTGCGCGACAGGCACGCACGGCGCGGCTCGCCGGAGGGCGCGCGGTGGGTCGTCGACGAGGAGCAGGCCGCCGTCGTGCGGCGGGTGTACCGGGCAAGGCACGCCGGCATGTCGCTCGCGCAGATTGCGGCGATGCTGATGCGCGAGGGTGTGGCGCCGCCACTCGGACGCGACGGCCGGCCGTCGTACTGGCGGCCCGGCCGCATCGCGAGCATGCTCGGCAACCCCATCTACCGCGGCGTGTTCGTCTGGAACGGCAGCCCCTACACCCGCAGCCGCGCGCGCAAGCGCAACAGGCAGGTCGTCACGCAGGAGTTCCCGCGGCTCGAGCTCAGGCTCGTGAGCGACGAGCTGTGGTACGCGTGCTGCCCCGGCGGCGGCGACGGGGCGGGCAGCCGCCAGCGCGCACCGCGCGGGGGCGGGCGGCACCTGTTCGCCGGCCTCGTGACTTGCGGGGACTGCGCGTCGCTGCTCAGCGTCTCGGGCGGACCGGCCTCGTTCGGGCTGCACTGCCCGAGTTGCGAGACGGCCGTGCGGGTCGGCGCACGCGAGGGCTGGATAGGGTACTCGTCGGTCCAGGCGGCGCGGCTGGCGCTGGGCTGGGGGCTCGAGCAGCTGTTCGGTGCGCAGGTCATCGCCGAATTCAGGCAGCGGCTCGCGCAGCGGTTCGAGGACGGACCGCAGCGCGAGGAGCGCGAGCTGCGCTCGCGGGTGCAGCGCCTGGAGGCGACGCTGCAGCGGCTCAAGCAGCTCGCATTGAACCCGGCCGTGGGCCCCGAGCTGTTCCAGGACGAACTCGCGCAGACGGCGTCGCAGCTGCGCGTGGCGCGCACGCGGCTCGAGGCGCTCACGCGCGGCGAGGGGCGGCTCACCGAGCAGCAGCTGCGCGCGCAGCTCGAGCTCGACCCGCTGCCGCTGCTGCACCGCATGCTCGACGGCGGCGTCGAGGTCTATGCCGCGCGCGCGACGCTGCGCCGGCTGCTCGAGCGCTTCGCGCTCGTCGCGCGACCGGCGTCGGGCGTGTCGGTGTACCGCATCGCGTTCAGGCCGGGGGTGTGTGTGGCCGAGCTCGCGCAGTGCGCGGTCATCGACCCGACGGTGCACGAGTACGAGGTCGTCGTTACCTGCAGCAAGGCGCGCCCGACGCGCTGGTCGGTGTCGGGACGCGCCGTCGCGGCCGAGGCCGAATCTCCCACCGAGGCAGCCGTGATGGTGTGACGCGCAAGGTCGACCAGGTCGACGAGGACACGTCATTCACGACGACGCCCCTGCTTTACGGCAGGGGCGTCTTTTTCGTCCGCCCGTGACGCGGCTGTGATGTCGTCCGATGGGCGTCCCCCCATCGAACGAAACCACAGCTGCTTGCCGAACGGGATCCCGCGGCATCAGCGCGTGCCCTGCACCCGCCCCGTGCTCGCTGTACGAATTGGTCTCCCGTCCTGGGAGAGCGAGGAGGAGTTACCGAGATGAACGAACCTGATGACGACGAGAATGACGAGCCGGCCGACCCGAAGTCCGAGCTGCGGGATGCGGTGCGGCGAGCCATGGCGCGAGGCCTGTTCGTCGACGTGCCAGTCGGGCAGCCGTTTGGCGACGACGAGGAGCAGATGGAGTTCGAGAGCCTCATCCCCGGGGAAGGGCGTCTGCTCGTGGAACTCTGGTCCGAGGGCCAACTCAACTGGCGCGCCGCGGCGAGCTGGATGCCGTGGCGTGAGCTCAGGGGCCAGACGGTCGGCGAATGGATGCGCGCCGGCGGCGAGAGCCTGTGGGCGCGGCCGCAGGACGCCGTCGTCGAGGCCCTGTGCGCCATCGCACCGTGTGCCGCTATGACGCCGCTCGACCTGATTCGCCGGCGCGAGCCGTCGTCCGCGGAACTTGCTGCGCGGGCGCATGCGCTGCGTCTGTGCAGCGACGGCAGGCTCTCGATGGGCATGGCGCAGCTACTCGTCGCACAAAGTCACGGCTTCGAGAGCTGGGACGACATGCTGCGCACCGAGCGCAGTTACGGGCTCGGGGGGGCACTGAGGAGCGGTCGGTCTCTTGCGGCCGCAGCCGTCACGCTAGGGTCGAGGCCCCTGCATCCAACGCAGCGGAGCCACGCCGCTGCGCGAGGTCAGCTCGGCTCGAGATGCCGCAGGTCAAGCTCAGGCCAGTCGATGTGCGCGAGCGCGCGCGTCAGCGGCTCGATAGGGTAGAGCCGGTGCCCGTACACCATCTCGATGTGCCGGGCAGAGAGGTGGCCGACGAGCGCCTCGCGGACCTCGACCGGCACGAGCTCGACCCGCTCCTTGGCGCGTTGCACGAAGCTGTGACGAAACGAATGGAAAACCCGCGTGCGCGAGCGGATGCCGACCTGGTCAAGATAGCGCCCGAACCAGGTGCTGAACACCGTGCCCCGCTTGCCGTAGCGGTCGGCGCGCAACGCCGGGAACAGCGGCCCTGACCCACACGAACGAACGTACTCCAGGAAGCCCAGCTTCGCGAGCCGCGGGTGCAACGGAATGTCGCGTACTGAGTTGGCGTTCTTGGTGCGCTGGCTGCGCCCGACGTCGTGTCGGATGCAGATGCGGTGTCCTGCAACCGGATCGGGCTGAATGTCCGCAACCTCGAGCTGCGCGAGCTCCTCGAGTCGTGCGCCGGTGAACAGGGCCATGAGCGGCAGCCAGTGGCACGCCTGGCCCAGGCTCGGACGCGGGCGGAAGCCGGGCTGATACACCGGGCCGCTGAAGATGGCCTGCAGCTCCTGCATCTCGAAGGGCAAGCGCGACTTGCCCGCGTGTTCGAGCTCGTTCACCGTGACCTTCACGCCGGCGAAAGGGTTCGCCTCGAGCAGGTCGTCGTCGACGGCGCATTGGAACGCTGCGCGCAGGAAGCCGATCATCTTGCCGATAGTGCGCGGCGAGTGATCGCCCTTGTCCTGCAGCGCGTTGCGAAACGCGATCGCATCGGCCTTCTTCAGCAGCCGTGCGTTGGCGGCGTGGCAGTGTGTGTCCAGCAGCTCGAAGGCCTGCTCGAACGAGCGTACGGTCTTGGGCCGGCGGCTGCCGTGGCGCTTCCAGCACGCGAGCACGTCGGCCAGCCGCAGCGCGTTGCCGGCAGCGATCGCGGGCACGTCCACCGGCACGCCGCTGCGGCGCTTGAACAGCGCCTCGTGCAGTTCGAGATCGACTTGCTGGAAGCGGCGCGCCAGGCGCTCGTACGAGGGCGACGATCGCGACACCTTGAGCCCGATCGCGTCGAGGAAGCGCTTGAGGTCCGCGTGAACGTCGCTGAGGTCGCCGCGCGCGTAGGCACTGCGCAGCCGAGGCAGCGCGATCTCGAGCAGGTCCAGGTCGAGTTCGTGCGCGCCGGCGCTGAGTCCCTGCATGCGCTGCTGCTCGTCTTCCAGGAGGCGCTGGGCGCGGTAGCGCTCGCAAAGCGCCTCGATGTCGGCATCGGACAGGTGCAGCACGCTGCCGCGCCAGTCGTCGCTTCGGGCTGGCGCTGCGGGTTCGAGTTGTGCGAGTGCGCGCTCGAACTCGACGCGGCGCTCACGCGCGCGGCGGCGTGCCTCGGAGGGGTCGCGGGTGCCCAGGCTCAGCGAGACGATGCTGCGACCGAAGGCCTCGACCAGGTGGGTGGGAACGCGCGCGCGGAAGTAAAAGATGCCAGCGCGCTGGGTGAGGTGAGAGGGCATGAACAGCATACGCAGGAATCCCGATGTGCATCAGTGTTGTGCACCAGCGGCCTGCCGTAAGCTGTTGAACTGCCTGATTTGCCTTGCAAATCAAGCACTTGGAGGGATTGTGGTGGAGACGAGGAGGATCTCCACCAACTTTTCTGCAACCCGTTGTCACCCCAGCGGTCTACGCCGAGGCGGAAGAGCGAGGAAGCGAAAACTGGATCCCCAGTGTGTACCACCCGATCCCGAGCCGCAACCCCCGGATCGCTGCGCACCGTCTCCTGCCCACAACCCTTGGCTGCCTTTCCTCCTGGTCATCAACCAGCGGCGCTTAACCACGGTCGCCTCGACCTCTGGCACTGCGGCCGCAGTCCGCCCTTGCAGTCATGCATCTGCCTGGACCGCTCGCCTCAATGGCTCTGGATGTCTGTAGCAGACTGGTTGCAGACTTTGCCTCCGTGTGCAGCGATGACCGCTGTTGCCGCAATCCGTCGGCCGCGTTGCCTGGGATGGATACGGAGCAGGGGCGGGCTCGCATCTGCTGGTCAGTAAACTGACGAGCTGAGGCACTCTCTGCCCGGCGTCAACTATCCTGAGCTGTCAGCGACAACTATCGTGAGCGGTGCGGTCGGGCGTTGATCATTGGGTTGGGGTTGCGCTGCGTTGCCGGCGAGCCGGCAACGCAGCGCGGCGTCGGTAGCTGTCCACGTTCATCTCCAGGATGGTCGAGTGATGGACGAGGCGATCCACGGCCGCCACCGTCATGGCCTTGTCCGGGAAGACCTCGTCCCAAGCCGAGAACGGCGCGTTGGCAGTGATGGCGATGCTCCTGCGCTCGTAGCGCTCGGCGATCAGCTCGAACAGCACGGATGTCTCTGCCTGGTCACGCCGGGCATAGCTGAAGTCGTCCAGCACGATCAGCTCGAAGCGGTCCAGCTTGGCCAGCTCGGCCGGCAGACGCAGGTCACGCCGGGCAGCCTGCAGCCGCTGCACCAGCTCGCTGGTGCGCACGAACAGCACCTTCAGCCCGCGGTCGATCAGCGCATGGCCGATGCCAGCCAGCAGATGCGTCTTGCCGGTGCCAGGCGGGCCGAACGCCAGCAGGTTGTGCCCTTGGCGGATCCAGCTGTCGGCCTCCGCCAGGGCCATCACATGCGCCTTGGACACGGCCGGCACCGCGGCGAAGTCGAACTCCGCCAGGCTCTTGCCCGGCGGCAGTCCGCTGTCGGCCCGGGCGCGCGCCAGACGTCTGGTCTCACGCTCGGCCATCTCATGGCCCAACAGCGTGTGCAGCAACCGTTCTGCAGGCCAGCCCTCGCGGTTGGACTGCGCGGCCAGATCAGCCCACAACCGCTTGATGGTCGGCAGCCGCAGCTCGGTCAGCATGATCGGCACCGCGGCGCCAGAGCCGGTCGCATCGGCGGTGTTGACGGTGGTGGCGCTGGTCATGCGGCCTCCAGCAGTTCGTCGTACACGTCGGTCGCGGGCAACACGACCTGCACCTCTGGCATCGTCGGCTGTCTGGGCGCGAAGCGATGGCGCAGCTCGTCGATGTCAGGCAATTCATCCCTGGCCTGCAGCCCGGCCAATACCCCGGCGAGCTCTGCCACCACATTGGCGCGGTCGGCCAAGTCCAGCACATCGACCATGAGCCGGCACGCCGAGCGCTCGGGCAGCCGGGCGCTGATCTGCTCCCAGGCCTGGGCGTACTCGCTGCGCGGGAACATCGCGTCGCGCAGCACCCAGCGAGCGAACGCACCGGGCTTGCGCTTCAGGCTGGGCAGCATGTGGCGCCAGTCGATCCTGCGCGGGTGGCGGTCGGCCGTGCTCGCGTGTAGCCGCTCGCACTCGAAGACCTTCACGCCGCCCAGCCAGGCGTCCAGGTGGGTGCTGTGCAGCCGTACCTTCAGCCGATGCCCGGCCAGCCGCGAGGGCACGCTGTAGAGCACGCTCTTGGCTGTGAACACGCCGAACTTGCTGACCCGGGCGTCGATCTCCTCGAAGTCGGCCGTGCGGCGCGCCGGCAGTGGGCGCAGGGGCGTTGTCCCGTTCGCTGTTGAACCGTGACCGGTGACGGCCCCTCGGTGAACATGCTACGCGGCCTTGAAGACGGTGCCGTCGTCGCTTGCCGGACGACGGGCATCCAGGGCCTTGAGGAGGGTGCGCATCTGGCCGCAGCCGCGCAGCTTGCGCATTCGCGTGGCCGCGTCGCTGAGCGCGCTGGCCACCCAGCGCAGCACCATCTGGCCGTCGCCCCAGCGCTTGACGTTGCGGCTGTAGTGCGCCACCGAGCCGTTCAGGTTCTCGATGGGGTTGGTCGTGCGCAGCGTGCGGTACAGCGCCCCGGTGATGCCCAGTGCCTGCACGGTCAGCGTCTCCTCCAGGCCCTCGCGTAGGCTGGCGGCCGCACCCGGGTGCCTGGCCTGCAGCGCGGAGGCCAGACGGCCGAGCTGCTTGCGCGCCAGATCGGCGTCCGAGGCCGACCAGGCCTCCTTGAGGGCCCGCTTGACGCTGGCGTGCAGCTCCTTGGGCAGGTGCTCCAGCACGTTGCGCCGCTTGTGCTCCTGGCAGCGCTGCACGAGCGCGCTGGCGCCGAAGGTCTGGACGATGGCCCGGCGCAGCGCCTTGCCGCCGTCGATCACCCACAGCCGCATGCGCTGGGCATCCAGCCCGCGCTCGACCAGATCCGACAGCAGCGCGG
>NZ_QOAZ01000058.1 GCF_003574675.1 Azohydromonas sediminis
GGGTCGCGTGCGGCCGATGCCGGCGTCGACACCGCGCGCGATCAACGCCACTCGATCAGCGCTCAGCACCGATCGAATGATTCACAAGCTCTGAGGCTTCACGGATGACCACGCCGACGCTCGACCCGGCGACGACCGCGCTCGTCGTGATCGACATGCAGCGCGACTTCTGCGCGCCGGGCGGCTATGCCGACCGCGCCGGGCTCGACGTCGCGCGGCTCGCCGCGCCGATCGCGGCGATCGGCCGCCTGCTCGGCGCCGCGCGCGCCGCCGGCGTGCTCGTCGTCCACACGCGCGAAGGCCACCGGCCCGACCTGTCGGACTGCCCGCCGGTCAAGCTCGCGCGCAGCGTCGCCGCCGGCGCGCCGATCGGCGCGCGCGGACCGCTCGGGCGGCTGCTGGTGCGCGGCGAGTACGGTCACGACTTCATCGACGAACTGCGCCCGGCGGTGGGCGAGATCGTTGTCGACAAGCCCGGCTACGGCGCGTTCCACCGCACCGACCTCGCCGAGACGCTCGCGCGGCGCGGCATCGCGACGCTGGTGCTGTGCGGCGTGACGACCGAGGTCTGCGTGCACTCGACGCTGCGCGAGGCGGTCGACCGCGGCTACGCGTGCTGGACGGTGGGCGACGCCTGCGCCGCGAGCGACCCCGCGCTGCAGGCACCGGCACTGGCGATGATCGGCGTCGAGGGCGGCATCTTCGGCCGCGTCGTCGACACCGACACCGTCGTCGCCGCACTGGCCGACGAACGCGCCGCCGCGAATGCGAAGGAGACGCACGAATGACGACGGTGCGCCGTCTGTGGCCGCTGCTGACGGCCACCCACCGCTACGACAAGTCGATCTCGACACTGGGCCGTGGCCACGGCACGACGATCGAGGCGCCGATCCTCGCTTACCTGATCGAGACCGCGAACGGCCGCATCCTCTACGACGTCGGCTGCGACCACGCGAAGATCGCCGACCCGACGCAGCGCGCGCGCTGGTACGACCCGGCCTCCTTCGCGTTCGGCGCGCCCGAGATGGACGACGCGCAGCGCATCCCGCGGCACCTCGCGCGGCTGGGGCTCGCGCCGGCCGACGTCGACGTGATCTTCATCGGCCACCTGCACTTCGACCACGCCGGTGGCCTGCGCGACCTGCGCCGCTGCGGCTGCGGCGCCGAGATCCACCTGCAGCACGACGAGTGGGCCGCGCACCGCGACGACCCGGCGGTGTTCGCCGACGACCTCGTCGACGACGCCGGCCGGCCGTTTCCGTTCAGCCTCAAGCGCGGCGAGTACGACGTCGCGCCCGGCGTGCGCGCGGTCGCCACACCCGGTCACACGGCGGGCCACATGTCGATGTGGATCGAACTGCCGAAGGGCCCGCCGGTGCTGCTGTGCGGCGACGCCGCCGACCTGCAGGAGAACCTCGACGACGAGGTCGCGCCCGGCGGGCTGTGGCAGCAGCGCGAGGACCTCGCGCTGGCGAGCATCCGCAAGCTCAAGGCGCTGGCGCGCGAGACCGGCGCCGTGCCGTGGCCGAACCACGACCTCGCGTTCTGGCGCGCGCTGCCGCGCGTGGTCGAGTGAGCGCCGAGGACGCGCCGCCGGTGCCGGCCCGCCTGCGCGGCGTGTGGGTGCGCCGCCTGCTCGCGACGCCCACCGCGCGCGACGACACCACCGTCGTGCGGTGGCTGCAGACCGCGCGCTGGCACGCGGACCTGCGCATCCCCGCCTGTGCACGACCGGCAGGCGATGGCGACGTCACGCGCCTGGCGCTGCAGCAGGGCTTCGCCGGTGTCACGACCGTGCACCCCGATGCGGCCGGTGAGGTCTGCACCTGGCACCGCCATGTCGATCTGCAGCCGCCGGCGATGGCGCCCGACGCCGGTCGCATCGCGTTCGACGGTCCCGATCGTCTGCTCGAGACGGGCCTGCATGCCGACTATCACGAGGTCTGGGAGCGGCTGCCGGGATCGCAGGGCCGCTACGCCGTCGTCGTCGCCGGCGGCCGCGAAGACGACACGACGTGGTGGCTGCTGGCCGGTTGCTGCCTGATGCGCGTGCGCCCGCGCAGCGTCGCATGGCCGGCCGGCGTCGCGCCGGGGACGACGCTGGCCGACGTCGTGCGCACGCACCCGGCGCACGCCGCGGCGCTGGTCGACTTCGAGATCTCGTTCGGGTCGCTTGCCGATGGCGTGTGGTCGATCGGGCACTCGACGCGACCGTCGCTCGAGGGCCGTGCCGTGGCGCTGGCGCTGCATCGCCGTACCGAGTCCGCCGCCGTCGTCGAATGCGACGGAGTGAGCATGCGCGCGCGCATTCTGGAGTGGGATGCGGCGACGCAGAGGCTCGACTGATCCGCGCGTCGGCGCTGCGACGGGTTCGGCGACTGCGATCAGCGCGGCATCAGCCGCGCCTCGTGCACGTCGGCCAGCGGCCGCGGCTCGCCGAGGTGGTAGCCCTGGCCGTAGTCGACGCCGATCTCGCGCAGGCGCTGCGCGATCGCCTCGCTCGCGACGTATTCGGCGATCGTCTTCAGGCCCATCACGTGGCCGATCGCGTTGATGGCCTGCACCATCGCGAGGTCCATCGGGTCGTCGGCGATGTCCTTGACGAAGCTGCCGTCGATCTTCAGGAAATCCACCGGCAGGTTCTTCAGGTACGCGAACGACGACAGCCCGCTGCCGAAGTCGTCGAGCGAGAACAGGCACCCGAGCGCCTTGACCTCCTCGATGAAGTGCACGACCTTCGACAGGTTGGCCACCGCCGCCGTCTCGGTGATCTCGAAGCAGAGGACCCCGGGCGGCAGCCGGCGCTGCTCGAGCGTGGCGCGCAGCGTGCGGCGGAAGCGCTCGTCCGACAGCGACGCGCCCGACAGGTTGATCGCGTAGACGCCGTCGATGCGCCCGTCGCGGCGCAGCCGGTCGCCGAGCCACGACAGCGTGTTGTCGACGACCCACTGGTCGATGCGCGGCATCAGCCCGTAGCGCTCGGCCGCGGGCAGGAAGGCGCCGGGCGGCACGATCTGGCCGTCCTCCTCGAGCCGCACGAGGATCTCGTGGTGCGGCACTGCGCCGCCGTCGTCGTGCAGCGCGACCACCGGCTGCACCCACAGCCGCAGCCGGTCGGCGTCGAGCGCGGCGGTCAGCCGCGTGACCCACTGCATCTGCCCGCGCTGCTCCATCACCTGGCGGTCGTCGGGCTCGAACACGTGCACGCGGTTGCGCCCGGCCTCCTTGGCGGCGTAGCACGCGGCGTCGGCGGCGGCGAGCAGCGCGCCGAGGTCGTGGCCGATGGTCGACGTGGGCACGACGCCGATCGACACGCCGATCGAGAACGACTTGCCCTCCCACGCGAAGCGGAAGTCGGCGATCGCCTCGCGGACCTTCTCGGCCACGCGCAGCGCGTGCTCGAGCGGGCAGGCCTGCAGGATCAGGCCGAACTCGTCGCCGCCCAGCCGCGCGAGCGTGTCGCCGGCGCGCAGCAGGCCGCGGATCAGCGCCGTGACCTGGCGCAGCAGCTCGTCGCCGGCGACGTGGCCGCAGGTGTCGTTGACGACCTTGAACTGGTCGAGGTCGAGGTAGCACACGACGTGCGACAGCCCGCTGGCGGCGCCGCCGACGAGCAGTTCGCCGAGCCGGCGCTCGAACTCGCGCCGGTTCGGCGCGCCGGTCAGTGCGTCGTGCGCGGCCTGGTGCGTCAACTCGCGCGCGAGGTTGAGCGTGACGGTGACGTCGTTGAACACCAGCACGGTGCCGATCAGGAAGCCCTCGCGCGAGCGGATCGGCGCCGCGGTGTCGAGCACCGGCACCTGCGTGCCGTCGCGCTTCTTCAGCAGCGCGTGCTCGTGGCGCGGCAGGATCTGGCCGCGGCGCAGCACGTCGCGCACCGGGTTGGCCAGCGGCTGGCCCGTGGCCTCGTCGACGAGCTGGTAGACGACGCTGACGAATTGCCCGCGCGCCTGGTGCGCCTCCCAGCCCGTCAGGCTCGCGGCCACCGGGTTCATGTACTGGATCACGCCGGCCTCGTCGGTCGTGATGACGCCGTTGGCGATCGACGCGAGCGTGACCTGTGCGATGTCGCGCTCGCGCTGCAGCTGGGCCTCGACCTGCTTGCGGTCGCTGGCGTCGCGCAACGTCGCGGTGAACTGCGGCCCGTCGTCGGTCTGGGTCTCGCTGACGCTGAGCTCGTAGAACGTGCGCGCCGAGCCCGCGCGCATCACGCGCAGCTCGAGCTGCGCGCCGTCGCGGCACAGGCGCTGCGGCTCGGGCGGCTGCGCGCAGCCGGCGCGGTGCAGCACCAGCGGCAGCGGCTGGCCCACGGCGGCCGGCGCGGCCAGGCCCAGCAGGCGCTCGGCGCCGGGGTTCAGGCTCGTCACGAGGCCGTCGCGCGTGAACGTGACGATGCCGTCGCGCATGTCGCGCAGGATCGCCAGCGTCTGCTGGGTGGCCTGGTCGAGCGCGGCGATCACGCGGTTGTAGGCACTCGCGATCTGCCCGACCTCGGTGTACGGCTCCTCGGGCACGCGCTGGCGCAGGTCGCCGCTGCGCCGCTGCGTCTCCATCGCGTCGAGCAGGTCGATCAGCTCGGTGCGCGCGCCGTGCTCGGCCACGTTCAGGCCCACGCGCTCGGCCTCGGCGTCGACACGCAGGCCGCCGCCGCGGCGCCAGGTGCGCAGCACGAGCCACGCGGCGACGGTGCACCACAGCGCGCACACCGCGATGCCCAGCACCTGCACGCCGACCTGCTCGAGGCGCGACAGCCCGGTGCCGAGCCGCTGCGGGTCACCGAACAGGCCGACGGCGAGCGTGCCCCAGATGCCGGCGGCCAGGTGCGCCGGAATCGCGCCGACCGCGTCGTCGATGCGCCACTGCAGCAGCTTCTCGTTGCACCACGCCATCGCGGCGGCGCCGACGGCGCCGACCAGCAGCGCGTGCAGCGGCGTCACCGCGTGCGCGCCGGCCGTGATCGCCACCAGCCCGGCGATCAGCCCGTTGATCGCGTACATCACCTCGTAGTAGCCGTGCCACAGCCGGCCGACGAGCAGCCCGGCGACGCAGCCGGCCGCGGCGGCCAGCGTGGTGTTGACGAGCACGCCGGGCACGCGCTCGTCGAACGCGAGCGTGCTGCCGCCGTTGAAACCCAGCCACCCGAAGGCCAGCAGCAGCGAGCCGAGCATCGCGATCGGCAGGTTGCCCGCCGGGATGATGCGCGGCGGCTCGCCGTCACGGAAGCGCCCCTCGCGCGGCCCCGTCATCAGCACCGCGACCAGCGCGACCCAGCCGCCGACGCTGTGCACGACGGTCGAGCCGGCGAAGTCGACGAAGCCCATGCGCGCGAGCCAGCCCGGCTCGCTGAGGCCCCAGGCACCGCCCCAGGCCCAGTGGCCGAACACCGGGTAGACCAGCGTCGACACCAGCACCGACACGCCCATGTACGCGCCGAAGCGCATGCGCTCGGCCACGGCGCCCGAGACGATCGTCGTCGCGGTGGCGCAGAACATGAGCTGGAACAGCAGGAACACCAGCAATGGCGCGCGCTCGGAAATCTCGTCGAACACGCCGAACAGCCCGGTGCCCACCCAGCCCGCGGCCGTCGGGCCGAACATCAGGCCGAAGCCGACGAGCCAGAAGGCGAGCGCCGAGATCGCGAAGTCGGAGACGTTCTTCGCCGCGACGTTGATCGAGTTCTTGTTGCGCGTGAGCCCCGACTCGAGACACAGGAAGCCGGCCTGCATCACGAAGACCAGCGCCGCGCACAGCACGATCCACAGCAGGTCTTGCGTACTCGTCATCTCGGAACCACTCGGAAAGCCGCGCTCTTGCGCCAGCGTGCAAGGTACGGGCGCGCGGCGCCGGGTGAAGCGGCGATCACGGCCGCGTTCGGCCGCCAATCCGCGGCCGATATCCGGCGGTGCACCGCGTCGAGGCGGGCGGCGGCGTGCGCCGGCCCGCGTTGCACCGCCGCGGTGCGGCGCGTGCAGCGGCCGGTGCCGCCCGCGGCGTCAGCGCGACGCCGACGCGCTGCTGCGCGCGATCGCGTCGGCCACCGGCCGGCGTGTCGTGGGTGACGATGTCGAGGTGGCCGGCGCACGCGACGTGCACGAGGCACACGAAGCGCACGGTCACCGGTCGATGGAAGGCGGCGGCTTCGGCAGAATCGGCGGCACCGGCCCCCGGGGCCTGCCGTGCCGCCGCCGCGATGGACTTGCCGCCGCTGACCCACCACGAGATCCTCGCGCTCGTCGAGCCGTTCTCGCGCCGCGGCCGCCACGTGGACCTCGCGGCGAGCGACCGCGCCGGGCGGCGCATCGCGTTCAGGCCGCTCGAGCACGCCGGCGACGCCGGCGCGCCGGCGCTGCGCGAGACGTTGCGGCTGGAGTGCAAGTCGCGCCGCAGCCACCGCCTCGTGCGCGTGCTGCACGACGTCGCCAGCGGCGCCGAGGCGACGCTGCGCATCGACGGCACCGACCTCGACGCGATGCTCGCGCAGGTCGAGGGGGTGGACCCGCACAGCCACTTCGTGCGCGGCCCCGGCTGGGTCATCGCGATGAGCCACGACCTCGAGCCCGCGCGCGGCGCGCTGCGCCGCGTGCTGACGCTCGGCGAGGCGCGGCTCGATGGACTCACGCTGCGGCTGCGGCCGTCGAACGTCGCCGGCATGCCGGCCGACCTCGAGCTCGTCGCGGCGCCCGGCCTGCCGCTCGACCTGCCCGAAGACCTGCTGGCGGTGCTCGGCTGGGCCTGGCGGCGGCTGACGCGCAAGAGCGACGGCTGGCGCAGCCTCGTCAGGCTCGCGCGCTGGGAGCCGCAGCGCAGCCGCGACGCCGAACGCAAGCTGCAGCGCGCCGCCGAGCACCTCGCGCGCACGCTGGCCGAGCCGCCGGCGGCGTTCCACGACCGGCTGCTGCGCGCGCGCTGGGGCGTCACGGTGCGCCGCGCGCTGCCGCTCGCGCTCGCGGTGGCGGCGCTGGCGGCGTCGCCGCTGCTGCTGTACCTCGAGCTGTCGGACGACTCGATGTGGCGCATGGTGATCTTCAACGCGCCGCCGCTGCTGTTGGTCGCGTTCTTCTCGCTGCACGAGATGCCGCGCTTCGAGATCCCGCCGCGGCCGCGGCGCCCGACGGCGGCGTCGTGGCGCGCGGCGCCCGATGCCCCCCACTGACCTGCGGTGCCCTGATGCTCGGCAACCCGATGAACATCCCGCCGGTGTCGATCGCCACCGCGAAGGCGGCGCTGGTCGAGCAGTTCGCCGACCCGGTGCTGCGCCGGCGCGCGACGATGCTGTGGGGCACGCGCGGCGTCGGCAAGAGCTCGATCGTGCGCCAGGTGGCGCAGCACCACGGCGTGCCGCTGGTGGACCTGCGGCTGACGACGATCGAGCCGGTCGACATCCGCGGCGCGATCTACGCCGACGACGTGCAGCAGCGCACGGTGTGGTTCCCACCCGAGTTCCTGCCTTCGCGCGACGCGCCGGCCGGCATCCTGTTCCTCGACGAGCTGACCGCGGCCGACCAGCGGCTGCAGATCTCGGCGTATTCGCTGATCCTCGACCGGCGCGTCGGCCACTACGAGCTGCCCGACGGCTGGCAGGTGGTGGCCGCCGGCAACGCCGCGTTCCACGGCGCGGTGAGCCACGACATGGGCACCGCGCTCGCGGACCGCATGTTCCACTTCAACGTGCAGACGGCGATCGACGCGTTCCTCGCGCACGCGGTGGCCCACGACTTCGCGCCCGAGGTGATGGCCTACCTGAAGCTGCGCCCCGACAAGCTCGACGACACCGAGTCGCAGCTGGCCCACGACCACCTCGTCGGCGCCAGCCCGCGCGGCTGGGAGGATGTCTCGAACGTGCTGAAGTCCGGGCTGTCGGAGCCGGCCAAGCGTGTGTTCGTGCAGGGGCGCATCGGTGCGGCCAACGCCGCCGAGTTCTTCGGCGTGCTGCGCGAGATCCAGGCCGGCGCCGACGTCGTGCAGCTGCTCGCGGCCAAGCGCGGCGCCGACACGGTGGCGCTGCTGCCGCGCACGCTCGATGCGCTGTACGGCCTGGTCTACGGGCTGCTCGCGGCCGCCGGCGACGAGCGGCACCTCGCGCGCGCGCTCGAGATCGTCGAGCAGCTGCCCGAGGCGCGCGGCCCGGTGCCGCTGCCGCTGCGCGAGGCGCAGACGCTGGCGATGGAGCTGCTGCTGCACAAGGCGCTCGCAAGCGGCTTCGAGGCCACCGTGCTCGACAGCGCCGCGTACCGCCGCTACGCCGACGAGCGTGCGCGCGATGGCCGCTGACGACGGCAGCGCGCTGTACCGCCACCGCGGCACGCGCGCGGTGCAGCGCATGGTCGAGTACGCGCCGTGCACCGGCGGGCTCGCGCTGTGGGTGCACCACCACGACGTGCGCGCCGGCGAGGCCGACGCGTCGACCGAGCCCGGCCACGCGCCGGCGTGGACCGACGGCACGACGGTGTTCTACGGCGCCGCGTTCGACGCGCTGCCGCTGCCGCTGCAGGCCGGCTGGGTCGCGCACGAGGTGCTGCACGTCGCGCTGCGCCACACGCAGCGGCTGGGCGAGCTCAAGCGCGTGCTCGGCGACGTCGACGAGCGGCTGTTCAACACCTGCGCCGACGCCATCGTCAACAGCACGCTGGCGCACCTGGCGTGGCTGCAGCTGCCGCGCGACGCGGTGCAGCTCGACCGCCTGCTGCAGCTCGCGCTGGGCGTGCAACAGCCGGTCGAGAAGTCGCTGCTGGAGTGGGACGTCGAGCGGCTGTACCGCGCGATCGACGACCGCCGCCCCCCGCGCGCCGACGACGGGCGCGCGAGCGTGGCGTCGTCGCGCGCCGGCGGCGCCGGGCGGCGCCAGGGCGACGGTGGCGCCGCGGCCGGCGACGGCGATGCCGCCGGGTCCGCCGTGCGGCGCATCGACGGCCCGCGCTCGGCGACCGTGCGCGCGCTGGGCTCGGCGATGGCGGCGGACCTGCGCACCGGCGCCGACGCCGCCGGCGACGACGCGCCCGAAGACGAGGCCGAGCGCTCGCGCGAGTGGAGCGAGCGGCTGCTGCGCGCGCACGCCGGCGACGGCGCGCACTCGATGCTGCGTGCGCTGATCGCCGACCTGCCGCGCTCGCGCACGCCGTGGCCGCAGGTGCTGCGCACGCGGCTGGCGCACGCGCTGGCGCGCCGGCCGACGCTGTCGTGGTCGCGCCCGTCGCGCTCGTACATCGCCAACCAGGGCCGAGGCGGCGCGTACCGGCGCATGCCGTGGGAGCCGGGCACCAGCCACGCGAAGCCGGTGGCGCGGCTGGCGCTGATGGTCGACGTCTCGGGCTCGGTCGACGACGCGCTGCTCGAGCGCTTCGCGCGCGAAGTGCAGGCGCTGACGCGGCGCTTCGAGGCCCAGCTGGTGCTCGTGATCGGCGACCACGTCGTGCGCCGCGTCGAGCACTGCGAGCCCGGGCACTGCGACCTGCGCGCGATCGAGTTCCACGGCGGCGGCGGCACCGACTTCGTGCCACTGCTCGAGGAGGCCGACCGCCACCGCCCCGACATCGGCGTCGTGCTGACCGACCTCGAGGGGCCGGCCGACTTCCGCCCGCGCTGGCCCGTCGTGTGGGCCGTGCCGCCGGCGCACGCCGGCGCGGTGGCGCCGTTCGGGCGCAAGCTGGTGCTCGAAGACTGACGCGGTGGCGACCGGGGGCTGCGCCGATGGCGGTGGCTCCCGGCGCGTGGCAGTCGTGCCCCGGGCGCTGCGTCTGCGACGGCGGTGACCGCAGGCAGGGACTGCAGTGGGGGGTGGCGGCAGGGCGACGGCGGCACCTGCGGGCTGCGGCCCACCTCGCGCGGACACGTTGGCGGTGTGCGAAGCGCCGTGCGCTCGGCCCCGCCCGTGGCCTGCCGAGGTTGTGTCTGTCAAGTTGTGCAGAAACGCGATCACGGTTCGAGGTTGGGCTGATCAGGCCGCGAGCTTCATGGCGGCCTTCTTGTGCTCCTTGA